>NZ_JAVAYM010000017.1:0-199262 GCF_054185205.1 Bradyrhizobium sp. 14AA | reverse complement strand
GCTTCTGCCAGCTCAAACACTTCCGACGCTTGGCAACCCGCTATGACAGGCGAACCGCCAACTTTACCGGCTTCATCCATCTCGCAGCCGCAATGATCTGGATGCAATGAATGTCGATCGGTCCTAGGCCCTTTGCCCGCGATGACCGATCACACCAGGCTCGACTTGCCGCGGCTCAGCACCTCGCCCGCGCCCTTGTCGCCGACGACCTTGCCCTGCTGGTACACCACGCGGCCCCGCGCGATCGTGGTGACGGGCCAGCCGGTGACGTCAAAGCCTTCCCAGGGCGTATAGTCCGCGCCGTGGTGAAGATCGGCCTGCCGGATTGGCTTGGTCAGCTTGGGGTCCCACAGAACGATGTCGGCATCGAAGCCGACGCCGATCGAACCCTTGCGCGGATAGAGGCCGTAGATCCGCGCATGGTTGGTCGCAGTCAGCTCGACGAATTTTTGCAGGCTGATCCGCCCCTTCGAGACGCCTTCGGAGAACAGGATCGGCAGCCGGGTCTCGACGCCGGGAATGCCGTTCGGCACCCAGCGGAACGAGGTGCGGGCGTTCGGCGTCAGCTTGCCTTTGGGATCGTCGTAGCGGAACGGGCAGTGGTCGGACGAGAAGGTCTGGAACACGCCTGTCGTGATGCCTTCCCAGATCGCCTGCTGGCTTTCGGCATCGCGCGGCGGCGGTGAGCAGACATACTTCGCGCCCGTGATGTCCATGTTCAGGCCCTTCATGTCGTCGGCCGTGAGCGTGATGTATTGCGGACAGGTCTCCGCATGCACCGGCAGGCCGCGCTGCTGGGCCCAGCGTACCTGCTCCATCGCCTCGCGCCCGGAGACGTGCACGATCATGATGGGGACGCCAATCACCTCGGCATGGCTGATGGCGCGATGCGTCGCCTCGCGCTCGACGGCCTGGGGCCGCGAGGTGCCGTGATAATAGGGCGCGATATGGCCTTCGCGCTCGAGCTTGCTGGTAAGGAATCGGATGGCGTCGTAGCCCTCGCAATGGACCATCACCAGCGCCTCCTCGCGGCGCGCCACGTCGAACACCTCGAGCAGTTGCTTGTCGCTGAGCACGAGGTCGTCATAGGTCATGAACACCTTGAACGAGGTATAGCCGTCCTTGACCAGCGCCGGCAGCTCCTGGCCGAGCACGACTGCGGTCGGATCGGAGATGATGAGGTGGAACGCGGTATCGATGTAGCACTCGCCTTCGGCCAGCTTGCGGTAGTTCTCCACGCAAGTGCGCAGCGACGTCCCCTTCTCCTGCAGCGCGAAGGGCAGAATCATGGTGTTGCCGCCGGCCGCCGCCGCGCGCGTTGCCGAAGCAAAATCGTCGGCCATCACGACGTCGGGGCCAGAGGGCTGAGAAATGTGGACATGACTGTCGATCCCGCCCGGCAGCGCCAGCAGGCCGGTCGCGTCGATCTCCCGCGCCGCGCCGTCGATGCGCTCGGCGATGCTGACGATGCGGCCGTCGCGAATGCCGATATCGGCGCGAAACTCGTCGCTGGCCGTCACGATGGTGCCGCCGCGAATGGCGAGATCGAGCTGCGTCACAGGAGTCTCCGTCACTTGATGATCGCTGATGTCTGGAATATCCGGCCCCACTGCGCAAGGGCCGAGATGTCGCCACCGGCAAGACCGAGCGTGCGCCACAGCGTGATCGCGACCGAGTCGAGCACGGCGATGTTCAATTCCCGTTCGAGCGAGGCCGCCAGCGCAGCACCGTCGAGATTGGTGCAGAGGATGACGACGGCGTCGGCCCCCTCCGCCGCGACCGCGCGGATCATGTCCGCAATTGTCGCAGGGGCGACCTCACCGAAGGAAAAATTGTCGCGCAGGCCGAGATGCCGCTCGGCATGCGGAGCGACGCCGTCCTCGGCCCAGACGTCGCCGATCCGCCGCTGCACGTCGTCGGTATAGGGCGAGACGAGGCCGACACGTTTGGCGCCGAGCGCGCGGGCAGCATCGATACAGGCGAGAGTAGAGGTCGTGGCCGGCACCCCAGTGCGCGCCGTGATCGCCTCGCACAGGCTCCTGTCACGGCCAATGCCGAGCCAGCTCGCCGAGGTGCCGTTCCAGGCGATCGCGTCGACCTTGGCATCCGCCAGCAGATCCGCCGCCGGCAGCATCACCGAAGTGTCGAACTGGTTCAGCGCGGGGGCGTCGAGCGCAATCTCGGTGACACGGAAGCGCGAGAAATGCGCGGTGACGCCGGTGGCGCCGTGCAGCATGGCGCTGGTGACGGGTTCGAGCACCGAATTGGAGGACGGCGTGATCATGCCGAGACGTCTGCGCAAGATTGACATTGATCACGATCGTCCAATTGAGAGAGCGCACCGCTTCGCTCCTCCGGCGATCATCCCCGCAGGCCATCGGCCGTGCAACCCGGATTTTGCATGGCGCATATGATTTGTTTGATACGCATCTCAAGCCGCGAAGGTCGACCGCAAGCGGCGCCAGCCGATGACGATGCCCGTGGCGGAGAATACCACCCCGAGCGCACAGAGGCCCACGACCAGGACGTCGCGCCAGCGCGGATGCGCGACGAGGATTGGAAAGTCGAGCGTGTGGAGCGCCCCGTAGGCCCAGCGATAGGCCCGCCGCGACGCATCCAGCCTTTGCAGCACACGACCATCAGCACCGTCGATGTCGAACCAGACATCGCCGCAGCGGGAACGGTAGACGGGCGCTCCGGGGACGGTGGACTGCGCGGGATAGTCGTCGTTATCCGCGAGAATGGACGGCGCGTCGCAGCCGGTCGCAATCTGCGCCATCAGGCTCCCGATCGCCTGCGCGTTGATGAACGCCGACTCGCCACCGTCTGGCCCGACCACAACCTGCTTCTCGAGACCCATCCGCTCGCGTCGGTAGAGATTGCCGCCGAAGGTAAGCCACTCGACTTCATGGGCCCGGGGCGATATCGGCGTGCGTTCGAACGACAGGGCCGTGGCCCAGTTCGGCGCAGCATTGATTACGCCATCCTCAGCCGGATTCAACTGCCCGCGCGAGAACAGCCGGCCGTGATCCATGGAGAGCCAGCCGCTGAAGATCCAAGTCAGCACGAAGACCGTGGCCACAAGACCGATGATGTGATGGAGCGCGTGCCAGCCCCGATAAGGCGTTGCGATCACGCCTCCCCGCATCTTCGCCCGCACGATCCCGAGCACCGCGCCCAGCACCGCCGCGATCAGGGCGAGCAGCGACAACGTCCAGACCACGCGGTCCCATAGTTGCCAATTGCTTCTCAGGACCGTCGGGTAGATCCAGTGCAGCACGCTGCCGGCGAGATTCCATGCGCGTTCGGTCCGCGTCGTGTCGAGGACGACTTCGCCGGTACGCGACGAGACATAGACCTCAGTCCCGACAGCATCGCCGAGGGCAACGCGAAACAAGGGCCGGTGGCGATCAAAGCCGTTCGGCACGCTCCATTGATCGTAGTCCGCGTATGCAGCGACGATCGCTCGGGCGGCATCGAGCCCGCGTTGACGCGCATGAGCCTGCGCGATGGCGAGTGCGACCTCAGGCGACCGCACCGAGGCATCCTGCCCGTCAGCGGCACGAACCGCCCGCAGGCGCGATGGCCCTGATACGATATAAACCGGCCCGTCAGTTCGCTGGATCAAACGAACGCGCGCGGCGTCAGCGACCCCGCTCGCGGCGACAGCATCGGCAATGGCGGTCCGCGCTGCGCGGCCCTCCACTGCCACGAGCCCGGCAAATCGCTCCGCTTCCGTCAACGACGGAAACGGAACGAAGTGCATCACGATCCCCGTCGCGAACCACATCGCGAACAGCAGGCAGAACGCGATCCCGAGCCAGCGATGCAGCAGGACGATCGCGCCCATCATGGGTTCAGTGCCCTACCATTTGAACGCCGCCGAGAGCTCGTAGGTGCGCGGCGCCCCGAGCAGGATCTGGTCGGGATAGAACGGATCGCCCCAGATCGCATAACGCTTGTCGGCGATGTTGCGCACGCGGAAGGTCAGGCGGGCCTGGTCGACCGCAGAGAACACCGTCTTGGGGATGTCGACGAAGGCATAGACGTCGGCCACCGTGTACGCCTTCATCGTCACTGTGTTGGCGTCCGTGTTGTAGCGATCGCCGACGTGGCGGCCGGTGATGCCGAGCTCCACCGGCCAGGGCGTGAAGAACCGATACGATGCGCCGGCATTGGCCACGATGCGCGGAACGTTGGGCGGCGTGTTGCCGGAGAAGGAGCCGCCGACGAAATTGTAGTCGGCATAGCGCGCATCGACATAGGCGATGTTGCCCCACAGTCGCAAAGGCTCGATCGGGCGGACCGAAGCGGCAAGCTCGACGCCCTTCGATTCCTGCCGTCCGGCAACATTGAGCAGCATACCGCCGGCCGCGGCATAGACGTTCTTGCGCAGAATGTCGTAGGCCGAGAACGACCACTCCGCCCGGTTGTCCCAGAACAGGTGCTTGACGCCGGTCTCATAGGTGCGCGCGGTCGTGAGGTCGAGCGGCTGCGTCGGCAGGAGCAGGAAGATGTTGTTGGCGGAGACGTCGGCGCCGGTGGCATACTGGCTGAAGAAGGTCAGGCCGGGAACGGCCTCCCAGGTGTAGCCGATACGACCCGTTACCGGCGCCCAGTCTTTCGTGTACGGAAAACCTGCCTTCTCCAGGCCGTTCTTGTCGGTCGAATTGCGGTCGAGCCCGATGTGCTCGACGCGCAGCCCGCCGATCAGCGCAAAGCTGCGCGTCAGCTTCAGCCGGTCCTCGAACGACAGCGCCTCGCTGTCGATGCGTGCCGTCTGCTGCTGCGTCGTGAGCAGGCCGTAATAGCCGCGATCGGGATTGATCAGCGAGACGGAGTCGCCGGGGAAGTTTGCGGCGCCCGGCCTGACGAAATCGAGGTAGCTTGACGACAACGTCGTGACGAACCGGTTGTCAAAGCCGGCGATGTTCGTGTCCCAGATCAGGTCGGTGATGTTGCCGACCAGCCGCTGGCTGTGCGCCACATAGAAGCGCTCGCGATCAACAAGGTTCGTACCGGAGTTGAACGCCTCGACTTCGTTGTTGAACCACGTGCGCTCTGCACCGTAGCCATAGGCCTGGCTCTTCAGCGTCAGGTCGGGCGCGAGCTTCAGCTCGAAGCCGCCGCGCAGCCAGACCTCTTGCGCGACGTTACGATTATCGAGGACATTGTAGTTGGTGTTGAAGGTGCGATCGTCGATCGTCACCGCGCCCAGATTGGTTCCGTTGTAGTTCGAGACGTAGTTGCCGGAGACGATCCCCGTCGTCGCGTGCGAGCCGCTGAAGGCAACCGGCACCAGCGGCGCGCCCCAATAGGCCTTTCCGCGATCCTCGCGATACTCGATCGCACCCCAGACCTTGAGACTGTCGGAGATGCGATAGTTCAGCTGGCCCGACACGTCGAGCGTCCTGGTGTTGGTATCGTCGGCAAAACCGTTGAGTGAGGAGCGGCTGATGTCGAAGCGATAATCGAGGCCCTGCACATTGGTGCTGCCGCCCGAGCCGTAATGGGCGCGGAACGAGTTCAGGGAGTCGTACGAGAAGTCCGCCTCGTTACGGATTGGTCCCGTATGCGGCTGCTTGGTGACGAAATTGATCGCGCCACCGGCGGCGCCCTCGCCCGAGATCAGCGAGGCCGGGCCTTTCAAAAATTCCACGGCCTCCAGATTGGCGGTGTCGGTGATCCGCGAGGTCATGTTCTGCGGACCGATCTTGATGCCGTTGTAGAGCGTGTTGATCTGGCTGTTGGTGAAGCCGCGCATCGAGAAGCCCGCCGGCTCCCCCGGACTGTCGCCGGAGGTCACGCCGACCGCGCCTTGGGCGACCTCGGACACGGTGCGATAGCCCTGCTCGCGCATGGTCTCGGCCGAGATCACTTCGACGGTCGCCGGTATCTCCCGCACGGTCAGGCCGAGGCGCGAAGCGCTTTCGGCGACCGCATTGGTGTTGAGCGGAGTCTGCGCTTGTCCCTGCCCTGCCGCGCCCGGCACAGCAGGTTTTGGCACGGCCGTCGCGGCCGCCGGCCTGCGCGCTGCCGCACGGCGGGCGCTCTGCGTGTCGCGCCCGGCAGGCTTGGCCTGCTTGCGGGATTGGGCGGGCGACACTTCGATCGGCGGCAGGCGTTCGCGAGCCTCCTGTGCCAGCGCGGCGGGCAGATCGATAGCGGCAAAGGATGTCAGCGCGACAGAGGCAAGCAGGAAGCGGCGCGGTCGTACAATTCGGGTGGAAGACACGGTCTTGGACCTCGGTATGACGTCAGTGGCACGTCACAGCGAACCAAGGTCCCATCTTCCGGCGCTCAGCCCTCCGATGAAGCCGAATGTCTGTACTCCCCGACCGACATCTTCGCGTGTGACCACGGCTGACGGCAGGTCTCCTGGCTCGCGGGTCGTGACCGCTTCGTCGCCTTCCCGGGACCGAGGACCCAGTGGCTTCTGACGAAGGATTCACCGCTTACAGTTGCGGGGGCAGCCGCGGCATTGGGGACAACGTCCCCGCACCGCATTCCCTTTTCATCCCCTCTCGGGGAAACCGTCCTAGCCATCTAGGATTACCATCAAGACAGAGTCAATGTACCAGTAGCGGCGTTATTGCCACAGCGACCAACTTCCTTGGAGATAAGCATGGAAGGCGAGACCTTCCTCTGGCTGATACGGCATGCGCCCGTCGACGGCGTCAAAGGAACGATCCATGCGGCCGACGCACCCGCCGCTCTCGGCGATCGCGCACAGCTGGAGGCGTTGCAGTACCGCCTGCCGCGGGATGCTGCGAGGAGCTATGCCAGCCCGGCCCGGCGCACGGTCGAAACGGCTCGCGCGCTGGGGCTCCAGCCGGAATTGGTCAGCGAATTCCGCGAGCAGGATTTTGGCGACTGGACCGGTCGTCGGCATGACGAGCTCGCCGCGACCGGCGGCGAGGCCTATGCACAGTTCTGGGGCGATCCGGCGCGCGGAAGGCCGCCGGGTGGCGAAAGCTTTGAGGATCAGGTCGCACGCGTCAGGCGAGGTCTCTCGCGGATCGGACCCGGCTCCGCAGTGCTCGTGGTCCATTCCGGTACCATCCGCGCTGCGCTGTGCATCGCGCTGGGCCTCACGCCACAAGCCGCCCTGCGCTTCGTCATCGATCCGGTCTCGCTCACGCGGATCGACCGGCTCACCACCGGCTGGCGCGTCGTCTCCGTCAATCAGCGCATCAGCTAGGTCTGTCAGGCACATTGGCCTGCGCAAACGTCGCCATGCCGTTGTGGAGCGCGCAGGCCGACCGCACCAGCGACAGCGCGATGGCGGCGCCCGATCCCTCGCCGAGCCTGAGATCGAGGCTGATCAGCGGTTGCACGTTCAGCGCGCGAAGCACCAGCCGGTGCCCCTGCTCCGCCGATTGATGCGACGGCAGCAGGAACGGCTGGCACGACGGATTGAGCCGCACCGCTGCGAGCGCTGCGACCGACACGATGAAACCGTCGATCAATATGGGGATGCGGCGCTGCGCGGCGGCAATGATGGCGCCGCAGATTGCCGCGATCTCGAGCCCGCCGACGGCGCACAGGATCTTTTCAGACGAAGCGCCGACAACGCCATGACGCGCGATCGCCGCATCGATCACGCGCGCCTTGTGCGCGCGGCCGGCCGCATCGACGCCGGTACCGCTGCCCGCGATCTCCTCGGCGCTCATGCCAAGCAGGCTCGCCGCAATCGCCGCCGAAGTGGTGGTGTTGCCGATGCCCATCTCGCCGAAGATCAGGAGATCGGGGTTCGTGGCCTCGGCGCGCGCGACTGCGCGCTGGCCGGCTTCGAAAGCAAATGCCAGCTCCGCAGGCGCAAGCGCAGCGTCGACGCTGAAATCGCGGGTGCCATTGCGCGGCTTGTCGATGACGATTCCTGCCATCGCCTCCTGCGCCAGCGTGCCGGCGTCGACGACCTCAAGGCTGGAGCCCAGCTCGCGCGCGAGCACCGAGATCGCGGCGCCGCCGGAGGCGAAATTCGCCATCATCGCGATGGTCACGGCTTGCGGATAGGCCGACACGGCTTGCGCGACAATGCCGTGGTCGCCGGCGAAGATGATGATCGGCACCCGTGCGGCGCGCGGCTGCTCGGTCGCCTGCAGGCCTGCTAACTCGATCGCGAGCTGCTCGAGCCGGCCGAGCGCGCCGGTTGGCTTTGTGAGTTGTGCCTGACGCGCGATCGCCGCCTCGCGATGGGCCGCGGAGATATCGGGGCACTTCTGATAGACCCATTCGGGGAGCATGCTGCCTCGCTTACGGCCTGCGCTTGAGAATGTAGCTGTCCATGATCCAGCCATGCCGCTCGCGCGCCTCTTGCCGCAGCGCGACGATGCGCGGACCGACCTCGGTGAGCGCGCCGGACATGATGATCTGATCGGGCATGCCGAGATAGGCACCCCAATAGATATGAAACCCGGCTGGATCGAGTGACTGGAATGCGGTGCCGCCGTCGAGCATCACGACGACCGTATCGACGCCTTGTGGCCAGCCGCCTTCGCGCAGACGGCGCCCCGTCGTCACCAGGAACGGCTCGCCGATGTCGTTGAGCGGCAGCGCATGCGCCGCGCACAGCGCCTGGATCGAGGTGATGCCGGGGACGACTTCGATCTTCGGCAACGGATTGAGCCGCCGCGCAATGCGCAGCGAGGAGTCGTAGAGCGAGGGATCGCCCCAGATCAGCAGCGCGACCTTGCCGTCACCACCGAGATGATCTGCGATCGTCTGCGACCAGGCCGCGGCGACGGCATCGTGCCAATCGTCCACGCCCTTGCGGTAGTCGGCTTCACCGGCGTCGCGCACAGGAAGATCGAACTCGGCGATGCGCGTCCTGTCGCTGGTGAGCACATCCGCGCAGATCGTCCGCCGCAAGTCTGCAAGATCGGACTTGGCCGTCCCCTTGCGCGGGATCAGGACGAGATCGGCTGCGTTGATGGCTTGAACGGCTGCGCGCGTGAGCTGCCCGGGATCACCGCAACCGATGCCTATCAGGGAAAGCGTGAGCATCGCGCGTGGGCGGGGCGGCCATGACGGCCGCCCCATTTTCTCTTAAGCCGCGTTGTGCAGGCGCGGGGTGACGAGGCCGGGCGCGGTAACACCGCGCAGCGACTTCGCCAGCGCCAGCACGGCGAGATCGGCCAGCGGCTCGATCACGATGACGAGCGCGTAGGACGCCGCAAACGTGGCGATGCTGGCGAGGTTGCTCATGGCAAAACCGGAGCCATAGAGCGCCCAGAACGCCACCCAGGCGATCACGCCGGCCTGATAGGTCGTCGAGAGCGCCAGCGCCTGGCGATACTTCAAATCGACATAGGCGGTGTTGCGCGAAATGATCCGTGTGGCGATCGCCTGGATCCCGAACAGCGGCACCAGGAGCGTCGTGACGTTCATGCCATATTGCGGCAGGTCGGCCGGCTCGAAGAACACGCCCTGAAGCAGCAGGCCGAACGCAAGGCCGAAGGCGGCGGGCGCAGCGCCGAACAGCAGGAACAGGGTCGAGCCAAGGATGAAGTGCACCTCGGAGACGCCGACCGGGAAGTGCGGCAGGATCTCGAAGAAGGTGAACACCAGGACGGTGGTGGCAAGGGTGCGCGCCGCGAACGAGGTGATGCCCTGCTCGCGCACGGTCTCTGCCGCAAGCTTCAGCGCAACGCCGCCTGCGGCGATGCCGGTTGCGTAACTCAACACGAGCTTGGCGCCCGTTACGACTCCTGGTTCGATATGCATGGCTCAGATCCTTCCTGCCGTCACACCCGACTGCCTTGGCCTCAAAACTTGCACGGCCGGTCTCCTGGCTCGCGGTTCACTGGGTTCTCCGGCCTTCCCGGACCTTGCGGCCCAGTGGCTGATCGGAGCCCCTCACCGCTTACAGTCGCGGGGGCGGCTGGGGTTTTGGGCGCCGCAACTGGGTCCGCCCACCCCCATTCCCGATTATGCTCCGGCGCTTTGCGCCGCGTCGAGCACCATGCATCTCCTGTGTGCCTCTTTCGCCAGCCGGGCGTCAAGGGGCGAAGGGCGGCCGGGGCGATCATGACGGATAATCCCCCGCCAGCGCGCCGAACAGGATGACGGCAGCCGTGGAAGCCGCCCCGCCCCGCGCAAGCTGCTCGGCAAGCTCGGCAATCGTGGTGCGGACCAGCCGTTCGTCGGCCCGGCCAAGGGATTCGGCGAACAGCGCCGGGGTCTCCGCGGCGAGGCCATGCTCGATCAACTTTGCGACAAGCGCCGGAAAGGTGCGGCGGCCCATATAGACCACGGTGGTTGCTTCGGGATCGGCCAGTGCCGCCCAGTTCAGGTTTGGCGGCAGCTCGCCCGTGACGTCGGCGCCGGTCACGAACTGCACCCGGCGCGAGGTGTGGCGCCGGGTCAGGGGAATGCCGGCTTGCGCCGCGGCGACGCAGGCCGAGGTGACGCCGGGAACGATCTCGTAGGCGATGCCGGCTTCGCGCAGCGTCTCCAGCTCCTCCTCGAGCCGGCCGAAAATGCCGGCATCGCCCGACTTCAGCCGCACCACGCGCGCGCCGGTTGCGGCATAGTCGACCAGCAGGCGGTTGACGTGGTGCTGCTTGGTCGAGGGCCGCCCCGCCCGTTTCCCTACCGCGACGAGGTTGGCGCCGGGCCGGGCCAGATCGAGGATCGCGCCGGACGCCAAATCGTCATAGAGCACGACGTCAGCCTCGCGCAGCCGCGCGGCGCCCTTCACGGTGAGCAGCTCGGGATCGCCGGGGCCGGCGGAGACAAACGTGACAAAACCGTTCACCGGTCCTCCGCAATCAGATGGAAGAACGTACCCGTAGCGTGGCCGCGGCGCGAGCCGGTCTCGGCGATGACCGCGCCGGTCGCATCATGCACGACGGCCAGCGGCGTGTCAGGCTGCGCGACGATCGTGGAATAGTGGAATTCGTGGCCGCGCAGGCGTGCACCCACCTGATGGCCCGGCATCGGCGCTGCGAGCGCGGCCAGACGATAGCCGAGATGCATGCGGCGCTTGGCAAAGCTCGTCTCGAGGCCGAGCAGCCCCGTCATCTCATGACGAAGACCGTCGGCATCGGTCAAAGCGGTCCCCAGCACCATATAGCCCCCGCATTCGCCATGCACCGGCCGCGTCTCGGCGAACGAACGCAGGCCGCTGCGAAAGTTCGCATTGGTCGCGATCTTGCCGGCATGCAGCTCGGGATAGCCGCCGGGCAGCCAGCAGACATCGGCGCTCGCCTCAGGCGCTTCATCGGCGAGCGGCGAGAATGTCGATATCTCCGCGCCCGCTGCGCCCCACGCTTCCAGCATGTGCGGATAGACGAAGGAGAATGCCGCGTCGCGTGCCAGCGCAATGCGCTGGCCGGGCGGCGTCACGTTGAGGCCGTTCACGGCAGGTTGCGGCGACCAGCTCGCGGCCGATCGCAGCACCGCGTCGAGATCGACATGCTCGGCGACGAAGCGCGCGGCCTCGTCGATCAGCTTGCCGATCTCGGCCTGCTCCTCGGCCTGCACGAGGCCAAGATGCCGCTTCGGCAGGCTGATCTCGGCATGGCGCGGCAGCGCGCCGAACACAGCGATGCCGGCATCGTTCAGCGCACGCCGCACGAGATCTTCATGACGCGGGCTGGCGACACGGTTGAGCACCACGCCCGCTAGACGCACGCCGGGGCGATAATCGCGAAGACCTGCAGCGATCGCCGCCGCGGTCTGCGCCTGGCCGGAAGGATCGATCACCAGCACCACCGGCCAGCCCAGCATCTCCGCGATGTCGGCGGTGGCACCGGTGCCCGAGACGCCGCGCGCGGCGACACCATCGAACAGGCCCATCGAACCTTCGGCCAGCACGACATCGGCATCGGTGCCGCGGCTGACGAGATGCGCAATGGCCCCGCGATCCATCGCCCAGCTGTCGACGTTGACCGAAGCGCGCCCCGTCGCGGCGGCATGAAAGGCGGGATCGATGTAATCAGGGCCGCTCTTGAAGCACTGCACGTTCAATCCGCGATTGCGCCAGGCGCGCGCCAGCGCCAGCGTCAGCGTGGTCTTGCCGACACCGGAGGCGGGTGCGGAGATGATGAGGCCTGCCGCCATCACGACGCCTCCGGAAAGCGCGGCTCGGCACCGACTGGCCGATAGCGGCGATCATAGTCCGCGGCATAGAGGCGGCTCTCGTCAAAATCTGCGGCGCCAAGCGTCCTGCCGACCAGGATCAGCGCCGTGCGTTCCATCTCGCTGCCGACGGCCGCATCGAGCGTCGCAAGCGTCGCGCGCACGATGCGCTGATCCGGCCAGCTCGCGCGCCAGACGATCGCGACCGGGCAATCCGCGCCATAATGCGGCGTCAGTTCGGCGACGACCTTGTCGAGCAGATGGATCGACAGATGGATCGCGAGCACCGCGCTTGTTACGGCGAATGCGGCAAGCTTCTCGCCCTCGGGCATCGCGCTGGCGCGGCCGGGCGTGCGCGTCAGCACCACCGTCTGCGCGAGACCGGGCAGCGTCAGCTCGGCTTCCAGTGCAGCCGCAGCAGCCGAGAAGGACGGAACGCCGGGCGTGACCGAATAGGGAATGCCGAGCGCGCGCAGGCGGCGGAGCTGCTCGCCCATCGCCGACCAGATCGAGAGGTCGCCGGAATGCAGCCGCGCGACGTCCTTGCCCTGCGCGTGCGCGGCGGAAATCTCCGCGATGATCTCGTCGAGCGACAGCGGCGCTGTGTTGACCATGCGCGCGCCGGGCGGACAATGCGCGAGCACGCCTTCAGGAACCAGCGAGCCGGCATAGAGGCAGACCGGAGAGGCCGCGATCAGGTCGCGTCCGCGCAGCGTCAGCAAGTCTGGAGCGCCCGGCCCCGCGCCGATGAAATGCACCGTCATGCGCCGTCTCCTTCCGCGATCGCGGCGGTCGCAGTGCGATCCTGCGAGACGGCCCGGGTCGCAATCAGGCGCGCGCGAGGGCCAACGGCAGCGAGCGCCGCGGCTTCGGCGACCGATCCGGTGCCGAATTTTTCCGCGACGATCTTCGACTGTGTCGGCGTATCAACGCTCGCAAGCACATCGGCCGGGATAGCCTTGATCGGCACACCGCATTCGCGCGCAAGCTGCTTGAGCGCCTCCGCGTCGGCCTTGTCGCTGACGGTCGCCACCGCCGCAAGGCCTTCAATACCGCCGGCCGCCAGCAGCGCCTCGCGCAACGAAGCCAGCGTGGCGTCCTTTTTGAATCCGAGTCCGGCGACCTTCATCGGACCGCACTCCACTGCACCACCGGCCGCGCCGCCTCCCAGGACCTGTAGCGGCCGAGCGGAGCGGCGTGAGCGATCTCGACGCGCATCAACTCGCCGCCATGGCGCTGATGCAGCTCGCCGAGCAGCGCTTCCGTCTCCAGCGTGACTGAATGTGCAACCAGCCGCGCCCCCGACGCAAGCCGCGACCAGATCGCGTCGAACATTGCGCCATCGAGACCGCCGCCAATGAAGACGGCATCCGGCGCTTCCAGCACAGCAAAAGCTTCGGGCGCCTTCCCCGTGATGACGGTGATCCGATGCGCCAATCCGAACGCCGCCGCGTTGCTCCGGATATTGCCGGCGCGGTCCTCGCGCGCCTCGATCGCAAGCGCCGTGCCTCCGCACAGCGCCCACTCGACCGCGATCGAGCCCGAACCCGCGCCGATGTCCCACAGCCGTTCACCCGGCCGCGGCGCCAGCGCTGAAAGCGCGAGCGCGCGCACCGGCCGCTTGGTAATCTGTCCGTCGTGGGCAAAGAGATCGTCCGAAAGTCCCGAGCTGCGGGGAACGCCTTGCGCGCCCTTCGCCTCAACTGCCACCGCGATCAGGTTTCCATCGAGGTCACCAGCAAAATTGTCTGCGCGAAATTGCCGGACGCTTTCACGCGGCCCTCCGAGCGCGGCGAGCGTCCAGAATGCCGAGGCGCCCCATCCGCGCTCGCTCAGCCATTTGGCGAGTTCACCCGCGGCCCTGCCGTCGCGTACGAGACAAAGGATCCGCGCATCTCGCGCCAGATGCGGCACAAGCCGCTCGAATGGCGCAGCATGCAGGCCGAGACAAACCACTGTTTCAAGCCGCCAGCCCAGCCGTGCGACTGCAAGCGAAAACGTCGACGACGCCGAATGCGCAATCCACTCGCCGGCATCGAGCCTCTCGGCGAGGCTTGCACCGGCGCCGTGCCAGAACGGATCTCCGGAGGCGAGCACCACCGTCGGCCTGCCGCGACAGCTCATGACGACGTCCGCGTCGAACGGCACCGGCCATGGGCGCCCGCGTCCAGCCATGCCGGCAAGCGCGAGATGGCGTTCACCACCAAAGACGGTTTCGGCATCGTCGAGCGCCTTTCGGCTTGCCTCGGACAGCCCGGCAAGGCCATCTTCGCCGATACCGATGATGGTCAGCCAGGGATCAGCCAAGGAATCAGCCATGACGCGCGCGCTCATTCTGGGCGGAACGGCCGATGCGAGCTTGCTCGCTGCGGAGGTCGCGCGCGCAGCTATTGACGCGGTGTATTCCTACGGGGGACGTACCCGCGCGCCTGCCGACCAGCCGCTGCCGACCCGCATCGGCGGCTTCGGCGGCGTGAGCGGATTTGCCGACTATATCCGCCGCGAAGGCATCACGCATGTGATCGACGCGACGCATCCCTTCGCGGCCGAGATGAGCCGCAACGCAGTCGAGGCGTGCGCGGAAACCGGCACGCCGCTGATGGCGCTGGAGCGCTCGCCCTGGGCGAAAACGGCCGGCGACAACTGGATCGAACTTACCGATGTCACCGCTGCGGTTGCCGCGCTGCCCGCGGCGCCCGCAAACGTGTTCCTGGCAATCGGCCGCCAGCACATCGCGCCGTTCGCGGGCAAGCCGCAACATGCTTACACGCTGCGGTTCGTCGACCCGCCCGAAGCGCCGCTGCCATTCCCGGCGGATGTGATCGTATCGCGCGGACCGTTCACGCTTGATGGCGAGCTGGAGATGCTGCGCGCCCGCGGCATCGCCTGGATCGTCGCCCGCAATTCCGGTGGCGACGGCGCGCGCGCCAAGATCGACGCGGCGCGCACGCTTGGCCTGCCCGTGATCATGATCTCGCGGCCGCGACTGCCCGAGAGGCCCCGCGTGGAAAGCGTCGGTGAGGTGATGACATGGCTCGGTCATTCGACCCGCCTCGGTGCATAGACCCAGCGGCCGACGCGGCGCGTCTGCGAATTGCCGACGATGACCAGCGTGCGCATATCGGCCATCTCGGGCCGGGCTTCATTCAGCGTGACGGTCTCGATCTTCTCGTCGGCGGTGCCGACCGCGCGCGCGAAGATCACGAGGCGCTCGCCACAGCCGGCGTCCTTCAGTACCGCGAGTGCGCGGCCAAATCCCTCGGGCCGGCTCGCCGAGCGCGGATTGTACATCGCAATGGCAAAATCGGCTTCCGCAGCGAGCCTCAGCCGCTTCTCGATGACCGCCCACGGCTTGAGATTGTCGGAGAGATTGATCGCGCAAAAATCATGGCCGAGCGGCGCCCCCGCGCGCGCGGCAGCCGCCAGCATTGCTGTGATACCCGGCAACACGCGGATCGGCAGCTCGCGCCATTGCGGCGCCTGTTCGAGCGCCTCGAACACGGCCGAGGCCATCGCGAAGACGCCGGGATCGCCGGAGGAGACGACGACGACCTGCCCGCCTTCAGCTGCAAGCCGCAAAGCCTCGCTCGCGCGTTGCAGCTCTTCGCGATTATCGGAGGGATGCAGCGTGAGACCCGGTCGCGCCGGCACGCGCGCGACATAGGGCGCGTACCCCAAAATGTCGGTGGCGGCCGCAAGAGCAGCGGAGACCTCGGGCGTCACCAGCGCCTCACTGCCGGGGCCAAGGCCTGCGATGGTCAGCGTGCCCGTCATTCGGCGGCGTCCAGCTGCCGGCCCTTGCCGTGCACGAGCACGATCGCAAAGTAAGGACAATCGGCAGCGTCGATCTCGGCGAGCCGCGCCACGCGCTCACCCGGCATGGTGCCGCGCTCGACCAGCCAGGCATCCTCCAGCCGGCCGGCGGATGCGAGCGCGCGGCGCACTTTTGCGAGATTGCGACCGGTCTTCATGACGACGAGCCCGTCGGAATCGCGCATGCGCCGTTCGAGCTCGTCTTCGGCGAGCGTCCCCATCAGCACCGTCGTCACGTCGTCGCCGAGCGCGATCGGCTGTCCCACTCCGTTCCAGCAGCCGACCATGCCGGGAATGCCGGCGATCACCTCGATCTCGACGCGCCCCTGCAAGCGCATGTGGAGATGCATGAAGGAGCCGTAGAAATAGGGATCGCCCTCGCACAGCACGACGACATCGACTGCGCGCGAAAGCCGGGCCAGGCGCTCGGCCCATTCATCGTAGAAACCGGCGAGCAGCTGCACATAGTCCGGGCTGTCGAAAGCGATCTCCGTGGTGACAGGATATTCCATGGGATATTCGGTGACGTCGGAGGCAAGCATGCCCTCGACGATGCGCCGCGCCTGGCCAGGTCGGCCCTTCTTGCGGAAATAGGCGACGTGCTGTGCGGCACGCACCGTTCGGTCCGCCCGCACGCTCATCAGGTCAGGATCGCCGGGGCCGAGACCGCAGCAGATGATGCGTCCCATGGCTATTCGCTCCGGCTCGCCAATGCATTCACGGCGGCGACGGTGATCGCGGAGCCGCCGAGGCGGCCTTCGACCGTCAGCGCAGCGACCTTCGGATCGGCCATCAGCGCGGCCTTGGATTCGGCCGCACCGACGAAGCCGACCGGGCAGCCGATGATCGCCGCGGGCCGCGGGCAGTCCGGATCCTCCAGCATGTTGAGCAGATGAAACAGCGCGGTCGGCGCATTGCCGATCGCAACGATCGCGCCGTCGAGATGAGGCCGCCAAAGCTCCAGCGCCGCCGCCGAACGCGTGTTGCGCATGGCTTGCGCCAGCGCTGGAACGGCCTCGTCGCCGAGGGTGCAGATGACGGCATTGGCTGCGGGAAGCCTTGCGCGCGTAATCCCTTCCGAGACCATGCGCGCGTCGCACAGGATCGGCGCGCCTTTTTGCAGGGCGGCACGCGCAGCGGTCGCCATGCCTGATGTGAAGCGGATATGCGCCTCCAGGCCGACCATGCCGGCCGCATGGATCATCCGCACCACGACCTGCTCCTCGTCCGCCGTGAAGCGGGCAAGATCGGCCTCGGCCCGGATCGTCGCAAAGGACTGCCGGTAGATCGCTGCGCCATCGGTCTCGTAGGTATGCGGCATCAGTGCCCTCCAATCAGGATAGAGGGATCGCTGACGATGTCGGCGCCGTTCAACCCGCGCAGCACCGGCTCGTCTCGGGTCGAGCCGTCGCGGACGAGATCAAATCCGGCGCGGGTCGCAACCAGCGTCACCGCAGCCGTACCGGAATGCGCGCAGCCCTTGGCGCAGCCGGAGACGTGCAGCCGAGCCGCCGCGCCGATGTTCGGCGCAAGCGCGGCGGCGAGCGCACGGGTGTCGGCGTGGGCCTCGCGACAGCGCGGCGCGCCGCTGCAGGCGATGACACGCAGGGCCGGGTCATAGGCCTCAGTGATGAGGCCGGCCGCGGACGGCATCGTCAGTTTGTCTTCGCTCAAGACCATCCGCCACGGCGTCATGCGCAGCGCATGTCCGCAACCGGCGAACTGGTTGAGCGTCGCATGCGGCATCTGCCCGAAGGCAACGCCAACCATCGCGCCCTGCGGGTAAAGGCCGGGACGCGCAGCGGCCATGACCGGCGCGGGTTCGGTCTCGCCCCGCAGCGCCTCGGGCAATTCCGCTCCGGCCGCGAGATGCGCGGCCATGCGCCCTCGCCCGCCCCTGGCGCCGCCCGATGACACGAACCAGTTCGCGAGCGCGAGCGCGGTGGCGACGGCCTCGCCGCGCGCAACCGAACGGGCGAGCCTGGCGCCATCGGCGCGCATCAGCAGTCCGCCGGCACGATCGCGCTCGATCCGAACATCGGCGGAATCGCCGGCGAGCACGCGCGAGCTGCCATCATCGATGGCAAAGCCGAATTTGGTCGGAAGCGCGAGCGTGCAGTTCTCGAGCGCCTCTTCGAGCTCGGCGGCCAGCGCCTGGGTCTCGTCACCCGTGCGCCAAAACGGCGTCACCAGGATGTTGCGCCGGGATTCAGTATCGGCGTCGGGATCGAGCAACGCCAGTTGCGCGAGTCCGTCGAGCAGCAGCCGGTGGCTGCTTTCGCTGACGCCCCTGATCTGGAGATTCGCGCGGCTCGTGACGTCGATCAGGCCATTGCCATGACGTTCGGCCAGATGCGCAAGTCCTGAGACCTGCGCCGCATCGAGCCGTCCGCCGAACGGGCGCACGCGGACCACGAGCCCGTCGCCCGATTGCATCGGGCGCAAGGCGCCGGGACACCAGCCCTTGACCGCGGACGCGCTCATGACGCCTCCCGCAGCGCAGCCGCGATCGAATTGCGACGCGTTCGCCAGAGCGAAGCCTCGTGCAGTCGCGTGAAACAGGTCTCCATCGCAGCGAGCGCCGCCGGATTTTCACGTGCCATGAAGGCGCGGACGTCGGCGTTGCCGAGCGTCGCATCGTAGTAGAGATCGAACAGATGAGGCGGCACGGCGCCGGCGAGATGAGCAAAGGCGGCCATGTGCTCGAGCGTCGCGGTGATCTCGGCGGCCCCGCGAAAACCGTGGCGCATCATGCCTGCGATCCAGGCCGGATTGGCCGCGCGTGCCCGGACGACGCGGGAAATCTCTTCAGTCAGCGAACGCGCATGCGGCTGCTCGGGCTGCGTCGTGTCGAGATGATAAAGCGATGGTCCAGCCGCGCCGAGATGAGCCGCCGCCGCTGCGATACCGGCTTCATGCGCGGCATAGTCGGCGGCGAGCAGAAGATCGGTTTCGGGCAGATCCTGGACGTGAACGAACGCATCGGCAGATGCGAGGCGCTGTTCGATGCCGGCGCGATCGCGCTTGATCTCGCCATCGGCCGAGAACGCCCAGGACGACGCCGACAGCCAGGCTTCGCCGGCCGCCTCGCGGGTCTCGGGCGTGAAGGCATCGGGAATCGCCGAGAGGCCAACGCCGTATTGTCCGGGGCGCGGCGCGAACACGCGGGAAGCGCGGTGGCGATAAGGATTCTCGTCGCCCTCGTCCTCACGGCCTGCGAGCGCTTCGGCGGCCGCTTCGAACAATTGCGCAAGGCCGGCGAAGACGTCGCGGAACAGGCCCGAGACGCGCAGCGTGACGTCGATGCGGGGACGGCCGAGCTCGGCGGGCACGATGATGTCGTAGCCGGTGACGCGGCCGGAGGCGTGATCCCAGCGCGGTGCGAGGCCGGCCAGATGTAGCGCCATCGCGAATTCTTCGCCGGCGGTGCGCATCGTCGCCGAGCCCCAGAGATCGACCACCAGGCCTTTCGGCCAGTCGCCATGATCCTGCAAATGACGACGGAGCAGCTCTTCCGCGAGTTTTATCCCCTGCGCGTGCGCCGACGACGTCGGCACCGCGCGGGGATCGACGGCGAAGAGATTGCGACCCGTGGGTAGCACGTCCTGTCGGCCGCGATAGGGCGAGCCGGATGGTCCCGGTGCAACGCGACGTCCCGCGAGCGCCGCGCGAAGCGCGTCCCGCTCGGCCTCACCGCAGGCGCCGCGGCCGAACACATGGAGGCCGTCGCCGAACTGGCCTTCCTTGAGATCGCAGACGAAGCGATCGATGCGCGGAATCGCTTCGGCCGGCGCGGCCGATGCATCGAGACCGAGATCGTCTTCGAGGCCCGCCGCGCGCGCCTCGTCGCGGATCGCGGCGATCAGGCGCTGGCGGCGGGCGGGGTCGAGACCATCGGCCGTCGAATACTCGTCAAGGAGCTGTTCCAGCCGTCGGAGACCTTCCGGCACGGCAGACGTCGCGAGCGGCGGCGGCAAATGGCCGATGGTGACGGCGCCGATGCGGCGCTTGGCCTGCGCGGCCTCACCGGGATCGTTGACAATGAAGGGATAGATGACGGGCAGATCGCCGATGAGGGCTTCCGGCCAGCAGGCTGACGACAGCGCCACGGATTTTCCGGGCAGCCATTCCAGCGTGCCGTGCGCGCCCATGTGCACGACGGCGTCAACACCCTGCTGCCGGAGCCAGAGATAGAACGCGACATAGGCATGACGCGGCGTGCGGGCGAGATCGTGATAGTCGGAATCGCGCGTGGCCGCGTCGCCGCGCTCCGGCTGGACCGCGATGATCGACTGGCCACACTGGATCGCGGCGAAATGGAACGCACCATCGCGCCAACTCGGATCATCCTCCGGCGCGCCCCAGGCTTGCGCGAGATCATCCTGCAAGACTTGCGGCAGGCGCGAGAGCGCCGCGCGATAATCAACAACACTCCAAGTCAGTTGCTGCTCGAGCAGCGTTTCGCCGAGCGCATGGACCGGCGCGACATCGAAGCCGGCCTCGGCGAGGTCGGGCACCAAGGCTTCGACCGAAGCCAGCGCGTCGAGACCGACCGCGTGCGCGATCTGGTGCGGGCGGCCCGGATAGTTCGAGAGCACGATCGCAACGCGCTTCTCGGCAACCGGCTTCTCCGCGAGCCGCCGCCAGGCCGCAACGCGCGCGGCGACCGCACTCACGCGCTCCTCATCAGGCCTGTGCGCCAGATGCGAAAATTGCAGATCGGGATCGCGCATCCCGGCCGATTTGAAACTCACCACGCCCGCGAACAGGCGCCCGTCGACCTCGGGCAGCACGACATGCATTGCGAGGTCGCCGGGGGACAGGCCGCGGAGCGATTCCGCCCAGTCTTCGCGTCGTGCCGTGGAGAGCGCGACCTGGAACACGGGGCAGGATGCGGCATCAAACGGGGTCGTGCCGTCATCGCCGATCGCCGAGAACGCCGTCGCATTGACGATTGCCGCTGGAGGATTTTGAGCGAGATGGGCTTGCAGCCAATCCGCAATGCCCGGAGCTTTCAACGAGGTGACGAACACACCGTGCGCATCAAAGCCCCTCTCGCGCAGCGCGGCGATCAGGGCATCGACCGGGCCGGTGTCCGCGGCGGTGAGATAGGAGCGATAGAACGTTACGAGTGCGCGCGACTTCCCCTCGCCCGACGTCGGCGCAGCAATGACGCCACGCGCCGGATCGTAATATCCCATCTCGGGCACGGTCGTCTCGCCGACGACCGGGCCGGCATAGAGGCCCGATGCCAGCGCGAGCTGCGCGATCGCCCCTTGTGCCGCAACCGGACCGCCGGTGTCGCACAGCACCTTGAGCCGCCGCAGCGTCGAGACCGGCAGGGTCGAGTAAGCATCCAGCCGCGTGTCGTCGCGACCGTCGGCCGGCAGCACGGCCAGCACGATGTTGCGATCCTTGGCGAGCTGCTGCAGGGCCGCGAGGCCGTAGGGCCAGTAGGACTCACCGCCGATCAGGCGCACAAGAATGCCACGCGCCTGCGAGAGCGTGCATTCGATATAGGTGTCGACCGAGAGCGGGTGACGAAGTTCCGCGAGATTGGCGAGCCGGAGCGACGGCAGGCTGTTGCGGCCGCGCCGCCAGCCGGCCGCGAACGCAGCCAGGTCGGAATCCGAATACGAGAGCACCACGAGATCGGCCGGGTCCTGGCCGATGTCTCTTGGCGTCGCGGTCTCCTCGAGACCGCGGCTCTCGCGGAAGACGACGTGCATCAGATACCAAGTCCTGCCTTGATGGCGGCCTCGTCGATATCGCCGTGCTCGCCGATCACGACGAGCTTTGACTGCCTGTGACCGGCGCCCCAGGGCTTGTCGAACTGGTGGCGCACGCGCTCGCCGACCGCCTGAAGCAGCAGGCGCATCGGCTTGCCCGCGATGGCGATGTAGCCCTTGGCGCGCAGCACGTTCTGCTCGCGCGCCAGACGCTGGACGGAGGCGACCAGCGCATCGACGTCGGCGACCTCAGGAAGATCGATCACGACGGAGGCAAAATCATCATGCTCGTGCTCTTCCTCGCCGTCATGATGCGACGGGCGTGCGGCGAGATCGTTCTCGGCGGCAGCGCCGAGGCCGAGGATGAGGCGCGCATCGATCGCACCGTCGGTGACCGGCAGCATCGGCACGCGCCGCGGCATCTCGGCGGTGATCGCCGCCTTGGCGGCTTCGATGCCGGCGCTCCCCGCAAGATCGGCCTTGGTCAGCAGCACGATGTCGGCGCAGGCGATCTGGTCCTCGAACACTTCCGACAGCGGCGTCTCGTGATCGAGATTCTCGTCCGCCGCGCGCTGCGCTTCGACGGCATCCGGGTCCGGCGCGAAACGGCCGGCCGCAACAGCTTCGGCATCGGCCAGCGCGATCACGCCGTCGACAGTGATGCGCGAGCGAATCTCCGGCCAGTCGAACGCCTTCAGCAGCGGTTTCGGCAGCGCCAGGCCCGAGGTCTCGATCAGGATGTGATCGGGCCTTACCGGCCGCGCCAGCAGTTTTTCCATGGTCGGAATGAAATCGTCGGCCACGGTGCAGCAGATGCAACCATTGGCGAGCTCGACGATGTTCTCCTCGGGGCAATTGGCGTCGGCGCAGGATTTCAGGATCTCGCCATCGACGCCCTCGCTGCCGAACTCGTTGACGAGCACGGCGAGCTTCTTGCCGTCGGCGTTGGCGAGCAGATGCTGGATCAGCGTCGTCTTGCCGGAGCCAAGGAAGCCGGTGACCACCGTGACCGGGACTTTTGCGAGCGAGTTCATTCGGCGGCCTCCGGCACGACGGCAATGGGGGGAATGCGGGCAAGCGACTGCTTGCGGAATATTTCCGGCCGGCTCCGCCAGGGCACGAGGCCGTCAGGCGCGGCCGCATAGGCCGCGGCGCCCGCGACCACGTCGCTCGCATTTGCATCCGAGAGGCGGCCATAGACATAGGACCAGCGGCCGGGCGCGCTCAGCGCGACCGAGCAGCCCTGGTTGCATGCAGACAGGCATTCGACGGGAACCACGCTGACGCCGTCGGGTACGCCGGCATCGAGAATCGCACCGTGCAGGCGCTTGCCGGGTGTCGTCTCGCCCTCGCCAAGCGTCTGGCCGGCACGGCAGGTGATGCAGACGTGAAGTGTGACGGTCATCGCCTCTTCCAGGATAAAAAGCGGGAGGCGATGAGGCACACGGACCCTGACTCGAGAGGCCGTTTCCCCGTCGCGGAACACCCCGTCCGCCGGTCCAAAACTCGTCCGCGCTGGCAGGTCTCCCGGCTTGCGGAGCAGGGTTTTGCCCTTCGATCCCCGCCTTCCCGATCCCGTCAGGGGTCAGTGGCTTCGGGCATCTCTCCGGTCACGGTCGCGGGGGCGGCTGCAGTTTGGACCCAAATCTTGCCGATTCGGACCCTATCGCATTCCCTCTTCGCCTGTCGTAGGACAGGAACCAACGCCGGGCCACCATTTGCCCCCGGCCGCCTCTTGTCAAGCCGAAGGACTGGGTACGATGACGCCTGAACCGGATACCCAAACAGCTGAGGAAACCGACGCCCGGCACGCCCAGAAAATGGCGAAGAAGAAGGCCGCCCGCGACAAGATCATGGCGACCAAGAGCGGCGAAAAGGGCCTCATCATCGTCCACACCGGCGCCGGCAAGGGCAAGTCCTCCTCGGCCTTCGGCATGATCGTCCGCTGCGTCGCCCATGGCTTCCCCTGCGCGGTCGTGCAGTTCATCAAGGGCGCCTGGGACACCGGCGAACGGCGCCTGCTCACCGGCCATTTCGGCGACCTCTGCCAGTTCCACGCCATGGGCGAAGGCTTCACCTGGGAGACGCAGGACCGTGCCCGCGACATCGCCGCGGCGCGCGCCGGCTGGGAGAAGGCCAAGGAGCTGATCCTCGACTCGAACCTGCGCATGGTCGTGCTCGACGAGATCAACATCGCGCTGCGCTACGATTATCTCGACATCGCCGAAGTGGTCGAGTTCCTGACGACGCAAAAGCCTGAGATGACGCATGTCGTGCTCACCGGGCGCAACGCCAAGGACGAGCTGATCCAGATCGCCGACCTCGTCACCGAGATGACGCTGGTGAAACATCCGTTCCGCTCCGGCATCAAGGCACAGGCCGGCGTCGAGTTCTAAGTTCGATGGCACGCGCATTGATGATCCAGGGGGCCGGCTCGGACGTGGGCAAGTCGCTCATCGTCGCGGGCCTCGCGCGCGCCTTCACGCGGCGCGGCCTGCGCGTGCTCCCTTTCAAGCCGCAGAACATGTCGAACAACGCGGCCGTTACCGTCGACGGCGGCGAGATTGGCCGCGCACAGGCGCTGCAGGCGCTGGCCGCCGGCGTCGAGCCGCATACCGACATGAACCCGGTGCTCTTGAAGCCCGAGACCGATGTCGGCGCGCAGGTGATCGTGCAGGGCAAACGCATCGCGACCACGCGTGCGCGCGAATATGCTGCGATGAAGCCGTCGCTGATGGGCGCCGTGCTGGAGAGTTTTGAGCGGCTGAAGGGCCGCGCCGATCTGGTGCTAATCGAAGGCGCCGGCAGTCCGGCCGAGGTGAACCTGCGCAAGGCCGACATCGCCAATATGGGCTTTGCGCGCAAGGCTGACGTGCCCGTGGTGCTGGTCGGCGACATCGACCGCGGCGGCGTCATCGCCCAGCTCGTCGGTATCAAGACGGTGATCGACCCCGACGATGCCGCGATGATCAAGGGCTTTGTCATCAACAAGTTCCGGGGCGATCCCACCCTGTTCGACGACGGCTACAAGCTGATCGAACAGAAAACGGCGTGGCGCGGCCTTGGCGTGCTGCCCTGGTTTGCGCGCGCCGGCGAGTTGCCGGCTGAGGACGCGCTGGGCCTGAGCGATGCCCGCAAGCCCGGCCAGTGCAAGATCGCCTGCCTTGCGCTGTCGCGCATCGCCAATTTCGACGATCTCGATCCGCTCAAGCTCGAGCCTGGCGTGGATCTCGTGATGGTGCGCCCAGGCGAAGCGATCCCCGGTGATGTCCGTCTCGTCATCATCCCCGGCTCGAAATCCACCCGCGGCGACCTCGCCTTCCTGCGCGCGCAGGGCTGGGACATCGATCTGCTCGCGCATCACCGCCGGGGTGGCCATGTGCTCGGCCTCTGTGGCGGCTACCAGATGCTTGGCCGCAGCGTCGCCGATCCCGATGGCATCGAAGGCCCCGCCGGCGACACGCCGGGGCTCGGTCTCCTGGATGTGGAAACGGTGATGAGCCCGCAGAAGACGCTGACGCGCGTCGCGGCCGTGCATGCTGGCACGGAGCAGCCGATCGAGGCCTACGAAATCCACATCGGCCGCACTGATGGGCCCGATCGCACTCGCCCCTTCGCAAAGCTGAACGGCGAGCCGGAAGGCGCAATCGCGCGCGATGGCCGCGTGCAGGGCAGCTATCTGCACGGCCTGTTCACGTCGGATGATTTCCGCAAGGCGTTCTTGGCGAAGCTCGACATCCCCGCCGGCGACGAGCCCTATCACGCCCGGGTCGAAAGCGCGCTCGACGCGCTCGCCGATCACATCGAACAGCATCTCGATGTCGAAGGCCTGCTCGCGCTAGCGCGCTAGCACCCCGGCCAAGCGCGTCCATTCGGCTTCGCTGCCGGGAAGGCCGAGCCGCAGCCAGGTCGGCTCTTTCGCGAACACGCGCGACCAGATGTGGCCGCGCGCCAGCTTCTCCTGCGCGGCAAGCGCATCGCGCGTCTCATAGAGACGAAACAACGATGTGCCGCCGATGAGCCGCCAGTCTTGCCCTCGTGCCATCTCGTCGAGGCGAACGCAGTCGCGCGCCAGCCGCACTGACGTGGCCTCGGCCCAGGCATTGTCACGCAATGCGCGGCAGCCGATTGCGATTGCCGCGCCCGAGACCGGCCATGGACCCGACACCGCCGCGAACCTGGCGATGTCGGCCGCATTGCCGATTGCGAACCCAAGCCGCAGCCCCGCAAGGCCATAGAATTTTCCGAACGAGCGCAGGATCAGCAGTCCCGGCCTGTCCGCCTCAGGCGCAAGCGATAGCTTTGGTACGGCGTCGGCAAAGCTCTCGTCGATGACGAGTCGGCCGACGCGCGGCAGTAGCGCCAGCAAATCGTTTGGCGCAAAACTCCGGCCATCGGGATTGTTGGGATTGACGACGACAGCGAGATCCGCGCCCGCGAGCGCGTCGAGTTCCCCGGCCTCCTGGACATCCCAGCCCGCAGCCGAGAGGACGCCTGCATATTCATTGTAGGTTGGCGCGAGGATGCGCGCGCGGCCGGGCGGCGCCAGTTGCGGCAGCAATTGAATGGCGGCCTGCGCGCCGCCCATCGCGACGATCGCAGCGTTCGTGCGGTAGGCGTGCTGCGCGGCCCTGTGCAGCGTCTCGATCTCGGCACGCGACGGCAGCGCGCTCCAGGCGCGCGCGCTCACCTCGCCGACCGGATAAGGCAGCCGGCTGATCCCGGTCGACAGATCGATCCAGTCCTCCGCGCGCCCACCAAAACGCTGCTGGGCCAGATCGAGATTTCCACCGTGCTCGCGCATGCCCTGTTCTTTCACGCGAAGGCCAGGATCGCAAGCACGCCGGCGAGCAGCAGCATGGCGCGGCGGTAGACCGTCAATCCCTCACCGATGTCGGCGGCGATCGGATCGCGCGCGCCTTCGTTGAGCCAGGGCTCGTTCGTGACGCTGCCGTGATAGATGCGGGGGCCGCTGAACCGCACGCCGAGCGCACCGGCCATCGCCGCTTCCGGCCAGCCGGCATTGGGCGAACGGTGGCGGCGCGCATCGCGCGTCATGCACGACAGCGCCTCGGATCGCCTTGGTGCGAGCAGCACGAACAGAAATCCGGTCAGGCGCGCTGGGATGAAGTTGGCGACGTCGTCGATGCGCGCCGCGGCCCAGCCGAAGGCCTCGTGCCGCTCGCTGCGATGACCGATCATGGAGTCCAGCGTGTTGATCGCCTTGTAGCCCAAGATGCCGGGCAGGCCGAACAGCGCGCCCCAGAACACGGGCGCCACGATGCCGTCGGAGGCGTTTTCGGCGAGGCTCTCGATCGCCGCGCGCGCGATGCCGGCTTCATCGAGTGCCGCCGGATCGCGCCCGACGATGCGCGACACCGCATCGCGCGCACCGGTGACGTCGGCGGCCAGCAAGGGGCCAGCAACGGCAGCCACATGGTCGTGCAACGAGCGCAAGGCAACCAACGGCCAGGCCAGAACACCGACCAGTACGATCTGAATCAAGCCTGAGGGAAGCAAGGATTGAATCGCCCAGCCGAGCGCAACGGAGAGCGCGATCACCAGAAGCGCGCCGGCAATGCCCGCAACGCGGCGAAGAGCCGGCGGATCGGAGGCGCGATTCCAGCCGGCGTCAACGGCGGCGATCAGCCAGCCCAACCAGGTGACGGGATGGCCGATCCGCGCGAACAGCCACGACGGCCAGCCCAGGAGGGCATCCACCGCCATCGCCACCACCATCGCGCCCGCAAAACCCACACCAGCCTCCTGTCCCGCTCCTGTTGCGCAAAGCGAAGGCGGAGCGCAAGCCCCTCGCCGCCTGATTTCGGCTTTGTCTTTGGCCGCGATTGGTGGTTAGTCAGGTCCACAGGAGACCTTCATGGCCGTCATCTTGATCACGGGCGGAGCGCGATCGGGCAAGAGCAAGCGTGCGGAAATGCGCACGCGCGCCTTTCCCGGACAGCCCGTCTATGTCGCGACGGCCGAGGCGCTCGATGCCGAAATGGATGAGCGCATCGCCAGGCATCGTGCGCGCCGCGGAACCGACTGGATCGAGCGCGAGGTGCCGCTCGATCTCGTGCCCGCACTGGTCGCAACAGATGGCGGCGGCGCAAGGCTGGTAGACTGCCTGACGCTGTGGCTCTCCAACCTGATGCATGGCGCGCGCGACTGGGAGCGCGAAGTGACCGAGCTCGCCGGCGCGCTGCCCCGCCTCAAGAGCCCCGTCGTCTTCGTCACCAACGAAGTCGGCCTCGGCATCGTGCCCGACAATGCGCTGGCGCGCAGCTTTCGCGACGCCGCCGGGATCATGAACCAGATGATCGCAACCGTTGCCGACGAGGTCGAGTTCGTGGTCGCCGGCTTGCCGATGAAACTGAAATGATACCGCGCGCCGAATTTTTCAAAGACGTCATTGCCGATCTCAGGATGGCGGCGTCGTTCGTGACGATCCTCCCGGTCGCATCGTCGAAGCCCGCGGACGACGGCGCCGTCGCGCGCGCGACCTGGGCCCTTCCCGTCGCTGGACTGCTGGTCGGCCTTGCCGGCGCGTTGGTCTATAAGATCGCCATTCGGTTCGGACTGACGTCGAACCTTGCCGCCCTGCTCGCGCTGACTGCGACCGCCCTCATCACCGGCGCGCTGCACGAGGACGGGCTTGCCGATACCGCCGATGGGCTCGGCGGCGGCCGGACACGTGAGCGCAAGCTCGAGATCATGCGCGACAGCCGGATCGGCACTTACGGCGTCTGCGCGCTGATCCTGTCGTTCGGCCTGCGCTGGAGCGCACTTGCGGCGATCGCCGATCCGTCCCTGGTGGCATTTGCACTGCTGTCCGCGCACGCCGCCGCCCGCGCGGGCGTGCCGGCCTTCATGTCCCTGGTGCCGCCAGCGCGGCCTGACGGGCTGTCGGCGAGCGCGGGATCGCCGCCAGGCCGCAGCGTCGCCATCGCCTTCGCTCTTGGAACGCTCGCGCTCGCTCTCGCGTTAGGGCCCGGCAAGGCGCTGGTCGGCCTGATCCTGCTGTCGCTCGCCGGCCTGTTGCTGGCGCGGCTTGCCGTGCGCCAGATCGGCGGGCAGACCGGCGACATCCTCGGTGCCTTCGAGCAGATCGGCGAGATCCTGATCCTGCTGGTCGCCGCGGCCTTTCAGATGGGACGCTGACCTCATGGTCGAGTTCGACGACACCTTCCGCCGGCACCTGCGCGAACTGTTCGTGTGGCGCCGCGACGTCCGCCGCTTTCGAACTGACCCGCTGCCGGACGGTGCCATCGATCGCCTGATCGAGACCGCCTGTCTCTCGCCCTCGGTCGGCCTGAGCCAACCCTGGCGCTTCGTCACCGTCGATGATGCTGCACGACGTCGCGCCATCATCGACGATTTCACGGCGTGCAACGCCGATGCGCTGAACTGCTATTCCGGCGACCGCGCGGCGCGCTATGCCACGCTGAAACTGTCCGGCCTCGAACAAGCGCCCGGCCACCTCGCCGTGTTCGCGGACAAGGCCAGCGACATCGGTCACGGCCTCGGCCGCGCGACCATGCCGGAGACGACGGAATATTCCGTGGTGGCCGCGATCACCGCGATGTGGCTCGCTGCACGCGCCGAGAGCATCGGCATCGGCTGGGTCTCGATCCTCCATCCGGATCGGATCCACGCCATTCTCGACGTGCCTGATACCTGGAAGTTCATCGCCTATCTCTGCATCGGCTATCCGGAAGTCGAATGCGAACAGCCGGAGCTCGAGCAGAAGAAATGGGAGCACCGGCGTGGTGCGGCGGAGTTCACGTTGCGACGTTAGCCCCAAGCTCGTCATCCTCCGTCATTGCGAGCGCAGCGAAGCGATCCAGAAACTTGCCGCGGAAAGCCTCTGGATTGCTTCGTCGCAAGGGCTCCTCGCAATGACGACGGGGAGAAAGCAGCTCGCCGCTACGACTTGCTCTTGCCGGCAATGGCCGCCACGGGCGCGGGGTTTTCCTGCTTCTGGAACATCAGCAGCGGCCGAAGGGTGACGCGGCCATAGGCCTCGTAGTGGTGCTGGGTCGAGACGGCCATCTTCAGCGGCGTCGCGTAGTTCGCCTCGAACGTCATGAACGACGCGTAGGTCCAGGAGAAGCCGATACCGACCGAGGTCATTTCGGTGACCCCGGGGAACGTCGAATACACCGCACCCCAATCGGTGAAAATGTAGGTGTCAAAGCCCCTGAGCCATTGCGACCAGTTGTAGTGCAGCTCGGCGTTGAAATAATAGCCGCTGTCGCCGGACGCCGCGTTGGAGGGATAGCCACGCACGGTGGTCGGACCGCCGATCGAGAAGATCTGGTCGCCCGGCAGAAGTTTCTCCTGCGTGTACTGCCAGCTCGCCAGCACGTTGGTGCTGAAATTCGCCGGCCCCGCGGCGCTGGTCGCGATCAACGAGCCGGTAAAGGTGTTGAACGCGCGGTTGTTGCCGAGCACGTGATCCTGCCAGGCGATGTAATTCACCGCCGGTGAGACCGTGATCGAATAAGTGTTGCCGGAATTGGTCACCGAGACGCCGGCGGTGGCCTTGTCGTAGTGGTCGTTGGTCACGTCGACCGTGGCGAAGCGGCTCACCGTCTTGCCCTCGGTCTCGGCGGCGTTGAGCAGCACCAGCCAGTTCTGGGTCACCCAGACCGGCTGGCTGAAATTGACCGCGGCCTGGCTCGAGCGACCGGTGACGTCGAGCGCGACGAACGGCCCCTGGATGATCTTGATCTTGCCTTCGGTATAGCTGACGCCGACGCGGCCGCCCCAGGGATTGACCGGAATGCTGTAGGCGACGTTGCCGTTGAGATTGCCGTCGGAGCGAACGCCGTAGAAGGTCAGGCGGTCGTCGACGCCGAACAGGCCGTGGCGCTTGTAGAACGCCCCACCCTCCCAGCGCCCGGTGTTCTCGGCGCCCTGGTTGTCGGTGAAGAGCTGCAAGGTGTCGATCGGCGGCTCGATCACCGCGAACTGGAGGTCGGTCAGGCCGAAGCTCGTGCCGGGCTGGAGCAGCGCCTTGATCTGCACGTCGTTGGTCCGGTTGAACCAGGTCACGTCGCGATTGAGCTTGGGAACGTCGAGGACCTCGCCTTCGGGCTCCCTAACGCGGTCGAGAATGTAGTCGGTGCGGGTCTGCTTGTTGCCCTCGATGGTCGTCTTCTGCAGCCGACCTTCAGTCAGCTTGATCCTGACCACCCCACCCTTGGCATCCTGCTCGGGCAGCGTTGCAATGCCCGTGACGATGCCGCGCTCGGTGTAGATGGCGTTGATGTCGGCGACGAGCTGCAACAGCGAGGCAATGTCGACGTTCTTGCCGATGTATTTTTTGGCGATCTCGTCGAGCTCGGCCGGCGTGATGAATTTGGACTGGTCGAACTCGACCTTGCGCAGGCGGAATTTCGGACCGCCCGGCTTCAGAAGCTGGGATTTCTCCCGCTCACCGCCAATCACCGCCGGACCGTTGAGTTTTGGCGGCGCGCTCTGCTGCTCGAGCTGGCGGCGCTGCCGGTCGACATCGTTCTGGATCACGCCGGGATTGATCGACTGGGCACGTGCGGATGCGATGCAGCAAGCTGCAAATCCGACCCCCAATGCTACCCCCAGAACGCGCATCCCGAATCCCGTTACCATGCCTCCGCGAGGCGGCCAATGGCCGGCTTCGCCGTCTCAACAGCCGCATCCTTCCAGCCCGTGCGCCCCGCACGCTGCCCCTGACGGCGCAGCTTGCGCATGTCGCTCAGGCCCTCGATGTTGACGGCGGGACCGGAGCCGATCGTCTCGACCGGCCGCGGCGTCAGCAGCGCATCGAGCCGCGCCTGGCCGGAGAGGCCGAGCAGGTAGAACGTCCCCCCGTCCTTCTTCGCAAGCCAGGTCTCGATGCGCTCTCCCCCCTCACTATCGACGGAGATGTTGCGCATCGCGCTGGCGCCGGTGAAGTCGTTGCAGCAGGTGTGGGTCGGCCCGTAGTTGGTGACGGTCGCCGAGATGTCGCCGGTGTAGAACACCACATAGGCGTTGCTGACATTGGCGTTGCCGACCTGGCTCATCGTGAACACGCCGCCCGGCTGGTAGAGCTGGAGCGACGGCCAGTTGGACGGCGCCGGCGAACGGTTGTTGAGCAGCACCTGTTCGGTGCCCGTGGTGAGCATGAGCTGGCCCGGCACGTAGCCATTCAGGATCGCAACGGCGTGCGCGTCGGTCCAGAAGTTCGCATCCACCACCCTGAACTGGTTGATGATGATGCTGTCAGGATCGATCGAAACGTTGGCCGAGGTCGCCGTGCCGCCGTTATAGCCGGTGATGTTCATGATCAGGGGGATCGGCGGCGTCGAGCGGATCTGCTCGCCGGTGACATTGATCGTGTTGGCGGCGAGATCGAGCGCCTTCACCACGCTGACGGACCTGATGGTGATATCGCCGGGCGCGGACAGCGCGATTCTGTTGCCGCGCAAATGGTCGAGCACCAGCGATGTGCCGGTGTTCAAGTTCACGTCGCCATTGGCCGACATCGACCCGCCCAGGACCGAGCCGTTGGCGGAGTGCAGATTGATGTCACCGGCGTCGCCCGGGATTCCGAGGGTGGTGAGCTGGCTGAACGCGATGTCGCCCACCGCATTGAGGGTCTGCGTGCCGCCGCTGATGGCGGTGCCGAGCGTGATCCCGCCCGTCGTCGCCGTGATGGCGAGGCTGCCGCCAATGTTGAGGTTGTCCCACTGAACCACCTGGCCCTGCAAGGACGCCGCGCCGGTCACGGTTGTCAAATTGTGGCCGGTATTGGATGTCGCCGCGATCAGGTTGGCGGATCCATGGGCATTGATCGATCCGCCCGCCAGCATGCCGGTGCTGGCGACGATGCTGACGGCGCCGGCATCGCTCGGGGTGCCGTCGGTGGTGAGCTGGTTGAACGTCACGTCCTGCCGGGCCTGCAAGGTCAGGCTACCGCCGCTATGGGCCGTGTCGAGCGTGACGCTGCTGCCGCTCGAGGTCATCGCGAGAGAGGCTCCCGCGTTGAGCGTGTTCCAGTTCACGAGGCCGGCGCCGGTGATCGAGCCGGAACCGGTGGCTGCGGTCAGCACCCCGCCGGTGTTGGTCGTGCCCGCGGTCAGCGAGGCCGAACCGTTGGCTGCGACCGAGCCCTGCGTCGCCGTCCCGTTCACCAGAACCGTCTGTGCCAGCACGAACCCGTTGGTGGCGGTCACCGCGACATCGCCGACATCGGTGTTGGTGCCGGTCGTGGTCAGGCTGTTGAACGTGACGTTCTGGTTGGCCCGAATGGTCTGCGAGCCGCCGCTGCTCGCGGTCGCCAGCGTAATGCTGTCGGCGGTCGAGGTGACACCCAGCGTCGTCGCCGAGGTCAGCGAGGTCCAGTCGACCAGGCCGCCGCCGCTGATCGAGCCCGAACCGGTGGCTGCGGTCAGCATCCTGCCGGTGTTGGTCGTGCCCGCGGTCAGCGAGGCCGAACCATTGGCTGCGACCGAGCCCTGCGTCGCCGTCCCGTTCACCAGAACCGTCTGTGCCAGCACGAACCCGTTGGTGGCGGTCACCGCGACATCGCCGACATCAGTGTTGGTGCCGGTCGTGGTCAGGCTGTTGAACGTGACGTTCTGGTTGGCCTGAATGGTCTGCGTGCCGCCGCTGCTCGCAGTCGCCAGCGTGATGCTGTCGGCGGTCGAGGTGACACCCAGCATTGTCGCCGAGGTCAGCGAGGTCCAGTCGACCAGGCCGCCGCCGCTGATCGAGCCCGAACCGGTGGCTGCGGTCAGCACCCTGCCGGTGTTGGTCGTGCCCGCGGTCAGCGAGGCCGAACCGTTGGCTGCGACCGAGCCCTGCGTCGCCGTCCCGTTCACCAGAACCGTCTGTGCCAGCACGAACCCGTTGGTGGCGGTCACCGCGACATCGCCGACATCGGTGTTGGTGCCGGTCGTGGTCAGGCTGTTGAACGTGACGTTCTGGTTGGCCTGAATGGTCTGCGTGCCGCCGCTGCTCGCAGTCGCCAGCGTAATGCTGTCGGCGGTCGAGGTGACACCCAGCGTCGTCGCCGATGTCAGCGAGGTCCAGTCGACCAGGCCGCCGCCGCTGATCGAGCCCGAACCGGTGGCTGCGGTCAGCACCCTGCCGGTGTTGGTCGTGCCCGCGGTCAGCGAGGCCGAACCGTTGGCTACGACCGAGCCCTGCGTCGCTGTCCCGTTCACGAGAACCGTCTGCGCCAGCACGAACCCGTTGGTGGCGGTCACTGCGATATCGCCGACATCGGTGCTGGTGCCTGTCGTGGTCAGGCTGTTGAACGTGACGTTCTGGTTGGCCTGAATGGTCTGCGAGCCACCGCTGCTCGCGGTCGCCAGCGTGATGCTGCCGGCGGTCGAGGTGACACCCAGCGCGGCTGCTGCGGCGAGCGTGGTGCCGGTGACGTTTCCAACCGCGGACAACGCCATCGCGCCGACCGTGGTGTTGAGCTGCGTGAAGCCCAGCGTGCCGGCGCTGTCGATCGTCATGGCGCCGCTGCTCGTCGCGGCATCAATCACGAGGTCGCCGGCAGCCGCTGTCAGGGTCTTGGCATTGAAGGTGCCGCTCGCGCCCGCGGCCGTGCCCGCCAGCACGCTGTCGAGCGTCAGCTTGCCGCTGGACACGATATCGACCGAGCCGGAGGTGGCCGACAACTGGCTGGCGTGGAGATCGGCGACCGAGCCGAGATAGATGCCGCCGGTGCTCGCGGTGGCCGTCAGCAACGGCGTGTCGACGCTCACGCGCTGCGTCTGGGTGCCGATACCGGTGGCGGAAAGCGACACTTCGGCATTCGCCGCGGTTGCAGTCAGGTTGGTGTGACCATCGCCATTGGCCGTGATGGCGCCATTGGTGCTCGTGACCGTGATCACGCTCACGGTCGAAGCCGGGCTGGCAGTCGACGTCATCTGGCCGAGCACGATATCGCCGGGCGCGGTCAGGCTGATCAATTGCCCGGCCTGGATCGAGGCGTTGCTGGCCATCGTGATCGAACCGCCGACCGCGGTCGAGCCGGTCAGGCACGGGCCGGAGCAGACCGTCACCGATCCCTGCGACGAACCCGCGGCGCCGCCGAACGAGATGCCGGCATCGCCGATCAGTGTCAGGCCGTTGACGGCCGTCAAATTGCCGACGTTGAGCGACACTGGATTCTGCGACGCCAGCGTCGGGCTGTAGATGAGGGCGCTCCCGGCGATCGTGCCGCTCAACAGTCCGGTGGCGCCGACCTGGAGCGTGAACGGCGTGTTCTGGGTGCCGACATCGCCCGAGGCGTTGAGGATGATGTTGTTGGCGGCCATGGTGACGCCAGCCAGGTAGCTGGAAATGTTGCCGTTGGTCGCGGTCAGCGAGACGGTGTTGGTGGCGAACACCTTGCCGAAGATCGCATCGCCGCCGGTCGCGGTCAGATAGGCATCGGTGCCGGCCTGCGCCGAGATCAGCTTGCCGTTGATCCGATAGCTGAACGCATTGGCGGCCGAACCGATCGCATTGGTGGCGGCGAGCGTCAGATCGCCGATCGCACCGTTGCTCGGATTGATGACGACCTGGCTGGCGAACAGCGCAGCGCCGGACGCGTTGGTGGCCGTCAGAATGCTCTGCGGCGCCAGCAAGGTCACGTCGCCGCCGGCGTTGATCTGACCGACGGTCAGCGTCGCAACCGGCTGGCCGGCGCTTGCGGCGGCCTGGACATACACCGTCGTTCCCGCCGTCGCATTGAAGGTGCCGCTGGCGTTGACATAGACCGGCGCGGTTTGCGCCAACGCGACATTGGTCAGGTCGTTGACCGTGATGCCGTTCGGCAGCGTGGACAGCGTCAGACCGCTCAGCACGTTTCCGTTGAGGGTGACGCCCGCGCCGAGATGGGCGACGTCGAGACTGGCGAGCGCCTGCGCGCTGAGCGTCGCGCTGAAGGTGATCGAACCCGGCGTGGTCGCGACCGACAGCGCCGCCTGCTGATCGGTCGTGATGGTGCCGTTCTTCAGGTCGGTCAGGGCGATCACAACGCTCGGCGCCGTGGTGCCGATGCTGTTGGCGGCATTCAGCGTGACGTTGCGGCCGACGATGCTGGCGACCGCGTTGGTGCCGACCGTACCCGCCGACGGCAGCAGCGCTGCGTTGCTCAGCGTCGAGACGATCTGTCCCGTCGAATAGACGGAGTTACTGACAAGGCTGAGAATGCCGGCGCTGACCTGCGGCGTGCCGTTGGCCGTCAGCGTCTGATACTGCGAGTTACCGTAGGCCTGGATGGTCGTCACGTTCGCCTGGTACAGCGAGTTGGCGTAGTTCTGCACGGTCTGGACCAGGCCCTGGTACTGGGTGTTGCCATAGGAGCTGATCGAGGTGGCATAGGACTGGTACTGGGTCGCGGCGTAGCCCTGGATCGTCGTCAGGTCGGACGTATAGGCCTGCACCGCAAACGCCTGCACTTGCGCGTCGGTGGGATTGTTTCCGAGGAAGGCGGCTGCCGCGGCCTTGACGTTGGTAATGCCGGCAGAGGTCAGTGTCAGGACGCCGTTCTGGATCGTGCTGTTGCCGGCGCCTACGATCGTCTGGAACACCTGATACGACTGGGTCAGGACCGACGAGCTCGAAGTCAGGTTCGAGTAGTAGCTTTGCAGCGTGGCCGTATTGAGCGTCAGCGCTCCGGCCTGCACGGTCCCCTGCCCGAGCATCGTGATGAAGCTGTTGTAGTCCGCGGTCGAGATCGTGCCGTAGCCGTTGCCGCCGCCCCACGGGTTGCTGGTCGTGCCCGAATGCGCCTGCTGCGCCCAGTCGGTCAGAACCGCATTGGTGATCTGCATCGGGGCGGAGCAATTATTGTACTGGCAAGAGCCGTATCCGTTGGTGGTCCGGTAGGTGCCGCTCGCCAGGTCGACCACGACGTCGAGGTTGTTCGTCGCGTAGTTGATCACCTGCTGCTGCAGCGGCTGGTACTGGCCGTTCGCGTAGGACGAGAACGTGCTGCCGTAACTCTGATACTGCGAATTGGCGTACGTCTTGATGGTGGTCGCGAAGCTCTGGTACTGGCCGTTGGCATAGGCCTGAACCTGCGCCGCGGTCGGAGCCGTGGTGCCCAGATGCAGCGCTGCAGCCGTCGCCGCCGAGAATTGCGCGATACCGGCAGCCGACAGCGTCAGCACGCCGTTGACGACCTCGCCGTTGGCGTTCGCGGTCAACCCCTGGAACAGCTGGTAGTTCACGGCCGTCAGGGCCGCCGGTGCGTAATAGGCGACGCCGGGATCGTTCAGCACCAGGCTCGACGTCGAGACCCCGTTCACCGTCGTGGACTGCACCGTGCCGCTCGCCAGCAATTGCTGCAGGCCGGACGTGCCGAGCGCGGTGGACGCATTGGCGAGAATTCCCGAGGTGCTGAACTGGAACACCCCGGACGCGCCGGTGCCGTAAGTCGCCAGCGTCTGCAGCTTCTGCAGCACCGCCGCCGAGGTGAGCACGAACTGGCCGTTCTGCACCGATCCCGTCGCCAGCAGCGTGCTGAAGGCCGTGGCCAGCGGTGCCGACAGGACGAGTGAGGACGCGGGCGCAAGACCTGCGGTGGTCAGCGTCAGCACGCCGTTCGAGACCGAGCCGTTGGCCGCGTTGGTGAGCGTCTGGTAGGCCTGCAGGTCGGTGCCGTACAGCGCCTGGCTGGCATATTGCGCCATCTGGGCGTCGGTGACGGTGGTCTGCCCTTGCGCCAGGATCGTGCCGGAGCACATGAAGTGGCAGTTCTGATCCTGGTCCTGCAGCCGCGCGAACACCTTGGCGGCGAGGCTCGTATACTGCGTCTGCGCGCCGGACACGATCGACTGCGCGTAGGACTGGTAGGCCGGGTTCGCGCTGTTGAACAGCGAGTTCTGGTATTGCTGGTTGGCGTAGGCCTGGACCTGCGTCGCCGTCGGGCTAGCGATACCGAGCGCCGCCGCAGCGATCGAGGTGTAGGCCGTAAGGCCGCTGCTCGACAGCGTAAACACGCCGTTGGTCACCGTGCCGTTCGCCATCAATTGCTGGTATGACGTGTAGGCGGCGTTGACGCCGGCCTGCGCGTTGGCGAGCACGCCGGAGCTGCTGAAAACGAAATTGCCGTTCTGCAGCCCGCCGCTCGACGTAAGATTGACGTAGGCTTGATAGTTCGGCGTCAGCTGGGCCAGGGCCAAATTGTTCAGGCCTGCCGGCGTCAGGGTCAGCACGCCGCTGGTGTTGGTGCTGATGGTCGACACCAGCGACGAATAGGCCGCGTAGTTGGCTGCGCTCAGTCCTGTCTGAGCATAGGTCCCCACATTGTTGGCGGCGAGCACGAAGGCGCCGTTCTGGATCGATCCCAGCCCGGCGAGAGAGAGGAACGCCGTCCGGTCGGTGGCGGATATCAGCGAGGAAAAATTCGCCAGGAACTGCTGCGCGCCGGCCGGGATGAAGGTCGCATTCGGTCCGAGCAGCATGTCGACCGTCATCGTGCTGCCGAATTGCGCGTTGTAGGCGGCGATGATTTCGGTGGCGAAATTCCGGTACGCGGTGGTCGCCGCAGTGGAAATGGAGGTCAGGTAACCCTGATACTGCACGGTCGCCGCGCCGTTGATGTTCGTGGCGTACGACTGGTACAGCGCATTGGCATAGGTCTGGACCTGCGCATCGGTCGGGTTGGGATTTTGCGCGGTCGCCGCCGCCTGGCGGAAGGCGGCAATGCCGGCGGCGTTGAGCACCCAGACGTTTCCGACCAGCGAGCCGTTGCTATAGAGCGTCTCGAAGTTCTGGTAGTCCTGCGTCAAGGCCGTCTGCGCCATCGACGAGACACCGTTGCTGTTGAGCTGGAAGGTGCCCCCGCTCAGGGTGCCGTTGCTGAGCAGCCCGGAGAACTGCGCGTAGTTCGCGCTCGACAGCGCGCTCTTGGCGTAGCTCAGGATGCCGCTATTGGTCAGGACGAACACGCCGTTTTGCAGCGAACCGCTGGCGCTGAGCAGCGAGAACGCGACCGCCGGCGTGGCGTTGAAGGTCGTCGCCGTCTGCAGCGGCTGATACTGGGCCACGGCATAGCTCTGAATGGTCTGGGCGTAGCCCTGGTACTGGCCGTTGGCGTAGCTCTGGATGGTCTGCGCGTAGGTCTGGTACTTCGCGCTCGCGTAGGTCTGCACGGTCTGCGCGTAGCCTTGGTACTGGCTGTTGGCGTAGCTCTGGATGGTCTGCGTCAGCCCCTGGTACTGCGCATTGGCGTAGGCCTGGACCTGCGCGTCGGTAGGCGCCGTGATTCCGAAGGCCGCAGCCGCAGCCGCCTTGAAGGCGGTGACGCCGGCCGACGTCAAAGTGAGCACGCCGTTCGTCACCGATCCGTTGGCGCTCGAGGTCAGGTTCTGGAACGTCGTCGCCTGCTGCGTGCTGAGCGCGGCCGCGGCGTAGGCGGTGATGCCGGCCGCGGTCAGCACGAGGCCGCTGGCGCCGACGGTGGCGTTGGTGCTCGACGTCAGCGTCTGGAACGCGCCGTAGGTTGCGCCCAGCGCCGCCGAGGCATTGGCGGCGACGCCGGCCGCCGTCAGCGTCAGGACGCCGGCTGTGCTGACCGTCGCGTTACCGTTCGCCGTCAGGGCCTGGAACGTGGTGTAGTTGGCCGATCCCGACCCCAGCGCGGCCGCGGCATAGTTCACCACGCCCGCCGCCGTCAGCGTCAGCGTGCCGTTGTTGACCGAACCGTTTGAAGTCAGGGTCTGGAACAGGCCGTATTGCGCCGACGTCAGGCCGGCAGCGGCGTAGTTCGCGACGGCGGCATCGCCGATGGCGCCGCCGTTCAGCGTGAACACGCCGTTGACGACCTGGCCGTAGCTGGTGAGCGCCAGCAGCGCGGCCGAATTCGCGGCGTAGTTCGCAACCTGCGGATTGGTCTTCCAGCCCGAACCGTAAGCCTGTCCGAACACCGTTGTGAGCGACTGATACAGCGTCGGCGCGTAGGCCTGAATCGTGGTCTTGAAGCCCTGGTACAGCGTGTTCACATAGGCCTGCACCTGCGCGTCGGTCGCGGTGGTGCCGTTGTTCAACTGCGCCGTCGCCGCCGCCCTGAACTGGGCAACACCGGCGGCCGTGAGCGCGACCTGGCCGTTCGTCACCTGTCCATAGGTCACCGTCAGGTTATGGAAGGTCGTGTAGTCGGCCGATGTCAGCGCGGCGGGCGCGTATTTCGCGATCGAGGCCGGATCGCCGGCAAGCACGAAAGTGCCCTGGGCGTTGGCGTAATTCTGGATCGCCTGGGCGTAGGCCTGATACTGGCCGTTGGCGTAGGTCTGGATCTGCGCCGACGTCGGGTTGGTGATCCCGAGCGCGGTCGCCGCGGCGGCCTTGAACTGCGTGATACCGTTCGCCGTCAGCGTCAGCACGCCACCCGAAATGGTCGAGTTGGCCGCCGCGGTAAGGCTCTGGAACGCGGTGTAATCGTTGGCGCTCAGAGCGCCGACGGCCGCACTGGCGAGCCCGGCGGCCGTCAGCTGGGCCGCGCCGGCCTGAACCGTGCCGTGCTGCATCAGCTGGGAATAGAGCACGAGATCGCGATTCACCGTGTTGCTGAAGGCAATCACGCTGGCGAGTGCGGTGTCGTTGGCGCCGTCGAGCGCGGTCAGATGCAGGGCCGACGAGACGGCTGCGACCTGCGCCGAGGTCAGCGTCTGCGACGCCGTCTGTCCGCTGGCATCGAGGATCGTGCCGAACGGCACGTTCAGGAGCACGTCGCCGGAAGCCGAGGCGATCAGCCCGACCCGCAAATCGCTGGAATAGGCGGAGGTCGCCGCGGTCTGCGTCAGGCCGATATCGCCATGGGCCACGACGTTGACGATGCCGCCGCTGTACGAGCCGTCGGTCTGCTGGGCGGCATTGGCGCTGATCGACAGCGGATTGGTGATCGAGCCGATGCTGCCGAGCGTGCTGATCATCGTGATGTTGCGGCCGCTGACCTGCGAATTGGTCCCGGCGAGGAGGTCGCCGGTGGCGGTGATGTTGACGTCGCCGAAGCCGGTCGCGGCGTTACCCGACGACACCTGCCCGAGCGTCGCGCCCGAAGCGAGGTTCAGGTACACGCCGCCGACGCCGGCCTGCGCCGACAGCGCGCCGGGCGCCGAGCCGGAATTGGCCATCGTCGCCCGGATCGGGGCTGCCAGCGAACCGATCGCGCCCGCGGCGTTGAAGCTCGCGCGCTGGGTCAGGATCGAGCCGGTCGAGGTCTGCGAGATGTTGCCGCCGGTCGTCGTGTTGAAGAGCTGCTGCTGCGACGACGATGCCACCGACAGCGCGCCGTTCGGATTGACGATGCTGCCGGCGAAGATCACGTTGCCGGTCGACGTGATGTTGACGGTGCCGCTCGCATTGCCGCCGAAATTAATCCCGAACCGGTTGTCGGCCTTCACCGACGACGTCAGGTACAGCACGCCTGTCCTGGGGAAATTGTAGACCCAGTCGCCGACGCCTTGAGCCGGATTGTTCTCGTAGAAGCCGTAATTGCAATAGCTTCCGTCGCAGCCGTGATACGCCGGGATGAGCTGGCCATAGCTTGTCACCGAACCGCTGATGGTCTCCTGGAACACCGGCATGGTGGTGGAATTGCCGGTCGTGATCGTTCCTTGCGCCGTGGTCGATAGCCCGCCGGTCGACGTGACATACGACCATGGCTGGTTGGGATTGTCGAAGATCCAGTGCGCTCCGGCGTCCACGGTCCGACGGATCGTTGCCTGCTCGACCCACTGGAAGCGCAGTCCGGAGACCGGGTCGTAGGATCCGTTCGAGCCGCCGATCACGGTGCAGTTGTTCGCGCTCGTACAGTCGCCGCTGGGCGTGGCGCCGTTCGAGGTCATGAACTTGTTGATGGCGTCGGTCTTCGGCGAATAGACGTAGGTCGAGGTGTTGTTGCCGGAGGTGATGTTGCGGTCGACGATGGTGACCGTGCTGGTCAAGGCCGCCGCCGCGAGCGTGTTGCCGGTATTGACGCCGTTGAGCACGAGGTCGAGGCCGGTCTGGTTGTTGATGCTGACGCTGCCGTAGCCGCCGTTGACGTGAACGTTGCCGAGCTGGTTGGTGCTGATGATCTTGCCGTCGAGCAGCACGCTGGCGCCGCCGGACGAGGCGTTGATGTTGGCGACGGTGATCTGGTTGGTGATCGCGCTGTAGGTCACCAGCGGCTTGCCGAACTGATCGGTCACGATCGTGTAGATCGGATCGAGGGTCGGGTTCGTCGAGACATTCTGCTGATAGTTGTACTGGAAGCGGGAAAGGGTTCCGCCAGTCGGCGTCGTCGTCGTGATCGTCTGCGTGCAGCTGTCCGGATCGAGGATGCAGCCGAACGAGTTGCTGTTCGTGACCGTCCGGGTCGTGGTCGTCAGCACGAGCGGAGCAGTCAAGTCCGCGCCGAGAGTGACATTGTAGTTGGTCTGGCGTCCCGCCGTGATCGAGCCGTTGATGTCGATGATGCTGGCCTTGATCGCAACCTGGCTGCCGTAGATCCGGAAGCTGTTCTGGCTGCCGGACAGGTCCGCCTGCGCGTATTGGCTCGCGATCGTCTGCGTCGCGTCAGTTGACTTGGTCAGGGAGTAGTACTGGATATACGGCTGCATGCCGTCGGTGGAGTTGCCGACATTGAAATCGTAGTTCTGCGCGTGGCTGACGGCGGCGTCGGGCCAGCCGTTGTAAATCTGCAGGTAAGCGTTACAGGTGCCGGCGGCCTGGTAGGCGCAGTTTCCGAAGAAGATCGTGCTGATGTTGTTCGGCGCGCGATCGCCGACCTCCCCGTAAAGGAGGCTGTTGAGCGTGGCCGCATTGCCGGCCGTCGGATGCAGCGTGTTCGCCAGGTAAGCCGCCGCGATGTCACCGACCGGCGCTGCCGCCGACGGATTGCCGCCCGGCCAGACCATGAAAGTCGCCCACTCCGAGAACGGCGAGCCGCCGGCCAGATACATGCCCGAAGGATCATTGGCCGAGACCGCAACCGCGCCGTTCGGGACCGTGACGGCGACCTGCTGGCCGGTCATGTTGGCCGTCATGCCGTAGGATCCCAGCGTGTTGTTCACGGTCACGAGGCCGTTGACGTTGGTGACGTCGCCGACGATCAGCAGCGTCGGCCCGTTGGTGCTGGTGTCGAAATTGGCCGGATTATACGAGTTGTTGATCGCGATGGTGGCGATGCCGTTCGGGTTGGAGTGAAGGTGCGGCGATCCTGAGGCAAAGCTGCTGGCTGCGCCCGTGAAGAAGATGTCGCCGGCCGCCGCCACGCCGATATACGCGCCGTTGATGATCAAGGCGGCGGCGCTGGCATTGTTCACCGAGATCGTCGGCGAGCCCTGCGCGGTGACGCTGCCGCTGCCGGTGATGTGGTCTGCATTGAGCGTCACCGTGCCGCCGGAGGCGAACAACTGGCCGATCGAGAAGGCGTTGGGTGATCCGCTGAGCCCGTTGATCAGGGTCGTCCTGACCGTCGCGTCGAAGTTCTGGGTGACGAACGTGGTGCCGTCGAAGGAGTCGGTGTAGCTGAAGCTGAACGGTGCGCCGCCGGGCGCCACGCTGAGGCAGCTGGCGCTGTCATCGCAATTGATGGTGATCAGGAGCGAATTATAGATGCCGGCCGTGAGCGTGCCGTTGATCGTCAACTCGGCATGCGCCCCGTTGCTCGTGTTGCTATGGCCGTCGCTGACCGGGATGAACCCGATCTCGTAACCATGGCCGGAGCCGGTGGCCGTCGCCGTCACGGTTCCGGCATAGCCGCCGGTGACGATGTTCTGGCCGCTGTTGAGCGAGGCGCCAGCGACGATGTTGACGCTGGTGTTGTTGTTCAGGGTGGACGTCGCATTGGCGTCCGGAACAGCGATCAATCCCCTGGCAAAGCTGATCGCGGACGCATCACCCGCCAAATAGGTCGAATACGACCCCGTCGGGCTCTGACCGGCCGTGACGTCGACATTGTCGAACGCCGTCAGGTTGGCGGCGCCGATCACGATGTTCTGGTTGGTGGTGACGCTGGTGCTGGCAAAGGCGGCGGCGGCGACGAAGGCGACACCGAAGGTGTTGGCGTAGGACGAGGTACCGGCGGTCGAGCGGGTGTAGGTGCCGATCCCGATGTTGCCGAACGACGTGATCCCGACCTGATCGGCGGCCGCAGAAGACGGCGAGGCCAGCGTCCCCGAGCCATACGCCGAAGCCGCACCGATGTTGATGTCGTTGTCGACGGTCGCGCTCAACGACGAGCTGACGCCCGCGCCTTCGATCCCGCCGCCGGTAACCAGCGTCACGCGGTCGGTGCCGGTGATGATGCTGGTGGCGAGGATCGTCACATTGCCCGGGTTGGCGACGGTGTCGGTGCCCGCGGTCAGATGCGTGTTCTTGCCGATATTGACGGTCGCTGTGCCGGCAAGGGTGATGGCGCTGGTGGCCCCCACGCCGTTGATACCGCCGCCGGCGCCCGCATTGGCGCTCGAACCGGTTCCGACTTCGTTGAAAATGTTGCTGGCGGTGATCGTCAGGTCGGAGGCGCACGCGGCCACGTCGCAATGGCCGGGAGTGGAGCCCCTCACCGCGATGGTGTTGTTGACACCGATACCCGCCGTCACGACCGAATTGGCGAGGTGCGTCGACGCCGCGCCGCTGGCGCCGAGGGCGGCAGCCTGCCCGGTATCGGCTATCGTCGTATAATTGTCGGTGTGGCTGGCGAGGATCGCCAGCGACCGCACCGAGAGGAAATTGTCGGCGATGGAGGCCGTGGCGCCGCGGTTGCCATTGCCAATGCCGGCCGTGACCGTCGAGTTGGCCGACGTGTTCGCCGACGCACCGTTGCCGGCAAAGGTGCCGCCGCTTCCCGACACCGCGTGGACGTAATTGTTATCGGCACCGACGGCCGAAATCGACAGCGCGCCGGTGTTGGAGGCATTCGTGTTATTGCCGAGCGTCGCGGTGGTGGTGGTGCTCGAGTTCGCATTCGCCACGACCACGCCGACCGCCAGCAGTGCCGAGGCTGCAATGCCGGTGGCATTGGCGCTCTGGCCGGTGGTGTTCTGGGCGAGAATGGTGACGTTGCCCGACGCCAGGTTGACGTTGTCCCCGATCGTCGCCGAAACGTCGGAGGTGTTGGAGGCGACCGACGCGGTCGCCTGGACGCCGATGAGCATGCCGCCGACGGCACCGATCGCGTTGGTATAGGCCGCGTTCCCATTGCTCAGGACGTTTTCGTAAGCGGAGACGGTCACGTTGCCGCTCAGCGATGCATGGTCGAGCACTTGCGCCGACACCGTGGAGCTCACGGTTGCGGTTGCAACCGAGGCGCCGATAGCGGCGCCACCGGCAGCGACGCCGAGCGCGTTGGCTTCCGCATCCGGGGTGTCGCTCGCGGTCACCGTCAGGCCACTGGTGCTCGTGGTCGTGATGGTGGCGTAGGCGCCGACCCTTGCCGTGACGTTCGCACCGTCTGTCGCGGTCGCGGCCGATCCGTTGCCGGTCAGGATGCCGCCGGAGACTGCGACCGAATAGGCCCACAGCAGGCCTGCATCGTAAGCGCTGACCCCGACGGTGGTGGCATTGATGGTGCTGTGACCGAGCACCTGCGCGGTGACCGAGCTGGTCTTCCTGGCCGTCGTCACCGATGCGCCGACGGCGGCAAGACCGATCGAAGCGCCCTCGGTCTGGGCACGCTGCGACGTGGAATCGTTGGCAGCGACATTGACCGTGGTGGCGCTGACGGCGGCGGTGCCGGCGTAGCCGAGATTGGCGGCGGTGTCCGCGAACTGCCCGCCGATTTCCGCGGTGACCACGTTGCTGACCGTCCCCACCGCAACGGCGGCGTCACCGCCGAAGTAAAGACCGCCGCCGCCGGCAACCGCCTGGATGTCGATGGTCCTGCCAGGGTGCGAACCGCCGGTCGGATCCTGGACCGTCGCCAGGACGTTGACGGTGGGCGCCACCGCGATGGCATTCAGGTTGGCGAGCACGCTGCTGTTGACGGTCGCAAAGCCGATCGCCGCGCCGACGCCCGCATTCTTGCCGAAGCCGGCACCGAGCAGGAACATCTGCGCGCTGCTCGCGCTGGTGGCGCCGACATCGATCTCGCTGCCGGTGACGTGGCCGCCCGCGATCTGCGCCGTGACGCCATCATTGCCGCCTTCCAGCACCGTGCTGACATTATAGGTCGAGCTGGCATTGGCGCCGGACGGCGCCCCCGCCGTGCCGTTCGCGACCGCGCCGCTGCCCTGGCCCGAATTCGTGCCGTTATTGGCGGCCCCGAGTGTGCCGCTGAGCTGTCCGTTCTCCTGCCCCTGCGTATCCGCGTCCGCGACGTTGGTACCGATGACGATGACGCCGACCGTTGCGCCGATGCCGACCGAGCCGCCGATGCCGGCGGTGACTGCGTAGGACAGGATTTCCTTGGTGCTCTGGCCGACGACAGAGATCACGCCGGACGAGTTCAGGTTGCTGTTGCGGGTTTCCGCAATGGTCTGGCTCTTGAAGGAGATGACGTTGACGGCCGCGCCGACGCCGACGCCGCTGCCGCTCGCTCCGACCGCCAGCGCGCCGGCGATCTCGCTGATGTTAACGGTCTCGGTCGCGTTGACGCTGATGGCGCCGACCGCACCGCCCGTCGCCGACTGCACATTCGTGTCGTAAATTCCGGCGATCGTCGTGTTGTTCGCGATCTCGATATTGGCCATGCCCGCAATGGCGAGCGAGCCGGTCGAGACCGCGCCGCCGATCGAGTAGGCCTGGAAATTGTCCGTGGTCGTCGCACTGACATTGAGCGCACCGCTGAGCGTGATCGCGGTCGAATGCGCCGAGGCGCTGTTGCCGCGATAGTGGAACTCGTCGCCGATATAGGCCTCGGTCGTATTGGAGCTGACCTGCACGACGAACGCCGCGCCGATCGCGACCGAGCTGCCATAGGCGCCGCTGCCGTTCGCCGAGGCGATGCCGGTGCTGTCGGCGGCCCTGACGCTGAGCGAGTTGGCGGTGAGCGCGCCGCCATCGACATAGGCTTCGGTGGTGGCGAGGAAGACATTGAGCCCGACCGAGCCGCTGTTGAAGCCGACCGCAACCGACGAGGCGTCCTGCTCCGCATTGGACTTGACGGTGACGGCGCCGACGGTCGGCGTCGGAACGCCGCCGACGGACGCCGTACCGCCGACCGTGGCGTTGGTGATGGTCGCAAATGTCTGGCGCGACATCGTCGTGCTGATGATGGTCGCGCCGCCGCCGGTGCTGGCGGTGGGCGCCACGATGCCGACCCCGAACGTGCCCGAATAGGAGAAGCTCGAGGCCGCAACGTCGATCTGCGGCAGCAAGGTGGAGCTGGTCAGCCGCGTATCGATGCTGGCGCTGTCGATATAGGCGCGCGTCGTCCCCGACATCACGTTGACGATCGGGTTGATCATGATCGCGATGCCGGTGCTTGCGGCAAGGCTGGCGACGTTGGCGACGACCGCCTGGTGCGAGCTGGCGACGACGGCAAGGCCCCTCACCGTCTCCTGCGTCTCGGTGAGGTCGGGCGTGTTGTCGGTCGGCGCGCTGAAGGAGCCGATGCTGAAGGCGTGCGCGAGCGTGCCGCTGTTGACCGACAGGGTATCGGACGACGAGGTGCCGAGCGCATCGACCTTGGTCGACGCGCCGCTGATGAAGGCCGAGGTGCTCCCGTCGATCTTGTTGGTGACCATCGAGCCGGCGCCGCCGACCGAGCCGGTCGAAATCGAGAACGCGCCGGCAAACACCGAGATGCCGTCGGTGTTGTTGGCGAGCACGCCGACATTGTTGGTCGCGAGCACGTCGGCGCCGCCGCTGATCGCGGCGGTGACGTTGGTGCCCATCACATTGGTCGCAACCGATCCGGCAAGGCCGACCTGCGACGACAGCGCGACGCCGACCGCAACCGTCGAGATCGAGGCGTTCGAGGTCGCACTGACCCCGACATCGCTGCTGGCGATGATCCTGGCGCCGGTGACGCCGGCGTTGAGCTGGTTGTCGACCTCGCTGTAGACGATGGAAAGCCCGCCGGCGCTGCCTTGGGTCGCCGCGCCCCCGACGGCCGCCGTCGAGATGATCGAGGACCGGTCGAGCGCCTGGACGGTGACGTCACGCGCATTCACCACGGTATTGGCGGGGGTCGAGTTGCCGTCACCGATCGCCGCCGAAACGTCGTTCCTGATGGTGCTGATGACGGCGCCGCCCTGCCCGGCAAACTGTCCGGTCGCCAGCCCGAAGCCGATCGCGACGGACTGGATCTTCGAGGAATCCTCCGCTGCCACCAGCACGTCGCCGGTGGTCACGGTCATCTGGGTCTGGGTGATGAAGGCCGAATGCGTGGTGGAGATGGCGTCGACGACGATCGCGACGCCGATGTTGTTCTTGCCCGCCTGGAGGATACCGGCGATCGACGTGATTGCAGCGCCCGGCCCGGCGCCGACGCCGCCATTGAGCGCGGCGCCGCTGAAATCGACGCAGGCCTGCGAACCGCTCGAGGTGATGCAATTGTCGTGCGCGAGCTGGCCGCTGTTGGTGCTGCGCACGAGCGTCGCGAGCGCGTTGTCCAATCCGCTGTCGTCGACGCTCACCGCGCTCACGATGACGTTGCCGCCCGAGACCGTGACGTTGCTCGACGTGATGTAAGCCAGCACGGAGGGGCTGATCGAATCGACGACGATCGAGCCCGCAAGTCCGTTCTCGGCGTAGCCGCCGGAAGCGGCGCCGGCCGCGATCACGCTGGCATCGTCGCCGATGACCGTCAGCGAGTTGAACGCCGAAAGAGTAGAATTGGAGATATGCGCATCGACGGCGTTGCCGCCGCCGGGATTGCGGATTTCGGCATAGGTGAGCGCGATGCCCGCGGCGTTCTTGTCGCCGTTGAGGTAGAGCGACCCGCCGCCGATGGCGATATTGGAGGTCTGGTAGGCGTTGACATTGGCTGCGTTGGTCGTGCCGCCCGCGACGCCGGTGATGGTCGAGCTCTCGACATAGGCGGTCGCCGTATCCGAGATCGAGCCGACCGAAACCGAGACCGAAGCGGCAGTGCCGGTGCGCGTCGCGGAGAGTGCGAGCGCCACTGCCGTCTGCGAGCCGCCGCTGAGCGCCCGGACGTTGACGGCCGTCTCGTCGGTGATCGTCGAATTGGCGATATAGGCCGTGGTCGAGTTGCTGGACAGCGCGATCGCGATCGCACCGGCGAGCGCGGCGCTCGTGGCGTTCCCGCCCGCAAGGTTGAGCGCGCCGGACCCGGAGCCGTTGGTGGTGATGGTGTTATTGAGCGCCTGGACCTGGATGATTGGCGCGTCCGTGGCGGTATAGGGATTGCCGCTGTTGACGGTGACTCCCTTGATGTAGGCAGTGGTGTCAAGGGATGTGGCTGAGACCGCCGAGCTGCCGGCGACATCGATACTGAACTTCGAGGTTCCATTCTTCTTCGCGGCGGCCTGCTTGGCCACCTCGAGGGCCCCCAATCCTCCAAAATCCGGCGCGCTGTAGAGCGCCCCAAGCTTCTTCGTATAGCCGATCTGCGCGTACGGGTCGGATTCAACCGCCGCCACCGCGGCGACCGTCACCCGTCCCGCGGTCGCGGCATTGACCTGAAGGCTCTTGGTGGTCACGTGACCGCCCTGGCCGCTGCTGGCGTTCGGATCATCGCTGCTGAAAGCGCCGTCGGTGATGTCCTTGCGGTTATCGCCGACATAGGCCGCGGTATCGGCGACCGCCGTCATGTAGGCGGCGGAAACACCGACGCCGGAGGTGGTGCCGAGCTGGATCGCACCCGACAGCGAGAACAGCGACACGTCCTGGTTGGCCGAGATCGTGACCGAGCGGGGCGAGAGAATGGTTGCCAGCGAGCTGACCGAGGCGTGCGTCGTGTTGTCGATGAACGCCATCGACAGGATGCCGTTCAGCGCGATGCTGCCGGACGACGAGCCGGATGTCGGCGCGATCGCAAACAGCAGGTCGGTCGTTTTGGCGGTGACCGAGACGTCGCTTGCCGAGTTAAGCGTCGCGCCGGAGGACACGCCGGCGATGGTGTTACTGGTGGATTGAATGAGGTTGAGCGTTCCGCCCGCCGCGGTTCCCGGGCTGTCGGAGCCCGGCAGCAGCACCAGCGGCCCGAACACGCCGCCGATGTCGATCGACGTGTTGTAGGTGTACGCCGAAACCGTCAGCGCCGAGGCGAAGCCCTGCGAAATGATCACGCCGTCGATGTTGGCGAACGCCGTCGCCGTCCAGCCGGCCGTGCTGCTCGGCGCACGGGTCGATGTCAGGTTTGCACCGCTGCCGACCCAGGCCGTGGTGTTGTCGTTCAGGCCGAAATAGGCGAACGAGCCCGCAACCGAAAGGTTTCCGCCGCCGCTGGAGTTCGCGTTGGCATAGGTGGTGACGATGTTGTTGACGACGCCGAAATTGGCATTGAGGTGGTTGAGCGTCTCGCCGAGGCCGTTCCACTCCTGCCAGGAGTTGGTGTTGGGTATCGTCGTCGAGGCGGATACGCCGATGTCCGACGCGCGGATGACCACGTTCGAGCCAACATAGGCGTTCGAATTATGGGTGTAAGCGCCATAGGCAATGGCAGCGGCAATCGCGACCTTGGGGCCGTTGTCTGCGGTGCTGACGTTCACCGTCGACGAGGAGTTGTTGCGGATCTGGTCGTCGATCAGCTGGCTGATCACGCCGACGTCGCCGGCCGTGTAGACCTGCGGCGCCACGCCATTTCCGGTGCTCGCGATGGCGGCGTCGGCGGATTCAGAGGTGGTCGCAAGCGACATCGCACCGGCAATCTTGAAAGGCAGGCTGACGCTGGCGAGCGGCTTCAAGAAGCCATCGAAGAATTTGTAGGGCGTGGTTTTTGGATCGCTGCCGGCCGCGCCGGTGATGATGGTGTTGAGCAACCCGGGCGTACCCATCGTCACTGACGAACTGGTCGCATTCTTCGCGATGTCGGTCGCGGCGGCCACCAGGACGTTACCGGTCTCATTGGCGCCGCTGCTGCCGAAGTTCGCGCCCATGATCGCCGTGGTCGCGACATTGATGTTGTTCAGGGCAACCGCGCCGCCCACGCCGCCGGGATCGCTGGCGCTCGACACCAGCGGGTTGAAAGCGAACGCGGTCGCGCTGACCGAGAAGGTGCTGTAGTTGTTGGCGCTGACCTGAAGGCCTTGGCTGCCGCTGGAGAGAATCGCGCCCGAGTTGACGATCGCCTGGGTCTTGATGTCGGCCAGGCCGATCGCGACCGTTGCCAGGAACTGGCCGCGGGTCGTGACCGAAAGCGCCGATACGTCCAGCGTGGTGTCGGTGGCGGCACCGACCAGGATGCCCTGCCCCGCCCTGATCGCAGCGCCCGACGACACGATCGTCGAGACGTCTGCCGTCACCTTGCCGACGACGACGGCCGCGCCAAGCGGCGACAGAAAACCGGAGGCGATCACCGGGTCTTCGGCGTCCTGGGTACCGCGGGCGGAAATCAGCACGTTGCCGCGGCCGTTGAGATCGGCATGGCCAGTGATCGCCACCTTGGCAACCGTATTGGCCGCGACGTAGCCCCCGTTGACGCCCAATATGGTCGTCCCGACGATCTCGGCTATCGTCGCAAGCTTGCCGAGAGCCGTGCTCGTCAGGTTCGATGTCGCAGTCGATATCGCCTGGATGATGATGGCGCCGCCGGTGATCGTGCCGTCGACGTTGACGGCGGTGGTGGCGCTCGCGAGCCCCGACAGCAGCGTCTGGCTCGCGGTCGCCGTCAGCCTGACGTCACCGTCGGTGAAAGTCGATCCGCCGCTGTTGATCGCCTGCGCCCTGATCGCGGCGCCCTGCGCGATCGTGATCGTCGGCGCATTCAGCGTGACGCCGAGCGCATTGTGCTGGGAAACATTGGAGGCGTTGAGGAAACGCGTATCGATGATGCCGCCGCTGTCGACCGTGACCGAATTGTTGGCCGAGATCGTGAACGTGTCAGCGCTGGCCGCGGCCAGGATCATGCTGGCGACCGTGGCGTTGCTGACGAACCCGGCGGCACCGGAATTGGCGTCGCCGGACGGCCCGATGATGACGTCGTCCTGATCGAAGCCGATGCCGACCCCGCGCGCCAGAAGCTGGGCGCCGGAGTTAACGGTGAGCGTGCCGGACGACAGCCCGACATTGACCGTGCTGCCGCCATTGATCACGGCGGTCGCTGTCAGGGTGAGCGCGTGGCCCGGCGTCGACAGAACGAAGTTGCCGCCGGCCTGCATCGCCGCGATGTAGGTCGCGATCTCGTTGTTCGACAGCACGCCGTTCGTGCCGTTATTGCCAGTGGAGCTGTCGACGCTCTCGTCGGTCGTGAAGCCGAACTTGACGCTGCCACCGCTATCGGCCGCCAGCGACGCGGACGGATTGGTGACGTTGATCCCGTGCCCAGATAGCGAGACCGTGCCGCCCTTGATCGTACCGGCGACCGAGAGCAGGCCTGATGCGGCGACCGAAACCGTGCCGGACGTGAAATGACTGCCGCTCGCGTTGGCGGCCTGGGAATCGATGATAGCCCCCGCGGCAACCGTCACCGAGGCGGCCGAGAGCGCAATGTTCACCCCGTTGGCGGTCGAGTGGGAATTCGAATCCTTGGCTGTACCGTCGATCCTGCCGCTGGCGTCGACGGTGATCGAGTTGGACGCGGACAGCGAAACCCGGCCGAAGCCTTCAAGCGCCGTCACGTAACGGGCAATGGTCGCATTGTCGACAAAACCGGCCGCGCCGGCATTGGCGTCGGTTGCGGCATTGCCGATCACCATGTCGTTCGTGCTGGTGATTTGGACCAGCCCGGCATTCAATTGCAGCGGCGACTGTGCCGTGATCGTCGCGCCACCGCTCCTTGCGCCATTGACGGCGAGCGTACCGTTGCGGCCGGCGTTGAGAACGATCGCGTTGCCGGTCAGCGTCGAATTGGCCGCGAACGAGATCAGCGCCCCCGCGGTCAGATTGACGTTGCGGGCCGCACCGGCCGCAATGCTGGCGCCGTTGTCGACGTACAGCGAATTGGTCGCGCTCAGGGCAAAGGTGCTCGAACCGGCCAGCGAGGCGAGGTAGTTCGCGATCGTCGCGTTGCTCAGGAAGACGGTGCCGGCGGGCGGATTGGCGCCGTTCGGATCGTTGGACGGCCCGACATAGATCGTCCCCGCCCCGGCATTGAACGTCACGACGCCGCCGTTGATCGTGCCGGCGCCGGCCGAAATGCTCGACGCCGCCAGCGTAATGCTTCCCGGCGTATAGAACGTCTGCCCCGATGCGTTGACGATATCGGTGCGCAGGCTGGCGCCGTTCTCGATCGTGATGGTCGGAGCGGCCAGCGCGATGTTCCCAGAGATGCCCGACGAATAGCCGCTGCCAGCGTCGAAGTGGCGCAGATCGATCGTGCCGCCGTTCTTCACCGTAATCGAGGACGCGGCGCTCAGCTTGAGCGTGCCGACCGAGTTGCTGCCGGACAGGTAGCCGGCAATGGCGGCGTTGCTCAGGTTGACGGCTGCGTTGCCGGCATCGCCGACCACCATGTCGGCCGAGCTGGTGAGATTGAGGACGGAGGCGACCAGCAGGAATGACGGCGAGATCACGGCGCCGCCGGTCGTGCCAGCGTTGATGGTGACGGTGGGGCTGTTGATGCTGACGCTGCTGCCGGTCAAGGTGCTGTTGCCGGCCAGCGAGATCGACGTCGCCGCGGTGAGCGCCACGCCGGCGCTGCCTCCGGCGATCACGCCGTGCGCATCGACCGCGAGCGTATCGATCGCCGACAGCGTCGCCACGCCGTTGCCGCCGAGCGCGGCGATGTAGCCGGCCATCGTGGTATTGGAGATGAAGCCGGCGTTGGACGCGTCGGCCGCATCCAGCGTGGGATCGCCGACGATCACCGCGCTGCGCTGGATGTCGAAGATGACGGAATTCGCCGAAAGCTGCGCGCCGCTGGTCACGCCGATGGTCGGCGCCTGCAGCGTGATCGAGGCCGTGCCGGCCGGGACCGAGGCTCCGATGCGGGCCGCGGCTCCGACACCGACCGAGGCGCCCGCCATCAGCATGACATTGGCGCCGGTGATCGATCCGCTGGCCGCAACGGTGCCGCCGCTGACGGCGGTCGCATCGAAGGTGACGGTGCCGCCGACATAGCTGTCGCTGCCGGAGTTGACGGCGCCGGCCTGGATCTGGCTGCCGGCCGCGGCCGTGATGGCGTTGGCGGTGATTGTGACGTCGCCGGAATTGCCGAGCGCGTTGCCGTCGGAATCGCTGTTGCGGGTGTCGATGATCCCCGTGGAACTCAGCGCCACCGAGGTGCCCTTGAGCGTGACGCTGCCGCCGGAGAGCAGGCCCGCCACCGTCACCGCACCCGGCGCGCCCGACGTCGCGTCGAGCACGATGTTGCCGGCGGTGTACATCACGTCCGACGTATTGACCGATTGCGCCAGCACCTGGCCGCCGGACGCGATGGTGATGGTTGGTGCCTTGAGCGCGACGTCGAGCGACTTTCCGTTCGAAACGCCGTCGCTGCCGAGCTGGCGCGTATCGATGATGCCGGTGGAATCGACGGTCAGCGCGGTGGTCGCGCTCACCGTGAGGTCGCCCAGCCCGCCCATCGCCGCGGAGTAACGCGAAATGGCGGCGTTCGAGATGAAGCCCGCAGCGTTCCTGTTGGCCGAATTGGTGCCGTCGCCCACGAAAGCGGTGGCCGTGCTGCTCAGATTCAGATGCGCGGCAATGAACTGCAGCGCGGTGTTGGTCACCACCTGCGCGCCGCCATTGGCGGCAGCGTTGACGTTGATGGTGCCGGCCGCACCGGAATCCAGCAACACCGTATCGCCGCGCACATAGCTGCCGGCGAGGAGCGTCAGCGTCGGCGCGCTCAGCGTGACATTGACTCCGCTGGCGCCGGCGTCGACCCGGCCGTGCTGACCGATCGTGATCGAATTGCTCGCCAGCAGCGTGAAGGTGCCGGTGCCGTTCAGCGCCGCGATGGCGGCCGCGACCGTCGCGTTCGACATGTTGACATTGGCATCGCCCTGGGCCGCGTCGCCGACGACGATGTCGACGGGATCGAGGACCAGTGTGCCGTGTTGGCCGTTCGGCGCCGCCAGATTGATCTGGACCTTGTTGCCGACATCGAACATGCCGTCGGCGCTGAGGTCGACCAGACCGCCATTGCCCTTGGCCGAGCTAGCGTCGATCTTCGCACCGCTCTTGACGGTCAGATCGCCCTGGGTCTTCAGCGTGATGTTGCCGGCGTCCGCGGTCTTGCTGGCCGTGCTGAGCTTGGCGTTCTTGCCGACCTCGATGCCGTTGCCGGCCGTGACGGTGATGTTGCTCGGCGTCGTGGTCTTGCTGCGGGCGATCAGCCGTCCGTTGATCGTCGCCTTGTTGACGGCGCCGATATGGATCGAGCCGTTGCTGACGGTGATGGCGCTCGCGCTGCGAAGGCCCTTCGAATTGACGGAGGCCGCGAACTTCGCGGCATGATCGAGATTGGCGATGTCGCGCTGGCTGGCGCCGCCGACATAGACGTTCTGCCCGGTCAGGCGCACGCCGTCGATGGCATTGACCCGGCCGTAGATGCGGATGTTGCCGTCCGGCGAGACCGGGAACGAGCCCGCCATCAGATTGCCAACGGCCGTGCCGTTGATCGCCCCTCCCGGGCCGATCAGGCTGTCGGTGAACTCGCGCGTCGGCGTCGACACGTTGAGGCTGCCGACATTGACCGTGCCGCTGCGGCCGACCACGAAGCCTTTGGGATCGGCGAAATAGACGTTACCGCCGATCGCACCGTTCATGTAGGAGTTCAGCGTGCCGTTGACGTAGACCGGCGCGTCGCGAACGATGTTGACGAGGTTCTGCGTGCCGTTCGGCAGCTGCAGATTGACGGTGTTGCCTTGGCCGACGCTGAACTGCGAGAACGAGTTGAAGGCGTTGTTACCGGAGACCGTCGACGTCGTGACGTTGGTGACGTTGCCGGAGGTCTGCAAGCCGGTCCCGGTGCGTCCGTCGGGAACGATGACGTTCGCCGTCTGCGCCTGGAGGCGGACGCTGAAGACCGGCAGGAAGACCATCTGCAGCGCGCAGAGCAGCGACATCGAACGGAAGCGCGCAAGTCGTTGCAGCGTCCGTTCGTTGTTGTCTCGCGTCGCAGATGGTCCGCGCATTTCAGATCCTCGTCATCGGCATTGGCGCCGATCCACAACCGGGTGGGAGAATGTCGAACGAAGCGTCCGGTCTCAGAACTGGCCGGGCGGCAGCTTGAAGACGTCGGGGCTCTTGACGTCGGCCACGTAGAACAGCAGCAGGCTGGTCGGCGTCAGCACACGCTGGTTGTTCTCCTTGTTCTCGAACGTGCCCTGGAGCAGCAGGATCACCGAACGATCCTTGGCGTCGCTGCCGCGGAACATCACGATGCCCCCGTTGACGGGCATGTTGACCGCGATGGAATCAGGCTTGAAACCCTCGCTGAGGAAATGGGCGCGCAGGATGTTGGCGTTGGAGAACAGCTTCTCCGGCGTCATCGCCGCGTCGGCCCCCTTCGACCACACCGCGCCGACCTGGATCAGCGACTTGGACTTGTAACCGAACACGTAGGAGAGTTCGGCGGTGCCGCCGTTCGGCAGCAGCTCCGGAGCGGAGAGCAGCAGGCTGTGCGTCAGCTCGGACGCATTGTCCTGGGACTTGATCGCGTCGGACTTGGCGTTGAAGTCCTTCGTCATCGCTGCGCGGACGTCGGCCTCGTTCATGCCGAACTTGGCAGAGCGGAAACCGTCGATCGCCTTGATCTTGTCGTCCGCGGCGGGCGTCTCGGCGGCAGCCGCCGAGGTCGCGCCGGCGGCGACGGGCGTGCCGGCTGCGGCGGGCGCAGCGCCTGTTGCGGCTGCTTTCGGTGCCTGTGCGGCCTTCTGCTTCGGGACGGCGCCCTGGGCGGCGAGCGGTCCGGCGGCGACGGCGGTGAGGAGGCCAACCATGGCCGGGACGAGATAGATTTTGCGCATCGAAAACCTTCGAAATAAACGGGAAACAACGCTTTAAAAATCGGCAGTCACGAAATCGGCTTCTCCGAACCGCCGTCGCAACCGGGACGGAAATATTGCAACGCCACAATGCGTTACAGAGCGTCACGGAGGAGACACGGCTCGAAACAGCGACTCTTTGGCGGCGTAGGAATACGGTATCGGGCTGCCAAAGGCTGCGAATGAGCATTCATAAGCGCATTTTTTCATCAATTGTGGTTGCTAGCCTTTCGGGATATGCACAGCGCCAGGGACAACTTTTGCGAAACATTTCATGATTAAGCGGCCCGCTCCTGCCCGCGCTGTGCCGGCGGTCGCCCGCCGCGATTTCCTTCGCCTTGCAGGTACAACTGCCGCGGGTTTCTTTGCGCTCGGCGCAACGGCTGATCGCGTGAAGATCGTCGGCTCGCTGACGGCATTGCCGCTCGACGACGAACTGACCAAACGAAGCATGACCGAGGCTGCAACCACGCGGCTCGGCGGGCTCATCGCGGGCCTGAGGCAACGAGGCTGGGTCGAAGGCGTCAACTTCCGCCTCGAAGTCCGTTCGAGCTTCGGCGGAGCGGATCGACTGAAGATTGCAGTTCAGGAATTGCTGGAGCTGAAGCCGGACGTCATCCTGACGGGGTCGACGGGCGAGACCGCGGCCGTCCTCGCGGCCACCAAGGCGATCCCGATCGTTTTCGCGACGTCCAACGACCCCGTCGGCAACGGCTTCGTCGAGAGCCTCGCGCATCCCGGCGGCAACGTCACGGGCTTCACCAGCAGCACCGCCGAGATGGGGGGCAAATGGCTTCAGCTCATCAAGGAGGCCGTGCCGGACATGGCGCGTGTCGGCGTCCTGTTCAATCCGGAGACCACGCCTGGTGCCGGGCGCTTCTTCCTCGACTCGCTCGAGCAGGAGGCCGCAGCATCCCGCGTTGACGTGGTCCTCGCCCCCATCGGCAAGGCAGCGGAGATCGACGGGGCGATCAGCCGCTTTTCCGAGCTGCCCAAAGCCGCGATGATCTCGCTCGTCGACAGTTTCCTGGTGGTGAACCGCCAGGTGATCGTCGCGGCAACGGCGAAGTATCGCGTCCCGATGATCTATCCGTTTCATTATTTCATGGATGCAGGCGGGCTGATGAGCTACGGGCCAACGCTGGAGGTGCGCTCGGCCGATTATGTCGACCTGATCCTGCGCGGCACCAAGGCCGGCGATCTGCCGGTGCAATCGCCGCGCAAATACGAGCTCCTGATCAACCGCACGGTCGCCCGCACGCTTGGATTGACGATACCGTTCACGCTGCTCGCGCGCGCCGACGAGATCCGCGAGTGAACGAGCAGGTCGACCAGGGAGATTTGCGGACGCCTCCCGGCCGGCTGTTCCGAAAATATCTCTACTCGATCGTCGCCCTCGCCTTTGCCGCGCTTGCCATCAACACCGGCTTCGACGTCTGGTTCTCCTATCGTGAGCAAAAGCAGCTTCTCGCGGCGACACAGCGCGAGCAAGCCGCGTCGGCCGCCATTCAGATCGGCCAGTTCATCGGTCAGATCGAAAACCAGATCAGATGGCTCTCGCGCCTGCCTCCGGAGCTGTCGACCAACGAAGACGATCGCCTGAACGCCATCCGCCTGCTGCGCCTATCGCCCGCGATCGCGGAAATCACCGAGCTCGACGCGCAGGGCCGTGAACAGGTGCGGGTGTCGCGCCGCGTCGCGGACCGGGTCGGCAGCAAGGCCGACCTCTCCACTTCGCCTGCCTTCCGCGGCGCCAACGAAAGCCGCGCCTATTACGGGCCGGTCTACTTCTTCGGCGACACCGAGCCGTTCATGACGATCGCGACGCGCGGCACCGGCCCCGCGCCCAATGTGGTCGTCGCCGAAGTCAATCTGCGCTTCATCTGGGATCTCGTCGCCGGGATCAGGGTCGGCAACACCGGCAAGGCCTATGTGGTCGACCGCATGGGGGTGTTGATCGCGCATCCCGATCTGTGGCCGGCACTCCAGCGCAGCGATCTCTCCGGTCATGCCGACGTCCGCGCCGCGCTCGATGGCGTCGGGCCGCCCTCGGGCGGCCTGGTCAAGGAGAATCTGTCCGGTCAACGCGTGCTCTCGACCTATGCAACGGTGCCATCGATGGGCTGGCTGGTGTTCGTCGAGCTGCCGCTCAGCGAAGCCTATGCGCCGATCTATGCCTCGATCGGACGCTCGACGTTCCTCTTGGTCATCTTGCTGGCCGGTGCGGTGCTGGTCTCCCTCTTCCTCAGCCGGCGCATGACGGTGCCGATCCAGCTCCTGACACAGGGCGCGCGGCGGATCGGCAGCGGCGATCTCGACATGCGGCTTGCGATCACGACCGGTGACGAGCTCGAAGCGCTCGGCGACCAGTTCAACCGGATGGCCGCGCATTTGCGCGATTCCTACGCCACGCTCGAGCGCAAGGTGATCGAGCGTACCTCCGAGCTGGAGAAGGCGCGCGATCAGGCCCTCGCCGAGCACGATGCCGCCGAGCGCGCGCGCAGCGCGGCGGTCGAGGCCAACGAGACCAAATCGCGCTTCCTCGCGGTCGTCAGCCACGAGCTGCGCACGCCGCTGAACGGCGTCATGGGCGTGCTGCAATTGCTCGACGACGGAAGTCTCAGCGAAGCGCAGCGGCGCCACCTCGCGACCGCCGCCGCATCGGGCGAGACACTGATCGCACTGGTCGATGCCGTCCTGGAATATGCCCGCCTGGAGGCCAGCACCGAAGCGCTGGAGACGCGCGATTTCCGCCTCGACCAGCTGATCGAGACCGCCGCGGACCTGATGCGCCCGCAGGCCTTCGGCAAAGGGCTGACCTTCGACCTCGCCTGCGATGCGACGGTCAATACCTCCGTGCACGGCGATCCTGTCAGGCTCAACCGCATCCTGCTGAACCTGATCGGCAACGCGATCAAGTTCACCCCGCGCGGCGGCATCGGCGTGAACGCGGCCGCCGAGCGGCGCGACGATCATGTCTCGCTGCGCATCACCGTTCGCGACACCGGCATCGGCATCGCGCCCGACATGCACGAGCGGATTTTCGAGGATTTCGTCCAGGCAGACGACAGCATCGCGCGCCGGTTCGGCGGCACAGGCCTCGGACTTGCGATCGCGCGGCGCCTCACCCGCTTGATGCGCGGCGAACTGACGGTGGAGAGCACCCCGGGTGCGGGCAGCACGTTCACGCTTGAAGTGCCGCTCGGCCTTGCCGCGAGCGGCATCGCGCAAGGTGCGATCCCGCCACCGTCGCGGCGGCTTCGCGTGCTGCTGGTCGACGATGATCCTGTCAATCGCCAGGTCGGCGAAGCCATCCTGAACCGGCTCGGCCACCACGCGACGATCGCGACGAATGGCGCGTCGGCCATCGCGCTCAGTCGCGATCAGGCGTTCGACGTCATCCTGATGGACCTGCACATGCCCGACATGGACGGCGTGGAGGCGGCCTCGCGCATCGGCAAGCTCGGCCTGCCGAAGATGCCGCGCGTCATCGCAGTGACGGCCGACGTCTCGCGCAGCGCCCGCGAGCGGATCGCAGGCGCCGGCATCGCCAAGGTCGTCAGCAAGCCGATCCTGATCAACGCGCTGCGTGAGGCGATCGAGGACGATCCGGAAGCCGAGCCGACGGCAGCACAGCTCGCCGCAGGCGCCTTGATCGACCGGAACTATCTCGACGACCAGCAGGAGCTGCTTGGCGCCGCGCAAGTCGAAACGCTACGCCACCTGCTGGAAAAGACCAGCGAAGACCTGATCGGCGACATCACCAGCACAGCGGTAGCCGGCGACCACAAGCAGCTCGCCCGATCCGCACACCAGCTCGGCAGCGCCGCCGGCGCGCTCGGCCTCGTCCGCCTGTTCGAGCACTGCCGCGAGGTCGAGCTGGCGGCTGGCTCGATGTCGCTACCCGAGCTGGAGAGCGCTGCGCGCGAGCTCGCGGCGCTGCGCGAGGCGTCGATGCGTGCGCTGGATGAGCTGCTCCAGCCCACGGAGCAGCATTCGGTCAACTAAGGAAGCTCAGATAGGTTGCCAATCTGCCAAGTCCGGATTCGAGCCTCAGCTAAGGTTGCGAACAGTGTGCCAGCGGCTCTTAGCGACGATTCTTCCTTATCTCGCTCTCCTCGACCAGCTTGCGCAGACGATCGAACCGCTCACCGGCGATCGCAAGGCGGTCCAGCACTTCTGGGTCCAGTTCGTCTTGCAGACGGGTGTCCTCGTTCGCAAGATCCCCGCCTTTGCCATACGCCATACGCCGCTCGGTCGCACGCAGCCGGTCCGAGAGCAGGATGGCAAGTGCTCGATAGAAGCGGCTCGCGAAGGGCGCATCGCTGGCCAGTTTGTGCTGCAATACTCCTTTGTCGACGAACAATGCGAGTGCGTCGACCTTAGCGAGAACCGTCGCCGAAGGCGGCGCGGAATCGACCAGCGACATCTCTCCAACGACATCTCCCGCCTCGATCTGGGCAATTTCGCCGGCCCCCTGAATCTCGATTCCCATGCGCCCGTGCAGCACGAGGATGATCGACCCGATCGGTACTCCTTCTTGAATGACCACCTCTCCGCTCCGGATCGTGCGCCGCTGGCCGGACCGCACCAGCCATTCGACGTCGGAATCGTTCAGCACTCCAAACATGAAAAGGACCTTGCGCATGGTCACTCCTCCAGCAGTTGGCGGCGGGCGAATTCGGCAAACAGGCCGGGCTTCTCCATCAGTTCGTCGAAGCCGCCCGACTGCACGATCCTGCCTTTATCCAGCACGACGATGCGATCGGCGGATTGCACCGTGCTGAGCCGGTGCGCGATGACGATCCTCGTGATGTTGAGGCGCTCGATGGACGCAGTCACGATGGCCTGGCTACGGTTGTCGAGCGCACTGGTCGCCTCGTCCATCAGCAGCAGGCGCGGATTGTGCGCCAGCGCTCGAGCGATCAGCAGGCGCTGGCGCTGTCCGCCGGACAGCGTGTTGATGCCTTCGGCGACGAAGGTGTGTATTCCCATCGGCATGGCCTCGATATCGCGGTCGAGCCCTGCGGCTCGCGCAATTTCCCAGACCCGGTCAATCGGCAAGTGGATGCCGCCGCAGATGTTCTCGTAGAGATTGCCGGAAGAAAGCTTGGAATTCTGCAGCACGACCCCGACCTGGCGCCGCAATGAACTGAGGTCGATGGTCTCGATCGACTTGCCGTCCATGAAGATTACGCCTGACTGTGGCTTCTCGAACCCGAGCAGGAGACGGAACAGGGTCGACTTCCCGCTGCCCGACGGACCTACGATGGCGACATATTCGCCGCGCGCGATGCTCAGACTGATGCCATCCAGCACGGGCGGCCCAGCTGAGCCGTACCGAAAGGACACGTCGCCGAGTTCGATCGCGCCCTCGATCTCGCCCGGGGCCTTCGCGTGCTCGGATACTTCGATCGGAGTTGCAATGATCGGACTCAGCCGCTCGATGCGGGGAATGACGGTGACGAGCTGGGCTGCAGCCTGCCCCCATTCGCCGATAGAACCGAGCGTTATTCCGAACGCCGCATAGAACGCCAGGAAGGTGCCGAGATCGTGCATCGGGCTGGTCGCCGCCAAATGTTCGGACCCTGCAAAAATCAGAAGCGTTGCGACTGCCGGGAAGCCCGCCTCAATGCTCCTGAGGCCATTGGCTGCGCGTTGGGATGCCATGAAGTGCAGCTTGTGGCGACTGAAGCGCTCGACCCACACATTCAAGGCATTGGTCGTTGCATTGGCAATCCGCAGCTTGGCGATGCCCGTCACGAATTGCACGATTGCGCCCCCCAGCCAGCCCCTGTGGCCAAAGCTGGCCCTTTCGTGCTTCAGGCGGGCGTAACTGAAGCCCGCGATCACCGAGAGCCGAACAAGGGCAAGCACGGCAGCAAATAAGCCGAGTGGGGCATCGAGATAGAGCATTACCGCGAAGCCAAAGACAAACGAGGCCAGCGCCAGCATTCCACGTATGGACCGGGAGGTGATGATCACCCTGATCGCTTCGATTCCCAACGCACGATCCGCAAGGTCGCCGGCCGAATAGCTCCGGAAGAACGCAAGTGGCATTCGCAGCAGCCTGTCGGCGACGGCTGCCTGCACCATCCAGTCGAACCGGCTCTCGAGGCGCAGCACCGCGGCGCCCTGCATGAACTGGAAACCTCCAGTCACCAGCGTCACGATGAGGAGCGCTGCCGCGCATACCAGCAGTTGGTCGGCTTCCGCGCGCGGCAGCACGGAATCGATCAGGACCTTGGTCACCAGCGGCGTTGCCATCGCGAGCAGGCCAAGGCCGAGTGCCGCCACGACGATTCGCGACAGATCGGCGCGAACCATCGACGCAACGAACGACACCAGATCGCGAAAAGCGAGGGGGTGGGCCGGCAGGGAATGGTAGAACATCACGGCCTCCGGCGCGAGTTCGGCAATGACGTCTCGCGTCAGGGGCTTGCGCGTCCCGGATGCGGGATCGAGCAGGAGATGTCTGCCGCGAGCGCTCGGCAGGATTGCTACTGCGCGGCGTTCCTCGCCAAAAAACGCGAGAAATGGGCCTGCGCTGTCGGTCCACCAGTCGGCCCGAAGCAGCAGGCGACGGCTGCGAAGTCCTGACGCCTCTGCAAGTTTGAGCACCGCCGTCAGGTCGTCGCTGCCGGTCATGCGCTGGCGGGCCGGTGCAAGCTCCACGCCCATCGCTTCCGCGACGGCGCGGCAGGCCAACAACACGCGGTCGCTCCGGTCGGCGAGGTGCTCGGGCGGTACGGCAGGAGGATCGATGACGCCGACGAGACGGCCCATCGCGGCTTCGGCCCGCAACTCCTCCTGGATGGCTCGCCGCTGCAGACGGGCCACATCGGCCGCCCATTCCATCTCGAACTTGCGAGCGAGCTCGTTGGCGACCTGTGTGTGCAAGAGATCGAGCCCGGCCTGGATCTCGGCGGGAGAGAGTGATGCGCCATCCCTGACGCGCAGCTTCGTGGGGCGCTCGGCCACCATCCACGTGCCGGGAGACACCGGGCAGAGCGGGTCGACTGCCGTGATCGCTTGGTGCGAGCCGACGATCCGGATGGCGCCGTCCTCGACGTCGACCCATCCGACCTGTCGGCCCGACATGCGCAGCGTCTCGCCAGGTGCCAGTTCGCTTGTGGCGCCGGGATCGATGTGAGAGGCGGCGACCTCCTCGGGAAGCGTCGCGACCGTCGCCAACAGCAACGTCGACCATTCCTCGAGCATCGCTCGGTCGGTGATCTCGCGGCGGGTGCAGGCGATCAGCTCCGCGTCGGCTCCGCCGAGCGCAATGACCTCGAGCGGACGCCCGTCATGAGCGGAAGCAGGCAGGCCCAGGATGAGGCGCCCCTGCTCTGCTCGAAGCAAATGCCAACGTCGAGGTGGTGAGCCTTCGCCGATCGGCATGACCGCAAACAGATCGACGTAACCCTGCGCCACCACAAAAGCTTGATCGGACTGGCCGATCGACAAGGGTCGATGGTTGTCGAGCGCGAAGCGGTGCGTCAGCGCACCGCTCGTCTCCGGGGGCTCGAGATGAGATGGTCGGAGGGGGCTGGTCATTCGGCGGTCAACAGACGAACATATTCGCCGCCTTCGGCAAGCAGATCCCGGTGTGTTCCCCGCTGCACGACGCGACCCTGGCTCATGACGAGAATCTCATCGCAGTCGCGGATCGTGCTGAGCCGGTGCGCGATGATGATGCAGGTACACGCCCGTCGGCGCAGATTGTCGTCGATCATCTTCTCGACGCTGGGATCGAGGGCCGAAGTGGCCTCGTCGAGGATCAGGATGGACGGATTGCCAGCGAGGGCCCGTGCTATTTCCAGCCGCTGGCGCTGGCCGCCGCTGAAATTGCGGCCCTCCTCGTCCACGTGACAGTCGTAATTGCCGGCCCGGACCGAGAGATCCTCGTGAATGCACGCATCCTTGCTGGCACGCGACAAGTTGGCTTGCGCAATGGTGTCGTCCCATAGTGTCAAATTGCTGCGCGCGGTCCCCTCAAAAAGCAGAATGTCCTGATCGACATAGGCGACGGAGCCGGCGAACACCTGCTCGGGAATGCGATCAATCGGCCAGTCGTCGATGAGGATTTCGCCCGACCAGGGCCGATAAAGACGGCCGATCAGGCGACCGATCGTGGATTTGCCACTGCCTGACGCGCCGACGAATGCAATGCGGCGGCCAGGTTCGAGCTGAAACGACAGCCCTTCGATCAGCGGCGGCTCCAGGGGGGAATAACCAAACGACACATCGACCAGCCTGATCTGCCCGGAAAGCTTCGCGGGCATTTCCGGCGGCTTGAGGTCCATCGTGACGACCGGCTGTGCCGCGTAATTGAAGACGTCTTCGACCCGGAACAGGTTGGCCTTGATCGCAAGGAATGCGGAGGTCTGCTGCACCATCGCATTGATCGGCTCGACCAGGCTCAGCAGCAGGGCTTGCAACGCGACCAGCCCACCGATCGTCAGGGCGCCATCCATGATGCGAAGGCCGCCGACCCCGAGCACGATCGCGCTGGAAAGACCGGTCAGAAAGGCAGGACAGATCTCGAGAAGGTTGGAATAAAGGCCAAGATCGCGTTCGGCATTGAGGACCTTGGCCTGGAAGCCACCCCAGCGGGCGAACGCGTCGTTCTCGAGCCCGCCAGCCTTGATCGTTTCGATCGAGCGAACGATCTCGATCGTGTTCGCGGTCAACTTCGCCTTGTCGATCGTCAACTTGCGATTGAGTCTTTCACGCTCGCCTGCAACCAGCGCAAGCACCAGCACGTTCACGAGCGCAATACCAATGCTGATCGCTGCCAGCACCGGGTCGTACAGCGCCATGGCGGCTGCGATGAAAATCGCCGAGACCAGATTGAGCGCGCTGGTTGCGAGCCCGCTCGACACCAGCTCTGCGACCGCTTCGCTCGCCCCGACGCGGCTGCCGATCTCCCCTGCATGACGCTGATTGAAAAACTCCAGGGGCAGTGCCATCAGGTGCCAAAGCAGCTTTCCCACCAAGGTCACCGTCAGCTTGGTCTGCAGCCTGAGCAGCAGCGACTGTTGGAAAGCCGTGATCAGCGCGCGCCCCAGGGCGGTCAGTGCGAGGCCGATCAGGAGCGGCCTGAACCATCCTTCCACATGCATGATCAGGACGTGGTCGACGAATATCTTGGCGAAGGTCGGGATCAGGATCGTCGGAATCACCAGAGTCATGCTCAGGGCTATCAGCAGGATCACGGCACGCTGTGATCCCCGGAGGCGCCGCCAGAGCGTCGCGAGGAAACTGGGCTTCGCGCCGCCCCGGCGAAATTCCGGGCCTGGCTCCATCGCCAGGACGACCCCGGTGAAGGCAAGACTGAACTCCGCGCGATCGACCCTGCAGCGCCCGAAGGCGGGATCGTTGATGTAGGCGTAATCGGCCTCGATCCGCTCCAGCACCACGAAATGATTGAAGTTCCAGAAGAGGATTGCCGGCATCGGCAGGTCATTGAGCGTTTCCGGTTCCTTGCGAAAGCCCTTCGCCGATAGCCCGAAACCTCGTGCGGCTTTCAGAAGGTTGTTGGCTTTGCTGCCGTCACGGGATACGCCGCACGCGATGCGCAGTGTTTCGAGCGGCACCCAGCGACCGTAATGCGCGAGCACCATCGCGAGCGATGCTGCTCCACATTCCAGCGCTTCCATCTGCAGAACGGTTGGCGTGATCCAGCGTCGGCGGGCGGCCAGGACGAGGCTCTTGAACAGATCGCGCAAGGCAAGCCACAGGCCTTGTCCGGGTCGGTGCGGCTGCGAGGGCGCTGCGTTCATGCGCGATCCTAGCCGCCGATTCCGGTCAGCCGTTTGACCGTCGGGAATAGGAGATTGATCGGGGGTTGCTCGCGCGTGGTGACTTCGGCACGAGCCAATGTGCCGCTGGACAGCTGGAGCGGCGGGCCCTTGCCCGACGTCCATCGATAGCCGCTGGGCGTGGCGCCGTCGCGCTCCAACGCCACGCGCATGACATAGGGTGCGCCCTTGTCGGAAAAGCGTTTCACCAGAGTATCGTTGTGGAGATCGGCAGCCATTCCCTCGGGCGTCACGGGGAAGTCGGATACCGCGGCGACCCGGCCCACGATGGCACCGTACTCCTCGCGCTTGACCGGATTCGGCTCAATCCGAACCTCCATTCCCGGCTGGATCGACTTGCCGCGGTCCGGCGGCATGTAGATGGTCGCCTCCAACGTAGGACTCGCGGTTTCAATCTGGGCAACGGGCGTGCCCACCGCCAGCACGACGGCATTCGACACCTTGATCTCCACCACCCGGCCGTCGGCAGGGCTGAGGATGCGCGATCCGCGTTCGAGTTCACCCATAAGCTGCTCGACCGTGCGCCTGGCGTCGTTCACCCTGAATTCCGATTGCAATCGATCGCGCTCGCGCTGGCTCTGCAGCTCGAGCCGCTGCGCATTCAGTTTCAGGACCTCGTTTTTGGAATCAGTGATGCGCTCACGGGCCGCATTGAGCTCGACGCGACGATCCTCGAGATATTTCCGGGTCACGTAGCCGCCGGCTGCGGCGGGCTCCAACTTGGCGACCTCATCGACCAGATAAGCGGCGCGCCGCTCGGCAACGGCTGTGACCTCGCGCAGCCCGGCCTCCTGCGCTGCGTAGTTGCCCTGCTTGGCCTCGATCTCCCGCGAGACCGCCGCGATCAAGTCGGAATGTTCGCGCTCGCGCTCCTTCAGCACGTCCCGTGCCTGCTGCAGCCGCAGCTCGACATCCGGCTGCACGACGCGGGCGATTTCCTGGTCTCGGCGAACGACGTCCCCGATGTGGACTTCGATCGATGCCAGTCGCCCCCGGACAGCCGATACGGCGTCCACCAATCGGCCCCCGCTGCTGAGCAGGATACCCTCGCCCGATACCCGCGTCGGAATGCGGCCCAGCACGCTCCAGGCCAGCAGAACGGCGATGCCGACAGCGAGCGCCAGGGTAGCCACCCAGTCGTAGGGACGCGTGATGCTGACGACATGATCGAGTTGCTCGGGATGGGACAGCCGCTCGATCGCAGCCTCCCGGAATATCCGATTGATCCCGCCTTTCATGCAGCCCCCCGGCGCATCCAGACCCGCGCAAATCCGATTTGGCCTCAAAGGGCCTGCGTTTTCAAGCCAGTATCCGGCGCAAGCAGATTATCCGCGGGGTATGAGCAGACTTTACTTGTGGTTGAGCGGCAACAGGGGCTAATTTCCTTCACCGGAACGTGACCGATTTCGGAGCCGATCCGCTCGGAATGGCGTCGACGCTCCGGGCAGGACCTTGAACCTTCAGGTCCTTGCTCAGACCCATCGAAGGCGGCGGCCAACACGTCGTCGCAGGAAACGATATTGGATCCAGGAGCTGCAAATGGTCGACCAGAAATCCGAGGCAAACGGGGCTCATCCGGAAACCACCCAGTCCGGCGAGCCTGCAAAGGCCAAGACGCCGATCGCGACGATGACTGACGCATTGCCGGATGATCAACTCGACGTCTCTGGTGGCGGTGCCTACCCGCTGACCTACACGAAGGGCATCAACACCGGCGCCGGCGGTTAGCCCCCTTTCAATCCTGACAACACGCGAGCTCAGCGCCGGCCTTGTGCGGCCGGTGCGCGAGACGATTGTGCGTTGGCTCTTCGGAGCAGCCCATCTGGACTGGTGCTGCCTACCGGCAGATGGTCCTTGCCCCCATCTCTTGATGCTGTTGGCCCCAAGGCGAAATCGCGGCGCTACGCGAGGCGTCGATGCATGCGCTGGATGAGCTGCTCGCGCCCGCCGAGCAACATTCGCTCGGCTAGCCTCGATCCGTTTACCGAGCCGCACGAACGTTCGCTGCCACATCCCGCTTGCTGGGTGGGCTCGGAGGGATACAATCCTCCGAGCCTTGGGACGAACGCCCGTGAAACGACGCGATTTCATCTTGGCGATCGCCGGCGCTGCGATCTCGCTGCCAAGGGCGCGAGCGCAACAGAGGCCGCCCCCAGCTGTGGGCTTCCTCGTCAACGGATCGCAACAAGCCGTTCAGTCAAACCTGACGGTCCGTTCGGTGAAGGACCGACTTGCAGAAATGGGCTTCGTCGAAGGACGCAATCTCACGTTCGAATATCAAGCCGCAGACGATCAGCTGGATCGATTGCCCGCCCTGGCCGCCGATCTGGTGCAGCGTCGGGTAGCAGTCATCGCGGCATTCTCGGGGCCGGCAATTTCTGCGGCCAAGGCTGCGACCACCTCGATCCCGATCGTTTTCTTCACCGGGTTTGACCCAGTCACCAGCGGCTTTGTAAAGAGCCTCAACCGACCGGGCGTCAACGCGACGGGCGTGTCGATCCTCGCGCCCGAACTGAACGTGAAGCGACTGGAGCTCCTTCACGAGCTGGTACCGGCCGCAAAGACGATTGCGTTCCTGCACACGCAGACCACGATCAGATCGGAAGATCCCTTCGAGAAGAGCATGCAACAAGCTGCTCGAACCATCGGCGTGAACTGGCTTTCTCTCAATGTAGCCGGCGCGACCGATCTCGATCAGGCATTCGCAAGAGCCAAAGAAGCAAGCGCAGGAGCCGTGATTGTGAAAAGTGATGCTGTTTTCTTGAACAATCGACAGACAACAATCGCTCTGGCGGCTCGCCACAACTTACCCGCCATGTATTTCATCCGCGAATACGTCGCGGAGGGCGGGTTGATCAGTTATGGACCCAACTACAACGATACTTTCCGACAGGTTGGCGAAATGATCGGGCGCGTATTGAAAAGCGAAAAGCCCGAGGATTTACCGGTACGGCAGGTCACGAAGATTGATCTTGTCATCAACGCGAAAACCGCGAAGTCCCTTGGCCTGCCGTTCCCGGCCGCATTGCTCGCCCGCGCCGACGAAGTTATTGAGTGAAGGTGGTTATGCTGCGGTGTAACTTGTCCCTGGTAGGACCATGCATGAAGTAGAACTCGATGCCAGCAGTTGGAAAACTGCTCAAGATTTTCGACTAGCGCTTAAGGCTGCGATAGGAGCTCCGGATTGGCATGGCCACATAGTGGGAGCGTTTCTAGACTCGATTTTTGGAGGCGGGATGAACGCGCTCAAACCTCCCTACGCGATCAAAGTCGTAAACACGGAAAACCTGTCGCCCGAGGTGCGGGGGATCGTCCGCGATTTTTCATCTGCAATCGCGGAGACTCGAGAACGCAGGCTTGCGCGCACTGGTGAGGATGTTGCGGTTCGGCTCGAGATCGAAAGCTAGGAAAAATGTTGCTGCGTGCCAATGAGTCCACGCCCAAGCCTCACCGCGTCCGCCCACTCGCTTCCTCCTCCCGCCCAAACCGCTCCACCAGAAAATCGATAAACAGCCGCACCTTCACCGACAGATGCCGCGTCGGTGGATAGACCGCGTAGAGCGCGAGCGGCGGCGCGGCATAGTCTTGCAGCACGGCGCGCAGCTCGCCCTTCTTCAAAGCGTCGGCCGCGATGAACTCGGGCAGCAGCGCGAGACCCCTGCCCTTGATCGCGACGTCGCGCAGCACCTCGGCATTGTTGACGCAGAGCGACCAGGCCGGCTGGATCCAGTGATCGCCGTCGCGGCCTGTGAGCTTCCACTGGTTGCCGGTCAGCAGGAAGCCGTAGGTCAGCGAGGCGTGCTCGCGCAGATCCTGCGGATGCCTGGGCGTGCCGTGACGCGCGAGATAATCCGGAGAGGCGCAGATCATGCGCGCCACCGGCATGATCTTTCGCGCGATCAGGCTGGAGGACTCAAGCTCCGCGATCCGCAGCGTCACGTCAAAGCCGTCCTGCACGGGATCGAGCAGATCGTCGCTGAGCACGATCTGGAGCTGAAGCTCCGGATAATGCGTCATGAAGTCGGCGAGCACGGGCCCCAGCCGCATCGTGCCGAACGACATCGGTGCGTTGACGCGGAGCAGCCCCCGCGGGGCCGACTGGGCCTGCGTCACCGCCTGGTCGGCGGCCTCGATCTCCGAGAGGATCACGACCGCGCGCTCGAAATAACGCTGGCCGTTCTCGGTCGGGCTCGCATGCCGCGTGGTCCGGTTCAGGAGCTGCACGCCGAGGCTCTCCTCGAGGTCGGCGATGTATTTGCTGATCGCCGAGCGCGATAGCCGCAGCTGGCGGCCGGCCTCCGCAAAGCTGCCGCTCTCGACCACCTTCACGAACGCCCGGAGACTGGCGACCTTATCCAACGGCTCGCCCTGGGGATTGTTTCCAAATCGTAGACATAGACGTCATATTTGCATGGATTGTCTCCAATCCAAAGCGGAACGATATTTCCGGCCAGAGCAAGACCGCTCCCCGAATTCTGGAGGACGACAATGTCTGGACTGCACCATGTCACCGCGATCGCCGGCGATCCCATCCGCAATTTCGGCTTTTACACCCGGGATCTCGGCCTGCGCTTCGTCAAGAAGACGGTCAATTTCGACGATCCCGGCACGTATCACTTCTATTATGGCGACGAGACCGGCCGCCCCGGCACCATCCTGACCTTCTTCCCGTGGGCAGGCGTATCGGCGGGACGCCGCGGCGTTGGCGAGACCCACCAGACCGCGTTCCGCGTGCCGCAGCGCTCGCTCGGCTACTGGACGCAGCGCTTCACCGAGAAGGGCATTGCTTACGAGGCACTGGAAAAGCGTTTTGGCGAGTCCGTGCTGCCATTCACTGATCCTGATGGCATGGCGCTCGCACTGGTCGGCGTCCCCGGCGCCGAGAACGAGCCCGGCTGGAGTAATGGCGACGTGCCGGCGGAGCACGCAATCCGCGGCTTCCATGGCGTGACCCTGCTGCTCGACAGCGCGGCCAAGACGGCCGCCGTCCTCACCGACGTGTTTGGCTTCAAGGAGACGGGGCGCGAAGGCTCGGTGATCCGCTTCAAGGCGCTCGGCGATATCGAAGGCAGCGTCGTCGACATCTACGAGGCCAAGGGCTTTTTGCGCGGGCATCAGGGCGGCGGCTCGGTGCACCACATCGCCTTCCGCGCGGCTGACGATGCCGAGCAGGGCCAGATGGCCGAGAGGCTCGTGAGCAATCACGGCCTGCATCCGACCGAGCAGCGTGACCGCAACTACTTCCGCTCGATCTACTTCCGCGAGCCCGGCGGCGTGCTGTTCGAGATCGCGACCGACATCCCCGGTTTCGCCGTCGACGAACCCGTCGCGACGCTGGGACGAGACCTGAAGCTGCCCGGCTTCCTCGAACAGCATCGCAAGCAGATCGAGGGTGTGCTGCCGAACCTGGAAGAGACCGTGTCATGACCGAGAGTGCATTCATCCATCGTTTCGAGCCCGCGACCAGCGCGGGCTCCCCTCCGCTGCTGCTGTTGCACGGCACCGGCGGCGACGAGAACGACCTGCTCGGGCTCGGCAAGATGATCTCGCCCGGCTCCGCCCTGCTCTCGCCGCGCGGCCGCGTGCTCGAGCACGGCATGCCGCGCTTCTTCCGCCGTCTCGCCGAGGGCGTGTTCGACGAGGAGGATGTGCGCAAGCGCGCGATCGAGCTCGGCGACTTCGTCACGGAGGCGCGGAAGCAATACGGCATCGCCGCGCCGATCGCGGTCGGCTTTTCCAACGGCGCCAACATCGCGGCGGCGTTGTTGCTGCTGCAACCGGATGTGCTTGCGGGCGCGGTCCTGCTGCGCGCCATGGTGCCGCTGTCGGACCCGCCAAAGGCGGAGCTCGCGGGCAAGCCCGTCCTGCTGTTGTCCGGGCAGGCCGATCCGATCGTGCCGGCGAGCAATTCGGCCAAGCTGGCGGCGCTGCTGTCGCAAGCGGGTGCGCAGGTTGACCACAAGGTGTTGCCGGCAGGCCATCAATTGTCGCAGGCCGACGTGACGCTGGCCCGTAACTGGATCGGCAACGTCGCCGCCGAAGCCGCCTAACCAGGAGACGCGGCGCACCGCTCACCGGTGCGCCGCTTCGACGTCCCGTCAAGCGACCTTCCGCCGCATCTGCGCAATCGGGCGCCAGCCTGCGCGAAATTTCCGCTTGCCCGTTTCTGCGCCATGCTTAGAATTTGGGACAAGGTTCCGAAATATGGAACTCTCTTGGACCAGCTGTCATGAGCGCCCTGACCAACGCCATCGATATCCTGCGCTGCTTTTCCAGCGCGCGGCCGGATCTGTCGTTCGCGGACGTGATGACGCTCACGGGCAAACCGAAGAGCTCGACCTCGCGCCTGCTGCGCTCCTTGCGCGATTGCGGTCTGCTCGAACAGGACCCGCACACCCGCCGCTACCGGCCGGGCCTGCTCACCTTCGAGCTCGGCCGGCTGCACCGCGCCCATGACGATCTCATCAGCATGGCCGAGCGCGAGCTGCGCGAGGTCTGCGCGCGCACCGGGCACACCGGCTACATCGCCGTGCTCGACGGCTTCGAGCAGGTCGTGCTCCGGATCGTGCCGGGCTCGAATCCCCTCCGCGTCGTCAATCCGCCGGGCCAGCGCACACCGGCGCTCGCGACCTCGAACGGCCGCGCCATGCTCGCGCGCCTCATCGACGAAGACATCCGCGCCCGCGTGCCGGCGACCTATCCAAAACTGCCGCGCAACTCGCCGCAGAATTTCAAGCAACTGATGACGCGCCTCGACGAGATCCGCCGCACCGGCGTATCCGAAGCTGCCGATGAATCCATCGAAGGCGTCGGCTCGCAAGGTTTTGCGCTCAAGAGCGGCGAGACCGGCGAGATGATCGGCATCGCGGTGTCCTATTCGGTGCAGGCGACCACCGCCGCCGAGCGCGCCAATGTGCGTCGCGAGCTGGCGGCGATGGCCGCGAAACTGCGACGGCTGACCGGCGATCCGCTCGACCAGGACGCCGCCCGCACGCAGACGGGGACGCGATGAGCAGCACCGCAACCACGCGCCCTAACGGCCTTGCTCTCTTCATCCTGCCGAGCGCGCTGCTGTTCGCCTTGTTCTTCTTCCTGCCGATCGGGCTGATGGCGGTGATGAGCGTGCTCACCGGCAATCCCGTGGTGATGCCGAAGGTCGCTTTCACCACGCGGCACTACGCCCGCATGATCGGCGACCCCTATTATCTCGAGGTGATCTGGACCACGATCCGGCTCGGACTCGTCACCACGCTGGTCGCGCTTCTGATCGGCTATCCCCTGGCGCACTGGATGGCGCGCATCAAGAGCCGCACCGGACATGCGCTGCTGCTGATGGCCGTGCTGGCGCCGATGCTGACCGGCATCGTGGTGCGCACCTTCGCCTGGATGACGCTGCTGTCCGACAAGGGCGTGGTCAACCAGACGCTGATGTCGCTCGGCCTGATCGCTCAACCGCTGAAGCTGATGTATAGCGAGACCGGCATCGTGGTCGGCCTCGTCCACATCTATGTGCCCTTCATGGTGCTGACGCTGACCGGCGTGATCGGCCGCATCGACGAACGGCTGGAGCAGGCCGCGGAAAACCTTGGCGCGAGCCCGTTGCGCGCCTTCATCGAGGTGACGCTGCCGCTCAGCCTGCCCGGCATCCTCGCCGGCTCGCTGCTCGTCTTCGCGCTCGCGATCAGCGCCTATGTCACGCCGATCCTGCTCGGCGGCTTCCAGATCATGACGCTGCCGATCCTGATCTACCAGCAGATCTCCGCGAACTTCAACGTCGGCTTCGCTGCCGCGCTCGGCATCGTCCTGCTCATGATCTCGCTTCTGCTCGTCATCGCCTACAACCGCGCGCTCGGCCTCGTCTCCGGCCAGCGCGACCTGCAGTGAGGCGGACGATGAGCACTTCCACCTCGCACAGCCCATCGCTCGCGACGACCCGGCAGGCAGCGCCCGCGCGCACGGCCGGACGCGTCAGGCATTACGGCCGCACCCTTTATCTCGCGATCAACATCGCGATCCTGGTCTTCCTGCTGGCCCCGATCGCGATTGTCGTCGTGTTCGCCCTGAACCCGACGCCCTTCATCCAGTTTCCACCGGTCGGCGTGTCCTTGCGCTGGTTCGAAAAATTCTTCGCCTCGCGCGACTTCATGCATGCGCTCGGCTTCAGCCTCGAAGTCGCAGTCCTCACCACGGTGTCCGCAACAATCCTCGGCGCCTCCGCGGCGCTGGCGCTAGCCCGCGGCAATCTGCCCGGTACGCGGCTGATCGTGGCGACCATGCTCTCGCCTTTGATGCTGCCGGCGATCCTGACCGGGCTCGCGCTGTTCCAGACCTACGTGCTGCTCGACGTGGGCCGTCCGACCTGGGGCCTCGTCGCTGGCCACACGCTGGTGACGCTGCCATACGTGGTGCGCACGACGCTTGCCGTGCTGCATAATTTCGACACGCGCCTGGAGGAAGCCGCGCAAAATCTCGGCGCAAGCCCTGTGCGCACCTTCTTCGAGGTGACGCTGCCGCTGATCAAGCCCGGCGTGCTCGCGGGCGCGATCTTCGCTTTTATCGTCTCCTTCGACCAGTTTCCGGTGTCGCTGTTCCTGGTCTCGCCGGGCAACGAGACGCTTCCGGTCACCCTGTTCAACTATCTCAAGTTCGATCTGGACGGCACCATCGGCGCCGCCTCGGTGGTCTCGATCGTTCTCGCCTTCGTCGTCGTCATCGGGCTCGACCGCACCGTTGGGCTGCGCTCCTACGTCAAATTGTAACCGCTCATTGTAACCAGGGATTCGAGACATGATGAAAGCTTTGGGATCGCTCAGCCGCCGCCGCTTTCTGACCGCGAGCGCCTCTCTCGGTATCGGCACCATCGCCGCGCCCTACGTCGCGCGTGCCGACGATCCGACGCTGCGCATCACCGGCTGGGGCGGCAAGTGGGGCGAGATCATGAAGGCCGAGATCGGCCCCGCTTTCGAGAGCGAGTTCAAGTGCAAGCTCCAGATCGATTCCGCATTCCCATATCTGCCAAAGCTCCAGGCGAGTTCGCGCTCCGCGCCGATCTACGACGTGATGCACACCAATTCCAACGAGCAGTGGGCCGCGGCCGAAATGGGTCTGGTCGAGCCGAAAATCGATCCCAAGCTCGTGCCCAACCTTGCCAATGTCTATCCCTACGCCATCAGCGATAAGATCGTCGGCGTCTCGATCTTCACCAGCGCCATCGGCCTCGGCATGCGTACCGACAAGGGCTACAGCGGCGTCACATCCTGGAAAGAGCTGTGGGACGCGAAATATAACGGCGTCCGCGGCGGCTATGTCATCCCGGTCAACAGCCTCGGCCAGGCCTTCCTGATGATGTGCGGCACGCTGTTCGGCAAAGGGCAGACCGATCTCGATGCCGCCTATGCGGCGCTTGAGAAATTGAAGCCGATCAAGATCGTCGATTTCACCGGCGCGATGGAGAAGATGCTGCTGTCGGGCGAAGTCGGCCTCTGCGTCATCCACGATTCCGGCATCTACCGCTATGACGGCCAGAACCAGCCGACCGATTTCGTCTCGCCGAGCGAAGGCGTCCTCTCGCTGGAGCAGGTTTTGACCATCACGCCCGGCAGCAAGATGAAGGAGCTCGCCAACGCCTATGTGAACTACATGCTCCGCCCCGAGGTGCAGAAGCGCCTCGCGGAGACCGTGTGGTACTCGCCGGCCAACAAGAAGGTGAAGCTCGACGCCAAGTACGACGCCAAGCTGCTCACCACGCCCGAGAAGGTCTCCAAGCTGATCCAGGTCGACTGGAAGTGGTACAACGAGCGCAAGGACGAGATCGACCAGCGCGTCAACCGGATCTTCCGCGCATGAGCGCGTCGATCGAGATCGCCGGCGTCAGCAAAATCTATGACGGCGGCGTCCGCGCGGTGGACGCGGTCGCCATGGACATCCGGCAGGGCGAGTTCTTCTCCCTGCTCGGCCCGTCCGGCTGCGGCAAGACCACGACGCTGCGCATGATCGCAGGCTTCGAAATCCCGAGCGCGGGCGCGATCCGCGTCGACGGATCTGACATCACTCACGTGCCCGCGCACAAGCGCGACATGGGCATGGTGTTCCAGAACTACGCGCTGTTTCCGCATCGGACCGTCGCCGAGAACGTCGCCTTCGGGCTACGCATGCGCGGGCTGGACAAGGCGAGCATCGCGGCGAAGGTGAAGGCGGCGCTGGCCATGGTCGAGCTGTCGGGTCTCGAAGACCGCCGCCCCGCCCAGCTCTCCGGCGGCCAGCAGCAGCGCGTCGCGCTTGCCCGGGCCATCGTCATCGCCCCGCGCGTCCTGCTCTGCGACGAGCCGCTAGGGGCGCTGGACAAGAAGCTGCGCCAGCAGATGCAGTTCGAGCTGAAGCAGCTCCAGAAGAAGCTCGGCCTGACCCTGGTCTTCGTCACCCACGACCAGGAGGAAGCGCTCGCAATGTCCGACCGCATCGCCGTGATGAACGGCGGCCGCGTCGAGCAGGTCGGCACGCCCGCCGAGATCTACAACCAGCCGACGACGCGTTTCGTCGCCGACTTCATCGGCGACACCAACATCTTTCGCGGCGAGAGCACCACGACCAGCACAGGCGCTCCGGCTCTCGACGTCGGCAAAGGCCTGATCCTCGCGTTGCCGCCGACCGCGACGCAAACCACCGGCATTCTCTCGGTGGCGCTGCGCCCGGAAAAGATCCGCCTCTCCCCGCGCGCTGACGCCGCCACCGCGGCCGGCAGCTCTGCCCACGGCATCGTCGAGAACACCAATTTTCTCGGCGGCGCCGTGCTCTACCGCATCACGCTCGAAGGCGGTCATCGCGTCCTCGTGCAACAGCCAAATGCAGGCACGAGTCGCCTGTTCGCTCCCGGCGACGGTGTCACGCTTCAGTGGACCCCGGCCGATCTCGTCGTCTTGAAGGACTAGAGTGCATATGAACATGCCATTGAAGCACCAGCGCATCGGTGTGGTCGTGATCGGCCAGAGTCCGCGCCCCACCGTCGCATCCGAGATCGCCACCGTGCTGTCGCCGGGCATCCAGATCGAGCTGCGCGGCGCTCTCGACGGCATGAGCCGCGCCGAGATCGACGCCATCCCGCCGATGGACGGCTACGACACGCTGTTCACGCTGCTGCCGAACGGCGACGGCGTCACCATCAGCAAGAAGGAAGTGGAGCGGCGCGCGAGCCAGCAGATCACGCGCTTCAAGCACGAGGGCGTCGGCGTGACGCTGATGGCCTGCACCGGCAAATTTCCCAATCTCGCCGCCGACGGTCTCGTCATTCTCCCCTCGGCCATCCTGCACAACCTCGTCGAGGCCGTGCTACCGAAGGGCCGGCTCGGCGTATTCTCCCCGCTGACCGAGCAGACCGCATTGATCGACAAGAAATGGCAGCGCGAGGGCGTCGAGGTCGTCGGTGTCACGCTGCGTCCCGGCTCCGACGATGCCGCCGTCGACGAAGCCGCACGCACCATGGCCGACCTCGAGCCAGATCTCGTGGTGATGGACTGCATCAGCTACACCAGCGCCAACAAGGCGCGCGTGCGCAAGGCCTATCCGGGGCCGGTGATCCTCGGCATCGCCGCCGCGGCCCGCATCGTCGAGGAGCTGGTGTCGTGAGCAAGGCAGAAATGAAGACGATCAGCCTCGAGGAGATCGAAGCACTCGCGGTCGGCGCCTGGATTCTCGGCACCGGCGGTGGCGGCAGCCCCTATCTCGGCCTGCTCAATCTGCGCCGGCTCTATGCCGGGGGCCACAGCGTGCAATTGATGTCGCCGCTCGATCTCGACGATGAGGACTGGGTCGCCGTGGTCTCCAACATGGGCGCGCCGCTGGTCGGACAGGAACGCCTTGCCGACAGCCGCAACATCGCGCGCGCGGTGCGCATGCAGGAGGAGATCAACAACATCAAGTTTCGCGCCGTGATGTCGGTGGAGATCGGCGGCGGCAACGGCGTGCAGGCGCTGATGGCGGCCGCGCATCTCGGCATTCCCGTGGTCGACGCCGACTGCATGGGCCGCGCCTTCCCCGAGGCGCAGATGACGTCGGTTGCGATCGGCGGCCTGCGTCCCTACCCCTGCACGCTGTACGATCCCCGCGGCATCGAGGCCGTCGTCACCAAGGTGCCGAGCTGGAAGTGGATGGAACGGGCGAGCCGCAAGATCTGCGTCGAGATGGGCTCGATCGCCTCCACCAGCAAGGCGCCGCGCACGGGGCGCGAGGTGAAGGACTGGGGTATCCACTTCACCACCACCAAGGCGATCCGCATCGGCCGCGCCGTGCAGGAGGCGAACCGCCGTCACGAGGATCCGATCGCCGCACTGCTCGAAACCGAAGGCGGCAAAAAACTGTTCACCGGCAAGATCGTCGACGTCGCCCGGCGTACCACCGAAGGATTTTTGCGCGGCACCGCCATGGTTGACGGCAGCGATGCCGATCGCGGCACAAGGCTAAAACTCTCGTTCCAGAACGAATGGATCGTGGCCTGGCGCGACGAAGAAGCGATCGCGACCTCGCCCGATTTGATCTGCGTGCTCGACAGCGTCAACGGCCACGGCATCGGCACCGAGACCATCCGCTACGGCCAGCGCGTCACCGTGGTGGCGCTGCCGGCGCCGCCGGTGCTGACGAGCGCCCGCGGTCTCGAATTCGTCGGCCCGCGCGCCTTCGGCTACGACCTCGAATTCCGTTCCCTCTTCTCGCCCGCTGCGGCTGGAGCTTAAGATCCCATGAAACGCATTGGCATCGATGTCGGCGGCACCAACACGGACGCCGTGCTGATCGTCGACGAGAAGGTCGTCCATTCCGTCAAGCGTCCGACCACGGCCGACGTCACCTCGGGCATCCTGGACGCGCTGAAGGCGCTGCGCGCCGAGCCCACTGCCGCGGTGAAGGTCGATGCGGTCGTGATCGGCACCACGCATTTCATCAACGCCGTGGTGCAGCGCCGCCATGTGCAGAAGATCGGTGCGATCCGCATCGGCATGCCCGCGAGCGCCTCGCTGCCGCCGTTCTGCGACTGGCCGACCGATCTCGCATCGCTCGTCAATGGCGAGATCTTCATGCTTGAGGGCGGGCACGATTACGACGGCCGTCCCTTCATGCCGCTCGACACCGCCGGTCTCAAGGACGCGGCCCGAAAGATCAAGGACGCCGGCCTGCGCTCGGTCGCGGTGTGCTCGAGCTTCTCTCCGCTCGATCCCTCCTGCGAGACCACCGCACGCGAGATCCTTGCCGAGATCTACCCCGATGTCGCGGTGACGCTGTCGCACGATCTCGGCCGCATCGGCCTGCTCGAGCGCGAGAACGCCGCGCTGCTCAACGCGTCCCTGCACGACCTCGCCGTCACCACGGTCGCGGCCTTCCGCAAGGCGATCGCCGACAGTGGCATCGACGCGCCGCTGTTTTTGACCCAGAACGACGGCACGGTGATGCAGGCCGAGATCGCCACCGCCTTCCCGGTGATGAGCTTTGCCTCCGGCGCGACCAACTCGATGCGCGGCGCCGCGCATCTCTCAGGCCTCGACGACGCCATGGTGGTGGATGTCGGCGGCACCACCAGCGACATCGGCCAGCTGCGCCACGGCTTTCCGCGCGAAGCCAATGCGGTGGTCGAGGTCGGCGGCGTGCGCACCCTGTTCCGGATGCCTGATCTCTTGTCGATCGGGCTCGGCGGCGGCAGCCATGTCGACGAGGATCCGGTGCGCGTCGGCCCGCTCAGCGTCGGCTATCGCCTGACATCGGACGCGCTGGTGTTCGGCGGCTCGCGTCTCACCGCCACCGACATTGCGGTGGCGGCCGGTCTGATCGACATCGGCGACCGCTCCCGCGTCGCCAACCTGCCGAAGCGCCTGATCGAGGGCGCGATGCGCGATGCCTGGCGCAAGCTGGAGGAAGACATCGACCGCATGAAGACCGAAGCCGGCGACGTGCCGCTGCTTGCGGTCGGCGGCGGCGCCTTCCTGGTGCCGGATCGCCTGCCCGGGATCTCCGAGATCGTGCGCGTCCCGCATGGCGACTGCGCCAATGCGGTGGGCGCCGCGATCGCGCAGGTCTCTGGCGAGGCCGACCAGGTGTTCCGCGATCTCAGCCGCGAGGATGCCATCGCCGCCGCGCGCGGCATCGCAGCCGACCGTGCCGTGCAGGCGGGCGCCGCGCGCGCCAGCCTCAAGACCGTCGATGTCGAGGACATGCCGATCGCGTACCTGCCCGGCAACGCACTCCGGGTGCGTGTGCGTGTTGCAGGGGCGATCGCCGATCCGGATCTGCCGGCGGCGGCATAGCTGAGGCATCCTCAACAAACATAAATGCGAAAACAACCCCATGCACAGTAGCCAGCGGCAACAGATTCAACGACTTACGCAGATAGCCAGGTCCCTTTGACACGTCGGGCAAAACAGGGGTATAATGCTATTATTCCGAAGTCTGAGCGTTGCCCTCTTTCTCGAGGAATACCGGCGCGAAAGGCCTCTGGATCGATGGCTCGGCGGCGCTGACCTTGTCGGCCTGTTTTCACTCGGTGACCCGCTTCTTTGTATCCTCGCGTCAGTCGGACATCCGCGCTTCGTCTGCTCGGCGCGCGGCGCTGACATGCGGCTGAACTTCAACGGGAGCACCCCACGCACTTGAGCGATGGGTTATCAGAATACACCAAAGTGAGAGGCGCGCAGGCCAGTGGCACGGCCGTTGCGCGCAGCCGTGTGCCTCGTGGCGGTTGGTCGGCGTCGGATGTTGATTGGGAGCAAACACCACCCGTAAATTTCCCAAGTGTCCGCCTATCACCCTCCTGGTTAACTGGTGCTGTCGAGCACCGCCATGAAAGCGCCGAAGCCAAAGCAATGGGCCGAGCAGGAAGTCCGCCGATTGATCAGGCTCGCCCGGCAGGGAGTTGGGGCATCGAAGATAGCCGCCGAATTGGGGCGTCACGCCGGGTCGGTGCGACGAATGGCGCGGAGCATGGGAATACTGTTGAAGAAGTAGCCGGCACGCTTCTGGTCAGGCACATAGAAGCGAACAAACTATTCTGCGAGGGCCGCGGTCGGTTGTGTGATACCGCGCTCTCCATGAAGCGGTGAGCCAACCTGGCAAAGTTCGATATGATCGAGCGACACATCGCGGGCCAAATGCTCCCAATACTCAGCTTCGGCGAGCAGTTTCCAACTTCGATCAGGATGATGCGCGGCTGTCTGACGGCACAGCGATGCCATCGCGCGCAGGCGACTCGCAGTATCCATTTACTCCTCCCGGCAATTTTTGTTTTTTGCACCTTATTTTCTTTTTTTGCGACGGAGTCATTATGATTATGGCGCAGAACTAATTTTCACTTTCCGGACGTGATTCGAGTTCGTTACGACTTCAAATCGTTCGAGCACAACTGGTGAAATCCAGTGACGTTCAACGCAGCCACCGCGAGCAACACGAGGCTGCGACATTATTTGCCGAGAGGGAGCAAATCGGATTCTGCTGGATCGAGTCGCCGACGAACGGACGATCTGGAGACATCAACTTTGCACCAGGCCAACAGGTCACATTGGATGAAGAGAACGTAGATGCTGCCAACTCAGGTGGGCCTCACTCCTCTTTCGGACGGGGTCGTGAGCCGGTGGCAATCTTGCTATTGCTCGCTCCAACTCCCCGGCGATCGCCCTGTAGCGAGCGAGCAATCTCGTGAATGTGTCGCGCTTGATTTGGTTCTTGGCAGTTTTCTGAAGTTGCTCGCATTCGGCGATCTGCGCGCGGAGCAGTTCTAGCTGGGCCAGCGTTTCCTTCATTGCTATTCCCGCGAGAGCCGCAACCTGGCAAATCAACGCTCCCGAATTTAATCTAGGGCGCGTACTCATAAACTTGCGCGGCCACCTTCGTACGAGGTCCGCTCTGCCCCTCATAGCGGCGCGTTGGCGTACCTAACCCTAGGTCCGCGTTGGGCCAACAGCAGAAGTCATGCCATATTCAGCTCGTCGCCACGGCTGAGTATCTGGCTGCGATGGTCATTCCGGCAGCCCGGCTCGCCGCAATCCTTCTTCAAATCGCGAGAGGTCTTCCGCCCGCCTAAAAGGGCCCACCACGTCTTTTAGAGTCGAAACACGTAGCGTGGGGTTGAGTTGCTGCAGCCGAGCCACGGCCTGATGTGCTTGCTCCGGGCGTCCGGCCATTGCATTGCTTGCGGCGGCGATCCGTAGTCCAGGTTGATAGTCCGGATTGTCCTGCAATGCCATTGCCACCCACGATGCCGCTTCGGCATAGCGGCCCAGGAAGAAATGTGCATGCGCGGTCCCCGCCCGCGCGGCTGACGCCCGCGGATCAAGTGGGCTCAGGCGCATGGCACGCGCGAAGCGCTCGATCGCCGGTTCCGGCTCCCCGAGGTAGTTTTTTGCCCAGCCGCCGTAAAACCATGCCTCGGCCAAATTGGAATTGAGCACAAGCGCGCGATCGATTAAGCTGGCCCCTGCCTCCAGATCGCGAACAATATGCGCTAACGCCCACCCGCTGGCGGCGTGCGCCATCGCATCATCTTTGCCCAACTCAACCGCCCGCTGAGCGAGCCTCGTCACTTGAGCAATCTCGCTCGGTGTGCCTGAAATCCAGCCATTGCCCTTGGCATAGGCGTAGCAAGAGGCGGCACGAGCGTAGGCCGACGCAAAATCCGGGTCGATCTCGATCGCGTTGTTGAACAGGCGTAGCGCCTCGTCGTTCACTTGCCGGCCAGCAAACTGATAAAACCTGGCCAAACCGCGCGAATAGAGGGCATAGGCATCGAGACTCTCGGTCGGCTTGCGCTTGGCACGCTCGATCTCGGCTTTCTCCAGCGCTGGCGCGATCGCCCCGACAACGCTCTCAGTCACCTGGTCCTGCAGATCGAAGACGTCGCCGAGACCACCATCAAACCGGTCCGCCCATAGATGTGCGCCGGTGGCGGCATCGACGAGCTGTCCCGTGATGCGCACTCGGTTTGCTGCTTTGCGAACGCTGCCTTCCAACACGTAACGCACCCCTAGCTTTCGCCCGATTTGCTTCACGTCAACGGCGCGCCCCTTGTAGGTGAAGCTCGAATTGCGGGCGATGACGAACAGCGCCTTGAACCGGGATAGCGCCGTGATGATGTCATCTACCATTCCGTCCGCGAAATACTCCTGTTCGGGATCACCTGACAGGTTGTGGAACGGCAACACCGCGATCGAAGGCTTATCGGGCAGCGTAAGGGCGGGTTTCGACGGTTCTACGGCGTTATCGGTGACTACCGCGCCTGCGGCTCCCTGCGCTTCCCGCACTGGTCCGACGAAACGGAAGCCCTTGCGCGGCAGGGTTTTGATGAGGCGTTGTTCCTCACCAGAATCGCCGAGCGCACTGCGGGCGGCATTCAGGCGCGTTGTCAGCGCCGCATCGGACACGATACGGCCGTTCCAAATGGCATTGATGAGGTCGTCTTTACTGACGACGCGCCCCCTGTTGCGGATCAGGTAGTCGAGCAGATCGAATACCTGTGGCGCGACGGAGACGACGTCCGCCCCGCGATGCAGCTCGCGCCGGTCAGTGTCGATTGCGTACTCCTCGAAGAGATAGCGCAAGCTGCTAATCCCTCAGGCGGCCTCCGATCGTCGGGGCCTCTAGCACCGCTTGGAACGCAAAGAATAAGCCCCCGGTAAGGAAAATGTAAGCCGAATGTCAAGCGCGCTCGCTCATGCCTTGGCACCCTCGTCCGGGTAGAAACAACGCCCAGGAGATTCCGCCATGAGCACGACCTACGGTGCAACTGGGTTCGGACAGTGGGCCGTATCGACGCGGCGCGTCTCCAGTTTTTTCATGACATATTGGGGCGCGTTTCAGGAACGGCGCAAACGCCAGAGGTTGATAGCCAACTTGTGCGACCTAAGCGACAGGGAGCTAATGGATATCGGTACTACGCGCGGCGAGATCGACTATGTCGCCTCGAACAGGGGTATCGATCCGCGGGGCATCCGATCCGCCGAATGATCGTTCGATTTCTGCCAAGTAAGGATGGGATGGTCGGACACGACTAGACGCATCATTGCCCAGAGTCCGACTTCCGGTAGGGGTCACAAGCCGCCGATCACAGCTAAGGTGCGAGACTTCCGGTGTGCGTTTGTGAGCGGACGGTTATGAGTACACGCCCTAGATGCTTGGGGGTTCGACGACATCAAGTCGAGGACGCAGTCTAATTGGGACAATCTCTCTGACAAATCGTCTCGTGGGCGTCGCGTTTCCTTCCGACAGGAGACGCCAGCCGTGTTCGGTCGCACCAACAAAGAGGCCATCCGCGCGGCATTCCACGTGGTCAACCGCCAGGTCGGCAACCTCGCGCCGATGTCGACGCGTTTTCGAGTTGGTTGATCTGGATCAAGCCAACCGAAGCCCTATTCAAGAGGATTGATCGGGCAACGCGCAGGGGGCTCGGGATGAAACGTTGGGTGGGGCTTGTCATCGCAGCACTCATGGTCGCCGGATCGCGCTCGAGCGATGCCGCCGTACGGATCACAGACGATCGAGGCGGATCGATCGGGAAGTACATATACAAGTATGAACGGCTGCGCGCTTCAGGCCAGAATGTCATCATCGATGGTTTCTGCGCGTCGGCTTGCACGATTGTCCTGGCGACCCTGCCCTCCGAAAGGATCTGCGTGACGTCGCGGGCTGAGCTGGCGTTCCACGCCGCATGGGATATTGGTCCTCGCGGACGGGCTGTCACGAACGCCGGCGCGACGCGTATGATGTATCTCATGTATCCCGCAACGGTGCGACGCTGGATCGCCCATCGCGGCGGCCTGACGCCCCGAACGATATTCCTCCGCGGAAACCTGCTGCAGGCGATGTATCGCTCGTGCCCATCCTGAGCCCGCGGGAAAGCTCCCGAGACGTTCGGCCCAAGACAAGACTGACAGGCAGATGGCTGCGGCGATTGGCCGTAGAAGCGGTCAGATCCGGTGGCCGCGACAAAGGCTGAGTGAAGACTGCAAATTCGGTTGCAGAAACAGCTTGAGGTGCCGGCCCAAGAGGTCGCCTCTGGTCCGGAACACTCGGCGGCGAGAGAGCTGAGAGCAGGCGGCGGCCCTCGGTCACCGCCGTCCGCGCTCACTTGGTCTTTTCAATACTGATACGGATATTGATTCGGACAGACGTAGCTGCCGGAGGCGTTGTAGTAGCAGCCGCTGTTGTAGTTGTTATTGTAGTAACCGTAGGCTCCGTAGGCAGCGGCGGCACCCACCGCGGCAGCACCATAGCCCGGACGGTAGTAGCCGCCGCCTGGATAGCCGGCAACCGGACGCCCCGGGCGACCAGCCACCGGGCGCCCCGGATAGCCGGGTCGACCTGCAATCGGGCGGCCTGCTATCGGATGCGACGGCCGAACTCCTCCGGCCACGCCATAGCCGCGACCGCCGTGGATGCGTCCGGCATGAACCGCGCCTCCCCCAACGTGGGCAGCACGCATGCCACCGCCGTGAAAGCCACCGGCGCGCATGCCGCCACCATGAAATCCTCCTCCACCGTGGAAGCCGCCACCTCCACCACGGCGAGCAAACGCGTCATCGGGCACCAGGCTGGCAGCGACGAGGATAGCTGCCGCGAAACCAATCAGACCATAGCGAACCATGAGCTTCCTCCTGATGGTGAGGCGCCATCGATCGCTGGCTTCCGCGCGTGATGCCCGCGCCAACGGCGACGGCACCAGCACATGCACTTGGCATTTCGTTGTCTCGTGCTTGATCTAAATCAAGCGGCCAGCGCGCAGCGACAATTGATCGCGTAGGTTCCCGACAGGAACCGAAAGCATCTGGCTGGCGCGGCGCCGCCGGATGAAAGGTTGTCCCCGCGAATTCAACTCGCGGGATTCGCGCACCGACACGCACGTTTCATTTGTCTTTAGGGCGCTGCGGCTTTCCCCTTCCAGCAGCCTGCGAGGTTCGGCTTGTGGGGGCCTCAAACACCGCGATTCGGCGGTCGAGCTGCCATAGCTCAACGTCGTTGACATCAACCAGTTGCGCAGCACGTTCTCGTGCTTCCTGCTCGTCGGCACACTGCAACTTGGCCACGCTTATGACGCGGTGGTGCTGATCCAAAAGGTAAGCTCGGTAGTGCGTCATCCCCACGCCTCCCCAACCGGCTGTTCTTAATTGTTGGGGAATTGGAACGGAGCGGGCTTTCTCCGTCTGTTCGAAAAGCGACAAACGGATGCTCTTTTGCTCGCAAGTGTGGGAATCGAGATACAGGCGCGCATCGCGAGCCGTGTCTACCGGCGTCGCGGCCCTCTCCCCAACAAGGCAGGGCTATCGCATATGAAAAGAGGAGTTACGGATAGCTCGCGCACAACGCATCCTTTGAGACGCCCGCCGATGGCGGGCCCTCAGGATGAGGGCGGCGTGCGCGGCAGCTATTTCAAACGGGGCCAATGCTGCTCAGCCTCATCCTGAGGAGACCGCTGGAAGCGGTCGTCTCGAAGGACGAGGCGCTTGCGCAGGCCGCCACCAAGACGCCATCTGCGATAGCCCTACTCCCAATACCAGGTCGAGAAATCGTTCTCGAACTGCGGGACTTCCTTCCAGACGCCCTTCAGCTTCTTGTTGGTGACAGTCGGCCATTGCGGCTGGAACAGGTAGGCGGAGGCGGCGTCGGTGGCCAGCATGCGCTGGGCATCGCCGAGCAGTTTTGCGCGGGCGGCTTCATCCGGCGTCGAGACGATCTGCTTGTAGAGCGCGTTGAACTTCTCGTTGTTGTAGCCGAGATAGTAGTCCGGCTCGGTGATCTTGACGAGGTCGAACGGCTCGACATGGCTGACGATCGTGAGGTCGAAATTGTGCGGACCCGTGGGCCCGAACACCTGCGACAGCCACTGCGCCCATTCGACGTTCTCGATCTTGGCGACGATGCCGACCTTGGCGAGCTGGGCTGCGACGATCTCACCGCCCTGCCGCGCATAGGGCGGCGGCGGCAGCTTCAGCGACAGCTCGAGCGGCGTGGTGACACCGGCCTCGGCCAGAAGCTTCTTGGCCTTCTCGGGATCGTAGGGGTTGATGGCGGTGGTGTCGACATAACCGACCGATCCCGGCGTGTAGAAGCTGCCGATCGGCGTGCCGAACCCCTCGACGGCGCCGTCGATCAATGCCTTGCGATCGATCGCAGCGAGGATGGCGCGGCGAACGCGGACGTCATCCAGCGGCTTCTTGCGGTGGTTGATCGCGACGATGGTCTTGGCCCTGGAACCGCCGATCAGCACCGTGAAGCGCGGGTCAGCCTTGAACTGAGCAACGACGCGGGTCGCGATGCGCGGAAACGCGTCCACATCATTCGAGAGCAGCGCCGCGGCCTGGGCGGCCGGATCGGAGATGAAACGGATCGTCACCTTCGAGAGCTTGACCGCGGCGGCGTTGCGGTAGTCGGCCCATTTGGTCAGCGTGATCGAGGAGCCCTTGGCCCAGGCACTGAGCTGATAAGGCCCGGTCCCGACCGGCTGCGTGACGTTCGTCGCCGCGCTCTTCGGCTCGACGATCGAGCCGCTCGCCTGTCCGAGCAGGAACGGCAGGTTCGGCTCGGAGTTCTTCGAGGTGATCACGATCGTGTCGGCGTCGGGCGCGGCAACGGACTCGAAGCTCTGGAACAGGCTCTTGTCCTTGTTGGTGCTGGTGGCGACCGCGTTGCGCTCGAACGAGAACTTCACCGCGGCCGAATCGAACGCCTCGCCATTGTGGAATTTGACGCCCTTGCGCAGCTTGAACGTATAGGTCTTCAGGTCGGGCGAAGCCGTCCAGCTTTCCGCGAGGAGCGGCGAGACCGAGCCGTCCTCGCTGATCTTGGTCAGGGTCTCGTAGATGTTGTAGAGCGTGACCTCGGCAATCGCGGCGGCCGCGGCGTTGGTGGGATCGAGTCCCGGCGGCTCCAGCGTCATGGCCATGACGACGCTGTCCTTCTTGCTCTGCGCCAGCACCGGCAACGGTGCCGCAGCAAGGGCGGCGGCAAATGCGACGATCGATAGCTTCCTGAACATCTCGTAACTCCCCGGCCTGCTGTCTTCGTGAGCCTACGCCAATCCTGCTCCGGACACTAACCTTCCATGGCCGCCTGCGGCAACGCCATCACGGCCTCCGCCTTGTGGCAGGCGGCAAGGTGCCCCTCGCCGACCTTGCGTAGCTCAGGCAGGACCTCGCGGCAATGCTGGTCGGCAAGCGGACAACGCGCCACATAGGGGCATCCGGCAGCCGCCGCCGATTGCGAGGCGATCGCCTGGGCCCCGCGCCGCCGCCGGCCGCCGCCGGCGCGCGCCCGCGGCACGGCGTCCAGCAGCGCCCTTGTATAGGGATGAGCGCAATGTTCGAACAGGTCCTCGGGACGGCCCTGCTCGACGATCCGGCCAAGATACATCACCGCGACCTCGTCGCAGAGATAGTCGACGACGGCGAGGTCATGGCTGATCAGGATGTAGCTTAGGCCGAACTGCTCCTGGAGGTCCTGCATCAGGTTCAGAACCTGGGCCTGCACGGAGACGTCGAGCGCGGAGACCGGCTCGTCGGCGACGATCAGTTTTGGTTGCGTGATCAGCGCGCGCGCAATGGCGATGCGCTGGCGCTGGCCGCCGGAGAATTCGTGCGGGTATTTGTCCATGTCGGCTTCGCGCAAGCCGACCTGCTTCAGCACCGCGGAGACGCGTTCGCGGAATGTCGCGCGATCGGCGCCCTCCAGAACGGTCAAGGGCTCGGCGACGATGCGCGCGATGGTCTGGCGCGGATCAAGCGATCCATAGGGATCCTGGAACACCATCTGGAAATCGCGGCGCGCGCGACGCAATTCGTCCGCCGGGATGCGGTTGAGATCGCGCCCGAGCAGCGCGACCTGGCCCGAGGTCGGTCGCTCCAGCGCCATCACGACCCGCGCGAAGGTCGACTTGCCCGAGCCGGACTCGCCGACGATGCCGAGGCTCTTGCCGGCCTGGACCTGCACGCTGACGCCGTTGAGCGCGCGCACCTGGCCGGGCGGGCGAAACAGGCTTTCGCGCGGCAGCGTGTAGCGCTGCTCGAGGTCCTTCACGTCGAGAAGAGGTTCGGCGCTCATGCGGACAGCGCTCCGACATTCGCGGCCATCGAGACATCGGTGCGAACACAGCGCACGACGTGACCGCCGCCGACCTCGACCATCTGCGGCAGCGCGGCGCGGCATCTGTCCTCGACCAGCGGACAGCGATCGCCGAAGGTGCAGCCGGCCGGCAAATCCGCGAGCTCCGGCACCGTGCCCGAGATCGTCTTCAGCCGTGTTCCCTTGCGCGCACCGAGCTTCGGGCGGGCGCGGAAGAGCCCTTGCGTGTAGGGATGGCCCATGCGGCGGAACACCTCTTCGGTCGGGCCGCTCTCGACGACGGTGCCGCCATACATCACCATCATGCGCTGCACGTTCTCGGCGATGACGCCGAGATCGTGCGAGATCAGGATCATCGACATGCCGCGCTCCTCGACGAGATCGGCGATGAGATCGAGGATCTGGCCCTGAATGGTGACGTCGAGCGCCGTGGTCGGCTCGTCCGCGATCAACAGATCGGGCTCGCAGGCGAGCGCCATCGCGATGGTGATGCGCTGGCGCTGGCCGCCGGAAAACTGGTGCGGATAGGCATCGACGCGCCTGGCCGGATCGGGCAGCCCGACGCGGTCGAGCAAGGCGATCGTTTCTCGCCGGGCCTGCGAGGCCGAGTATTTCTTGTGACGCCGCAGCGGCTCGGCGACCTGATCGCCGATCGTGTGCATCGGATTGAGCGCGGTCATCGGCTCCTGGAAGATCATGCTGATGCGATTGCCGCGCAGGCGGCAGTAGTCCGCATCGGGCAATCCCGCGAGCTCGCTGCCGTCAAGCTTGATACTGCCGGTGACGAGCGCGCTATCAGGCAAGAGCCCCATCAGTGACAGCGCGGTGACCGACTTGCCGCAGCCGGATTCGCCGACGAGCCCCAGCGTCTCGCCGCGCTTGAGCGCAAAGCTGACGCCATGCACGGCCTGTGCCGGTCCGCGGCTGGTGTTGAGACGGACGCCGAGATTGCTAACCTCGATCAGCGGCATGGTCTGTCGCTCGCCCATCGTCATCGCTCCCGCGCCAGGCGTGGATCGAGCAGATCGCGCAAGCCATCGCCGAGCAGATTGAGGCCGAGCACGGCGATCGCGATCGCAGCCCCCGGATAGACCGCAAGCATCGGCGACTGGAACAGCAGCGTCTGCGCATCGTTCAGCATCCGCCCCCAGGACGGCTGCGGCGGCTGCGTGCCGAGGCCGAGATAGGACAGCGCGGCTTCGGCGAGGATGGCGAGCGCGAACTGGATGGTGACCTGCACGATCAGGATCGACAGGATGTTCGGCAGCACGTGCTCGATGGTGATGCGGAAGGCGCCCTTGCCGGCCGCGCGCGCGGCCAGCACGAACTCGCGCGCCCAGATCGCATTGGCCGAGCCGCGGGTCAGCCGGGTCAGCGTCGGGATCTGGAAAATGCCGATCGCGATGATCGAGGTCACCATGCCGGGACCCGCGACCGCCGCGAGCATGATCGCGGACAGCACGGCCGGAAAGGCGAAGGTGAAGTCGGAGAAACGCATGATGATCTCTTCGGTCCAGCCGCGCCGGGCCGAGGCGATCAGGCCCAGCGTGACGCCGAAGGTGAGGCCGATGCTGACCGCGATGACACCGACCATGATGGTGGAGCGGGCGCCGGCGAGCAGCAGCGAGACGATGTCGCGGCCGAAGGAATCGGTGCCGAGCCAATGCGCCGCCGATGGCGGCCGGAGTTTCGAGGCGATGTCGATCTCGTAAGGCGACCACGGCGTCCACACCAGCGACAGCAGCGCCGAGGCAAGGACGAGCAGGCTCAGCCCGCCGCCCAGCACGAAACTGCGGTGGCGTAGCGCGCGGCCCCAGAAGGTTTTGGCCGGCAGACGGCGCGTGGCGACCGGTGCGTCAATGGAAGTGGTCAAGGGCGCGCTCACAGGTCGTGAACCTTGATGCGGGGATCGATGGAGGCATAGAGCACGTCGACCACGAAATTGACGATGACGACCATGGTCGCCAGCAGCATCACGCAGTTGCGCACCACGATCAGGTCGCGGTTGGCGATCGACTGGAAGATCAGCCGGCCGAGGCCCGGCAGATAGAACACGTTCTCGATCACGATGGTGCCGGCGAGCAGATTGGCGAATTGCAGCCCCATCACCGTCATCACGGGGATCATGGCGTTGCGCAGCACGTGGCTCCACAGCACCTCGCGCTTGCCGAGCCCTTTTGCACGCGCTGTGCGCACGAAGTCTTCGCGCAGCACCTCCAGCACCGCCGAGCGCGTGACGCGCGCGAGGATCGCGGCCTGCACCACCGCGAGCGAGACCGCCGGCAGCAGCAGCGACTTCACGGCGAGCCAGATGCCGTCCTCCCAGCCGGCAAAGCCGCCCGCCGAGAGCCATTGCAGGCGCACCGCGAACAGCAGCACCAGCAGGATCGCGAACCAGAAGTTCGGCAGCGCGATGCCAACCTGCGTCAGCGACATCACGCCGACGTCGCCGAGCTTGTTGTGGTTGGCGGCGGTGTAGATGCCGGCGGAGAGCGCCAGCGTCACCGTGATCGTCATGGCCATGATCGCGAGCGGAATGGTCAGCACCAGCCGCTCCGCGATCAGGCTGGCGACCGGCGTGCCGTAGACATAAGAGTTGCCGAGATCGCCGACGAGCAGGCCCTTGATCCATTGCAGGTAGCGAACCGCCAGCGGCTGGTCGAGCCCGAGCTTGACGGTGAGCGCGCGCACCGCGTCCGGGGAGGCATCGGCGCCCATCAGCATCTGCGCGGCGTTGCCGGGCAGCGCATCCAGCACCAGGAAAATGATCAGCGATGCGCCGACCAGCGTCGCCAGCAAGGTCAACAGACGTCGGAGGACAAATACGCTCATGCGCGCTCGGCTTCAGGGCTTGACCGCGGCACGATCAACATGTCCGGGGGCCGGAGGCAAGTCCTTTGCGCACAAGCCTTTTGCTGCGTGTGCATGTCGTCATTCCGGCCAGCGGGACAGGAGGCCCGCGGAGGCCTCGAACAACGCGCTGACGCGCAGCAATTCGGCATCGGCCCGGAAGCGGCCGACGAGCTGAAGGCCGATCGGCAGGCCGTCGCGGGCAAAGCCTGAGGGAAGGCTGACGGCGGGATGGCCGGTCATGTTGAACGGCATGGTCCAGGGGAACCAGTTTGGCCGGACGCTGTCGAAATGCGCCCCGTCGATCTCGATGCTGCCGAACAAGTCCTGCTTGATCGGCAGCGCGGTGCGCGTGAGGGTCGGCATCGCCAGGAAGTCCCCGCGCGCAAGCAGTGATTGCACGCGGCGAAACAACGCGGTGCGCGCGAACATCGCCTCCTGGTAGTCGACGCCGCTGACTTCGGTTGCGAGCGCGAGCTGCTTGAGAAAGGCCTCGCTCAGCTCGTCCTTGTGCTCGGCCGCAAGCTTTGCAAAGCGCGTGCGCCAGACGGTGTGGTTGATGGCGCGCCAGATCGGCTCGATGTCGAACCCCTCGCCGGAGAATTCCTCGAGCTCGGCGCCGAGCCCTGCCAGAAGGTCGAGGCTCGCCCTGAAATTGGCGGCGACCTCGGCGGACACCGGACGGCCCGGCGGGGTCAGGCAATACAAAATCCTCTGCCCGCGCAGATCGCCATGCGGAGCGGCGGTGCCGATGAAGTCGGGCACGGGCACGCCGATCGACCAGGGATCGATAGGATCCTCGCCGGCCATGGCCTGCATCATCAGCGCGGTGTCGGCAACGGTCCGCGTGGTCGGCGTGACATAGGTCTGGTTGCCGAACACGTCCAGCGCCTGGCTGTGTGGGATGACACCATTGCTCTGCTTCAGCCCGACCACGCCGTTGCAGGCGGCGGGAATCCGTGTCGAGCCGCCGCCGTCGGTCGCGATCGCCAGCGGCGCGATGCCGCTCGCCACCGCCACCGCCGCGCCGCCGCTGGAGCCGCCGGAGGATCGGCAGGCGTCCCAGGCATTGCGGGTGCGGCCGAACAGCGGCGAATCCGTCAGGCACTTGCTGCCGAATTCCGGCGTCGTGGTCTTGCCGATCAGGATCGCGCCTTCGGCGTGCAGCCGCGCGACCGCCACCGCATCCTCGGTCGGGACGTTGTCCTTGTAGGGAACGGCGCCGAAGGTGGTCTTGACGCCCTTGGTGTTGACGATGTCCTTGACGGTGACGGGGATGCCGTGGAGCAGGCCGAGCGCCTCGCCCGCCATCATCTTGCGCTCGGCGGCGCGGGCCTGCGCCATCGCTTCGTCGCCGCACAGCGTGATGAAGCAGTTCAATTCGCCCTGGAGCGCCTCGGCGCGCGCAATCACGGCGCTGACGATCTCGACCGGGGAGATTTTCCTTGCGGCCATGAGGCCGCGCAGCTCGGTTGCGGACAGGAGACAGGGATCGCCGTTCATCGTCACATCACGCTCCCAAGCCGGCCTTCGTTGGCCCAGCCATTGCATTGACAGCGAGAATGACAGTTTTGTTAACTCGCCGTCCAATACGTTTTTGGACGTCAACCCATACGGTTTCGGTATGCCAATGGATCTTCGCCGGCTCCGCTATTTCGTCGCCGTGGCCGAGGCGCGCAGCGTCGGCAAGGCCGCTGAACGGCTGCGCATGGCGCAGCCGCCGCTCTCGGTGCAAATCCGCAAGCTGGAGGCCGAAGTGGGCGCGCCGCTGTTCCGCCGCGGCACGCGCGGCATGGACCTGACCGAGGCCGGCCAGGCGCTGCTGGCGCGCGCCAGCGAGGCGCTGGCGCTGGCGGCCGACGGGATCGAGGCCGCGCGCGCGGTCGCGGCCGGCAAGCGCGGGCGGATCTCGGTCGGCTACATGTTCGTGCTGGCCAATGCGATCCTGCCGCGGCTCATCCCCGAGCTGCGCCGCTCGGTGCCCGGCGTCGACCTGGAGTTCGCCGAGCTCAGCGCCTCGACGCGCGAGGCCCGGGTGCTCGATCGCAGCGTCACGGTCGCGCTGTGCATGCCGGCCATCAACCATCCCGAGATCCAGGTGGCGCGGATCGGTGCGCAACGCTTCATGCTGGCGATGCCGACCAGTTCGCCGCTCGCCCGCCTGGGCTCCGTCCCGATGGCCCGGCTGCACGGCCGTCCGCTGATCGCGCTGCCGCATCCGGACCATGGTCCCGCATCGTCCGCCGTGGTCCCCCTGCTGCGCCGGCACCAGGTGGTGATGCCGATCGCGAGCCGGGTGGAGACGGTGCATTCGGCGATGAGCCTGGTTCTGGCCGGCGAAGGCCTTGCCATCCTGCCGGCCTGCGCGCAGCTCGGCGCGCCGCGCGGCATCGTGTTCAGGCCGCTGCGCGATGCCACCGACTCCCTCGACATCGCAGTGTGCTGGCGGAGGGATTCCCAGAGCCCGCTGATCGGAACCTTCATCAAATGCGCCGAGAAGGCCGTCGCGCGGATGTGAAGCGGCGCTACGGGTTCCAGCCGATCTCATGGATCCAGGGCGGATCGGCGCCCGGTCGCGTGCAGGTCATGCCGGCGCAGTTGGCGGCAAAGGACAGTGCGCGGCGGAGTTCGTCCGCGCCGATGTCCTTCAGCGTCGCGCGGGCGAGACGTCCCTGCTTGTGCAGGGCAAACAGCAGCGCCGCCTGAAAGCTGTCGCCGGCGCCGATGGTGTCGGCGACATCGACCTTGGGCGCGGCAACCTCGATCTGCCCTGCCCCGGCGTGCCAGGCAATGGCGCCATTGTTGCCGCGGGTGATGACGACGAGGCGCGTGCCCTGCCCCAGCAGCGCGCTCGCGCGTTGCGCATAGGGCTCGTCGCCGAAGAGATAGGCGAAGTCGACGTCCGACATCTTGATGAGGTCGGCGCTGCCGGCGAATTCCGCCATGCGCGCGAGATAGGCCGGCTTGTCCTTGACGAGGTTGGGGCGGCAGTTCGGATCGAAGGAGATCGTCGATGAGGCCCGCGCATCCGCGATCAGCGCCTTGGTCTCGGCGGCGCCCTGGTCATTGACCAGCGTGGTCGAGCCGACATGGACGGCCTCGACCGTATCGAACGAAATGGTGCCGCGCCGGTAGCTCCAATTCCGCGTCGCGGTCTCGGCATCGTAGAACGCGTAGTGCGACTCGCCCGCGACGATGCGGACGAAGGCGAGCGTGGTCTGGTGATCGCTGCGCGTGGCGAGATCGAGCCCGACGTGCGAGGCAGCGGCGTGATCTGCGATCATGCGGCCGAACAAATCAGTCGAGATGCCGCCGACGAAGCCGGTCGGCGCGCCCAGGCGCGCCATGCCGATCGCGACGTTGAGGCAGGAGCCACCGACGGCGGGCATCACCGCCTCGCGTCCCTCCGTATTTCGGGTCGGGACGAAATCGATCAGCGCATCGCCGCAGGCAATCAGCATGTCTTTCAACCTCTCGCGCTATCACGCATCGCCGCGCGGCTGCCGCGATCGACCTCGCGCAGCAGCTTGTACACGTCGCGCTTACGGGCGTGAAACGCGGCCATGTCCGGCGCGGTCGGCTCGCTCTTGCGTCCCAGCGCCGACATCCTTGCCATGGTCTCGCCGATCGAAGCATAGGCACCGCCGGCGACGGCTCCCAGCATCGCCGCGCCCAGCAGCACCGGTTCCTTCGTCTGCGGCAGCGCGACGGTGAGACCCGTCGTATCCGCCATGATCTGCCGCACCAACGGGCTGCGGCTGGCACCGCCACCCATGATCATGAGGCTGGAGCGGACGCCATGCGCGGCAAACACCTCGATCACCTCGGCAAGCCCATAGGCCAGCCCGCACAGGCCGGCAACGAACAGCCGCTCCATCGAGGCGATGTCGGTGTCGAGATCGAGGCCGGCGATCACGGCGCGCGTGTCGGGGTCGGCGTAGGGCGAGCGATTGCCGATGAACTCCGGTAGAACATGGATGTCGCGCGCGAGCAGCGCGGCGCGGCTGGCATCGCCGGCGCGCGCGATGATGCGGCGCTCCAGGAAGTCGATGAGGTCGAGGCCCTCGCCGCGTGCGGCCGCGCTCGCCTCGGCGAAGCCGGGATGCGATTTGAGGAGATGGTCGATCGCGGCGCCCGCAGCCGACTGCCCGCCCTCGTTGAGCCAGACGTCCGGCACCATGCCGGAATAATAAGGACCCCACACGCCCGGCACGAAGCACGGCTCCTTCGTCGTCGCCATGATGCAGGCCGAGGTTCCCATGATGTAGGCGAGACGATCGCTGACATCGCTCGCGCCGCCCGAGCCGTCACGTCCGCCGATCGCGCCGATGCCGCCGGCATGGGCATCGATCAGCGCCGCACCGACCGGCGTGCCCGGTGACAGGCCAAGCTCGGCCGCGGCTGCGCGGGTGAGACCGGCGCCGAGCCGCGTGCCGGGCGCGACGATCTCGGTGCCGATGCGCGCGTAATTCTCGGCGACGAAGTCGGAGAGACCAATGCGCTTGAAGAACTGCGCGCTCCAGCCGCCGCCGTCATGGGCGAGATAGTTCCACTTGCAGGTGACGGTGCAGGTCGAACGCTGGAACGCGCCGGTCGCGCGCCAGGTCAGATAGTCCGCCAGATCGAAGAAGTGACCGGCGGCGTCGAAGCTCGCGCGCAGATGCCGCTTCAGCCACAATAGCTTCGGCATCTCCATCTCGGGCGAGATCGAGCCGCCGACATAGCGCAGCACGGCATCCTCGGTCTCGTTGATGAGACGCGCCTCAGCGGTGGCGCGGTGGTCCATCCAGACGATGACGTTGCGCTGCGCCTCGCCGGAGGCGCTGACGGTGAGCGGCTCGCCTTGCCTGTCGAGGACCACGAGCGAACAGGTGGCGTCGAAGCCGATGCCGCCGATGCTGTCGGGCGCGATGGCTGCTTCCGCCATCGCCGCACGCACCGATTTGACGCAGGCCTCCCAGATATCCTGGGATGACTGCTCGACGATGTCGCCGGCCTCGTGCCAGATTCTGATCGGATGCCGCGCGGTCGCAAGCAGCGTGCCGGCCTCGTCAAACACTCCTGCCCGCGTGCTCGTGGTCCCCACGTCGACGCCGATATACGCTCGCGGCATTGTTGCTCCCGGTCGCTTTCCGTCAGTTTTGACGCAAGCCTACCAGCAAGTGTAGCCGCCATCCACCAGCACGATGCTGCCAGTCATCAGGCTCGCGGCCTCGGAAGACAGGAACAGCACGACGGAAGCAATCTCCTCGACCTGCCCCATCCGCGCCATCGGGGTTCCACCGATCCAGGCGTCATACATCTTGGCGTTGCTCTTCACGAAAGCGTTGAGCGGCGTCTCGATATAGGTCGGCGCCACCGCATTGACGCGAATGCCGCGCGCGCCCCATTCGGCGGCCAGCGACTTGGTCAGATGGTGCACGCCGGCCTTGGAGGCGTTGTAGAAGCACTGCTCCTGCGGCTTGTTGACGATGAAGCCGGACATCGAGCCGACATTGACGATGGCCCCGCTCCCGGCCTTCAGCATGTGCTTGCCGAATTCGCGGCAGCACCAGAAGGTGCCGTTGAGATTGACGTCGATGACGTTGAGCCAGTGCTCGTCGGTGACGGTCTCCGCCGGGGTCTCGCTGCGCGCGATGCCGGCATTGTTGACGAGGATGTCGACCTTGCCATGGCGGGCGACGAGGTCGTTCGCGACTTCGGCCACGCGTTTGGTGTCGGTGACGTCCATGATCGCGGTCTCGACGTCAAAACCCTTCGCCTTCAGGCTGGCCTTTGCGCTGTCGGCGACCTTGCTGTCGCGGTCGCCGATGATGACTTTGGCGCCCGCTTCGGCCAGCGCTTCCGCGCAACCAAGGCCAATGCCCTGCCCGCCGCCGGTGATGAACGCGGTCTTGCCGTTCAGCTTGAACTTTTCCAGGTACATGGTGGTATTCCCGTTTCTTGTTAGTTCCGAAGCGCGTTGCCGCGCTCATCGAAGCGATGGATGCGCGCGGGATCCGGCACCAGCGACACGCGGTCGCCGGCGTGAAGGCTCAGCTCGCCGATGTAACGCGCCGTCAGCATGCCGAGCGGACCGGCATCGACATAAAGAAAGGTGTCGCTGCCGAGATGCTCCGCCACCGCGATCGTTCCTTGCCAGCCGCCGGCGCCGTCGCGCTCGATTTTCAGATGCTCCGGACGTACGCCGATCGTTGCCGCACCCTTCTGCAAGGCGTGCTCGCCGGTGACGAAATTCATCTTGGGTGAGCCGATGAAGCCGGCGACGAAGAGGTTGGCGGGCTTCTCGTAGAGCTCCAGCGGCGAACCATATTGCTCGATCTTGCCGCCGTTGAGCACCACGATCTTGTCGGCCATGGTCATGGCCTCGACCTGGTCGTGGGTGACGTAGATCGCCGTGGTGCCGAGCTGCTTCTGGAGCCGCGTCACCTCGATGCGCATCTGCACGCGCAATGCTGCGTCGAGGTTGGAGAGCGGCTCGTCGAACAGGAACGCCTTTGGCTCGCGCACGATGGCGCGGCCGATCGCGACGCGCTGGCGCTGGCCGCCGGAGAGCTCGCGCGGCTTGCGGTCGAGATAGGGCGTGAGATTCAGCGTCGCGGCGGCCGCCTCGACCTTGCGGTTGATCTCGTCCCTGGCAAGGCCCGCCAGCTTCAGGCCGAATCCGATATTGCCGCGCACGCTCATATGCGGATAGAGCGCGTAGGACTGGAACACCATGGAGAGCCCGCGCTTGGCCGGCGGCGTGTCGACGACGTTCTTGCCGTCGATCAGAATCTTGCCGCCGGAGACGTCCTCGAGGCCAGCGATCAGCCGCAGCAGCGTGGTCTTGCCGCAGCCGGAGGGGCCGACGAACACGACAAAGGAGCCGTCGGCGATTTCGAGATCGGCGCCCTTGATGATGTGCACGGGACCGAAGGATTTCTGCACGCCCTGAAGTGTGATCTGACCCATGATCCGGCAGCCCTTTACTTCACCGCGCCGAAGGTGAGCCCGCGCACGAGCTGCTTCTGGCTGAACCAACCGAGGACGAGAATGGGCGCGATCGCCAGCGTCGAGGCCGCCGACAACTTGGCCCAGAACAGCCCTTCCGGGCTCGAATAGGACGCGATGAACGTGGTGAGCGGCGCGGCGTTCGAGGTCGACAGGTTGAGCGTCCAGAACGCCTCGTTCCACGCCAGGATCAGATTGAGCAGCATGGTCGATGCGAGCCCCGGGATCGCCATCGGCGTCAGCACGTAGACGAGCTCGCGGCCGATGGTGGCGCCATCCATGCGCGCGGCTTCCAGGATATCGCGCGGGATCTCCTTGAAATAGGTGAACAGCATCCAGATCACGATCGGCAAATTGCCGAGGCACAGGATGAAGACGAGGCCGATGCGGGAATCGAGCAGGCCGAAAGTCTTGAAGATCAGGTAGATCGGCACCAGCACGCCGACTGGCGGCATCATCTTGGTCGAGAGCATCCAGAGCAGGATGTCCTTGGTGCGCTTGGTCGGCGAGAACGCCATCGACCACGCCGCCGGGATCGCGATCAAGAGCGCAATCAGCGTCGAGCCGCCGGCGATGATGATCGAGTTCATCGCGTGGTGGAAATAGTCGCTGCGCTCCTGCACCGTGGCGTAGTTCTCCGTGGTCCAGTGGAAGAACAGGAAGGACGGAGGGATGGCGAAGGCCTCCAGCTCGGTCTTGAAGCTCGCCAGCACCATCCAGAGGATCGGGAAGAAGATCAGGAAGCCAAAGAACCACGCCCCGATCGTCGAGACCACCACCTGCCGTGTCGTCGCCATCCGTGCCATGTGTCACGCCTCCAGATTGCGGCCGACGATGCGGACGAGGAAGAAGGCCACGACATTGGCGATCACCACCGCGACGAGACCACCCGCGGAGGCACTGCCGACGTCGAACTGGATCAGCGCCTGCGAATAGATCAGGAAGGCGATGTTGGTGGTCGACAGTCCCGGGCCACCGCCCGTGGTGACATAAATTTCCGCGAAGACCGTGAGCAGGAAGATGGTCTCGATCAGGATCACCACCGTGATGGGCCGCGCGAGGTGCGGCAGGGTGATGTAGATGAAGGTCGAGACGGCACTGGCGCCGTCCATCTCGGCGGCCTCCTTCTGCTCCTCGTCGAGCGATTGCAGCGCGGTGAGCAGGATCAGCGTCGCGAAGGGCAGCCATTGCCACGTCACGATCAGGATGACGGCAAACAGCGGCACGTCGTTGAACCAGTCGATCGGCGTCAAATGGAATAGCGAGGCGAGCCAGGCGAACAGGCCGGACACCGGATGCATCAGCAGATTCTTCCAGACCAGTGCGCTCACCGTCGGCATCACGAAGAACGGCGCGATCACCATCAGCCGCACGAAATTGCGCCCGATCACCGGCTGGTCCATCAACAGCGCCAGGGGAATGCCGAGCAGGATGGTCAGCGCCAGCACCGAGCCGACCAGCACCAGCGTGTTCTGGAGCGAAGCAAGGAAGGCGGGATCGGTGAGGAAGTAGCGGAAGTTCTCGAGGCCAACGAACGTCTCGGAGCCGGGATCGAGCAGGCTGTAATGCAGCGTCGAGAAATAGATCGTCAGCGCGAGCGGGACGATCATCCAGATGAACAGCAGCCCGACCGCAGGCGTCAGGAGCGAGCGCGCAAGGAACTGCGTCTGTCGGGTGGCCATCCCTGACTTCTCCGCTTGACGGAAGAAGGCGGCCATCCATCCGGGGCTGACTGAGTGGATGGCCGCCAGTTTGAGCTCAGGAGGAAGAGCTCGGGTTCACTTGATGTAGCCGGCGCGCTTCATCTCGCGCTCGGTCGCCGATTGCGCCGCGGTGAGCGCGGCATCGACCGTCATCGATCCCGCGAGCGCGGCGGAGAATTGCTGGCCGACCTGGGTGCCGATGCCCTGGAATTCGGGAATCGCAGCATATTGCACGCCGACATAGGGCACCGGCTTCACCGTCGGCTTGTTCGGATCGGCCGCGTCGATCGAGGCCAGCGTCAGCTTCGCGAACGGCGCAACCTTGAGATATTCTTCGTTCTGGTAGAGCGAGGCGCGCGTGCCCGGCGGCACGTTGGCCCAGCCCTCCTTCGACGCCACGAGCTTGGTGTAGTCCTTGCTCGTCGCCCAGGCGATGAACTTCTCGGCCGCTTCCGTCTTCTTGGAGCCGGCGGGGATCGCGAGATTCCAGGCCCACAACCAGTTGGCGTTCTTGCCGAGCCCGGTGTTGGGCGCGAGTGCGAAGCCGACCTTGTCGGCCACCTTGGAGTCCTTCGGGTTGGTGACAAAGGACGCGGCGACGGTGGCGTCGATCCACATCGCGCATTTGCCGGCGTTGAACAGCGCCAGATTTTCATTGAAGCCGTTCGAGCTCGCGCCGGGAGGGCCCGCTTCCTTCATCAGATTGACGTAGGTCGTGAGCGTCGCCTTCCATTCCGGCGTGTTGAACTGCGGCTCCCACTTCTCGTCGAACCAGCGCGCCATAAGAATTGGCCATGGCCGAGAGGAACGCCATGTTCTCGCCCCAGCCGGCCTTGCCGCGCAGGCAGATGCCGTAGGTGCCGGCGCTCTTGTCGGTCAGCTTTTTGGCCGCGTCGATCACGAAGTCCCAGGTCGGCTTTTCCGGCATCTTCAGGCCGGCCTTCTCGAACAGGTCAGTGCGGTACATCACCATCGAGCTCTCGCCATAGAACGGCGCGGCGTAGAGTTTGCCGTCGGCGGAGACCGCATCCTTGATCTTTGGCAGGAGGTCGGCGACGTCGTAATCGGCACCGAGATTGGCGAGCGGCACCAGCCAGCCCTTCTTGGCCCAGATCGGCACCTCATAGGTGCCGATGGTGAGGACGTCGAACTGGCCGCCCTTGGTGGCGATGTCGGTGGTGACGCGCTGGCGCAGCACGTTCTCTTCCAGCGTCACCCATTTCACGGAAATGTCCGGGTTCTTCTTGGTGAATTCAGCCGTCAGCCCCTGCATGCGGATCATGTCGCCATTGTTGACGGTGGCGATCGTCAGGGTGGTTTCGGCCATCACGGGGACGGCCAGCAACAGGACGGACGCGCCGCAGACGGCGCCGAGGAATTGTTTCACGGTGACCTCCCTCAATTCGCGTTTTGAGCATATGCCCACGCGTTGGGCGTATGTTCAACGGAGGGGCGGTGCTTGTCAAGCAGGCGCGCGGGCGTTTGCGCAACTTATGAGTGCTGCGGTGCGGGAGTGATGGGGATGCTGCCTCGCCCACGGCTGTCATGCCCCGCGAAAGCGCGGCATCCAGTACTCCGTGTCGTCCATTGGTTTGCCCCAAGCGGGGCCGCGGCGTACTGGATCGTCCGCCCCAGTGCGCAATTGCGCACAAGGCGGACGATGACAGCGGAGCAAGTCGCGAGTTTGCGCTCTACCGCTCCAAAATCGCCGTTGCGGTCGTCTCGTCCGTGATCAGCCCGTTGATCAGGCCGCCGTTGAGCGCCGCAGCGATGGCCGGAACCTTGGCCGCGCCGACCGCGGCGGCGATCGTCGTGGTCTTCGCCGGCACCTCCGGCGGGATGCTGGTGAGGCGCTTGTTGGTGCCTGATTTGAGCAGGCGGCCCTTGGCATCATAGGCCCAGCCGGTGATCTCGCCGATGGCACCTAACCGCATCATCTCGAACAATTCGTCGCGGGTGACGAAGCCGTCGATGTGGACCTGGGCCTTCTGATCCATCTGGCCGATGCCGACGAGGCGCAAATCCGCCTTGGCCGCAACGGCCTTCACCTTGGCGATCGGCTCGATCCGCACCATCTTGTTGCGCTCGTCCTCCGACGACATCAGGAACGGCAGCGGCATCGGATAATGCCGCGCGCCGGTGCGGTCGGCGAGCCGACCGACGGTGTCGTAGAAGCTCGCCGAACCGTCGGCGGAGATGTTGCCGACCAGTGAGACGATCTGGTGGTTGGGCCGGTCGATCGGCGTGACGCGTTCCACGGCGGCGCGCACCGCCCGCCCCGTGCCGAGCGCAACGATGACCGGCGTCTCCGAACGCAGCGTGGAATCGAGCAGATTGGCGCAGCGTTCGGCAATGCCCGCGGTGGCCTGCGGCGCGGCGGGATCGGCCGGCACGACTTCGCAATGGACGAGATCGAACCGCTCCTTCAGGCGCCCGGCCAGCTCCATGCAGGCGGCAATGGGATGTTCGAGCCGGAACGTGATGAGACGCTCGGCGAGGCACAGCGAGACCAGCCGCTGCGCGGATGCGCGCGAGACCTGAAGCATCTTTGCGATCTCGTCCTGGGTGTGGCCGGCAATGAAATAGAGCCAGCCGGCGCGCGCGGCATCGTCGAGCCTTGATTTGTCGTTCTCGGCGGCCATGGCGGGCCTCACGCGTCCTTCCAGAAATCGGTCATGCGCGCGAAGACCCGGTCGGCCCCCGCGGCGGACAATATAGCCTGCCCGTCGCGTCCGCGATAATGGCTGCCGCCGACAAATCCCCAGGCCATCATGCCAGCAGCTTTCGCCGCTTGCACACCGCTGACGCTGTCCTCGATCACCAGCGTGCGCGCGGGCGAGACGCCCATCTTGTCGGCCGCGTACAGAAAGAGATCGGGAGCCGGCTTGCCTTGCCTGACCATCTGCGCGGTGTAGAGCCGGCCGTCGAAATGCGACGCGAGGCCGGTCACGTTGAGGGAGAGCGAGACGCGGTCGATGTCGCTGGACGAGGCGACGCAGAACGGAGCGCGTAGTTCGGATATCACGGCCGGGATGCCCGGGATCGGCTGCAGCGCCTTCGCGAACGTCGTCAGCACATGCGATTTCAGGCGCTGCAGAAAGTCGCCCGGCAAGACCTGTCCGAGATCGCGATAATGCTGCTCGACCGCCTTCGTGCTGCGCCCGAGAAAGAGCTCGAGCGCCTGCGCCTGGCTCAGCGCGATCCCGAATTCGGCCAGCACCTCGGACAGGCACTGGCAGCTCACCAGCTCACTGTCGACGAGCACGCCGTCGCAATCGAAGATGATCAGATCGGGTTTTGGCCGGATTTGGTCCATCGGTCCATTCGATCATATACCCATCCTGTGAGCAATAGTTCACGGACGCATGCAGCCTGACCGCCCGGGATGCAGGCTATTCCCCCGGCCATCCACGACCTTCCTTGGCGGCGCCGAAGAACGTGGATGCCCGGGACAAGCCCGGGCATGACGTTCATCGTGCGATGGCTCTCGTGTCGCTCCGTCAATGCGCCACCTGGCGGTAGATCGCCGGCAGCGCCGCGGGCAATCGCTTGATGTTGCCGACGATGGCGTAGCCGCCGCGCCCGAACAGGGTCGGGAAATAGGATTGCGCCGTCGCATCGACCGTCACGCCGAAAACCGCGAGGCCGAGCCGGCGCGCTTCCTGCACGGATTTGCGGGTATCTTCGAGCGCGAAGCGTCCCTCATAGTGATCGACGTCGTTCGGCTTGCCGTCGGTGAGGACGAGCAGCAGCTTCTTGCGCTGCGGCTGGCGGGCGAGCTCGGCCGCGGCGTGGCGCACCGCCGCGCCGATCCGCGTGTAATAGCCCGGCCGCAGCGCGCCGATGCGGCGCTCTACCGCTCCGCTCATCGGCTCGCCGAAGGCCTTGACGGTTTCGAGCCGCACCCAGGAGCGCCGGCGCGAGGTAAAGGTGAGAATGCTGTGGTGGTCGCCGCAGGCCGACAGGCCGTGGGCAAGCACCAGCAGCGCCTCCTTCTCGACGTCGAGCACGCGATAGCCATCGACCCAGGCGTCCGTCGAGAGCGAGACGTCGACCAGCAGCGTGACCGCGAGATCGTGCCCTTGCGGGCGCATCGCGACATGGATGCGATCGAGACCGCTGCTGCTGCCGGCGCGCAGATCGCACCGCGCGCGCACCAGCGCGTCGAGGTCGAGGTCGTCTCCATCGGCCTGGGCGCGCAACAATTCGTGACGCGGCCGCAGCACCTCGAAGCGGCGGCGCACCTGGCGGATGTGCCGACGCATGGCCTCGTCAGGCGTCCAGCTCTCACCCTGCTCGGAGGCCGCACCCGCGAGCACGCGGCAATGATCGGGCAGATAGGCGCCGCTGCGGTAATCCCATTCGGGATAGGTGAGGTCCGCATTCAACTGGGACGCATCGAGGGCTTCCGGCGGCAGGTCGAGATCGAACTTGAACCGGCTCGCCGGCTTGCCGCTGCGACGGCTCAGCGTGATCTCCTCGAGATCGTCGGCCGCCTTCTGCGCGTCCTCGTCGTCGCTGTCGTCGGCGGGACGGTCGACGTTGACCATCTCGGCCATCGCCAGGATCTTCTCGAAGCGGTTGAGCACGAAGGGGTCGCGGCGATTGGCATTGTCCTCGCGCTCACGCACGGCAAAACGCTTGCGATTGTCCTGGGCCGCCGGTTCCGCGCCATCAGCGCACGCGTCTTCGCCCGCATGCGCGGGCGAGAGCTCGCGCGTCCAGCATTCGCCCCAGAGCGGACATGGCAGGACCGGATGATAGCCCGGCGGCGCCTTGTCCGGCAGCGGGCCCGTTCCCATCATCGCCGGCCATAGCGTGCCCGCGGGCGCCTTGCCGGCGCCGAGCAGCGCGAGAGCGATCTGCTCGACCTCCTGCTCGACACGCGGCAAGGGACGTTGCGGCCGGGCCTCCGCAGTCGCCGCGGCAAGCTGCGCATAGTCAGCGACGAGGCCGGGAAATTGTGTGAGCACAAAGACCGCCGTCTCCGCGGCGCGGCGCAGCACGAGCAGGTCGCGCCTGAGTGGATCGGATTCGGTGATCGTCTCGATCGGCGCAACCGCGAACCATGCCGCGAGCCAGCGATAGAGCGATGCGTTCAGCGCACGATCGGGAAAAAGCGCGATGCGATCGGGCAGGAAGATGGTTGCGGCGTCGCGGCCCGGCTGCTCGAGACGTTCATCGCCGAGACCGATGCGTTGCCGCCAGCCGAGACGGTGTCCCGATTTTCGCGCACCTGCGCTCGCGATCTGCACGCCGGTCTCGCCGCCAAGCGCGCGGAACATGACCGCGAGCCGGCCTCTCACCTCGGTAAGCGAAACCGCGTGATCGTCGTGAACCGGATAGCTCGTGGTGCCGCCGACCATGCGGTGCCAGGCCCGGCCGACCGTCTCCTCCAGTTCCAGGAAGTCGAGCATGGCAGCGGCCTCACCCGATCACGGCGCGCGCGACATCCAGCAGCGCCGCCTTGACGTCGGCATCGTCGGTCAGCGGCTCGATCATGCCGGCAAGCACGGCGTCGGCGGTCGGCGTGCCGGCGGCAATCAGGGTCGCGCAATAGACCACGAGCCGGGTCGAGACGCCCTCCTCCAGATCGTGGCCCTTGAGCGCGCGCAACCGGCCGGCCAGCCCGACCAGCGGCCGCGCGCGCTCCGGCGACAGTCCGCTTTCGGCGGACACGACGGCAATCTCCTGCTCGGGTGGCAGGAAGCCGAATTCGATGGCAACGAAGCGCTGACGCGTCGAGGGCTTGAGCGCCTTGAGCAGCGTCTGGTAACCGGGATTGTAGGAGACCACGAGCATGAAGCTCTTGGGCGCGGCGAGCTCCTCGCCGGTGCGCTCCAGCGGCAGGATGCGGCGGTCGTCGGTCAGCGGATGCAGCACAACGGTGACGTCCTTGCGCGCTTCCACGACTTCGTCGAGATAGCAGATGCCGCCTTCGCGCACCGCGCGGGTCAGCGGACCGTCAGTCCATACGGTGTCGCCGCCCCGCAAAAGATAGCGGCCGGTGAGATCGGCGGCGGTGAGATCGTCATGGCAGGCGACCGTGTGCAGCGGCAGGCCCAGCCGGGCCGCCATATGCGCGACGAAGCGCGTCTTGCCGCAGCCGGTCGGGCCCTTCAGCAGCACCGGAAGCTGATTGCGCCAGGCGTGCTCGAACAGCGCGCATTCGTTGCCGCTCGCGACATAGGCCGGCAGCGCGGGCGCCGAGGTCACGGTGTGAAGGGCAGGTTTCATGATGTCTCTCCGGACTTTCCAGGGAAGCAGGCGGCCGCGGCGAACCGCGGCCGCCATTTGCGTTTACTCGGCCGGCTGCAGCGCGGCGGGAATGGCCGCCTGCTTCTCGCGGCCCGGCACCAGCACGGCCCAGACGAACATCAGTGCGGAGATCGCGACGAATACGCCGGAGCCGAGCCGGACCCAGTAGAACATCGCGAGCTGATCCTGCACGTCCATGTAGCTCTGGCCGAGCACGCGCTGGAGATGGACCTGGACCACGCCGGCGAAGGTCAGCGCGAAGGTCATCGTCATCATCGCCGTGCACATGACCCAGAAGCTCGTCATGCTGAGCCACTGGTTGTAGGGCGCGCGTCCCTTGAGCTGGGGGATCGCATAGGCCATCACCGACAGATTCAGCATCACATAGGCGCCGAAGAAGGCGAGATGGCCGTGTGCGGCGGTGACCTGGGTGCCATGGGTGTAGTAGTTCACCGAGGACAGCGTGTGCAGGAAGCCCCAGACGCCGGCGCCGAGGAACGCCATCACCGAGCACCCGACCGACCACAACAGCGCAGCGCGGTTCGGATGCTTGCGGCCGGCCTTCCAGGTCATCTGCACCGTGAAGATCACCATGGTGAAGAACGGCGCCACCTCGAGCGTGGAGAACAGCGAGCCGATCCACTGCCAGTAGCCGGGCGCGCCGATCCAGTAGAAATGGTGGCCGGTGCCGAGGATGCCGGAGAACAGGGCGAGGCCGATGATGACGTAGAGCCACTTCTCAACGACCTCGCGGTCGATGCCGTTGAGCTTGATCATGAGATAAGCGAGAATGGAGGCCATGATCAGCTCCCAGACGCCCTCGACCCAGAGATGGACGACGTACCACCAGTACATCTTGTCGACGGCGAGGTTCGCCGGATTGTAGAAGGCGAACAGGAAGAAGATCGCAACGCCCCACAGGCCGAACAACAGGATGTTGGTGACCGTGGTCTTGCGGCCCTTGAGCGCCGTCATGGTGACGTTGAAAAGGAACATCAGGCAGACCACGACGATGCCGACCTTGATGATGAAGGGCTGCTCGAGGAACTCGCGGCCCTCGTGGTAGTGGAAGAGATAGCCGACCACGGCGACGCCGGCAGCTCCGAAAAACATCCAGAACTGGATCTTTGCGAGCAACGGGCTGTACAGCTCGGTCTCGGTTTCCTCAGGCAGCAGGAAGTAGGTCGCGCCCATGAAGCCGATCAGCGACCACACGATCAGCGCGTTGGTGTGGATCATCCTGACGATGTTGAACGGCAGCAGCACCGACAACGTGTTGGGCAGGACGTAGATGGTCCCGGCGAGCAGGCCGAACACGACCTGGGCCAGGAACAGGGTCAGCGCGCCGTAGAAATACAGCATCGCGACTTTCTGGGTTTGGTATTTCATCTCGGGTTCTCTCTGTCTTGAAAGAGGCAAGGTCTTGAAGGAGGCATGCGCGTCAGCCCGCCTTGTTCGGCGGCCAGCTCTGGCGCTTGATCTTGCTGGCCCATTGCAGGAAGTCGGCGAGATCGTTGAGCTCCTGGTCGGTGAGGTTGAACTGCGGCATCTGCCGCCGTCCCTCTGCGCCCGATGGCTGCGACTGCATCCAGGCCCTCAGCGTCTCGCGCGCGGCGGCCGGATCCTCGTTGCCGCCCCAGCGATCCCAGACATTGCCGACCTCAGGGGCGAAATAGGCGCCCTCGCCGAGCAGCGTGTGGCAGTTGATGCAGGAGTTCTTCTCCCAGACGTGCTTGCCGCGGGCGACCGACGACGTCAGCGTCGTCGCGTCCGTCGAGGTCGTCGCCATGTAGTAGTGGCTGTGCGCCGTCAGCCCTATGAAAATGGCGAAGAAGAAGGCCGAGCCGCCGTAGAAGACGTTTCGAGCGGCCGACTTGGTCAGGCGTTCAGCCATTGCCAATCCTTTCCGTTTAATTCCTCAGAAAATGCGATGCGGTGATTTATTGCCGCTTTGCCCGGCCGGTTCTTTGTCAGGGCGCAATGAGCGCGTCAGATCAGGGCGACGGCGGCGGAGGCGAGCCAGGCGAACAGCAGCACGATGACGACCCAGGCGCTGACGAGGCCGCGCCAGAGCGCGGGCACGGCGCGGAGATCCATGAAGTCGAGCGCGATGCGGCGGCCCTTGATGGCGGCGAGCGCCAGCAGCACGGCGTTGCCGAGCAGCGGCCGCGGCATCAGGGGCGGCAGCAGGATGGTCGCGAGCGCGAGACCGATCAGCACGATCCAGGTGATGTCGAGGCGATCGGGCATCATTTCACCAGATAGAGAATCGGGAACATGACGATCCAGACCAGATCGACCATGTGCCAGAAGGCGGCTCCCGTCTCGACGCCTGATATCTCGGCGCGGCGGCAGACCACAGCCAGGATGATGATGCCAAGGCCGACATGCAGCAGATGGAAGCCGGTCAGGAGGAAGTAGAGCGTGAAGAACGGGCTGGTCTCCAGGCCGACGCCGCGTCCAATCTCTTCGGCATATTCCGTGAGCTTGATCGCGATGAAGAAGCCGCCGAGCGCCATGGCGATGAGAAGCCAGCGGCGCGACACCCGCTTCTCACCGGCTCGCGCGGCCCTGGTCGCCCGGGCCGCCGCCCAGCCGCTGGTCACCAGCACGACGGTATTGAGGCCGGCGAGCTGCGGATCGAGCGCCGCCTGCCCGGCCGCGAACACCGCCGGATGGATCGCACGCGCGACAGTGAAGGCCCCGAGAAACAGGCCGAAGGCGACGAGCTCGCTGAAGATCAGCACCCAGATCATGGGATCGCCGGGGAGATCTTCCAAAATTCCCCAGCCGGTTCCCTGTTGTTCGCAATCGGCCGTGGACATCGTCTTTCCGGATCAGGACACCGGCCAGCCTTAGCTCACCCGTCCAGTTCGGAATTTGTCGCAGGACAAACTGGGCGGCAGTGGAGCGCGGTAAGAACCGCTTCAGCGTTCCACGGGGTGCTATAGGATGAGCGATGCACAACTCGGACTGATGACCGCGACACCGATCATCATCGTCTTCGCGATCGCCCTGAGAAAGATGGGCGTGCTGTCAACCGTGGCAACGGTATCGGCGGTGAGCCTGTCCGTCGCCATCGCGACGGTGCTGTTCACAACGCAGTAACAGGTGCCGTAGGTGGGCAAAGCGGCCGCCGCAGGCGGACGTGTGCCCACGATCGGTCGTGATCATGGAAAGATGGTGGGCACGGCGCGTTGCGCCTTTGCCCACCCTACGAGATCGTCGACTATCGCCGCTGGTTGTACACGTCGATGCAGACTGCCCCGAGCAGCACCAGGCCCTTGATGACCTGCTGGTAGTCGATGCCGATGCCGAGGATGGACATGCCGTTGTTCATCACGCCCATGATCATGGCGCCGACCACGGCGCCACCGACGCGCCCGACGCCGCCATAGGCCGACGCGCCGCCGATGAAGCAGGCGGCGATGACGTCGAGCTCGAAGCCGAGGCCCGCCTTCGGCGTCGCGGTGTTGAGGCGCGCGGCGAAGACGAGGCCGGCGAGCGCGGCCAGCACGCCCATGTTGACGAAGGTGAAGAAGGTCAGCCGCTCGGTCTTGATGCCCGACAGGCTTGCCGCCTTGGCATTACCGCCGACCGCATAGACCTGCCGGCCGATCACGGTGCGGCGGGTGACGAAGCCGTAGAGCGCGATCAGCGCGGTCATGATCACCAGCACGTTGGGCAGGCCGCGATGCGAGGCGATCAGGTAGGTGAAGTAGAGCACCGCGCAGGCGAGCAGAACGCTCTTACCCAGGAAGAACGCATAAGGCTCGACCTCGATGCCGTGCGCCTGCTCGCGCGACCTTCCCTTGGCGCTGGCATAGACGAGACCGAGCGCGAGCACGGCACCGATCAGCATCGAGGTCGGATGCAGCGTGCCGGCCTCGGGCAGCAGTTCCGGAATGAAGCCCGATGACAACTTCTGGAACGTCGGCGGGAACGGTCCGAGCGACTGGCCCTGCAGCACCGCGAGCGCGAGGCCCTTGAACACCAGCATGCCCGCCAGCGTCACGATGAAGGACGGAATCTTGAAATAGGCCACCCAATAGCCCTGCGCCGCGCCGATCGCAGCGCCGAGCAGCAGGCAGGCGATGAAGGCGAGCGTGTAGTCGACCTTCCAGCTCACCATCAGCACGGCGGCCACCGCGCCGACGAAGCCGGCGACCGAGCCAACCGACAGGTCGATATGGCCGGTGACGATCACCAGCAGCATGCCCAGCGCCATGATGACGATGTAGCTGTTCTGGAGCACCAGATTGGTGAGGTTGAGCGGCTGCAGCAACGTACCGCCGGTCATCACCTGGAAGAACAGCATGATCGCAATCAGCGACATCAGCATGCCGTAGTTGCGCAGATTGTTCTTGATGAAGCTGCCGTGCCGGCGCTCCTCGGGCAGCGAAACCGTCTTGTCGGTCATGGCTGCGATCCTCTCATCTCCGCGGCCTCAGGCACGCTGTTTCCGTTGCTTCTCTGGTTGCGCATGATGGCACGCATGATCTTCTCCTGCGTCGCGTCCGTCCCCTTGAACTCGCCGACAAAGGCGCCGTCGTTCATGACGCAGATGCGGTCGCAGATGCCGAGCAGCTCGGGCATCTCCGAGGAGATCACCACGACGCCGCGGCCGGCTTCGGCCAGCTCGTTGATGATACAGTAAATCTCGTATTTGGCACCGACGTCGATGCCCCTGGTCGGCTCGTCCAGGATCAGCACCTTGGGGTCGGTCATCAGCCATTTCGACAGCACCACCTTCTGCTGGTTGCCGCCGGAGAGCTGGCCGGTCTCCTGATAGACGTCGGAGCAGCGGATGCGCATCCGGTTGCGGTAGTCGCTGGCGACCTTCAGCTCGGCGATGTCGTCGATCACCCTGCCCGGCGCAACCTGGTCGAGGCTCGCCAGCGTGATGTTCTTGCGGACGTCGTCGGCGAGGATCAGGCCGAGCTGCTTGCGGTCCTCGGTGACATAGGCAAGGCCGGCATCGATCGCGGCCGCGACGCTCGGCAGCACGATCTCGCTGCCTTCGAGCCGAATATGACCGCTGATATTGGTGCCCCAGGAACGGCCGAACAGGCTCATGGCGAATTCGGTGCGGCCGGCGCCCATCAGTCCGGCGATGCCCACGACCTCGCCGCGTTTCACGCTGAAGTCGACGCTCTTGATCACCTGCCGCTCGGGATGGATGGGGTGATAGACCGACCAGTTCCCGACGGTGAGCACAGGCTCGCCGATCTTCGCGCTACGCTCCGGGAAACGGTGAGCCATATCGCGATTGACCATGCTGCGGATGATGCGGTCTTCCTGGATCGGCTCGGCACGGCAATCGATGCTGTCGACGGTGCGTCCGTCGCGCAGCACGGTGATGTGGTCGGCGACCTTGGAAACCTCGTTGAGCTTGTGCGAGATCAGGATCGAGCCGATGCCCTGCTCGCGGAACGCCATCAGGCGTTCGAGCAGCGCGGCGCTGTCGGCCTCGTTGAGGCTCGCGGTCGGCTCGTCCAGGATCAGCATGCGCACCCGCTTGGAGAGTGCCTTGGCGATCTCGACCAGCTGCTGCTTGCCGACGCCGAGATCTGTGATCAGCGTATCCGGGGATTCCTTCAGGCCCACCTGCGCGAGCAGCTCGCGCGTGCGCCGGTACACCTCGTCGCGATCGATCACGCCGAATTTGGACGGCGGATGCGACAGGAAGATGTTTTCCGCGATCGACATCAGCGGGATCAGCGCCAGCTCCTGGTGGATGATGATGATGCCGAGTGCCTCGGAATCGTTGATGTCGCGGAAGCGCCGCTCCTCGCCCTCGAAGACGATGGTGCCCTCGTAGCTGCCCGCCGGATAGACGCCGCTGAGCACCTTCATCAGCGTCGACTTGCCGGCGCCGTTCTCTCCGACGAGCGCGTGTATCTGCCCGGCGTGAACCGAGAAATTGACGTCACGCAGCGCCTGCACACCGGCAAAGCTCTTGCTGACGTTGCGCATCTCCAGCATGGCGGTCATGGCACTGGTATCCTTGGAACGTTTACCCCTCCGCCGTCATTCCGGGGCGATGCAACAGGACCGCGAAGCGCGGCCTGGAGCATCGAACCCGGAATCTCGAGGTTCCGGGTTCGCCCCTTCGGGCGCCCCGGAACGACGGAGCACTCAATATCCTACTGGAACTGCGACTTCTTGTAGTAGCCGCTGTCGACCAGGGTCTTCTCCCAATTGTCCTTGTACACCACGACCGGCTTGAGCAGATAGGACGGCACCTTCTTGACGCCGTTCTCGTAGGTGTTGGTGTCGTTGACCGTGACCTGCTTGCCGGCAAGCGCGGCGTCGACCATGTCGGCGGTCACCTTGGCGAGATCGCGGGTGTCCTTGAAGATGGTCGAATACTGGTCGCCGCGCAGCATCGCCTTGATCGAGGGGACCTCGGCGTCCTGGCCCGAGATAACAGGCATCGGCTGATCGGCGCTGCCGTAGCCGACACCCTTCAGCGAGGAGATGATGCCGATCGAGAGGCCGTCATAGGGCGACAGCACGGCGTTCACTTTCTTGTTGCCGTAATAGGCGCTGAGCAGATTGTCCATGCGGGCCTGCGCAGTTGCGCCGTCCCAGCGCAGCGTCGCGACCTTGTCCATGCCCATCTGGCCGGACACGACGACGAGCTTGCCGCTGTCGATGTAGGGCTTCAGCACGCTCATCGCGCCGTTGTAGAAGAAGTAGGCGTTGTTGTCGTCGGGCGAGCCGCCGAACAGCTCGATGTTGAAGGGACCCTTGCCGTCCTTGAGGCCGAGGCCCTGCACGATCGATTCCGCCTGGAGCACGCCGACCTGGAAATTGTCGAAGGTGGCGTAATAGTCGACGTTCGGCGTGCCGCGGATCAGGCGGTCGTAGGCGATCACGGTGATGCCTTTTGCCTTCGCCTGCTTGAGCACGTCGGACAGCGTGGTGCCGTCGATGGCGGCGATCACCAGCGCCTTGGCGCCCTTGGTCACCATGTTCTCGACCTGCGAGAGCTGGTTCGGGATGTCGTCCTCGGCATATTGCAGGTCGGTGTTGTAACCGCGCTCCTTCAGCACCTTGACCATGTTGTTGCCGTCGTCGATCCAACGCGCCGACGACTTCGTCGGCATGGCGATGCCGACAGTCGCCTTGTCCTGGGCGGAGGCGGTGAGGCCCGTGGCCATCGTCGCGGCACCGGCCAGCGCCAGCGCTAGGAATGTGGTCTTCAGTTTCAGCATGTTTCACTCCCTTTGGGTGTCAGACAGTTTCTTCGTTTCGTCGCGAACGGAGGTCGGTTGCTATGAGGTCTCCTATGCGAGCTTGACGTCGGGCTCCGCACGACCGCGCGCGGAGGCCTCCAACAGAAAGGTACAGCCGGCTTGCGGATCGGCGGCGCGCGCCGTTGCATCCATGTCCTGCCAGGCGGAGGTGACAAGGAGACGCGACAGATCCGGCCCGACGAAAGCGGGGCAACTCGATTGCTTTGCCGGCACGCTCAGCGAGCGCAGGCGCTCGCCTTGCGGAGAGTAGACATCGATGCGGCTCGCGCCCCAGCACGCGTTCCAGATGTTTCCGTCGGCATCGCACACCGAGCCGTCGAGGCCGCCGATGCCGCTGTGACGCAGCAGCACCTCGGGCTCGCCACGCGGCAGGCCGGTCGCGGGATTGAGCGGCACGGCATAGAGCACGGCGCGCGGGGTATCGGTGAAGTAGCCGATCGCGCCATCCGGCGAGAAGCAGATCGAATTGGGGATGCTGATGCCGGGAAAAAGCGTCGAGATCTTGCCGCGATTGAGCGCGTAGATCGCCCCCGCCTTCGGCTCGGCCTTCTTGCCCATGGTCCCGATCCAGAACGTGCCGGACTGATGCACGCGGCAATCATTGGAGCGCGTGGCGGAATTGTCCGCTTCGAGCGGAAGGAACAGCGTCATCGCACCGTCGGCGAGCCTGCGGATGTAAAGCCCGTCCTCGGTGACGATCAACTGGCGTGCGGCATCGATGCGCCCGAGCGCGCTCGCCATCCGGCCGAGCACGTGGACGCGGATGCTGCCACTGCCGAGCTGCGCCTCGAACAGGCGTCCCTCGCGAATGTCGAACCACCAGGCGGTGTCGGTGGTCACGTCATAGGTCGGCCCCTCGCCGAGATGGCAGGGATCGTCCGAAAGAACGGACGTCGGTACCTGTTCCATCATGAGGACCTCACACCGAAGCGATAGACCGTGTGATGCCGATAAACTCCGCCGGGATCGAGGCGCGGGCTCGGAAAATCCGGTCGGTTCGGCGCATCGGGCCAGATGTGCGGCTCCAGGCACATGGCGTCCGATTGCCGGATGAGCTTGCCGCCCTTCCCCGAGATCGTGCCGTCGAGATAGTTGCCGGAATAGACTTGCAAGCCGGGCTGGTCGGTCAACAGCTCCATGACGCGGCCCGAGCGTGGCGCCTCCAGCCGCGCCGCGAGCGCAAGCTTGCCGTCGCGCGCGAGGCAGTAGGTGTGGTCGTAACCTCTGCCGTTGCGCAATTGCTCGTCGCTCTGCCGGATGCGCTGGCCCACGGGACGCGGCTCGCGGAAGTCGAACGGAGTGCCGGCCACCGCGCGCGGCGGTCCGGGCAGCGGAATGGCGGTGGGGTCGATGGCGAGGAAATGCTCGGCGGCGACCGTCAGCTTGTGATCGAGAATGGGCGTGCCTGACGTGGCGCCTTCCAGATTGAAGAAGCTGTGGTTGGTCAGGTTGACGATGGTCGGTCGATCGGTCCGCGCCTCCATGGAGAGCGACAGCTCGGTCGGGCCGGTGACGCGATAGGTCAGGCGGACGTCGAGCCGGCCGGGATAGTTCTCTTCGCCGTGCGGGCTCGTATAAGTGAGCGTCACCGCGGGTGCAGCGCCCTCGTCGATCTCCGCGATCGTCCAGAGCTTGCGGTCGAATCCGTCGAGGCCGCCATGCAGCGCGTTCGGGCCGTTGTTGACGGGAAGCTGCACCGTCTCGCCGTCTAGCGAGAACTGTCCCTTGGCGATGCGGTTGGCATAGCGGCCGACGGTGGCGCCTAGAAACTTCCGTTCGGCGAGATAACCGGCGAACGCGTCATGGCCGAGCACGACGTCGTCGTGACCGCCCTTCGCATCCGGCGCAACCAGCGCCTGGATCACCGCGCCGTGGGTGATGATGCGCGCTTCGAAGCCGCCCTCGCCGCGCAGCACGACGCGCTCGACCTTGCGACCGTCAGGCAGTGTTCCGAAGACGTCTTTTGTTGTTTTCGAGCCAGCCATGATCAATCCACAAACGGTTCGACGATCGTGCGCCTGCCGAGCAGGAAGGCGTCGGCGACCAGACGCAGCGGCGCCAGGTCGACGTCGCTCGCGCCTGTTGCGGCGAGCGCGACGAAGCGCCGGTAAAGCTCCCGATATTCCTCATCGGGCGCCTCGGCAACGGTCTTGCCGTCGATCGCCATGTGCCTGCCGCCGCCGGACAGCGTCAGCCCGCCCTGATCGGTTTCGACGAGGATATCCCAGCTCTGCGGTCCGGTCTGGCGGAAATCGAACTCGGCGGTAACAGCAAGGCCGTCGATGTCGGCGAGCTGCAGGTTCGCGGCGATCGGCGCCTGGCAATTGGCGGGAAAGGCGAGCTCGGCCGCGGTGACGAACACCGGCTTCGGCAGGATTTTGGTCAGGATCGACAGCGCATTGATGCCGGGGTCGAACACGCCGAGCCCGCCCGGCTCCCAGATCCAGCCTTGCCCGGGATGCCAGACGCGAACGTCCTCTTTCCAGTTGATGTGCACCGACTTGATACATCGCTTCGTGAGCCATTGTCGCGCCGGCTCGACCGCCGGCGCATGGCGCGAATGCCAGGTCGCAAACAGCGTGCGCTTCATCTCCGCCGCCATCGCGATCAGCGGATCGAGCTCGGCAACACCGGTACCGGGCGGCTTCTCCAGCATCACATGTTTGCCGGCGGCGAGCGCGGCCACCGCCTGGGCGCGGCGCACCTGCGGCGGCGTGCAGAGCGACACCGCATCGATCGGCGGCCCCTTCTCCAGCAACTCCTCGATGGTGGCAAAATGCGGCAATCCCGGCAACGAGGCGTTGCGGCTCGCAACGGCCGCAAGCGTCGCGCCCGGCACCGCGGCGATCGCGCCGACATGCTGGTCGCGCGCGATCTTGCCGAAACCGACGATGGCAATGCGAAGCTCAGTCACGATCTTTCTCCGGATTCCGCGGATGGCAATGTCCCGGCCGGCGCGGTCTCGATCACCGTATCATCGTGGCGGCTCATGCCGTTGTGAATGACATAGACCATCGCCTCCGAGGCGGCGTCGGCATCGCCCGCCGCGATCGCATCGACGATCTTCTGGTGCCAGAGCAGCACCGTCTCGCGGTCCTCCGCCTCGACCGGCGCGCTGAGCAGGAACGAGGCGCGAAGCGCGGCCTCGATGACGTGTCCGATCGAGCGCATGAACAGATTGCCGGAGGCGCGCGCCACGGCCACGTGCAGCGCGAGGTCGGCATCAGCAAAGCCGACGGAATCGGAGGCTTCGAGCCGCATGCGCTCCATGCTGCGGCGCAGCTCGGCGATGTCAGCTTCCGACCGCTGCTTCGCCGCGAGCGCGGCCGCGCGCGGCTCGACCGCGAGACGGATCTCGGCGAGGTCGTTGAGGAAACGCTTGTCGATGCCGGCGTCCAGGTGCCAGGCCAAGACGTCGGCGTCGAACATGTTCCAGGCGGCGCGCTCGCGCACGACGGTGCCGACCCGCGCCTTGGTGGTGAGCAGGCCCTTGGCGACCAGCGTCTTCACGCTCTCCCGCAGCACCGGCCGCGACACGCCGAACATCGCGATCATCTCGGCATCACCCGGCAGGCGCGTGCCCTCCGCGTAACGGCCGGCGATGATGTCGACGCCGATCGAGCGGGCCACTTCCGCATGATTGGAATGGGCCCGCCGCGTCGGGATGACGACGATGCGTGAGGTCATGAGGCCGCTCCCACGCTCTTCGCCACCGGCCGGCGCGCCAGCGCCACCAACCCCTGCTGCAAGGCGATGAAGGCGAAGAGCAGGACGCCGGTCGCGATCTTGGTCCACCAGCTCGACAGCGTTCCGTCGAAATTGATGTAGGTCTGGATCAGGCCCTGGATCAGCACACCGAGGAAGGTGCCGATCACCGAGCCCTGCCCGCCCGTGAGCAGCGTGCCGCCGATCACGACGGCCGCGATGGTGTCGAGCTCGACTCCGACGGCGGAGAGCGAGTAGCCGGCGCTGGTGTAGAAGGAGAACACGATGCCGGCAATGCCTGCGAGCAGGCTCGACAGCATGTAGATTTTTATCGTCATCTTGCCGACGGCAACGCCCATCAAGCTTGCGGTCGCCCGGCTGCCGCCGAGCGCATAAACGTTGGCGCCGAACCGGGTGAGATGCAGCAGCAAGGCGCCGCCGATCACGATCACCAGCATGATGATCGCAACCGCCGTCAATCGGCCCCCGCCGGGCATGCGCAAGGCAAAGTCCGATACGGTGGAATAGACCGGCGCGGTGATCGGCACCGATTCCGTCGAGAGCAGGAAGCTTGCGCCACGGGCCAGGAACATGCCGGCGAGCGTCACGATGAAAGGCGGCAGATCGAAGACATGGATGACCGCCCCCATCGCCGCGCCAAAGGCCGCCGACAGCGCCAGGACGGCGACGAAGGCGACCAGCGGCGGCACGCCCCAGCGCTCGATCGCCAGCGCCACGAACACGGTGGTGAAGCCGATCACCGAGCCGACCGAGAGATCGATACCGCCGGAAATGATGACGAAGGTCATTCCGGTCGCGACGATGCCGAGGAAGGCGTTGTCGGTGAGGAGATTGCCGACCACGCGGGTCGAGGCGATGTTGGGGAACTGCACCGCGCAGAGCGCGAAGCCCGCAACGAGCACGATGGCCGTGATGAGGACCGGCGGCAGGCCTTTCATGCTTTCGTCCTCCGCAGCCGCGCGGCGATCCCGGCGAGACCCGAGAATTTCGGCGATTGCAACAACAGCACCGCGAGCACCACCACCGCCTTGACCAGCAGGTTGAACTCGGGCGGATAGCCGGACAGCAAAATGCCGGTATTCATGGTCTGGATAATCAGCGCACCCAACACGGCGAGAACAAGGCTGAAGCGGCCGCCGAACAGCGAGGTGCCGCCGATCACCACCGCAAGGATGGCATCGAGCTCCAGCCAGAGGCCGGCATTGTTGGCATCCGCCCCCATGATGTCGGCCGCCGCAATCACGCCGGCGAGCGCGGCGCAGACACCGCACCAGACATAGACCGACAGGATCATGGCGCGGGTGCCGACGCCGGCCAGATCGCTCGCCCGCGCGTTGCCGCCGGTCGCCTCGATCAGGAGCCCGAGCGCCGAGCCGCGCACCACCGCGCCGGTGAGGATCAGCATGCCGAGCGCGATCGCGACCGGCACCGGCAGGCCGAGCACCGAGCCATTGCCGAGCCAGACCAGATCGGGCGAGGAGAAGGTCACGATGCGCCCCTCGGTGATGAGCTGGGCGATGCCCCGTCCCGCCACCATCAGGATCAGCGTCGCCACGATCGGCTGCATGCCGAGGACCGCCACGAGGAAGCCGTTCCACAAGCCGCAGACAAGACCGGCGCCAAGCGCGGCGGCCAGCACGACCGCTAGGCCGTGGCTGTCGGCGAGGCTCGCGGCGATCGCGCCCGAGATCGCCATGATCGCACCGACCGAGAGATCGATGCCGCGCGTCGCGATCACCAGCACCATGCCGAGCGAGAGCAGCGCCACCGGCGTGCCGCGGTTGAGCACGTCGATCAGGCTGCCGAACAGACGGCCGTCCTGGAGGCGCAGGTCGAAGAATTGCGGCGACACCACGCGGTCGACCGCGAGGATGACGATCAGCGCCAGGATCTGGGCGACGCCGCGGCGCGGCAACAGCGCTGTCATGTGTGGGCCTCGAGCGCAACAGCGACGCTATCGGCGGCAATGGCGGCGAGAATGTTGCCGACGTCGATCGCCTCGCCTTCGAGCTCCTCGACATGCGCGCGGTCGCGCAGCACGACGACGCGATCGGAATAGGTCACGATCTCATCGAGCTCGGAGGAGATCACGAGCAGCGAAAGCCCGTCGTCGCAGAGCTCGCGGATCAGGCGGATGATCTCGGCATGCGCGCCGACATCGATGCCGCGCGTCGGCTCGTCCAGCACGAGCAGCCGCGGCGAGGTCGCGAGCCAGCGCGCCAGCAGCACCTTCTGCTGATTGCCGCCGGACAGCAGGCCGACAGGACGCTCTGGATCGGGCGGGCGGATGTCGAGCATTTTGACGTAACGGCGCGCGATCTCGTCCTGCTCACGGCGCGACAGCGGGCGGTGCAGGCCGCGCTTGGCCTGGAGCGCGAGCACGATGTTCTCGCGCACCGTGAGCTCGGCGACGATGCCGTCGGTCTTGCGCTCCTCCGGGCAATAGCCAAAGCCGTGGCGCACGCCGTCGCGCGGCGACTGCAGCCGCACCGGCACGCCCTCCACCCTCGCCTGCCCGCGATCGGCGCGCTCGGCGCCGAACACCAGCCGCGCCGTCTCGGTGCGGCCCGAGCCGAGCAGGCCGGCGAGACCGACGACTTCGCCGTGGCGCAGCTCGAGATTGAACGGGGCGACATAGCCGGCCTTGCCGTAATTCTCGAAGCTGGCGCAGACCTCGCGCGTCTTCTGTTCGCCGGCAGAGGCCCGAACGCTGGTGCTCTCGGCCAACTCGCGGCCGAGCATCAGCCGGATCAGCTCGAGTCGCGGCAGCGAGGCGGTCTCGCGCTCGCCGACCAGGCGGCCGTTGCGCAAGACCGTGATGCGATCGGAGATCTCATAGACCTGGTCGAGGAAATGGCTGACGAAGACAATGCCGATGCCGCGCCTGGCGAGCTGGCGCATGATGCCGAAGAGAATTTCGACCTCGTGGCGGTCGAGGCTCGCGGTCGGCTCGTCCAGGATCAGCACGCGCGCGGAGAGATCCACCGCGCGCGCAATCGCGGTGACGTGCTGAATGGCCACCGAATAGTTGCCGAGCGGCGCGGCGACGTCGATGTCGAGACCGAAATCCGCAAGCAATGCCTTTGCGCGGCGGCGCATCTCTCCCTCGCGCACGATGCCGAAACGCATCGGCTGGCGGTCGAGGAACAGGTTTTGCGCCACCGAGAGGTTCGGCAGCAGATTGACCTCCTGGTAGACGGTGGCGATGCCGGCCCCAAGCGCAGCCTTGGCCGAGCGCGGCGCGATCTCCTCGCCACCGATCCTGACGACACCGGCATCGCGCGGGAACACGCCGGTGACGACCTTGATCAGCGTGGACTTGCCAGCGCCGTTCTCGCCGAGCAGCGCATGGATCTCGCCGGCGCGCAGCGTGAAGTCGACCTCCTGCAACGCGCGCACGGCGCCGAAGCTCTTGCTGATCCCGCGCACCTCAAGAAGGGGCAGAGCAGGATCGGGGCCGTTCTGCATGGCAAATTCACTCCCACCAGCGTCCGCTTATGCTGCGGACACCCAGCCTAGTCGTTCGCGCCGCGGTTTCGAAGGGGGTTGCCGGACCACAAGGCGCGGTCCGGCAATGCGCTCGCCTCAGTAACCGAGGCCCTTCTTGCTGTCGTAGATCTTCTGCGGATCGTCGGCGGCGGTGTAGAGCTTGGAGTCGGTCTGGATCCATTTCGGCGGCACCGTACCCTTGGCCTTGAAGGCCGCGATCGCATCGAGCGCGGGGCCCGCCATGTTCGGCGTCAGCTCGACGGTGGCATTGGCCTCGCCGGCGGCCATCGCCTTGAAGATGTCGGGGACTGCGTCGATCGAGACGGTGAGGATCTCCTTGCCCGGCTTGAGACCGGCTTCCTTCATCGCCTGGATCGCGCCGACCATCATGTCGTCGTTGTGCGCATAGACGGCGCAGATCGACTTGCCGCCGCCTTCGGCCTTGATGAAGCTCTCCATGACCTCCTTGCCCTTGGCGCGGGTGAAGTCGCCGGTCTGGCTGCGCGCCACCTTCAGGTTCGCATGCTTGGCGATGGCGGTGTCAAAACCCTTCTTGCGGTTGGCGGCGACGCTGGCGCCGACCGTGCCCTGCAATTCGACGATGTTGCAGGCTTTGCCGCCGACGGTCTTGGCGAGCCAGTCGCCGGCGACCTCGCCTTCATGCACGCTGTCGGAGGTGACGGCGGTGAGATAGAGCTCCTTGCCGGAGGGATCGATGTCGCGGTCGAGCAGCACCACCGGGATCTTGGCCTCCTTGGCTTCCTTCAGCACAGAATCCCACCCCGTCGAAACGACGGGCGCGAGGAAGATCGCGTCGACGTTCTGCGCGATGAAGGAGCGGATCGCCTTGATCTGGTTCTCCTGCTTCTGCTGGGCGTCGGCGATCTTGAGATTGACCTTGCGCTTGGCGGCCTCCTGCTTGGAGACCGAGGTCTCGGCCGCGCGCCAGCCGGATTCCGATCCGATCTGCGAGAAGCCGATGGTGAGCTCGGCGGCATTCGCCGGCAGCGCGAGCAGCAAGGCGGTGGTGGCGCTGGCCGCAAAGAGGGCTTTGAGGGTCATCAGGCGTGTCTCCCAAATGTTTATCTCTGGCGCCGTTCGGTAACATGGCACCTAAAGGCCGTCCTTTGAGGCGGCGGGAGGCACTATTTCACGGAAGAATGGTTCCGTATAGTCATATTATTTGACTATTTGCGGAAAGGCGCGGCTTGGCGCGATGGGCAGACAGATGACACGCCCAGAGCGATTTTGTTCCGTCGATGCAACGAGGGGATGAAGGAAATTTGTGCACCTTGGCTGGCGCCCACCCATCATGGCCGGGCTTGTCCCGGCCATCCACGCCTTGCCACGCGGCACGAAGAACGTGGATGCCCGGGCCTCCGCCTCGCCGAAGCGGCTTCGGCCGCGCAGGCGGGACAGGCCCGGGCATGACGACCTTCCACAAATTGTCTTGTTCGAATTAAAACCGAACGGGCGCTAGATCAGCTTGCGCTGCGCGAGGTTCTTCATCAGCGCACCGATGCCGAAGGTCCAGGGTTCGCACTCGTCGCTGGTGCGCATGCGGTTGACGAGCTTGCCTAGCTCCGGCGCGGCGATGGTAACGATGTCGTCGCGCTTGTGCGTAAAACCCTGCCCCGGCGCGTCGCGATCCTTGACGGGTGCGAACATCGTGCCGAGAAACAGCACGAAGCCATCAGGGTATTGATGGACCTTGCCGATGGTCTGTTCGACCAGATCGGTCGGATCGCGGCTGATCTTGCTGATCGAGGAATGGCCGTCGAGGACAAAACCGCCCGCGCCCGTCACGTTCAGGCTGATGTCGAGCTTGCGCGCATCGTCGAGCGTGAAGCTGTCATCGAACAGGCGCAGCAGCGGACCGATCGAACAGGAAGCGTTGTTGTCCTTCGCCTTCGACAGCAACAGCGCCGAACGGCCCTCGAAGTCGCGCAAATTGACGTCGTTGCCGAGCGCGCCGCCGACGATCTTGCCGCGGCTGGAGACGAACAGCACGAGCTCGGGCTCGGGATTGTTCCAGGTCGACTTCGGATGCAGCCCGGCGTCCATGCCGGTACCGACCGAGGACATGGTCGGCGCCTTGGTGAAGACCTCGGCATCGGGGCCGATGCCGACCTCGAGATACTGGCTCCAGGCGTTCTGGTCGATCAGCACCTGCTTCAGGTGCATCGCCTGATCCGAGCCCGGCTTGAGCTTGGAGAGATCGTCGCCGATCAGCCGCGTCACTTCTTGGCGGATCGCTTCGGCCGAGGCCGGATTGCCCTTCGCCCGCTCCTCGATCACGCGTTCCAGCATCGAGATCGCGAAGGTGACGCCGGCGGCCTTCAGGGTCTGGAGATCGACGGGCGCGAGCAGCCAAGGCTTCTTCGGGTCGCGGCCATCGGGCGCGGTATTGGCGACGATGGCTTCGAGATCGCCGATGCGCTCGCCCTTGACCGCGGCGAGCGCATTGGCCGGACTGTCCTCTTCGCAGAGGGCGCTGATCGTCGGGAATTTGGCGGTGACGTCGAATACGCCCTCAGTGCGCACGGCGACCACGGCTGGACCGTTCGCCTGCGGCAGCCAGACGCGGCCGACCAGCGTTCCCTTCGTTCCATCCTCGGGGAGAAGGTCTTTAACCGTCAAACTCGTCATGGCCGGCGTCCTCGCTGTTTCTTTGGGATCGGCCGCTCTCACGGCAGACCGATCCCATTGGCGAAGACCAATAAACGTCTGGCGGGGGAAGTCCAGACCGGCAGCGAAGAGCCGCTATGCCCCTGCCCGCGCCTTTTTTATGCGCCTGCGCGCGCTTTGCGGGCCGCGATCTGCTGGAGCGCCCAACGCGCGTTCTTGCGGACATCGGGATCGGCATCGTCGGCGATGACGGCCAGGAACGCCTCACCATCGGGATGGGCGATCTCGCCGAGCGCCGCGGCGGCTTCTTTCCGCAAGTTCGCCTGGTCGTGGTTGATACAATTGCCGATCGGCCGCACCGCGCGCTCGATCTTCATCCGGCCCAGGCTCCGGATCGCCTTCAGCCGCACCTGCCAGAACTCGTCTGCAAGCGAGCCGACGAGTTGATCCGCGGCGAGCGAACCGTTGACGTTGAGGCCGAGCGTTTCCGCCGCCATCTCGCGGACCATCCAGTCGGTATCCCTCAGCGCGCGCGTGATGGTCTCGGCCGCAGGTTTCATCTGCGAGAACGCCAGCGCGCTCACGGCGGCGCGGCGGACATGGGCGTCGGGATCGTTGATCAGCGCCGTCAGCGCCGGGATGGATTCTTCCAGCTTGAGGAATCCGATCACGCCGATCGCCTGCACGCGCACGGCAGCGTCCGCATCCTGCAGCGCTTCCAGCGCCGGCTTCAGCGTGTCCTTGCAGCGCAATTCCTTCAGCGCGCGTAGCGCACCCATGCGAACGAAGGCGTGGGCATGCTTGACCAGCGGCAGGATGATTGCCGCGCAGGCGGGATCCTTGAACTCGGCCATGCTGTCGGCCGCGGCGGATGCGACGATCCTTTCGGGATCGACCAGCAGCTTGACCAGCGCAGCTGCCGCCTCCGGCCCGTCGAACTCGCCGAGCGCCATCGCCACCTGCTGGCGCACGCCGGCGTCGGGATCGGCGACCATGTTGGCGAGATGCGGAACCGCGGCCGGGTCGCCGGAATGGCCGAGCGCGATGATGGCAACGCGGCGCTCCGCGGGATCGGCGGCCTGAAGCCGCTCGTCGGCGTCTTCGAGATCGTCGTAGGATTCGAACGGGCTCGACATGACTACCTCAGGAGATAGGGAATGTTGACGGTGACGGCGCCGGTCGGGCAATCGGCCTCGCAAGGCATGCAGTACCAGCACTCGTCATAGGCCATGTAGGCCTTGCCGGTCATGTCGCTGATGCGGAGCACGTCGAGCGGGCAGACGTCGACGCAGACGGTGCAGCCCTTGTCGGCGATGCATTTGGCGTCGTCGACCACCACCGGAACCGATGTCTGATAGGAAGCGAGAGGCATTTGATGTCTCCTGTTGCTATGGTGCGGTGGATCAGGCGGTGGCGCGAATGCGCTGCTTGTCGTAGAGGTCCTTCTCGTCGTCCGCGATCGGTACGACGTAAGGTTCGACCGCACGCTTCTCGCTGGTCATCTTGCCGTTCTGCTTGCTCAGCAGCGTGTGGCAGAACCAGTTCTCGTTGTCCTTCTCCGGGAAATCGGTGCGCCAGTGATAGAGGCCCCAGCGGCTCTCCTCGCGGTAGAGCGAGGCGTGCACGGCCATGTCGGCGCAGTCCATGATCGACTGCACTTCGAGCGCGCGGAGCAGCTCGTGCGCGTTGCGCGCGATCATGTGCTCCTGCATGTCCTGCCGCGTCTCGGCGAGACGGCGCATGCCGAGCTCGTATTTGCGAGTGACCTTCGGCGGCTGGAGATAGTCGTTGACGAGACGGCGCGTCTTGTACTCGACCTGGTTCGGCGGGATGCCATCCTCGCGCCTGGTCGGCGCCAGCACGCGGTCGCGCTCCAGCGCGACGTCGGCGGCGTCGAACTCCGCGAAATCGTGGCTGTCGGCGAACTCCATCGCATCAATGCCGGCGACCGAGCCGTTGGTGAAGGCGCCCAGCATGTAATTGTGCGGCACGCTCGCCATGTCGCCGGCGGCGTACAGCCCAGGCACGGTGGTGCGGGCATTGTCGTCGACGAACACGCCGGAGGCGCTGTGGCCGGAGCAGAAGCCGATCTCGGAGATGTGCATCTCGATCGACTCGCTGCGGTAGTCGACGCCGCGCCCCTGTTGGAACAGACCGCGCGTCGGACGCTCCACCTTGTGCAGCGTGGACTCGATCTCCGAGATGGTGTCGGGATGGAGATGCTTGAGCTGGAGGAACACAGGCCCCTTGCCGGACAACAGCTCGTTGTAGAACTCCAGCATCATCTGGCCGGACCAGTAGTCGCATTCGATGAAGCGGGAGCCCTCGTTGTTGGCGGTGAAGGCGCCGAAGGGACCGGCGACATAGGCGCAGGCCGGGCCGTTATAGTCCTTGATCAGCGGGTTGATCTGGTAGCATTCGAGGTTCGCGAGCGCGGCGCCCGCGTGATAGGCCATCGCATAGCCGTCGCCTGAGTTGGCGGCGTTCTCGTAGGTGCCGAACATGTAGCCGGAGGTCGGCAGGCCCAGGCGGCCGGCGGCGCCCATGCAGAGGATCACGGCCTTGGCCTTGATGACCAGGATCTCCGCGGTGCGGGTGTTGACGGAGATCGCGCCGGCAATGCGTCCGTCGGACGATTTGAGCAGCCGCGTCGCCATGTAGCGGTTCGAGATCAGGATACGGGCGCGGCGGAGCTGGCGGTAGAGCGCCTTCTTCACGGTCTCGCCGTTCGGCATCGGCAGAACGTAGGTGCCGATGTGGTGCACCTTCTTGACGGCGTAATCGCCGTTCTCGTTCTTCAGGAAGCGGATGCCGAAGCTGTCGAGTTCTTCGATGATCTTGTAGCAATTCTGGGCGTATTTATAGACCGCCTTCTGGTCGACGATGCCGTCGTTCGCGATGGTGATTTCCTTGGTGTACTGCTCCGGCGTCGCGTAACCGGGGATGACGGCGTTGTTGAGCCCGTCCATGCCCATCGAGATCGCGCCGGAGCGCTTGACGTTGGCCTTTTCGAGCAGGACGACGTTGGCCTTCGGGTTCTTCAGCTTCGCCTTCAGCGCCGCCATTGGGCCGGCCGTGCCGCCGCCGATCACCAGCACGTCGCAGGAAACCTCCGAAAGTCCGTCGACGATCTGATCTAGTGCCATCGCTTGCTCCTGGTTCGCCGATCTCCGGCGCATTTGCATCAGATTTGTTCAGGTGGGTGTCCGGCGATAGCAATTAGTTGTCGCCGGGACGCGATTTGCGCCTCAGCGCTCGACGAAGGCCTTTTCGATGACGAAATGGCCGGGCTGGCTGTGATTGCCCTCGACAAAGCCTCGCGCGGCGAACATCGCGGGGAGTTCCTCGAGCATCGCCGGGCTGCCGCACAGCATGATGCGGTCGGTCTCGATATCGAGGCTGGACTGGCCGATATCGTCAAACAGCTGGCCCGAGGCGATCAAATCGGTGATGCGGCCGCGGTTGCGGAACGGCTCGCGGGTGACGGTGGGGTAGTAGACCAGCTTGTCGCGGATCAGCGGTCCAAAGAATTCATGATTGCGGAGGCCCTCGACAAGATGCTCGCCATAGGCCAGTTCGGAAACCTGGCGGCAGCCATGGGCAAGCACGATGGTCTCGTAATTCTCGTAGACGTCAGGGTCCTTGATCAGGCTGGCGAAGGGCGCAAGGCCCGTCCCGGTCGAGAGCAGCAACAGGCGCTTGCCCGGAATGAGGTTGCCGGTGATCAGCGTGCCCGTCGCCTTGCGGCCGACCAGTATGATGTCGCCTTCCCTGATCTTCTGCAGGCGCGAGGTCAGCGGGCCGTCCTGCACCTTGATCGAGAAGAATTCGAGCGCTTCCTCATGGTTGGCGCTGGCCATGCTGTAGGCCCGCATCAATGGCTTGCCTTCGACTTCAAGTCCGATCATCGCGAATTGGCCGTTCTGGAAACGAAAGCCGGGATCGCGCGTCGCGGTAAAGCTGAACAGGGACTCGGTCCAGTGCCTGACCGACAAAACCGTTTCCTTCTGAAATGCACTCATGCTCTCTCCTTCGCCGCGATAGCGCACAAGGTTTCGGAGAGAGAAGAGTCCGGCAATTCGGAAGTGAAATTCCCGGTCGATTAGTTTCACATTTTGCGGGCGATGATCGAAGAGGAGGCAGAGGGCCACGTCCGCGCCGGCAATTAGTTGCTATTCGTGCGCGCCCGCGCCGACGTAGAAAGACGTCGGAGGTTTGTCATGACCATGACCCTGGTGGCACCGACCGTGGCCGACTATGAAGCCACCGCCGATCTCTCGGCGCTTCTCGTCCGCACCGCGCAGGACGACACGCTGAGCGTCCCTGCCGAACAGCTCCGCCTCTCCTGCAAATGCGCCCACTGCACCCGCGCCCGCTTCGACGGCCGCTTCCCCGGAGCATTTCCAGGCATCGCCATCACAGAGATCGGCGATCTCGGCTACGGGCTGAACATCGCGTTCTCGGACGGGCACAATCGCGGGATTTACCCAAAGCCGTATTTGCTGAGTCTGGCGGGGCGGTAAGCCACCGATGTCGTCCTGGCGAAAGCCAGGACCCATTACCCCGACAGCTTGTTGCGAAAGTCGGCTGTGGCCACATGGCCGCTCAACAACCAGGATTTGTGGCAATGGGTCCTGGATCTGAACTCGCTATTGGACAACGCTGCGCGTTGCCAAGCGCTCGCTTGTCCAGGACGACGGCGTTGGTGAGGCGCGCGCACCGAACCACAAACTCCACTGTCATTCCCCGCGAAGGCGGGGAATCCAGTACGCCGCGGCCTCTCCGTATCCCATTGACATCTCTGAGGTACTGGATCGTCCGCCCCAGTGCGCAAGTGCGCACAAGGCGGGCGATGACAGCAGAGTGAATCTGGCACGGACATTGCTCCTCTTTAGAACGATTTGAACGTTCCGGAGGCAGATGATGTTGCAGGCGGCCAATGTGGTGCGCGGGGCTGTTCCACCGGTCGCCCGGCCTGCCGGCAGCTCCTCGCTGCTGCTGACCGAGAACCAGCAATGGATCGGCGGACCGCCGGCGCTGATGGACAAGCTCTCACCGCGCGAGCGGGAGCTGGTGCTGAAGCAAGGTCGGCGAAAAGTGCTCAACCGCGGCCAGACGCTGTTCAGCCAGGGCGGCAAGCATGACGGCATCTGGCTGATCGAGAGCGGCCGCATTCGGGTGTTCTACACCTCGCCGCAGGGGCGCGAGATCACGCTAGCCTATTGGCACGTCGGCAATTTCGTCGGCGGTCCCGAGGTGTTCGAGGGCACCGTGCATCAATGGTCCGGCGTCGCATCCAGCAATTGCAGTGTCGTGCACCTGCCCGGAAAGGAACTGCGGTCGCTTGCCGCGGAGATCCCGAACCTCGCGATCGGCCTGATCGAGGGCCTCACCTTCAAGGGCAAATGCTATTCGGCGCTGGCGCAGATGCTGGGAACGCGCTCGATCACCCAGCGCCTCGCGCATCTGCTGCTGCACCTGGTCGAACTCTACGGCGTCGAGGATGCCGATGGCCGGGTGATCGCAGCCGCCTTCACCCATGCCGACATCGCCCACATGGTCGGCGCAACCAGGCAATGGGTCACGATCAGCCTGAAGCGCATGCAGGAAAAGGGAATCGTGCTGACCAAGCGGTCGCAGATCGTGGTCTGCCGCACCGACGTGCTCGAGGAGATGCGAGGCCACGCACCTGATTAGGACAGATTGCGACCAAGGCCGGTGCACAGGCAAGCGGCTTTATAGTGCAGGACTGCTCAAGGAGTATGCAATCAGCTTTTCCCGGCAACTAATCGACTGCGGTCATCATTCCGGATTTGCCCTGCCCACGCCCTCACCCAATCATGGCAACCACAGCACATCCAACCGAATGAGGATGAGAATGGTCCGCCATCTTCCCACGCTCTCAATCGCGATGTCGGTGACGTCGCTGGCGCTTTTCCTGGCGCAGCCGGCTTCGGCGGAAACCGTCACCCTGGGCATCGGAACGCAGGACACCACGACCAACACGGTGACCGCCGGCGTCGTCATCCGGCAACTTCATCTCCTCGAAAAATACCTGCCGAAGGATGGCAAATACGCCAACATCAAGTTCGAACTGGAGTGGCAGAATTTCACGTCCGGCCCGCCCGTCACCAATGCGATGATGGCGAACAAGCTGCAGATCGGCATGATGGGCGACTATCCGCTGATCGTGAACGGCTTCACCTTCGAGAGTAATCCTGAAAGCAAGAGCCGGCTGATCGGCATCGCTGCCTACAGCCTGTCCGGCTCCGGCAACGGCCTCGTCGTCCACAAGGACTCGCCCTACTACGATCTGGCCGACCTCAAGGGCAAGCTGGTCAGCGTTCCCTTCGGTTCCGCCGCGCACGGCATGGTGCTGAAGGCGATGCAGGACCGCGGCTACACCTCCGATTTCTTCCAGCTCGTCAGCCAGAGCCCGGAGGTCGGCTCGACCAATCTCCAGGAGAAGAAGATCGACGCGCACGCCGATTTCGTGCCCTTCGCCGAGCTGCTGCCGTTCCGCGGCTTCGCGCGCAAGATCTTCGACGGCGTCGAGACGAACTTGCCGACCTTCCACGGCATCGTGGTCCGCACCGATTTCGCCGAGAAGTACCCCGAGGTTGTCGTTGCCTACTTCAAGGCGGTGATCGCCGCCAATCAGTGGCTGCGCGACGATCCGAAGCTCGCGGCCGAAAAGATCCAGGAATGGACCGGCATCAGCAAGGAGGTCGTTTACATCTTCCTCGGCCCGAGCGGCAACATGACCACCGATCCCACGGTCAAGCCGGCGCTGATCGAAGCCGCGACCGCCGACGTCAAGGTGCTGCAAAATCTCGGCCGCATGAAGGAGTTCGATCCGAAGAAGTGGGTCGACGACAGCTACATCCGCAAGGCCTATGCCGAGATGAAGCTCGACTACGACACGCAGCTTGGCAGCACGAAGAACTACGAGATTTCGGGCGAGGACTCATTCTGCAAAAAGTCGATCACCGATCCGCGCAAGGCCGGCGAGGTGTGGGTGGACGACGCCGGCATCATGCCCTTCTCGTCAGCCAGCTGTACTCTCGGTGCCTACGCCGACTTCAAGGCCAAGGGCAAGAAGATCAACGTCGCCTATGTCTTCGACACCACGCGCGGCATCAAGCTGTTCGCCGACCAGGCCTTCTTCGCGGTCGGCAATGGTGCGATTGCGCCGTTCCTGCTCAAGAAAGACGCGGAAGCCTACGCCGCCAAGATCAGCGGCAAGGTGCTCGGCTTCGATGACGCCGTGAAGGCGGCTGTCGGCGGAGGCAAGACGTGAGCAGTCCCGCCCTCGTCAGACATCCCGAGGACAGCATGCCGGCCATTGCAGAGGCGGGCCCCGCGCCCGCCGACACGCCACCCGCGGCGCCGCCCTCCTTCGGCACGCTTGCGCTGCGCTGGTACCGACTCAACCGAGGCGGGCTGCGTGCCACCGCGATCGGCATCATCTCCCTGCTCGCCTTTCTGCTGGTCTGGCACCTGCTCACGACCTATCGCGTCGTGTTCTTCGTGCGCTTCACCAACGTGCCCTCGCCGCTCGCGGTCTATGCCAGCTTCGTCAAGGCGATCCACGATCCCAAATTCCTGTTGCATATCGTGCTAAGTTGCCGGCGCATCCTCATCGGCTTCTCGCTCGCAGCGATCATCGGCGTGCCGCTCGGCCTGATCATGGGCCGCTTCAAGCTCGTGCATGAGATCATCTTCCCAGTCGCGGAAGTGCTACGGCCGATCCCGGCGATCGCCTGGGTGCCGATGGCGATCATGCTGTGGCCGACCAACGAGCAGAGCATCGTCTTCATCACCTTCTTGGGCTCGTTCTTCCCGATCCTGGTCAACACGCTGCATGGCATGACGCTGGTCGATCCCGTGCTGGTGCGCGCGTCGCAATGTCTCGGCGCGCGCGAGCGCTCGATCTTCCTCGAGGTGTATTTTCCGGCCTCGCTGCCGCACATCTTCACCGGACTCACCGTCGGCATGGGCGTCGCCTGGGTGTCGCTGATCGCCGCCGAGATGATCTCGGGCCAGTACGGCATCGGCTACTTCACCTGGGAGGCCTATTCGCTGGTCCAGTATGCCGACATCGCGCTCGGCATGATCGCCATCGGCGTGCTCGGTCTCGGATCGAGCCTGCTCATCAGGGGCGCGGGACAGTTGGTCATGCCGTGGAGATCAAGATGAGCGAAATCGCCACCAAAGCACCGCAAGGCCATATCGAGGTCAGGAACTTCTCCCTCAGCTATGACAGCATCGAGGGGCCGGTGCAGGCCGTCACCGACACCCAGATCCATGTGAAGCCCGGCGAGTTCGTCTCGATCGTCGGCCCCTCCGGCTGCGGAAAGTCGACCCTGCTCAATGCGGTCGCGGGCTTCCTCAAGCCGACCACGGGCATCGTCACCGTCGACGGCGAGCGTGTGAACGGCCCCAGCGCCGAGCGCGGCATGGTGTTCCAGCAATATTCGCTGTTTCCCTGGAAGACGGTGCGGGAGAATGTCGAGTTCGGCCTGAAGATGCGCGGCATGCCGCGCTCGCAGCGCGAACGCGCCGCACGCACGCTGCTCGGGCTCGCGGGGCTCGAGGCCTTCGAGAAGCACTATCCGGAAAAACTCTCCGGCGGCATGAAGCAGCGCGTCGGCATCGTCCGGGCGCTCGCGACGGGGCCGAAGGTGCTGCTGCTCGACGAGCCTTTCGGCGCGCTCGACGCGCAGACCCGCGTCATCATGCAGCAGATCCTCACCAACATGTGGCAGCGTCTGAAGATCTCGGTGCTGTTCGTCACCCACGACATCGACGAGGCGATCTTCCTGTCCGACCGCGTCTACTGCATGACCGCGCGCCCCGGCTCGATCAAGGCGGAGATTCCGATTCCGCTGGAGCGGCCGCGGCAGCAATCCATGATGATGTCGTCGGAATTCCTGGCGCTGCGCCGCGGGCTGATGTCGCTGATCCGCGAGGAAAGCCTGAAAGCGATGGGCGGTGAGATCAACGACATGGGCATGCAGGGGTTGAACATCGAGCTGCACGGGCACTCGCTGGCGGATGTGATCTAGCGATCCATCTCGACGATTGCGCTCTTACTTCCCTTCTCCCCTTGTGGGAGAAGGTGCCTTGCCGAAGGCAAGGCGGATGAGGGGTCTGCTTCGGCAAACTCCCCTCTCACTTCGGACTCGCGGATAGAACCCCTCATCCGGCGCTTCGCGCCACCTTCTCCCACAGGGGGAGAAGGAAGAGGAACTCGCAGCAGCGTTCCAGTCTCACTTAAACCAGTGCACCAGCGCGATGCTGATCCCTAGCAGCAGCATCAGCGACAGCGTCACGGCCGCCGTCACCCGGCCGCCGACATTGGCGAGCACGCGCACGTCGACGCCGAGGCCGAGGGCCGCCATCGACACCACGGTGAGGAACGTGGTGATCTTGGTCACCGGTGCAACCACCGTGCCCGGCACGATCTCGAGGGAACGCAGGGTCGCGAGCGCGAGGAAGCCGAGGATGAACCACGGGACCACGCGGAAGAAGCCGACATTGGTCTTCTTGGCATCGCTCTGCCAGCGCGAAGCGACCAGCGAGAGGCCGACGACCACCGGCCCGAGCATCAGCACGCGCATCAGCTTGACCAGCGTACCGATCTGCGTCGAGACGAGGCCGGCCGGCACCGTCGCGGCCAGCACCTGCGGCACCGCATAGACGGTCAACCCTGCGAGGATGCCGTATTGCGTGGCGGACAATTGCAGCAGCGGGATCAGCAGCGGCAGACCCAGCACCATCATGACGCCGAGGATCGCAGTAAAGGAGATCGAGGACGCGATCTCGTCGTTGTTGGCGCCGATGATCGGCGCCACGGCCGCGATCGCGGAATTGCCGCAGATGGAATTGCCGCAAGCGATGAGGATCGAGAGTCGCGTCGAGAGGCCGAGCAGCCGGCTGAGGCCGAAGGAAACGCAGAGCGCGACAACGACGACGGCGGCAATGGAGGCGAGCAGCGCGATGCCCGAGGCCGCGATGGCGGCAAAGCTGATGGAGGCGCCCAGCAGCATGACGGCGACTTCGAGCAGCTGTTTTGCGCTGAAGGCGATGCCGGCCTGCCAGCGCGGGGAGGGTTTCCAGAAGCTGCGGAGCGCCATCCCGAGCAGGATCGCCATCACCAGCGCCTCGACATAGGGATGCTCGAACACGCCAAGTTCCGCCCGCTCGAGCAGGGCCGAGACACCGGCGACGAGAACGCAGAGGAGAATGCCCGGAATCAGCGCCGCAATGCGGCTGACGGCGGTGGTCGGCTTGGCGTCGGCCCGGCTGGATGCTTGATTCTGCGACACAAATCTCTCCCGGAGGAGAAGGATTTATACGCAGCGCGACCCGATTGGGAAATATGTTTTCGACATATCAGGGCCGAGGGAAGTTCTATCCTCGACCCGGAATAATCGGGTTCAGAAGATCAGGCTTTTCGCCAGCGAGGCGACCCGGCTGAAGCCGTCATAGATGCCCGGCTCGAAGAAGGCCGCACGCGCCAGCACGATTCCGGCGACCAGCGACCAGAATAGCGTGGTGCCGGCCCGCAGCAGGAGCTTTGAGGCGCGCGACTTCGGCTGGGCGTCCGTTGCGGACACCAACTGCTCGCCGAAGGGCTCAAATCCGATGCGTTCCATAGCTGCCGATCCATCAATTTCTGGCAGAAATGTCGTCGTTTCGGCCCCAAACAGCAATGGAAGCGATTGGCGTTTTTACCCCCGTGAGGGGAAACTCCTTCCTCGCGACAGGGCCGCGGCAATAGTTTTCTTCTTCCGGCCTATTCGAGCACCGGCGGCCCGGCTAAAGCGCCAGATAACGCCGGCGGATGGCCTCGTTGGCCTTCAACTCGTCGATTCCGGCGGCATAGACGATCTGGCCCTTGTCGATGACCGTGGCGTGGCTCGCCAGCCCCAGGCAGAAATGCATGTTCTGCTCGGCGATCAGCACGGTCGATCCGAGTTGGCGAAGCTGCCGCAACAATTCGCCGATGCGTTGTACGATGATCGGCGCCAGCCCCTCGCTCGGCTCGTCCAGCAGCAGCAGCGCCGGATTGCCCATCAGCGTGCGCGCGATCGCCAGCATTTGCTGTTCGCCGCCGGAGAGGCGTCCGGCGATGCGATGGCGCAGCGGCTCCAGCAGCGGGAACACTTCATAGACGCGCTCAATCGACCATTCGTCTTCGCCATCAGGACCGCGCTTCTTCCCGATCACGAGATTGTCCTCGACTGTGTGCTCCGGAAAGATCTGGCGATCCTCGGGCACGAAGCCGAGGCCGGCGCGCGCGATGTGGTGCGGCTTGAGGCCGGAGATCACCGCGCCGCGCAGGCTGACCTTGCCCCGCCGGGGCGGCGCCAGCCCCATGATCGCCTTCATGGTCGTCGATTTGCCCGCGCCATTGCGGCCGAGCAGCGCCATGGTATCGCCCTGTCGCACCGAGAGGCCGACGCCGAACAGGATCTGGCTGGTGCCGTAGTAAACGTCGAGGTCGGCGACTTCGATGACGACGGCGCTCATGCGGCGGCCCCCGCATGCTCGGTGCCGAGATAGGCGTCGATCACGGCGCTGTTGTTGCGGATCTCGTCGGGCGTGCCGGTCGCGAGGATGCGGCCATAGCAGAGCACGACGATCTTCGGGGCGATCTTGAAGACGATGTCCATGTCGTGCTCGATGAAGACGACCGTGATCTTCTGGCTCTCCCAGAGCTCGCGCACCTTGTCGATCATGCGCCAGCGCTCTTCCGGCCCCATGCCGGCGGTCGGCTCGTCCAGGAGCAGCACTTTGGGCTCGAGCACCAAAGCCAGGGCGATATCGAGCAGCTTCTGGTCGCCATGCGACAGCGTCGCCGCGGTGCGGTTGCGTTTGCTCGCCAACCCCAGCAGCTCCATCACATGCTCGGCGCGGTCGCGCGTCTCGGGCAAGGGAAAGCGCTTGTGCAGCACGGCGGACGAGCGCTGGTCGGCGCTGACGGCGGCGAGCATGGTCTCCTGCACCGTCAGCGACTTGAAGATGCTCGCGACCTGGAAGGCGCGGCCGATGCCGTGACGGACGATCTCCGGCGGTGAGCGGCCGGCGAGATCGACGCCGTCGAGCAGCACCTGCCCGGAATCCGGCCTCAACGCACCCGTGATCAGATTGAAGAACGTGCTTTTGCCCGCACCATTCGGGCCGATCACCGCGGTGAGCGAGCCATCGGGAAAATCGAGCGTGACGTCGTTGGTCGCCTTCACGCCGCCAAAGGACTTTGCGAGGTTGCGGATCTCCAGCATGGCTAGCGCCCCTCGCCTGCGTCGCGCCGGTGTGCGAACCATTCGGCGACGAAATCCAGCAGGCCTTTGCGCAGGCCCAGCGCAAAGAACAGAATGACGACCCCGAGCACGATGCCGTGGTACTCGGTGAACCGCGTCACGGTGTCGTTGAGCAATAGCAGCAGCACGGTGCCGACCATCGGACCCAAAAAGGTCGAGACGCCGCCGAGCATGTTGATGAAGATGGCCTCGCCCGAGATCGTCCAATAGGCGAACTCCGGATAAGCGCCGGAGACGAACAGCGCCATCACCATGCCGCCCATCGATGCAAACAGCGCCGCCAGCACGAACACGGTGAGCTTGGCGCGCCAGACGTCGATGCCGAGAAAGCTCGCGCGCGCGGCATTGTCGCGGATCATGCGCAACGTGTAGCCGAACGGCGATTGCGCGATCTGGCGCATCGCCAGCAGGCCGAGGATCAACAGCGCGCAGCTCGCGATGTAGAGATGGATGTGGTTTGCAAGGTTGATACCGAGGAATGCGGGGCGCGGAATGCCGCCGCGCAGGCCCTGGTCGCCGCCGGTGAAGGAGGCCCACGACAAGATGGTCGAGTGGATCAGCATCTGGAAGGCGAGCGTGACGAAGGCGAAATAGATTTCCTTCAGCCGGACGCAGATCGCGCCGATGATGGCCGCGATGAGCGCCGTGATCGCCAGCGTCGCGACGAACGCCACCGGAATCGGCACGCCCAGCTTCTGCATGATCAGGCCAAAGCTGTAGGCGCCGAGACCGAAGAACATGCCGTGGCCGAACGAGGTCAACCCGGTGTAGCCGACCAGCAGGTTGAGCGAGGTCGCGAACAGGCCGTAGGCCGAGCAGCGGATGACGAAATCGAGCAGCGCCTTGCTGCCCGTGAACAGCGGCAGGCTCGCCAGCACCGCGAACGCGATCAGCGCGATCAGGACGTCGCGATAGCGTTGAAGCATGGCACGACTCCGCGCCGGCACCAGCGCCTGCGCGCGTCCGGCCTCGAGCTCGGTCATGCCGCCTCCTTGCCGAACAGGCCGGTGGGCTTGGAGACCAGCACGATCACCATGAACAGGTACATCAGGCCTTCCGTGAACAGGGGAAAGCCGAGCGAGCCGAAAGAACGGATCAGGCCGAGCAGCAGCGCCCCGATCAGCGCGCCCAGGATCGAGCCCATGCCGCCGATCACGGTGACGATGAAGGATTCGATCAACACTGAAAATCCCATGCCGGGTGTCAGCGATCGCACCGGCGCGGCCAGCGCGCCGGCAAGCCCCGCCAGCATGCCGCCAAGCGCGAACACGCCGCCATAGATCAGGCCGGTGTTGATACCGAGCGCAGAGACCATGCCGGGATTGTGCGCAGCGGCGCGGATCACCTTGCCGATGCGGCTGCGCGACAGCCCGATGCCGAGCACGACGGCCGCGGCGAGCGCGACGCCGATCAGCAGCAAATAGTACGGCGGCACCACGCCGCCGGCGATGAACAGCGGCATCACCTGGAACGCCGCGGGCATGCCCATCGACTTGAATTCCGGCCCCCAGATGAGGCGCACGACATCGTCGAAGATCAGCACGAAGGCGTAGCAGACGAGCAGCTGCATCAACACGTCCGCGCCGTAGACGCGGCTCATGAAGACGCGCTCGAAGATCAGGCCGAGAATGGCCGTCGCGGCCGCGCCGGCCAACATCGCGAGCGCAAAGCTCTCCGTGAGGTGGTAGGTCGTCATCGCGAAATAGGCACCGAACATGTAGAAGGCGCCGTGGCTGAAATTGACCACCTTGAGCACGCCGAAGATCAGCGTCAGCCCGACCGCGACCAGGAACAGCAGCATGCCGATGATGAGGCCGCTGGTGGTTTGCGTCACCAGGCAGGCGGAGCTGGAGAGGCAGCCGGCAAGCGCGTCGAGATCCACGGGAGCACTTTCATCGTCATGCGCCGGAGACGGCGCGAAAACCGCAACGACGAAGGCGGAGACGGTTGCCCGTCCCCGCCTTGCGCGTGATCAGGTGTAACCCTTGCTCTTTTTCCACTCGGCTTCGAGTTCGAAAATGGTCTTCCAGTCGCCGGCCTTGACCTCGGGCACGTAAGGCTCCTGCGGAATCGTGGTGCCCCAGCCGATGGCATAGCCGACCAGCGTGTGGTCGTCACCGCGCATCGTCACGGTGCCGTCGGCACCGAACGGGCACTTGATGGTGAGGCCCTTCAGCGCCTCGGCGATCTTCTTGCCGTCGGCGGAGTTCGCCTTCTTTGCGGCTTCCGCCATCAGCATGATGGCGGTGGCGTTCTCCCACGACCAGTTGGTCGGATATTCGTTGTACTTCGCCTTGTAGGCATCGCCCCAGGCGGCGTTTTCCGGCGTGGTCGGGAATGACTTGATGTAGCGGTTGCCGGAGTGGATGCCCTTGGGCAGGTTCTTCACCACGGTGAGCGCGGTGTAGTCGGCCATGTTGACCGCGAACACCTCCATCTGGCCGAACATCGCGTAGATGTTGGCCTGGTCGATATAGGAGGTGAGATCGCCGCCCCACAGGCAGGAATAGAGCGCCTGGGGTTTGGCTTGCAGGATCTTCGTCACCACCTCGGTGTAATCGGGCTGGAACAGCTTGGGCCAGGACTCGCTGATGATCTCGACCTCGGGCGCAAAGCGCTTCAGGTACAGCGTGAACTCCGCCGTTGTGTCGCGGCCGTAGGCATAATCGGGCGAGCAGGTCGCCCATTTCTTCAGACCCTTGGTCTTGGCGATCGCCGCGGCATAGCTGCCACCGATGATGGAATCGTGCACGCCCTGTCGCGCAGTGCGGAAGGCATTGGGAATGTGCTGCTTGGGGTCGGCAGTCAGCGACGAAGTTTCCGAATTGGTGTGGATGCAGAACACGCCGAGATCGCGTGCAACCTCATGCACCGCGAAGGCGCCGGACGAAGCTTCGGCGTCGATCAGCAGCTCGCAGCCATCGGTATTCACGAGCTCGCGGGCGACACGGGCGGCTTCCTGCGGCTGGCCCTTGGAATCGCGGATCACCATCTCGATCTGCCGGCCGGCGAGACCACCCGCGGCGTTGACCTTCTCGACCTCGAGCATCACGGCGTTGCGCGAGGACGTGCCGAGCTGCGCGACGCGGCCCGACAGGATCGTCGGCATGCCAATCTTGACGGTCTTGGCTTGCGCGCGCGCCACCCAGGGCGCGGCAACACTCATCGCACCGGCGCCCATCAACGCCAGCGTTGAACGGCGGCTGATGCCCGGTGTGCGGGTCCTCGTCATTTTTCCCTCCCTCTGTCGGGTCGGCGTTTCCAAATCCCTGCCGGAGATCGTCTCGTCCCCGTGTTCCCAAGGATTTCAGAGGTAGGGGGTGACGTCAAGCCAAAGATGAATTATGAGTCAGAATTCATAGATGGAGGAAGCGAGGCCGATAACCGGCCCAAGAACCGCAAAATGATCAACCTTTCGAGCTTCATCGCCTTTCATGCCCGGCGCACGCCAGGGCGGCCCGCGCTGAAATATCGCGGCGAGGAGATTTCCTACGCCGGGTTCGACGCGCGCATTCGCAAGGTCGCCGGGTGGCTCGCGGGACAGGGCATTGGCGCCGGCGATGTCGTGGCCGTGCTGTTGAAGAACAGTGCGGCGTTCCTGGAGCTCGTCTTCGCCACCAGCCATCTCGGCGCGGTGTTCTTGCCGATCAATTTTCGACTCTCGCGCGACGAGGTAAGCTACATCGTCGGCAATGCCGGCGCACGGCTGTTGATCGTCGATGAAGAACTTGCCGCGAATGCAGCCGGCGCCATGACTGTCGTGCTGAACGACGCCGCACAGCAAAGCGTTACACGTCTCGCTGGCGACGCGGTGCCCGCGCCGATGCATATCCGCGCGACATCCGACCTGATGCGGCTGATGTACACTTCGGGGACGACCGACCGCCCCAAGGGCGTGATGCTCACTTACGACAATTTCTATTGGAAGTCGGTCGACCAGACGATTGCGCTCGGCCTCGGCGCCGACACGCGCCTCCTGGTCGTCGGCCCGCTCTATCACGTCGGCGCGCTCGACCTGCCCGGCATCGCCGTGCTCTGGCATGGCGGCTTCATCCGCATCGAACGCAATTTCGAGCCGGAGGCCGCGCTCGCGGCGATCGCCGAGGACCGGCTCAACGCCGCCTGGTTCGCGCCTGTGATGACCACCGCGATGCTCACCTGCCCCACCCGCGACCGCTACGACGTATCGAGCCTGCAATGGGCGATCGGCGGCGGCGAGAAGACGCCGGAGCTGCGCATCCGCGCCTTCTCCGACTACTTCCGCAACGCGCGTTACATCGACGCCTATGGTCTCACCGAGACCGTCGGCGGCGACACCTTCATGGAGAAAGGCCGCGAGATCGAGAAGATCGGCTCGACCGGGCGCGCCATTGCCCATGTCGAGATCGAGATCCGCGACGAGGACGGCAAGACGCTGCAGCCGAACGTCAACGGCGAGATCTGCCTGCGCGGTCCCAAGATCACGCGCGGCTATTGGAAGGATCCCGAGAAGACGGCGTTCGCCTTCTTCGGCGACTGGTTCCGCAGCGGCGACGTCGGCTATCTCGACGAAGAGGGCTTTCTCTACCTCACCGACCGCAAGAAGGACATGATCATCTCCGGCGGCGAGAACATCGCTTCCTCCGAGGTCGAGCGCGTCATCTACGATTTGCCCGGGGTGCGCGAGGTCGCGGTGATTGGCCTGCGCGATGCGCGCTGGGGCGAGCGGCCGGTCGCCGTCGTCGTGCTGACTAAGGGCGCCAGCCTCGAGCTCCCTGCCCTCGCCGCACATTGCCGCGCGCGGCTCGCAAGCTTCAAGGTGCCGAAACAGCTCGTCATCCGTGACAGCCTGCCGCGCAACCCGAGTGGAAAGATTCTCAAGCGCGTGCTGCGCGCCGAGCTGGAGACGTCTGAATGACGCAAGCAAACGCCAAGGTGACAAAACTCAACCGCGTCGAACGCAACGCCTGGACCAAGCAGAAGATTTTTGAGGCCGCGACCAAGGTCGTCGGCAAGCATGGCTATGCCGAAGCCTCCGTGGCCCGCATCACCGAGGAAGCCGGCGTCGCCCAAGGCACCTTCTACAATCACTTCGAGAACCGCCAGGAATTGCTCGATCAGCTGCTGCCGAAGATCGGCCTCGACATGGTCGAGTTCATCCGCGCCCGCACCGGTACGGCGGATGCGGCGCGGCAGGAGATCGAACGTTTCGCCGCCTTCTTCGACTTCATCCGCGAGGTGCCGGAATTCCTGCGCATCCTCAACGAGGCCGAGTTCTTCGCGCCAATCGGCTACCAGAAGCACCTCGACAACATCTCGGTCGCCTATGTCCGCATTTTGCGGCGCGCGCGAACGGCCGGCGCGATCGCGGATTACAGCGACGAGGAATTCGAAGCCATCGTCCACATGCTGATGGGCGCGCGCGGCTATCTCAGCCGGCGCTACTCCTATTCGGCTGCCGGCGTCACCGCCGTCCCCGAGCACGTCATCTCCGCCTATTGCAAGCTGATGACGCGCGGCCTCTTCACTGCCTCCGGAGATCAGGAAACCCCATGAACATCTCGTCTCCGCACAAGCCGCTCGATCTCACTTCTGCGATTGCGGAGGGCGACATCCGCTGCCTCCTGATGGTGCTGGTGCACATGACCGGCGACGAGCGCTGGCTCGCGCCGCCCTATCTGCCCAAGCGCGACATCCGCCTCATCCCCGATCCCGAGGCTGGCGTGCCTCGGGAGGCTCAGGACGAGATCCGGGCCGCGGTGCTCAAGCTGTTTTCCGAGGGCGCGCCAAAACCAGTCATCGCCGATCCCGGCGAAGAGCTGCTGCTGAAGATGATGCGGGCCTGCCTCGGCGAGAACGTCGCGCCGGAATATGCGCCCCTGATGCGCGAGGAGATGGGGTTTGTATCGCGCGAGGCGCGGTGGACCAAGAAGCCCACCGACGACAAGCTCGCGGAGCAACATGTCCTGATCGTCGGCGCCGGCGTCTGCGCCATCGCGCTCGGCGTCGCGCTCGGCCATCTCGGCATCCCCTACACCATCGTCGAGAAGAACGACGAGCTCGGCGGCACCTGGTGGATCAACCGCTATCCCGGCTGCGGCGTCGATACGCCGAACCACTCCTATTCCTACTCCTTCGGCTCGGGCAACGCCTGGACCCGCTATTTCTGCCAACGCGAGGAACTGCTCGGCTATTTGCTCAAGGTCGCGGACGAATACGGCATCCGAAAACATCTGCGCGTCAACACCGAGCTGACCTCGTCGCGCTGGGACGAAAGCAAGCGGCGTTGGATCTCGACGCTCAAGACGGGGAATGGCGAAGAGACGTTCGAATCCACCGCGCTGGTCTCGGCCATAGGCCAGCTCAACGATCCCTCCCGCGCGCACTTCAAGGGCGAAGAAGCATTCGAGGGAACGATCCTGCATTCGGCGCTGTGGTCGGGCGACATCCACGTCGACGGCAAGCATGTCGCCGTGATCGGCACCGGTGCGACCTCGATGCAGCTGGTCCCGGCGATCGCCGGCCGAGTCGCCTCCGTCACCGTCTATCAGCGCAGCGCGCAATGGGCGCGGCCAGTGAAGGGCTATGCCGAACCGATCAGCGAGGGCGCGCGCTGGCTGCTCGCGCATCTGCCGTTCTATGTGCAGTGGTACCGCTTCAACATGTTCTGGCGCTACGGCGACGGCCTTCTGCCGTTCCTGCGCAAGGACCCGCACTGGCCGCATCCGGAGCGCGCCGTCAACAAGGGCAACGACCGGCACCGCCAGGAGCTGACCGACTTCATCCTGTCCGAGCTGAAGGACCGCCCCGACCTGATCGAAAAATGCGTGCCGACCTATCCGCCCTACGGCAAGCGCATCCTGCTCGACAACAACTGGTTCAAGACGCTGACGCGCGACAACGTCGAGCTCGTCACCGACACGATCGATCGTTTCGACGAAAGCGGCATCGTCACCGCAGACGGCGAGCATCGCCCCGCCGACATCATCGTGATCGCTACCGGCTTCAAGGTCACGGAGATGGCGGCGCGCCTCAACATCAGCGGCCGCAACGGCAAGGATTTGCGCGAGGCCTGGGCCAACGACAATCCGACCGCCTTCCTCGGTCTCACCGTGCCTGATTTCCCAAACTTCTTCTGCATGCTCGGTCCGAATTCCGGTCCCGCGCATGGCGGCAGCGTGATCTTCCAGTCGGAATGCCAGAGCCGCTACATCTCGGCCTGCCTCGCCGACATGATCGAGCAAGACGTCGCCGCCATCGACGTCCGCCAGGACGTGCTCGACGACTACGTCCGCAAGGTCGATGCCGAGCACGAAGCGATGATCTGGACGCATCCGGGCATGAGCACGTACTACCGCAACGCCAGCGGCCGCGTGTTCTCGGCGATGCCCTGGCGCTTCGTGGACTACTGGCGCATGACGCACGATCCGGATCTGGGGCAGTACAGGCTGACGAGGGCGTAGCCCGCGATTGAGTTGCTAGCGTCACGTGGACGGTGCACCTTCTCCCACAAGGGGAGAAGGAAGGAAAAGGAAACGCCGATGCCCAAGCCAATCGTGCGCATCTACACCGACTACAAGAGCCCCTACGCATTCGTCGCGAACAAGCGTCTGTTCGCGCTGGAGGAGACACACGGCGTCGAGCTCGAATGGCTGCCTTACACGCTGCGTGTCGCTGAATTCATGGGGACGGTCGAGGAGCGCACGCCGCATTTCTGGCGCAAGGTGCGCTACGCCTATATGGACGCGCGGCGCCATGCCAATGCGCAGGGGCTAATCATGAAGGGGCCGCGACGGATCTACGACGCCTTCTATTCCAGCGTCGGCATGCTGTTCGCACAACGGCACGGCTTCTTCCGCCCCTACCACGACACGGTATTCCACAAATTCTGGAGCCATGAGCTGGAGATCGACGACCTCGCCGCAATCACGGATGTCATCACATCGTGCGGCGGCTCGGCCAGCGAGTACGAGGCCTACGTCCATGGCCCTGCGCGCGCCGAGCATGATCGCATCATCATTGATGCCGAAGCGCTCGGCGTGTTCGGCGTGCCCACCATGGTGTTCAACGGCGAGCTGTTCTGGGGCGGCGACCGCATCGACATGCTGATCGAACGTATCGAAAAGCCAGAGACGATCGAGGCCGCGCTCGGCAGCCGCCATCGCAAGCCGGCGTAACCGCTAGGCCGCCAGCCCGCTCTCCACCGGCGCGAATTCGAGCCCCAGACTTTCCGCCACCGCCTTGTTGGTGATGCGGCCGCGATGCACGTTCAGCCCGTTGCGCAAATGCGGGTTCTCCAGCACCGCGGCAAAGCCCTTGTTCGCCAGCATCAGTCCAAACGGCAGCGTCGCATTGTTCAGCGCCTGGCTCGACGTCACCGGCACCGCGCCCGGCATGTTGGCGACACAATAATGCACGACGCCGTCGACCTCGTAGGTCGGATCGGTATGCGTGGTGGCATGCGAGGTCTCGAAGCAGCCGCCCTGGTCGATCGCGACATCGACCAGCACGGCGCCGGGCCGCATCGATGTCAACATCGCCCGCGTGACGAGCTTTGGCGCGCTGGCGCCGGGCACCAGCACCGCGCCGATCACGACGTCGGCATTGAACACCTCGTCCTCGACGGACTCGATCGTGGAGAAGCGGGTGCGCACGCGTCCGATAAAGAGATCATCGAGCTCGCGCAGCCTTGGGATGGAGCGGTCGATCACGGCGACTTCCGCGCCAAGGCCCGCGGCCATGCGCGCCGCCTGCGTGCCCACCACGCCGCCGCCGAGCACGACGACCCGCGCCGGCTGCACGCCGGGCACGCCGCCGAGCAGCAGCCCGCGCCCGCCGGCCGACCGCTTGAGCGCGGCACCGGCGGCCTCAATGGCGAGGCGGCCGGCGACTTCGCTCATCGGCGCGAGCAGGGGGAGGTGGCCGGCCGCGTCGGTGACGGTTTCATAGGCGATCGCGGTACAGCCGGAGGCGAGCAGACCCCTGGCCTGTTCGGGATCCGGTGCAAGATGCAGATAAGTGAAAAGGATCTGGCCGTCGCGGAGCTGGGTCCATTCGCTCTTCTGCGGCTCCTTCACCTTCACGATCATGTCGGCCTTGGCGAAGATCTCGCGGGCATGCTCGGCGATCGTCGCCCCTGCCCGCCGATAGACCTCGTCGGAGGCGCCGATGCCGCTGCCGGCGCCGGTCTCGACCGTCACCTGGTGCCCGGCGGCGACATATTCACGGACCGCGCCCGGAGTGAGCCCGACGCGATATTCCTGCACCTTGATCTCCCTGGGCACACCGACGCGCATCTTTGGCTCCTTTTTGATTCTCTTCATCATCGTAACGACGGCGGCGGTTTGGTTTCGTGCAAATATCCGCTAGTTTGGCGACCCGCGCGCCGGTTTCCGGCGCGGAAATGTCCTTTCACGCTGGAAACGAAACCTTGGCCCTCGACCGGAAAGACCTCGCCATCCTCGCGGAACTCACGACCAATGCGCGAGCCAGCCACACCGAGCTTGCCAACAAGGTGGGACTCTCCAGCACGGCGCTGGCACGGCGGCAGAAGGCGCTGGAGGACGACGGCTACATCCAGGCCTACCAGGCTGCGCTCGATCTCGCGCAGTTCGGCCTCACCATTACGGTGCTGGTGCGCATCTCGCTGGAGAGCCAGAGCGACGAGGCGCTGAAGGCGTTCGAAGCGGAGGTGGTGAAATGCCCCTCCGTCGTGCGCTGCTTCCTGATGTCGGGCACCGACGACTACATCCTGATCGTGCTCGCCCGCGACATCCAGGATTTCGAGCGCATCCACCGCACCGAGCTGTCGCGCCTGCCGCGCGTGGCGCGGGTGCAATCGAGCTTCGCGCTGCGCGAGATCGTCAACCGCGCGGTGCCGACGGTGGTGTTCGGCGAGGCGAAGCGGTAGCGGCTCCCCCTCTGCAAACGCGACGGAAGCTATCCAGGGCCGCTGTCATCGAATTGTCATCGAATGTGCCGAGAGCTGTGCTCCTGGCACATTCGGGACCCCACATGGACTATTTCAAGCGCTTCAACTTCCTGTTCGCAGCACCAATGTTCGACGCCGACGACCTCGAAGGCGTCCGCTTCAACCAGATCATCGAGGAGATCCAGCGCTCCGGCTTCGAGGTGGTCCGGGCCCGCAAGCTGGAGGATGCCGAGATGGCGGTGCAGACCGATGCCGCGATCGGCTGCATGGTGGTGGACTGGGGCAAGAAGGGCCTTGAGGGCAAGACCTCGGCGCTGATCAATTTGATGCGACGCCGCGGTCTCGATTTCCCGATCATCCTCTTGATCCGGCGCAAACGCTTCGAGGACCTGCCCGTCGAGGTGCTCGATTTCATCGACGGCTATGTCTTCCTGTCCGAGGAGACGCCGACCTTCATCGCCAAGAATTTGATCAGCCGGCTCAAGCAATATGCCGAGACGCTGAAGACGCCGTTCTTCGGCGCGCTGGTCGACTATGCCGAGGAAGGCAACCAGCTCTGGACCTGTCCGGGCCACAATGGCGGCGTGTTCTACAACCGCAGCCCGATCGGCCGGGTGTTCGTCGAGCATCTCGGCGAATCCGTGTTCCGCGACGACCTCGACAATTCCGTGCTCGACCTCGGCGACCTCCTCACCCATGAGGGGCCGGCGCTGAAGGCGCAGAAGGAAGCCGCCCAGATCTTTGGCGCGGAGAAGACCTATTTCGTGCTCAACGGCACCTCGACCTCGAACAAGGTCGCGCTCGGCGCCCTCGTCACCGACGGCGACCTGGTGCTGTTCGACCGCAACAACCACAAGGCCGCCCACCACGGCGCGCTGATGATCAATGGCGGCGTCCCGGTCTACGTGCCGACCATCCGCAATGCCTGGGGCCTGATCGGTCCGATGCGCTGGGACATGCTCGACGAGAAGGCCCTGCGCGAGGCGATCCGCAATCATCCGCTGGTCACGGACAAGGATGCCTGGCGCAAGGAGCGGCCGTTCCGCGTCGCCGTCGTCGAACAGTGCACCTATGACGGGACGATCCACAGCGCCGAGATGATCCTGAAGCGCATCGGCCATCTCTGCGAATACATCCTGTTCGACGAGGCCTGGGCCGGCTTCATGAAATTCCATCCCCTCTATGCCGGCCGCTTCGCGATGGGGCTGGCGAACCTTCCTCCCGAAGCACCGGGCATCATCGCGACGCAGTCGACGCACAAGCAGCTCGCCAGCTTCTCGCAGGCCTCGCAGATTCACATCAAGGACCGCCACATCCGCGGCCAGAAGCGGCGCGTCGAGCACCGCCGCTTCAACGAGAGCTTCATGCAGCACGCCTCGACGTCACCCTTCTATCCGCTGTTCGCCTCCCTCGATGTCGGCGCGCAGATGATGAAGGGCCGCTCGGGCGAAGTGCTATGGGACGACACGATCCGCCTCGGCATCGAGCTGCGCAAGAAGATCCGCGCGATGCGCCGGGAGTTCGAGGAGAAGGAGCAAAATCCGGATCGCCGCTGGTTCTTCGAGCCCTTCGTTCCCGATCGCGTCGCCATTCCCGATGTCGGCCGCCCCGGCGCGGCGCATAACGTCGCATGGGAGACCCTCTCCACCGACGAGCTCGCCACCAATCCCGCGCTGTGGCAGCTCGCGCCCGACACCAACTGGCACGGCTTCCCCGGCATGGCCGAGGGCTTCGCCATGACGGACCCGAACAAGCTGACGCTGCTCACCCCCGGCTTCGACCGCTCCGGTGCCTATGCCGAGCACGGCATCCCCGCCCCCGTCGTCGCGCAATATCTTCGCGAGAACCGCATCGTGCCCGAGAAGAACGACCTCAACTCCCTGCTCTTCCTGCTCACGCCCGGCGTCGAGGCGAGCAAGGCCGGCACGCTGATCTCGGGCCTTGTCGCCTTCAAGAAGCTGCATGACGACAATGCGCTTCTGGCCGACGTGATCCCGGAGTTCTACCAGCGCCGGCAGGCACGCTATGCCGGTGTGCGGCTGCGCGACCTCTGTGGCGACATGCACCGCTTCTTCCGCACCGCCGACGTCAGCGCCCTCCAGGCCCGGCAGTTCATGCCCGAGCACATGCCCGAGATCGCGATGTCGCCCCGCGATGCCGCGCGCTACCTATTCAAGAACGATGTCGACTATCTGCCGATCGAGGCGATCGCGGGCCGCATCGCGACCACGCCCTTCGTGGTCTACCCGCCCGGCATCGCCACCATCGTGCCCGGCGAGCGGCTGACGGAACGGGCGAAGCCCATGGTGGATTATCTCAAGATGTTCGAAACCTGCTTCAACACTTTTCCCGGCTTCGATGTGGAAATCCAGGGCGTCTACAAGGAGATCGATGCGCAGGGCCGCATCGGGCTCTATACTTACGTCGTTGCCGAGTAGGTGCCGATGAACGAAACAGCTGCGCGCGCGAGTGACGAACGCGTCCTGGTCAGGCCGTCGCGCGAGAGCGATGTCGAGGCGATGCTGGCGATCTACCGCCATCACGTCCGCAACGGCGTGCCGCGCGATGTCGAGGGAACCGGCGCGCCCGAGCCGGACGATTTGCGCGACCGGCGCAAGAACCTGAAGCAGACCCGCCTGCCGCATCTGGTCGCGACCTATCGCGGCGAGGTCGTGGGCTATGCCTATGCGGTGCTGTTCCGCAAGCGTCCGGCCTATCGCTACACGGCCAAGCACTCGATCTACGTCCACCACGAGCATGTCGGCCGCGGGGTCGGACGGCTCCTGCTCCAGGAATTGATTGATGCTTGCGCGGCGGCCGGCTTCCGCCAGATGATCGGCTATATCGATGCCGACAATGCGCCCTCGCTGGCGCTGCACGAGAAGTTCGGCTTCGCGCGCGCCGGCCTGCTCTGCGGTGTCGCCTATCGCCACGGCCACTGGTCCGACACCGTCATGGTGCAGCGGTCGCTCGGCGCGGGGACGACGGCGCCCCCGCCTGTCGCGGCGCCGGGCCGCTAACCTTCACGACGGAAAGTCAGCCTGCTTTACATGGATGCGGTCGGCATGCAGCGACCAGTGATGCAACGCCTGGTCCTTGCAGAATTTTGCCTTCGCCCGCTCCCTGGCTTCGTTCTCGTCCGAAGCGTCGATTTCGAGCGTGCTCTGGCAAACCTCGCTCTGCCGGCCGTACTGCCCGAGCACGTCCTTCATGAACCTGACGACATAGATAGACATGGGACCTCCTGCGACCCCCGGCGTCACTCTAGTCCTATTTAGGCCGGACGGGGGAAGGAGATTTTGACGCGGATCAAGACGAGGAGGCAGCGCCGACAATTCATTGCGGAACCAGCCGTCCAGGGCTAAGCCGGGCTGCCGGCCGCTGCCCATGAGGATTTTGCCTTGCACTTTGTTTCCGACACCGAAGTCACGAAGGTCTTGACCTTTCCGATCCTCATCGCAGCCCTGGAAGATGCGCATCGCCGGCCGAAGATGGAGGTTCTCGATGCCTTCCTCGGCGGTGAAGGGGCGCAATATGTCATCCGCAGCGCCGTCGATCCCGGCCGGTACATGGCGAGCAAGATGTTCACCAGCTTTCCTGCCAATCTGGCGGAAGGGAAGATGCCGGCGGTGCAGGCCGTGTGCGTGCTGTTCGACGGCACCAACGGCAAGCCGCTGGCGGCAATGGACGGGACCGAGATCACGCATTGGCGCACCGCGGCCGACTCTGCGCTCGGCACGAAACTGCTGGCCCCTCCCAATCCCGAGACGTTGCTTTGCGTCGGTGCCGGCGAAATGTCCGAATGGCTGATCCGTGGCCATCGCACCGTACGGCCATCGCTCGCACGCGTGCTGATCTGGAATCGGAGCCGGGACCGGGCGGATGATTTCGCGAAGCGACTGGCGGCAGGCGGCGTGAAGGCGGAGACGATCACGGACCTCGACGCCGCGACGCGTGAGGCCGACATCGTCACCACCTGCACCCGTGCGCATCAACCGCTGATCAAGGGCCGCAACTTGCGTCCGGGCACGCATCTGGACCTGGTCGGCGGTTACACGCCGCAAACGCGCGAGGCTGACGACGAGGCAGCCAAGCTGTCGCGTGTCTTCGTGGACCGGCGAGAATCCGCCTTCCATGGCGTCGGCGACATCCTGCAGCCGATCGCGAGCGGCGCGATCAGCGAATCCGATGTCCTTGGCGATCTCTACGATCTCGCCGGCGGCCACGTGGAGGGACGCACCTCGCCGTCGGACATCACGTTCTTCAAGAACGCGGGCGGCGGCCATCTCGACCTCATGACCTGCGAGGCCGTGTTCCAGCAGCTCGGCGCAAAGCTGGGGTAGACCCTACCCCGGCGTCATATCGGCCGTCACGTCTTGATGTCGAGGAGCGTGTCTGTCGTTTCCGCGTAGGCCTGAATGACCTTCGCATTGGCGATGAAGCTGTACTTTGCGGTCTCCAGCTCAACGAATTCGCCCACGAGGTCGACGTTCGGCGCGGCAACCAGGCCATCCTGGTTTGCGAAGGGAGCGCCTGGGTCGTATTGGGCGGTAAAGCTCGGAGACAATGTCGATACGGTCGCGATCGTTCCGCCGGGTGTCGAGCCGCTCGATTGGGAGACCTGATCGACCCGCAACGGCACATAGGCCGCTGGAAACGTCGGAGCAATGCCCGAGCTGCCTGCACCGGCCGACGTGCTCGATCCGCCTGACGCCGGCAACGGGCCGGTCGTGCTGACATTGGCGATGTTGCTCGCGGCTACGCTCACGCGCAAACTCGCTGCAGAAAGTCCGGATGTCGCAATCGAAAATATGCTCATGCCCCTGATCTACAGGACAAGTCATACGCGTTCGCTCACGCCATCGGTAAAATCCGCCGCTTTCTGTTTTCATCCTCGTAACCAGCGATCGGAGCGCAATCAGACTTGGCGCCCCCTACCCCGGCGTCACGCCAAAAGCCTGCTTGAAGCGCTCGGCATAGCGCGGCCAGACTTCAGGATTGATGATCCGCGGCGGGCGCTTGCCGTCGAGCGTCTCCAGCACCTGCTCGGCGGCGATGCGGCCCATGTTCTGGCGCGCCTCGATCGTCACGCCTGCGGTGTGCGGGCTCGCAAGCACGTTGTCGAGCTGAAGCAGCGGATGCTCCGGCGGCGGCGGCTCCTTGGACCAGACGTCGAGGCCGGCGCCGGCGATGCGCTTGTCACGCAGCGCCTGGAGCAGCGCATCCTCGTCGTGGATGAAGCCGCGCGCCGTGGTGACGAAGTAGGCATGCGGCTGCATCAGCGCGAATTCGCGCACGCTGATCATGTTGCGGCTGCCCTTGTTCAGCGGGCAGGAGATCGACACGAAATCAGCGCGGCGCAAGAGCTCGTCGAGCTCGACCTTCTCACCGCCCCGCTCGGCCATCACCTCGGTCGAGAGATAGGGGTCATAGGCCAGCACCTTCATGCCGAGCAGGCCCTTGCACAGCGCGGCGATGCGGCGGCCGACATTGCCGAGGCCGATGATGCCGACGGTCTTGTGCTCGACCTCGTTGCCGACGAGATCATTGCGGTTGACGTCCCGCTCCCGGCGCAGGCGGCGGTCGGACTGGATGATGCGCTTGGACAGCGTCAGCATCATCGCCAGCGCATGCTCGGCGACCGAATGGGCATTGCCGCCGGACTGGTTGACAACCACCACGCCCGCATCGGTGCAGGCCTCGACATCGACGGGATCGAAGCCCGCGCCGTTGCTGGAGACCAGAAGGAGGTTCGGCGTGCGCTTCAGGAAGGCGGCGTCGACATGGAAATGCGGCGCCAGCTCATCGCGCGCAGCACCGATCTGGTAGACATGGGCCGCGCTCAGGATCGGAGCATAGAAATCTTCAGGGCTCGCATTCTCGATGCGATCGAGCCGGACGTCGGGCCGCGCCTTCAGGATGTCGATATAGATCGGATTGGCCAAGTAATTGGAGTAGACGACACGCTTGCTGTTGACCGACATCAGGACCCTTCCGGCGCTATCGAGGGAGATCCGCTAGGTCAGCGCGATGCGCGCCCGTCCGTGCCCCTCCCGTTTTCTCGTTATCGCCCTTATGCCATGGCGATGCCGGCCACGGCAGGCCGTCTGGCGCAGATCACGGTGCCGGCCCGGACATGTTGACAATCCCGCCCGCTCCGTCAAGTTCGGCTGATCGCCGCGACGGCCGGGACAACGGCTAAGACCAAGAAGCAGGCGCGGCTGAAGGGAGAACGCAATGGCGATTGCGGAGCAGCAGACCTCGACGGAGGCCTCGGGCGACAGGAGCTGGCACGGCATCGTCCTGCAAACCCTGAAGCGGAACGAGATCAGCCTCATCCCTTACGTGCCCGACCGCGTGCTGACGCCGCTGATCAAGAATTTGCACGCCGATCCCTTCTTCACCACCTTCGCCACCGCCCGCGAGGAAGAGGCCGTCGGCATCGTTTCGGGCGCCTGGATGGGCGGACGTCGCGGCGCTGTGTTGATGCAGACCTCGGGCTTTGCCACGCTCGCCAACGTGCTGGCTTCGCTCGCGGTGCCCTACCAGATCCCGCTGATCATGTTCGTGTCCGAGCGCGGCACGCTCGGCGAGTTCAATTATGGCCAGTCGCTGGTCTGCCGCACCATGCGCCCGGTGCTCGACTCCCTGGCGCTGGAGCATCACACCATCACCCGGCTCGACGAGCTCGAGTTCATCGCCGACCGTTCGATCAAGCAGGCCGTCACCACGCAGGCGCCGGTGGCGCTGATCCTCAACCCGCTGCTCACCGGCGGCAAGGTCTTCGACAAGTGAGCGCCACCATGAACACGCGCAACACCAAAGTGATGAACCGCTTCGACGTCACCTCGCGCCTGATCGCAAAGCTCGAGCACGAGGAAGCCGTGATCGGCGGCATCGGCAACACCAATTTCGACTTGTGGGCCGCCGGCCACCGTCCGCAGAACTTCTACATGCTGGGCAGCATGGGCCTCGCCTTCCCGATCGCGCTCGGCGTCGCGCTGGCGCAGCCTGATCGGCGCGTCTTCGCGCTCGAAGGCGACGGCTCGCTGTTGATGCAGCTCGGCGCGCTATCCACGATTGCGACGTTGAAGCCGAAAAACCTGATCATGATCGTGATGGACAACGGCATCTACCAGATCACCGGCGCGCAGCCGACGCCGGCCGCTGGCGTCGCCGACGTCGTCGCTATCGCCATCGGCTCGGGGCTGGCCAACAGCGCCTGGGCCGCGGACGAGGAGGATTTCGAGCGGCTGGTTGATGAGGCCATGTCCGCCTCGGAGCCGAGCCTGATCGCGGTCCGTATCGACGACAAGCCCGGCGTCGGTACCACCCGGAGGGACCCCGTGCAGATCCGGGAGCGCTTCATGCACGGCCTCGGCGTGCGCGAGCCACTTTAAGGTTTCGTCATTAACTACACGGCGATCTGATCCGCATCGCGCGGCAGGCCCCTGCCAATCCGTGCTAAGCGGTCCGGATGTCCATTTTTGTTCGTTTTTCTGCCTGGCTGCTCGCCGCCGCCGTCACCTTTGCAACGCTCGGCCCGCCGGGCCTGCGGCCCCATTCCGATCTCGGCCAGGATGGCGAGCATGCGCTGGCCTTCATCCTTGTCGGGCTGGCTTTCGGCCTCACCTACCGGAATCGCCGCTGGACCGTCGCCGCCATCGCGGTGGTCCTGATCGGCCTGCTCGAGCTGATGCAATTCTGGGCGCCGGGACGCCATGCGCGTCTGGAGGACTTTCTGGTCGACGCCGGCACCGCCTGCATCGGCTTTGCGCTGGCGGCCGTTGCAGATTGGGTCATGACCCGGTTTCGAGCGAACTCCGCCCTGACAGGCTGAGGCCCCGCGGAGTGACCTCCGCAGGGCCAATTCTTCAAACCTGCACGCCGGTTGATCAGTCGATGATCTTGACCACGCGGCGCGTGCGCGGCTCGACGATCACGCGGCGGTCGTTCACGACCGCATAGCGATACTCGGTGTAGTTCGGCACGGGGCGCAGCACCACGGTGGGGGGCAGCGGCTCGCCGACCACGACGCGCTCGTGGATCACGACGGAGTCGTCGCGCGGGATTCCACCAAGCACCGCGTTCGGGATCTCAAGGCCGGCGCCGACAGCCGCACCGACGGTGCCACCGACCATCGCGCCGACCGGGCCGCCGATGTCGCCACCCGCGCGCGCGCCGTTCCTGGCGCCCTGTTCGGTCGTCGATTGAGCAAAGGCTGCGCTCGACGCCAGCAGCGACACGGCAGCCAACGAAATCACAAGACGGGTCTTCATGTGCTTTTGTCTCCAGTGATTGCTGTGCGCCATCAACCGCGAAGGCCGGATCATTGTTCCGGTTCCGCGGTCGCGAAAGATCCGCCAACATCACTGGAAACTGTTACCGGGTAACAGTTCAGGCAGCCCCGATTTCGTGGCCTGCCATCAGTTCCAGCGCCCGCACCATCGCCGAATGATCCCAGGCCTTGCCGCCATGTGCCGTGCAGGACGAGAACAATTGCTGCGCCACCGCCGTGCTCGGCAGCGACAGGCCAAGAGCACGCGCGCCTTCGAGCGCGAGGTTGAGATCCTTCTGGTGCAGCTCGATGCGGAATCCGGGATCGAAATTCCGCTTCACCATGCGCTCGCCATGCACTTCGAGAATCCGCGACGACGCAAAGCCGCCCATCAGCGCCTGCCGCACCAGCGCGGGGTTCGCACCGGCTTTGGACGCGAACAGAAGCGCTTCGCTCACAGCCTCGATCGTCAGCGCGACGATGATCTGGTTCGCGACTTTCGTGGTCTGGCCGTCGCCATTGGCGCCGACATGCGTGACGTTCTTGCCCATCTTGTCGAAGATCGGCTTCATGGTGCCGAAGGCCCGCTCGGGCCCGCCGACCATGATGGTGAGGCTCGCAGCCTTCGCGCCGACCTCGCCGCCCGATACCGGCGCGTCGAGATAGTCCGCACCCAGCGCTTCGATCTTCTTCGCGAATTCTTTCGTCGCCAGTGGCGAGATCGAGCTCATGTCGACCACGATCTTGCCCTTGGAGATGCCGCTCGCAACGCCATCCTTGCCGAACAGCACCGCTTCCACATGCGGGGTGTCAGGCACCATGATGATGACGGCGTCCGCCTCCTCTGCGACCTCCTTGGCCGATTTGCAGGCAACGCCGCCCGCCGCAATCAGCTCCGCGGCAACCGGCGCAACGTCATGCAGGAGAACGCGGTGACCCGCGGCGAGAAGATGGCCGGCCATCGGCCGTCCCATGGTGCCTAGTCCGATGAAGCCGATGTCGATCATGTCTCGATGTCCTCAGGTCTCGAAAGTCTGCGCCGCGTGCCAGGAGAGGCCCTCCAGCGTCGTGGTGCGCGGCTTGTATTCGCAGCCGACCCAGCCGCGATAGCCGATCGCGTCGAGGTGGCGGAACAGGAAGGGGTAATTGATCTCTCCGGTGCCGGGCTCATGGCGGCCGGGATTGTCGGCGAGCTGGATGTGCGCGATCTGGGGGAGATATTCCTGCATGGTGCGGGCGAGATCGCCCTCCATGATCTGCATGTGATAGATGTCGTACTGGATGAAGAGGTTGTTCGAGCGCACCTCGGAGATCAGCTGCACCGCCTGCTCGGTGCCGTTGAGAAAGAAGCCGGGAATGTCGAGCGTGTTGATCGGCTCGACCAGCAGCTTGATGTTCTCCCGTGCCAGCGTCGAGGCCGCAAAGCGGAGATTGCCGACCAGTGTCTCCTGAAGCTCGCGCCGATCGGCGTCGACGGGCGCGATGCCGACGAGGCAATTGAGCTGCTCGCAATCGAGCGCCTTGGCATAGTCGATGGCGCGGAACACGCCGTCGCGGAATTCGGCGGTGCGATCTGGCAGGATCGCGATGCCGCGCTCACCCGCCGCCCAGTTGCCGGCCGGCAGGTTATGCAGCACCTGCGTCAGACCATGGGCTTCGAGCTGCTCGCGCAGTTGCGCCTTGTCGAAATCATAGGGGAAGAGATATTCGACCCCGGAAAAGCCCGCCGCCTTCGCAGCAGCGAAGCGGTCGATGAACGGCGTCTCGTTGAAGAGCATGGTGAGGTTGGCGGCGAATTTCGGCATGGTGCTGTCCTCCCTATTCCGCCGGCTGCAACACGCCCGGGCGCGCCCGTTCGACCTCGTCGAGCGGCAGATCCAGCACTTCCTCGAACTCGACGATGTTGTCGATCTCCGTGCCCATCGCGATGTTGGTGACGCGTTCGAGGATGAACTCGACGACGACAGGCACGCGGTGCTTGGCCATCAACTCGCGCGCGGTCACGAAGGCAGCTTGCGCGTCCTTCGGGTCCGTGACGCGGATCGCCTTGCAGCCGAGGCCTTCGGCCACCGCGACATGGTCGACGCCATAGCCGCCGAGCTCCGGCGCGTTGATGTTCTCGAAGGAGAGCTGAACGTGATAGTCCATGTCGAAGCCGCGCTGGGCCTGGCGGATCAGGCCGAGATAGGAATTGTTCACGACGACGTGGATGTAAGGCAGATTGAACTGCGCACCGACCGCGAGCTCCTCGATCAGGAACTGGAAGTCGTAATCGCCCGACAGCGCGACGATCTCGCGATCAGGACATGCTGCGCGCACGCCGAGCGCGGCGGGCAGCGTCCAGCCGAGCGGACCCGCCTGTCCGGCATTGATCCAGTTGCGCGGCTTGTAGACGCCCAGGAACTGCGCGCCGGCGATCTGCGACAGGCCGATCACGGTGACATAGGTGGTGTCGCGGCCGAATGCCTTGTTCATCTCCTCATAGACGCGCTGCGGCTTGATCGGCACGTTGTCGAAATGGCTCTTGCGCAGCATCGTCTTCTTGCGATCGCGGCAGGCCGCGGGCCACGCCTGGCGCTCGCGGAGCCTGCCTGACCGGCGCCACTCCCTGGCGACGGTGACGAAGAGTTCGAGCGCAGCCTTGGCGTCCGAGACAATGCCGAGATCGGGATTGAACACGCGCCCGATCTGGGTCGGCTCGATGTCGACATGCACGAAGGTGCGGCCCTTGGTGTAGGTCTCGACCGAGCCGGTGTGACGGTTGGCCCAGCGGTTGCCGATGCCGAGCACGAAGTCGGACTCCAGCATGGTGGCATTGCCGTAGCGGTGGCTGGTCTGAAGGCCGACCATGCCCGCCATCAGCACGTGGTCGTCGGGGATCGCGCCCCACCCCATCAGCGTCGGGACAACAGGCACGTTGGCGATCTCGGCGAATTCGACCAGCAGGTCCGACGCGTCGGCATTGATGATGCCGCCACCTGCCACGATCAGCGGCCGCTCGGCCGCGTTGAGCATCTCCAGCGCCTTCTCGACCTGCTTGCGCGTCGCGGTGGGCTTGTAGACCGGCAACGGCTCATAGGTCTCGTCGTCGAACTCGATCTCGGCGAGTTGCACGTCGAGCGGCATGTCGATCAGAACCGGCCCCGGCCGCCCCGAGCGCATCACATGAAAGGCCTGGCTGAACACGCGCGGCACCAGCGCCGGCTCGCGCACCGTCACGGCCCATTTTGTCACGGGCTTGGCGATCGACTCGATGTCGACGGCCTGGAAATCTTCCTTGTAGAGCCGCGCCCGCGGCGCCTGGCCGGTGATGCAGAGGATCGGGATGGAATCGGCGATCGCCGAATAGAGCCCGGTGATCATGTCGGTGCCGGCAGGCCCCGATGTGCCGATGCAGACGCCGATATTGCCGGCCTTGGCCCGGGTATAGCCCTCAGCCATGTGCGAGGCGCCCTCGACATGGCGCGCGAGGACATGGCGGATCGAGCCGCGCTTCTTCAGGGCCGAGTAAAGCGGATTGATTGCGGCCCCGGGAACGCCGAAGGCAGTGGAGATGCCTTCCTTCTCCAGAATTCGGACGGCTGCATCGATAGCTCGCATCTTCGCCATATCGGACCTCGCTCAAGTTGCGTCAGCGAGCGAGATCATCAGATGCGCAGAAGCCGATCTCAACGAGATCGATTTTATTTTCCACGATGCGGCAACCGCTGAAAAAACGTGGCGGTTTCAATCGATTAGATCGAGAGATGCGTGAAAGCCAATCACTCGAACAGCGGCGCCAGTTCCATCTGCGGGACCAGCACGAGACCCTTGTCGGTGATGCGAATTTCCGGAATGACCGATAGCGGAATCAAATTGAAGCCCATGTAGGGGATGGTACAGCCGGCTTCCGCCCATTCCTTCTTCAAGACCTTCACCTCTTCGGCCACCTCGGTAACGCGCTTGTCGGACAAGAGCCCCGCGATCGGCAGTGGAACCAACGCCCTCACCTCGCCCTCGGCAACCACGCAAACGCCGCCCTGCTGGGCCTTGATGGCCGATATCGCCACCTGCATGTCGGCCTCGTTGGTTCCGGCGACGATGATGTTGTGGCTGTCGTGCCCGACGCTGGAGGCGACCGCGCCGCGTTTCAGGCCAAAATCCTTCAAGAGGCCATAAGCGACGTTACCGGCCGATTTGCCGTGGCGCTCGACCACCGTGACGAAGCACAGGCCGTAACGTTCAAACAGCGACAGCCAGTCCTTTGCCGGCTCGATCTTGACCTTCTCGTGGATCAGCGTGATGCCCGGCAGCGCGGTCTTGATCGCGTTGACGGTGCAGGCCTTCGTCGGAAGCTCCGGCGTGAGCTTGACCTTCTCCGGAAGCTTCACCGTCGCATAGGCCGCCTTCGGATATTGATAGCGCTGCGACAGCGCCTGATCGAGGCTATCTGTGATCTTGCCGTGCTCGACCACCAGATCGCCGCCATACCAGGTGCATTGCGGCTTGAGCTGATCGTCCATCAACACGAGGTCGGCGCGGCGGCCGCCGCCGAGCCCGCCGATATCGCCGTCCATGCCGAAGCGCGTCGCGCCATGCAGCGAGCCCATCGACCAGGCCTGCTCCGGCGATATCCCCGCCTTTACGGCCTCGCGCACCACCCAGTCGAGGCCGAACAGCAGCAGATCATCGGCATCGCGGTCGTCGGTGCACACGGCCGTGCGCTTGTGCGAGGCCCCGAGCTCGGTAACGGTGCGGATCGCCTGCGGCAGCGAATGCCAGGGCGTGGTCGGCGGGCCGCCACGCAAAAACACCCAGACGCCGGCATCGAGCAGATCGTCGGCGATGTCGCGGTCGATCGCCTCATGGGTATCGGTGACGCCAGACGCTGCGTAGGCCGCGACGAATTCGCGGCCATAGACGTGGCCGGACACCGGTCGCCCGCGCTTCAGGGCGGCGGCGAGGATGGCGTGGCTCCGCTCGTCGCCCATCGTCACGGGCACGAAATCCATCTTTTCGCCGAGCGCGACCGCTTCGGGCCAGCGGTCGAACAGACCGGCGATCTTGTCGGGCGTGAGGTCGCCGCCCGCCGTCTCCAGTTCCGCCGACGTTGCCGGCACCGTGCTCGGCACCGTCAGGAAGATCGAGAGCGGCGCCTCGCGCGCATCCTCCAGCATCGCCTCGACGCCGGCGACGTCCATGACGTTGCCGATCTCATGGCTGTCGCAGAAGATCGTGGTGGTGCCGTTGAGCAGCGCCGCCTCCGCATAGGCGCAGGCCGTCACCATCGAGGATTCGATGTGGATATGCGGATCGACTAGCCCCGGCGCGATGATGCCGCCAGCCGCGTCGTAAAGCGGAACATCGCTCCAGGCTTTCCTGGCCGTGCCCGCCGGTTTCACCGCCGCGATGCGGCCGCCGGTGATCCAGACCTCGCGGCCCGCGTGGATGCGCTCCGAATAGGTCGACAGCACTCGCGCGCCCGTGACGACCAGATCCGGCGCGACGCGCGCCGAGGCGACGTCGGCGAGGCGCCGCGTCATGCTGTGCAGCGGCGCGACGGAGAAGCGGGTGAGTTTGGTCATCGGGGCTCTCGCGAAGATTGGACAGCCCATCGATGGTTGCGCGCTGGGCGTACGAGGGGCAAGATCAAATAAAACGGCACCTCTGCTTACGCATTGGGCAACGGCGCCGGCGGCCGTTTCAGGCCAAGGCGAGCTTGTGCCGCCGGACGATGTCCTCACGATCAGCTTTTGGCTTGCTCAGCTTTTCGCCGGGAGCGTCGTTTCGGCGCCGGCGCGGCCACTGTCACAGGCTTGACACGTATGCGCACCGATCCCTTCGACTGGTCGAGGTCGAAGGCGTTGGTCTTGCGCACGAGGTCGATCAACTTGCGGGAACCGTAGGTCCGCGGGTCGAAATCGGGCGCCAGGTTGGTCACCTGTTTTCCAACGACGCCAAGCTCGACCCAGCCGTCTTCGCTTTCCGTCTGGGTGATGACGTTCTTGATGATTGGGGTCGCGGCTTCCGGCGGCTGCAGCGAGCGCGGCGCGGACGCGGCATCCCGATTGTTCACCACGCCGCCGCGCAAATTCTCGGTGTAGACGAACTTCCGGCAGGCCTGCCGAAAGCTCTCCGGCGTCTTCTGCTCGCCGAACCCAAACACGTCGATGCCGTGCTCGCGGATGCGCGCGGCAAGCCGGGTGAAGTCGCTGTCCGAAGATACCAGGCAGAAGCCGTCGAAGCGGCCGCTGTGCAAGAGGTCCATGGCGTCGATCACGAGCGTGATGTCGGAGGCGTTCTTGCCCGTCGTATAGGCGAATTGCTGCTGCGGGATGATGGCGTGCTTCGCCAGGATGTCGGCCCAAGCCTTGGATCGGGCATTGGAGAAGTCGCCGTAGATGCGGCGAACGCTGGCCTCGCCGATCTTGGCGATCTCCTCAAACAGTCCATCCGCGATCTTGGCGGACGCATTGTCGGCGTCGATCAGGACGGCGAGACGGGGCGAGCGAAGTTCGGATGCCATGGCGTTTCCCAGCGAGATGGAAACCAGACTAGCAGATAATTGCGTTTGGGAACGTCTAGTCCTCGTTGGCCTTGAAGCGCCCCATCCCCTTCAGCACGAACGGCGCCAGCAACGCGATCAGCGCCAGCGCAAGCAGCGTCGCCGAGATCGGACTCTGCAGCAGCGTCATGGGATCGCCGAGGCTGATCGCGAGCGCACGACGCAACTGGCTCTCGGCGATCGGGCCGAGGATCAGGCCGACGACGACCGGCGCAATCGGGAAATCGAACCGGCGCATCAGGAAGCCGAGCACACCGAAACCGGCCAGCATCGACAATTCGACCACCGAGGGCTTCGCGGCGATGGTGCCCGTGGTCGCGAACACGAGGATGCCGGCATAGAGCCAGGGCTGCGGAATCGCGAGCAGCCGCACCCACAGGCCGACCAGCGGCAGGTTGAGCACCAGCAGCATGCAATTGGCGATGAAAAGGCTGGCGATCAGGCCCCAGACCAGATCGGGCCGCTCGGCAAACAGCAGCGGGCCCGGATTGAGGCCGTATTGCTGGAAGCCCGCGAGCATCATCGCGGCGGTCGCCGAGGTCGGCAAACCCAGCGTCAGCAGCGGCACCAGCGTGCCGGCAGCCGAGGCGTTGTTGGCGGCTTCAGGCCCCGCGACGCCTTCGATCGCACCCTTGCCGAATTCCTCGGGGTGTTTCGTCAGGCGCTTCTCGGTCGAATAGGACAGGAAGGTCGGGATCTCCGCGCCGCCCGCCGGCAGCGCGCCGATCGGGAAGCCGAACATGGTGCCGCGCAGCCACGGCTTCCACGACCGTTTCCAGTCTTCTTTTGTCATCCACAGCGAGCCGCGCACCGGCTCGAGCTTCTCTTCAGTGTGGTGGCGGCGTGATGCGACGTAGAGCGCCTCGCCGACCGCGAACAGGCCGACCGCCAGCGTCGTCACCTCGACGCCGTCGAGCAGCTCGGGGACGCCGAACGCAAGCCGCGCCTGTCCGGTCAGCTTGTCGATGCCGATGAGGCCGAGCGTGAGACCAACGAACAGGCTGGTCAGGCCGCGGACCGGGGAATCGCCGAAGGTCGCCGATACCGTGACGAAGGCGACGCACATCAGCGCGAAGTAATCCTCAGGGCCAAAGCGCACGGCGAAATCGACCAGCCACGGCGCGAGGAACGCAAGACCGATGGTGGCGATGGTGCCGGCGACGAAGGAGCCGATCGCCGAGGTCGCCAGCGCCGGCCCGCCGCGGCCGGCCTTGGCCATCTTGTTGCCTTCGAGCGCGGTCGCCATCGAGGCGCTCTCGCCGGGCGTGTTGATCAGGATCGCGGTGGTCGAGCCGCCATACATGCCGCCGTAATAGATGCCGGCGAACATGATCAGCGAGCCGCCGGGATCGAGCTTGTAGGTCACCGGCAACAGCAGCGCGACCGTCAGCGCCGGGCCGATGCCGGGCAGCACGCCGACGGCGGTGCCGAGGAACACGCCGATCAGCGCATACAGCAAATTCATCGGCTGGACGGCGACCGCCATGCCATGCGCCAGCGCGGCGAAAGTGTCCATCACAGCAGTCGCTCCAGCGGTCCGGCGGGAAGACTCAGCGTCAACAGGCGGTCGAACGCGAGATAGATGAGGGTCGACATCACGAGCGCGATGACGGAGTCGACAAGGATGGCGCGGCGCCCGAAGGCCGCCGATGTCGTCACGAACAGCGCCGATGTCGCAAGGATGAAACCGCCGCCGAAGCCGATGATGGCGATCAGAAGTGCGAGGCCAACGAGGATCAAAACGACTGGTACCGGATCGGTGCTCTCGCGCGCCGGCAGGTTGCCGCGCAGCGCGTCGATGAAATTGCCGATCGCGAGCAGCGCGAGGCCGGTGGCGACCACGACCGGCATCGCCTCCGGCCCCATGCCGTACATCGCGGTGGATTGCAGGCCGCGCGCATCCCAGACCAGCACCGCGGCAAGACCCGCCAGCAACGCGGCGATGACGATACCCGCGCGGTCGACATGCCGCGGCGGTTGGGCAGGATCGTCTGAGCTCATGACTTGACGAGGCCGACCGATTTCAGCACGTCGGTGACGCGCACCGTTTCCTTCTTCAGGAAGTCGACGAAGGCGTCGCCGCCGAGATAGGCATCCTCCCAGCCCTTCTGCTTGAGGATCTCCTTCCAGGCGTCCGACTTCACCATCTTCTCGACCGCATCGCTCAAGGTCTTGCGCTGCTCCGGCGTGATGCCGGGAGGCGCGACCACCGAGCGCCAGTTGGCGATCACGAGGTCGATGCCCTGCTCCTTGAAAGTCGGAATGTCGCTGCCTGGGATGCGCGTCTCCGAGGTCACGCCGATCGCGCGCAGCTTGCCGGACTTGATCTGGCCTTCGTATTCGCTCAGCCCCGAAATGCCTGCGGTGACCTTGCCGCCGAGGATCGCGGCCAGCGACTCGCCGCCGCCGGAGAACGGGATGTAGTTGATCTTCTTCGCGTCGGCGCCGACCGCGCCGGCAAACAGCGCCGCCATCACATGGTCGACGCCGCCGGCTGAGCCGCCGGCAAAGGTCACCTTGGCGATATCGGCCTTCACCGCGGCGGCGAGGTCCTGCGCATTCTTGATCGGCGAATTCGCGGGCACCACGATCACCTGGATTTCCTCGGTGAGGCGCGCGATCGGCGTCACCTGCTCGAGCGTGACAGGCGACTTGTTCATGGCGAGCGCGCCGACCATGACGAAGCCGTTGACCATCAACTGGTTGCCGTCGCCCTTGGCGCCGTTGACGAACTGCGCGATGCCGACGCTTCCGCCGGCGCCGGGAACGTTGGTGACCTGTACGCTGCGCGCAACACCCGCGGCAACCAGCGCCTGCTGCATCGAGCGCGCGGTCTGGTCCCAGCCGCCGCCTGGCGCTGCCGGCGCCATCAGCTTGAGCTCGAGTTGCTGGGCGAAGGCAGGCGTCGCTGCCGCAAGGGTCAGCGCGACGGCTGCGCCGGCAAGGCGCGCAGAAAATCGAAACATGGGGGCATTCTCCAGGCTCGTGCGGACGTGTTGATCGTTTGCCGCATTGTGTCGTTTGGTCGCATATCAGCCAAAACGGCCTATGCTGTCCAGCGACGGCGCCCGGTTCCCAGTCAGCCGGATTTCGGCATCACCCCACCGAGTGCGACGGTCAGCTCGGCGGCAACTTCGCGCACGATCTGGCCGATTTCCGGGAGCCTGTCGTCGGTCAGACGGCTGGTCATGCCAGAGACGGAGATCGCCGCAAGCGGCTCTGCGCAGTCGTTATAGACGACTGCGGCAATACAGCGCAGGCCCATAAAGGCCTCCTCGTCGTCGATCGCAAAGCCCTGCTTGCGGATCGTCGCGAGCTCCTTGAACAGATCGCTCGGCCGCACGATGGATTTCTCGGTCAGGCGGGGCATGCCGTGATGGCGGATGACGGCGCTGACATCCTCGTCCGAATAGGTCGCGAGCACCGCCTTGCCGACGCCCGAGGTCACCATCGCGACGCGGCCGCCGACCTGGGTCAGCGAGCGCATGATCTCGCGGCTTTCCATGCGGGTCAGCACGATGATGAATTCGTCGTCGACGACGGCGAGATTGGCGGTCTCGCGGGTGAGGTCGCGCAGCTTGCGCAGGTATGGAATCGCCTGTGCGGAAAAATTGCGACGCCGTGCGAAGCTGGCGCCGACCGTGAAGCTACGCACGCCGACATGCCATTTGGATTCGGCGCGGTCGAACTGCACGAAGCGGCGGCTTTCCAGCGTCGCCAGCAGCCGGTGCACGGTCGAGGCCGACAGGCCGGTGCGAACGGCGAGGTCGCTGAGGCGATAGCCTTCGTCGTCTTCGGCCAGCGTTTCGAGGATCGACAGTGCGCGGTCGACGGACTGCACGCCGCCGTCGCGCGCGTCATGGTCGGCCTCGGATGGAGATCGAGGCTCGAGCGATTTGCGCCGGATCACGTTCTTGCTCATCGCGACCTGCCGCTTTTGCATCCGTCATTCCGGGATGGTGCGCCGGGACTGCGCGCAGCGCGGGCCTGGCGTACCAGACCCGGAATCTCGAGATCCCGGGTTCAACGCTCCGGGCCGCGCTTGCGCGGTCCCGTCGCGTTGCCCCGGGATGACCGGAGAGATAGCGCTCAGAGCAACCCTGCCCCGCGCGCCCACTTGAACTTGGCGCCGAGCACCTCGACCGGCAGCTCGGTCGAATAGGCATAGGCCGGGATGCCGTTCTGGTAGAGATATTCGGCGGCTTCCTCGACCTCGACGTCGCCGGCCAGTGACGCCACGATCGGCTTCACAAAGCCCTTGGCCTCCATCTCCTTCTTCACCTCGACCATATTGCGGGCGAACACCATCGGCGGGGTGACGATCGTGTGCCAGTAGCCGAGGATCAGCGAATGGATGCGCTCATCCGACAGGCCGAGCTTCACCGTGTTGACGTAGGTGATCGGCGGCTCGCCGCCGGTGATATCCACAGGATTTCCGGCCGCGCCAAACGGCGGGATGAACTTGCGGAAGGCCGCGTCGAGATCCGGCGGCATCGACATCAGCGACAGGCCGTTGTCGACGCAGGAGTCCGACAGCAGCACGCCCGAGCCGCCGGCACCCGTGATGATCAGCACGTTCTCGCCCTTCGGCGTCGGCAGCACCGGCACGCCGCGGGCGAATTCGAGCAGCTGCCGCAAGCTGCGGGCGCGGATCACGCCGGACTGCGCCAGGACGTCCTCGTAGATCTTGTCGTTGCCGGCGAGCGCGCCGGTGTGCGACGAGGCCGCCTTCGCGCCGGCCGAGGTGCGGCCGGCCTTGAGCACGACGACCGGCTTCTTCTTGGAGACGCGCTTGGCGGCTTCCGCGAAGGCGCGGCCGTCCTTGAGGTCTTCGCAGTGCTGCGCGATGATCGCCGTGTTCGGATCCTGTTCGAAGAAGGCGAGCAGATCGTCCTCGTCGATATCGGACTTGTTGCCGAGGCCGACGATCGCCGACACGCCCATTTTCGCCGAGCGCGAGAAGCCGATGATCGCCATGCCGATGCCGCCGGACTGCGACGACAGCGCCGCCGAGCCCTTGACGTCGTAGGCGGTGCAGAAGGTCGCGCAGAGATTGGCGGGGGTATAATAGAAGCCGTAGATGTTCGGCCCCATCAGGCGGATGTCGTACTTCTTGCCGACCTCGACGATCTCGGCCTGCAGCTCCGGCGCGCCGGCTTCAGCGAAGCCCGACGGAATCAGCACCGCACCCGGGATTTTCTTCTCGCCGCATTCGGTGAGGGCTGCTGCGACGAACTTCGCGGGGATCGCGAACACGGCCGTGTCGATCACGCCCGGCACGTCCTTGACGCTCTTGTAGGCCTTGTAGCCGAGGATCTCGGCGGCCTTGGGATGGATCGGGTAGATGTCGCCCTTGTAGCCGCCGTTGATGAGGTTCTTCATCACGGAGTTGCCGATCTTGCCGTCCTCCGCGGAGGCGCCGACCACGGCAACCGCCTTCGGTTGCATAATGCGGCTCATCGCCGCGACGATCTCCTCGGTCGGGCGCGGCTTCGGCTTGGGCACATAGGCGAAGTCGACGACAATGCGGACGTCGGCGGCGATCGCGCTCTTCGCCGTCGCGAACACAGGGTTGAGGTCGAGCTCGACGATTTCAGGGAAGTCGGTGACGAGCTGCGAGACCTTGACGATGACGTCGGCGAGCGCCGTGCGGTTCACCGGCTCGCCGCCGCGAACGCCCTTCAAAATCTCATGCGCCTGGATGCCGTCGAGCATCGAGAGCGCGTCTTCCTTGGTCGCGGGCGCGAGGCGGAAGGTGATGTCCTTCAGCACTTCGACCAACACGCCGCCGAGGCCGAAGGCGACCAGCTTGCCGAACGAGCCGTCGGTGATCGAGCCGACGATGACCTCGGTGCCCCCGGCCAGCATCTGCTGCACCTGGACGCCCTCGATCTTGGCGTCGGCCTTGTACTTCCTGGCGTTGCCGAGAATGGTCTCATAGGCCTTTTCGGCGTCTTCGGCCGTCTTGAGGCCGACGATGACGCCGCCGGCTTCGGTCTTGTGGAGAATGTCCGGCGAGACGATCTTCATCACCACCGGGAAGCCCATCGAGGAGGCCATCTTGCCGGCCTCGCCGGCCGATTTCGCCACCCCCTCCTTCGGCACCGGAATGCCGTAGGCGTCGCAGACCAGCTTGCCTTCCGGCGCCGTCAGGCTGGTGCGATTGTCCGCCTTGACCTGGTCAAGCACCTTGCGGACGGCATCTTTGGAATTGGACATGTGGCTTCTCCCTTGACCTCGGTTCGTTCTTTGCAAAGCGCGCGCGTGATTTGCGGCTGCCCGTGATGCTTGCCATTCGCCGCGCTCTGTTCCATGCCGCGGAGCCTAAAGCCGAGCTTACTCCGCCGGCTTGGATCAAAAATGGCTGGCGATGGCATTTGGTATGCCAGAAGCCAACTTGTCAAGCCGCCGCGCACCTTAGAAGGCCGCAAAAAATAGGCAGCTTGACATTCTGGCATGTGGTATGCCAAAAACTTTCCGGTTAATAATCCTGTAAAAGACGACTCCCACTGGAGGAGATTCGTCGTGTCACTGCGGAAACCAACCAAGGCGTTGCCGAACATGGCCGAGGCAGATATCGCAATCGTTCGTATTGCCCCGGAGAGCAGCTTCAAGAACAAGGCGTATGACGCCTTGAAGGAAGCCATCCTCAAGATGGACATCTACTCGACGCCCGAGCCGGTGATGCTCGACGAGCGCGCGCTGTCCGAACGCCTGGGCGTCAGCCGAACCCCGATCCGCGAAGCCATCGCGATGCTCGAGCAGGACGGTTTCGTGAAGACCGTGCCGCGCCGCGGCATCATGGTGGTGCGCAGGACCAAGAGCGAGATCGTCGACATGATCCGCGCCTGGGCGGCGCTGGAGAGCATGGCCGCGCGCCTCATCACCACCACCGCGCGCAAGAAGGACATCACGGCGCTGCGCGACTATTTCAAGGACTTCGGCAAGGACCGCCTGCCCGAGGATCACGTCGAGGAATATTCGCGCGCCAACATCGCCTTCCACCAGGCGCTGATCTCGCTGTCGGAATCGCCGGTGCTGGTCGATCTCACCAACGACCTCTTGCTGCACGTGCGCGGCTATCGCCAGCTGACCATCGGACGCAAGGACCGCACCGCGACGTCGCTGCCCGAGCATCTCGGCATGATCGAAGCGCTGGAGGCACGCGACACCGAGCTCGCCGAGAAGCGCGCCCGCGACCACACCCTTGGCCTTGCCGCTTACGTCGAAGCGCACGGCCAGGAACTGTTCACCTAGCAACGTTCACCAGAAGGGCGAAAAATTCGCCCCACTACTTGAGACCAGGGAGACAAGGCCCATGCTGAATACCGCGACCAAGTCCGAAGCACCGGGCACCGAGCAGGAACTGACGGATGGCTTCCATCTCGTCATCGACGCGCTCAAGCTGAACGGCATCAACACCATCTATAATGTGCCGGGCATCCCGATCACGGATTTGGGCCGCATGGCGCAGGCCGAGGGCATCCGCGTGATCTCCTTCCGCCACGAGCAGAACGCCGGCTACGCCGCAGGCATCGCCGGCTACCTCACCAAGAAGCCCGGCGTCTGCCTCACAGTCTCGGCGCCCGGCTTCCTCAACGGTCTCACCGCGCTCGCGCACGCCACCACCAACTGCTACCCGATGATCCTGGTCTCGGGCTCCTCCGAGCGCGAGATCGTCGATCTCCAGCAGGGCGACTACGAGGAAATGGACCAGCTCGCGATTGCCAAGCCGCTGTGCAAGGCGGCCTATCGCGTGCTGCACGCCCAGGACATCGGCATCGGTTTCGCACGCGCCATCCGCGCCGCGGTCTCGGGCCGTCCGGGCGGCGTCTATCTCGACCTGCCGGCAAAGCTGTTCGGTCAGGTGATGAACGCCGAGGCCGGCCAGAAGTCGCTGGTCAAGGTGATCGACGCTGCGCCCGCGCAGCTTCCCTCGCCCGCTTCGATCAAGCGTGCGCTTGATGTGCTCAAGAGCGCGAAGCGTCCGCTCATCATCCTCGGCAAGGGCGCGGCCTACGCGCAGGCGGATGAAGAGATCAAGAGCTTCGTCGAGAAGAGCGGCGTGCCGTTCCTCCCCATGAGCATGGCCAAGGGCCTGCTCCCCGACACCCATCCGCAGTGCGCCGGTGCCGCCCGCTCGACGGTGCTGAAAGACTCCGACGTCGTCATGCTGATCGGCGCGCGGCTGAACTGGCTGCTCTCGCACGGCAAGGGCAAGAGCTGGGGCGAAACGCCGAAGAAGTTCATTCAGGTCGACATTGAGCCGAAGGAAATGGACTCCAACATCGAGATCGTCGCGCCCGTGGTCGGCGACATCGGCTCGGTCGTCTCGGCGTTCAATCAGGCCATCGCTTCGGGCTGGACCGCGCCGCCGGCCGAATGGACCAAGGCGATCTCGTCCAAGCGCGACGAGAACGTCGCCAAGATGGCGCCGAAGCTCATGAACAACAAGTCGCCGATGGACTATCACGGCGCGCTCGGCGTGCTGAAGAACGTCATCAAGGAGTATCCCGAGGCGATCCTCGTCAACGAGGGTGCCAACACGCTCGACCTCGCCCGCGGCGTCATCGACATGTACAAGCCGCGCAAGCGTCTCGACGTCGGCACCTGGGGCGTGATGGGCATCGGCATGGGCCAGGCGATCGCGGCCGCGCTCGAGACCGGTCACCCCGTGCTCGCGGTGGAAGGCGATTCGGCCTTCGGCTTCTCCGGCATGGAGGTCGAGACCATCTGCCGCTACAACCTTCCGATCTGCGTCGTCATCTTCAACAATGACGGCATCTATCGCGGCACCGACGTCAACGGCGCCAACGCCGATCCGGCGACCACCGTGTTCGTCAAGGGCGCGCGCTACGACAAGATGATGGAAGCCTTCGGCGGCGTCGGCGTGAATGCCACCTCGCCCGACGAGCTCAAGCGCGCCGTCAACGAGGCGATGAAGTCCGGCAAGCCGACGCTCATCAACGCGGTGATCGATCCGGCCGCCGGCTCGGAGAGCGGCCGCATCGGCAACCTCAATCCGCAGAGCGTTCTGCAGAAAAAAAAGTAAGTCCACCCCTCGACCCTTAATTCCCTGCGGTTGGCGGGGGCAGACACAGAGTACGGAGCAACACGATGACCAAAGCGCTCACGGGCGTTCGCATTCTCGACTTCACCCACGTCCAGTCCGGACCGACCTGCACGCAGCTGCTGGCATGGTTCGGCGCCGACGTGATCAAGGTGGAACGCCCGGGCGTGGGTGACATCACCCGCGGCCAGCTGCAGGACATCCCGAACGTGGACAGCCTGTATTTCACCATGCTCAACCACAACAAGCGCTCGATCACGCTCGACACCAAGAACCCCAAGGGCAAGGAAGTCCTCACCGAGCTGATCAAGAAGTGCGACGTGCTGGTCGAGAATTTCGGCCCCGGCGTGCTCGACCGCATGGGCTTCCCCTGGGAGAAGATCCACAGCCTCAACCCGAAGATGATCGTCGCCTCGATCAAGGGCTTTGGTCCCGGCCCGTATGAAGACTGCAAGGTCTACGAGAACGTCGCGCAGTGCACCGGCGGCGCCGCCTCCACCACCGGCTTCCGCGATGGCCTGCCGCTCGTCACCGGCGCGCAGATCGGCGACACCGGCACCGGCCTGCACCTGGCGATCGGCATCCTCGCCGCGCTCCACCAGCGCACCACGACCGGCAAGGGCCAGAAGGTCACCGCCGCGATGCAGGACGGCGTGCTCAATCTTGCCCGCGTCAAGCTGCGTGACCAGCAGCGCCTCGCTCACGGCCCGCTCAAGGAATACAGCCAGTTCGGCGAAGGCGTTCCGTTCGGCGACGCCGTGCCGCGCGCCGGCAACGATTCCGGCGGCGGCCAGCCGGGCCGCATCCTGAAGTGCAAGGGCTGGGAGACCGATCCCAACGCCTACATCTACTTCATCACCCAGGCCCCGGTCTGGGAGAAGATCTGCGACGTGATCGGCGAGCCGACCTGGAAGACCGATCCGAACTACGCCAAGCCGGCCGTCCGCCTGCCGCGCCTGAACGAGATCTTCGCCCGCATCGAGCAGTGGACGATGACGAAGACCAAGTTCGAGGCGATGGAAATCCTCAACAAGGACGACATCCCCTGCGGCCCGATCCTGTCGATGAAGGAGATCGCCGAGGACCAGTCGCTGCGCGCAACCGGAACCGTGGTCGAGGTCGATCACCCCACCCGCGGCAAGTACATCTCGGTCGGCAACCCGATCAAACTATCGGACAGCCCGAGCGACGTGACCCGCTCGCCTCTGCTCGGCGAGCACACCGACGAGATCCTGCGCGCTGTGCTCGGCTTCTCGGACCACCAGGTCGCCGATATCCACAAGTCCGGCGCGCTCGACCCGCCGCAGAAGCAGGCCGCTGAGTAAGCGGATCTGTCAGAGAACGACGAAAGGGCCGCCCGAAGGGGCGGCCCTTTTTGCTTGTGAAGGCGTGCGGGCGCGGGCTCAAACTAAAAACCGGAAAAACAACCCCATGCACAGTAGCCATCTACTTGGCATCAAAGGAAATTTCTGATTTAGCGAAAATAACTTTGACGCGTCGGGCAAAACAAGGATATTATGCCATCGTCCGAAAGAGGCGCCGAAAGACTGCCAAGCGCCACAGGCGTCGGAAGCCCAAAATGTCTTGCGCAACGGAGCCCCCAATTTCGCGCAGGAGTTGAGCGAGGAACGGTAGCGGAATTGTGGCTTCGACCCGGCTAGAACCGTGCCGTTGGCACGAGCCGGGCCAGCAAAGGTACGTTCGCATGCCACAGCATGCAATCGCGCGCCCGGGCGGTCTGGCCGGCCGCGAGTTCGGCAAGCTGCTCCCGTGAGAAGACATGCCGCTCGCAGAAGAATGGGCGAAGCGGCCGGCGCGAGAAGAAATTGTAGAAGAGCGCGCAACGATCGCGCGCGATCGCCGGACGCCCGCGATGGTAGTGGCCTGCGACATCCGCGAAGATCACGGTCCCGGCCTTGCCGGTGCAAGTCGTCACATCGCCGCGCTCCAGCGTCCCGCCTAGCCTCTGCTCCAGCATTTCATGAGTCAGAACCGGAAAATTGGCACCATCGAGCGTCTCGCTGCCGGGAAAGGAACGATGCAGGATTTCGAGCGGGCCGCCGTCCTCATCGACATCGTGCAAATAGACGGTCACCTTGACCATCCGCCGGTCCTCGAGGTCGCGATGCCATCTGCGCGCCGCGACCTGCCGGCCGTCGGCCACGGTATAGAAGAAATTCAGCGTGTCGTATGCCGCAGGCAAGCCGAGATAGGTCTCGACGATGTCGAGGATGCGATCGTCGAGGGGCCAGCGGACGATATGCGGATGATGCATCAGGTCCTCGGCGCCGACCTGCACGGTGTATTGACCGGCAAATTCGCCCGTTTCGGCACGGAGGGAATAGACGTTCGCGATACCGGTTGCCGATGCCCAGAGCGCGTCCGTGCCGGGCAGATCCAGCTTGTCGAGCGTGGTGATGTAGACGCCGTTCTTCTCCAGTCCGGCGACAACGTCCATATCGAGCGGCGAGAGCTTGGGCAGGCGCGGCTTGTGAGATGCGCGCGCCTTTTCGTAGGCCTTGTTCAATTCTCGACTGATGGCTGGCATTCCGAGCAATCTCGAGGCGGTCTCCGCTGGCAGGCTGCGGACCCGGCGCAAGGCCCGGTAACGCAGCGTCGTCTGCTTCATATCGCAATTTCCCCTGGTGCGATGGATTCGTAGCGCGGCCGCGTCGCAAGACGCGACCGGCGACTAACTTATCGCTGAGACCAGAGGCAAAAATCCGGCTCAAGTGTTTCGAAGTATATCCGCCCACATGCTCGCAAATCGTGCGGGCGCTGCAAGGCGTGCAGTCGCAGGGCTCAAACTCAAAACCGGAAAACAACCCCATGCACAATAGCCATCCCCTTGGCATCGAAGCATATTTCTGATTTAGCGAAACATCCTTTGACCCGTCGGGCAAAACAGGGGTACTGTGTCACGATCCGAAACAGCGAGCGTAGGCCTTTCGAGACGCCGCAGGGTCTCTCATTGGGATTTGCCTGCTCGAGGTTCGTTATCGTGCCCGATGCCAGCAGGGGCATCCGGCTTCCCCACCCTTCTATCGCTTCAGCTCCCTGATCAGGTCGGCCAGACGCGAATCGTCAGGCAGGAGGTGCGCCAGTCTCCCGGCATATTCGAGCGCGGCGACGGCGTCGCCTCTCTCGCGGCTCAAGTCCAGCGCGGCTGACAGCAGCTCCAGATTGTAGGGATGTCCGCGTAGACTTTCCATCAGCACCGCAAGCGCGTCGTCGCGCCGGCCCGCGGTGTTCAGCCCGATTGCATACACGTAAGCGTAGCGCGCCTGGTCCGGATCCAGCGACGCAGCCCGACGCAGCTCGTCGAGGGCCTCCTCGCTGCGCTTCTGGCGCACGAGTGTCAGACCAAGCGCGTGGTGGAGAGATGCGTCTTGCGCGGACGCGGAGAGCGCTTCACGCAGGATTTTCTCCCCGTCACTGTCGCGTCCGAGCTGCCGATACAGATCGGACAGGTTGACGGCGGCTGCCACAAACGAGGGATCGAGCCTCAGGGCGGCGCGGTATTCGGCTTCCGCCTCGACAGCGTTCTCCTGGCGGGCGAGGAAGTTGCCGAGCGCCGTGCGCGCCTCCGGCCGATCCGCGTTGAGCTTCTGCGCAGCGACGAATTCGCCGGCCGCCTGCGTGAACCTGTCGCGATCAGCCACTCGCCGGCGTGCTGGAGGCACGACGGCCAGAACTTCGGCGGCGCGAATGCGCACACCACGCACGGGATCGCCCAGTCGTGGTGAGGCGAGCAGCCAGAGCTGATCGGCGGGCGCTCCTTCGAGCCGATCGAGCGCGCCGAGTCTCACAAGCGGATCAGAATCGGAAAGCCCATGCTGGATCGGATCGAGAAGCGGTGCCGGAAGCTCCGCCAGCGCGCTGGCGCGGACGATACCGGGAACGTCAGCCGATTCGGCGATTGCGGCGAGCTGCGCTTGCGCGTCGGCAGCCTCGCTCCAGCCAGCATGAAACGCACGCGCATAGGTCTGATGGCCGCGCCGCTCCGGCCCGAACCAATCCTCGATCTGATGCGCCGCCCAGGCCGCCGGCTTGTCGCGATGGCAGTCGTTGCACGCATTCGGTGCGCCCGTCTGCACCGAGAGATCGGGACGCGGAACGCGGAAGCCGTGGTCGTGGCGGCGATCGAGGACCATGTAGCGGCGCTCCGGCATATGGCAGGCCGAACAGCCCGGCGGCGGCGAGACATGCGCGTGGTGCCGGTGCGCCACGGATTCATATTGAGCGGGCATATGGCACTGCGAACAAACGCCGTCTCCGGGCGTCTTCAACGTTGCGCTGTGCGGGTCGTGGCAGTCGCTGCAGGTCACGCCCTTGGCGAACATCCTGCTCTGTTTGAACGGCGCGTAATTGTAGGTCTCCTCGTCGTCGCGCATCTGGCCGTCGGCATGAAAGCGCTGGCGGTCAAGCAGCGATACACGGTGTGTGTCAGAGAGCGGTCGGCCCGGTATCCAGTCTTCCGAAAGCTGCCCGCGGCGCGCATGGCAGCGTCCGCAGGTCTCGACCTCCTTGCGCAGGGCCGGCGCGGGCGCGCTGCGTATGGGTGTCAGCGCGCCACTCCCGGCGGACCAGGCGATGCCTGTGCGCTCGTCGAACCTGACAAGCAAACCGTTTTCCGGACCGCGCGAGGCCGACTTCTGACGAGCCCAGGCGACATGGCGCGAGCCTTCTCCGTGACAGGCCTCGCAACCAACGCTGATCTCGGCAAAGGTCGTCGCGAAGCGGTCCTTGGCGGCGTCGTAGTTCTTGTGCACGCCGGTCGAGTGACACTCGGCGCACATGAAATTCCAGTTCTGGTTCAGCCTGGTCCAGTGCAAGGGATCGCTGCTGGTGACGGCCGCATCCGGATAGAGGTGAAACCAGCGCTGGCCGCCCTGGTCCTTCGGGCGCGTGTCCCAGGCGATCGAAAGAGCCTGCAGGCGGCCGTCGGCGAATTCGATCAGATATTGCTGCAGCGGCTCGACGCCGAAGGAATATTTGATCTCGAACGTCGCGAGCTTGCCGTCCGGATCGTCGGTCTCGACGAGGAACTTCTTGCCGTCACGGAAGAAGCGCGAGCGTGTGCCGGCGTATTCGAACGTTGCATCGCTGAAATCGCCGCGCACAGATTGCTCGGTCGCGTGATCCATGGCGTGCCGATGCTGCGAGCCTTGCCAGAGCCTGGCTTGCGTCTGGTGGCATCCAGCGCAAGCCTGGCTGCCGACAAAGCCGAGCTCGGCCGTCTGTTGCGGCTGAACCGCGATGTCCGGCCTCGTGAACCAGTAGAGCGCGCCAGCGATCACTGGGATCAGCAGGCCGATGCCGAGCGCCACTCCGGTGGCCTTCTTACGGGTGACTGCCTGGGATGGTTGTGGCGCATCAAGCGGCGGCGCGGGCCGCGGACTCGCGCGGGTCTTCTGACGCTTGCGGTTCTTTCCGGAGCCTTTTGCCACGTCCGACTACCGATCCGAGCGAGCTCTCAGGGTTGGGATCATACGCGCAGGTCGTTGTCGTGAAGCGCGATTCTCGTTTCGCGGGCAAGATCGATCAGCGATGCGCAAAACATCACCATCGCCGCCATGAACAGGATCGCCACGCCGTATTCGTGGTCGAAATGCAGCAATGCGCTGATGAAGGCGATGATGACGATCAGGGCGGTCAAGATCGCCGCGATCACGGCGCAGTACAGCGATCGGTTCAGAAAGACCGCCCGCCGGCGCAGCCGTGGCAGATCGGCCTTGAGAAACGATTTCGATTCGTCACTCTCGGGAATGCCGTGGATGAACTGCGACCGGTCGATCACCCGGTTGATCCGGGAGATCAGCACGGAAATGAAGCCTGCGACGGCGCCGAGCAGAAAGGCCGGTGCCGCCACATTTGCGATGATGCGACCGAGCTGGTCGATCGAAGGCGTCACTGGCATCAGATCGGTTACAGTCTGCATATGTTGGTCCGTCGATGTGCGGGTGTTGGCTATTATCGAAGGAGATCTACCTTTGCAGCCATATCGGGCACGCGGCTCACCCGGTAGCTGGCGTTGCTGCATTTGAGCACCCAGACCGCGTAGTCCGGTTTGGAGCGCTTCGCATCCCTGGTCGCGCCAAGTGCTTTCTCGCAGGCGAAGCCTTGTGCACGTATTTGGGCCGCGAGCATGGTCTGAATCGTTTCCTCGGCGGCCTGCGCCGATCTTACGACGCCGTTTCCGGGTCCCAGTACCGACGGAAGGGCCAGCAGAGCTATGGCGAGCGCAAGGGCAATGCGATGGCTCAGAACTTTCATGCGATGCTCCATCAAGCAGAGATCGTGAACTAAATCGAAAAGTCTTCTTTCTGGATTTCTCTTGTTGCGGACCACGCCGCACCGAGCAACAGCGCAAAACACGCGTGGAGCACGACCGCCGGCCATAACAGGATGCCCACCAACCGGCCGTCGTGCCCAACATAGATGAGATAGATCGCTGCCAGAAGGTTATAGATCAGAAGCGTTTGAACAGATGATCGTTTGTCGGGAGTCTTGGCGGGCGACGGCCACGTCGCGAGCACCAGTGCGAGCAACGCGATGGACGTGAGCCGCCCCAGCGCATCCCCGGCGTTGGAGAATTCAGCGCCAAAGACCAGTGAGGCGAACAGTGGTGGCCAAACGAACAGGACGAGGCCGGCGGCTGCGGCTTCCAGTGCGGCGGCGAGAATGGTCCATTTCACAATGCTCGGACTGTCCCACATGGTTTCAAAACCGACAGATGAACTCTCGAAGTCGACCTCTTGTGATGTTCATGGCTTTCTCCTCTGCGTTGCGGCGAACGGCCAGTTCAATGCACTGCTAGTTCTTGCCTTGCGTCTGCGGCTCCGATGCGAGTTTGACGGTCAGCTTGTCGATCTTGCCGGTAAACTTGAACGGAGGGTCGTAGCGATACTCCGCCAGCGCTATCCCGGTGCGCGTGTCCTGGCCGATGTCGAAACTTTCGTCCTCCGGAAGCGTGACCGGGATGGTGTGCTCCAGCGTATTCCGCGCCACTTCCTTGCCATCGACCGACAAGATGCCCGTGCCACCCTTACCGAGCCCCGGACCGTCCGACTTGAACTCGAAGACGATGGTGTGCTTGCCGGTTGTCAGCTCCGGTCCCTCCCAGGCCGTTCGCTTGAGGTCGAGCAGGTTGTACAAGAACACCGCCTTGCCGCGACCAATTCCGAACTCACCTTTGCTCAGGAACAGGCCATAGCCGCCGAAGCGCCCACCGTGGGTGACGATCATGCCCTCCGCACCACCCTCGGGGACGCTGACCTCAGCGGTGATCGTGTAGCCCTTGTTCAGGATATCGGGCGCGGCGCTGGCCGGCGTGCCGATCAGCTCGCCCGAATAGGTGAAGGTGGTGCGCCCCGCCGTCAGGCTCGGACGCGGCGTATTCCAGCGCGCAAGCGTCGAGTTGTCGAGCGGCAGCACGTTGTACTTCTTCGCTTCGGCGTAAAAGAGATCCTGCATCTGCTTGAGCCTGTCCGGCATCTTGGCAGCAAGGTCACTGGACTGCGTAGGATCCTCCTGGACGTTGTAGAGCTCCCAATTATACCCGGTGATCACGTCCGGAGGCGTCTTGGTGCTCAGTTCCCAGGGAAGCGTCGCCGGTGTCGTGGCGGCGACCCATCCATCCTGATAGATGGAGCGATTACCGAGCATCTCGAAATATTGCGTGGTGTGGCGCGTGGGCGCATTGGCGTTCGCCTCGTCCCACGTGTAGGCCATGCTGACACCTTCGATGGGAATCTGCTTGATCCCGTTGATCGTGTCGGGTTGTTGAATGCCTGCCGCCTCCAGGATCGTCGGCACGATGTCGATGACGTGAGAGAACTGGCGACGGATGCCGCCCACGTCGTTGATATGCCCGGGCCATGACATGACCACGCCCTGGGCGGTCCCGCCGAAATGTGACGGCACCTGCTTGACCCACTTGAAGGGCGTATCCATCGTCCACGCCCAACCTGCGGCGAAATGCGGGAAGGTCCTCTCCGATCCCCAGAACGGATACCAGAGCAACTGATCCTTCACCGGCACGGCCACGCCGTTGAAGGTCGTGAACTCGTTCGGCGTGCCGTTGAGCATGCCTTCGGCGCTCGCGCCGTTGTCGCCACCGATGTAGATGATCAAGGTGTTGTCGAGCTGACCCAGATCCTCGACGGCCTGGATCACCCGCCCGATCTCATGGTCGGCGTAGGCGAGGTAGGCTCCGTAGATGTCCGCCTGCTTGATGAAGAGTTTCTTCTCGTCCCAGCTCAGCGAATCCCATTCCGGCAGGTCTTTCGGCCAGGACGTCAGCTTGGCATTCTCGGGCATGATGCCGAGCCGCTTCTGGTTCGCAAAAATGTTCTCGCGCACCTTGTTCCAGCCCTCGTCAAACAGGTGCATGTCACTGATCTTCTTGACCCACTCGGGCGTGGGATGATGCGGCGCATGCGTTGCGCCCGGCACGTAATAGATGAAGAACGGCTTGTCGGGCGCGATCTCCTTGAGCTGCTTCATGTACTGGATCGCGTCGTCGGCCATCGCCGTCTCGAGATTCCAGCCGGGATTGTCGAGGAAGGGATAGATCGCGGTCGTGTTGCGAAAGAGATTCGGCTGCCACTGGCTCGCATCGCCACCGACGAAGCCGTAGAAATATTCGAAGCCCATTCCATTCGGCCATTGCCCGAACGGCCCCGCCTGGCTCGACTGGTAGGACGGCGTGTTGTGGTCCTTGCCGAACCATGAGGTTGCGTAGCCGTTTGCCTTCAGGATGGTGCCAATCGTGCCCTTCTCGATCGGGATGATGGAATCGTAACCCGGGAAACCCGTTGCAATTTCGCCGACCACCCCATAGCCAACCGAGTGGTGGTTACGCCCGGTGATCAGCGCTGCGCGCGTCGGCGAGCACAACGATGTCGAATGGAAGTTTGTGTAGCGCACGCCAGCCTTGGCGATCCGATCCATGCTGGGCGTAGGGATGACGCCGCCGAACGTGCCGGGCGCGCCGAAACCCTGGTCATCCGTCATGATGAGCAGAACGTTCGGTGCCCCCTTCGGCGGCACGACGCGGGGTGCCCACCAGGGTTTCGACTCCGAGGCCTTTTCCCTGACAACACCGCCGAATTTCGGATCGGGCGGCGGGAGCTGCTTGCCGTCGATGGTGGTGGTGGCTCCGGGCGAGCCCGGGGTACCCGTAATTTGCTGGGCATGTGTCGCGAAGGTCGCGAGCGGTACCAGGAAGAGTGTGACAATGAGGCTGCGCGGATTCATCATTTGTCACTCCACTGAAATCAGGGTTGGAGCTGTATGCGGTGCGGTACTTCCTCTCGATACCAAAAGAACTGCTGAGACTGCCGGCCTCAACCCCGGCAACCAGAATAGCAGGAGAGAGGCGAGCTATGGCGCACGCCTCTCTCCATTCAAGAAGGCGTCTCAAGTCCTCTGAGCCCAGCGATCCACATCACTTCTCAACGCATTGCTGGACGAACTTGACGCGGTCCACCATGCCGAGACCCTGCGCCTCGGCCTGCTTGCGACAGCCCTCGCGCTTGTCGATCCGCAACTGGATCTTGTCGACCAGGCTCAGGCCGACAGTGCCGACTTGCGGTGCGGCCGAAGCCGTCTTTCCGGCGTCGGCCGAGGGACCGTCGCCGGCAGCGCGCGCAGCCTCCTGCAGCCGCCTGGTGTCGTCCGGGCTCAGCTTCGGCCGATCGATGTCCAGCGCGATCCTGTTGATCCTGCCGGTGAAGACGAACGGCGTCTGATAGTCGTTGTCGTCGACCGGCGTGCCGGTGTCGGAGCCGATGTCGAACGCCTCGTCCCACTGGAGGATCAGGGGAAGCGTGTGCTCCATCTTCTCCGTGGCCACCGCGTTGCCGTCGACTTTCAGCGTTCCGGTGCCTCCGGCTCCGATACCGCTATAGTTGCCGTACACCATGGTGCCGGCACCGAGGCCGTCGTACTTGAAATCGAACTCGATCACGTGCTTGCCGGGCGTCAGCTCCGGCCCCTCCCAGCGCACGCGCTTGAGGTCGACGAGATTCCACGTGAACACGGGCTTGCTCTTCAGAACATAGAGCCCATAGCCGCCGAACCGGCCGCCCTGGGTCACCAGCACGCCCTCGGCGCCGCCTTGCGGAATGTCGACATCGGCCTTGAAGTTGTAGGAGGCGTTGAGCAGGCTCGGCGCGTCGCCATTCGGCGTGCCGGTTATCGGCCGCGTCCAGCTGAAGCTGGTCCGGCCGGCACTGAGGCTCGGGCGCGGCGTGATCATCCGGGTCGCCACCGACGAGTCGAGCGGCAGCACCTGATATTTCTCCGCCTCCTTCCAGAACATCGCCTGCAGTTCCTTCAGCTTGTCCGGATACTTGGCGGCGACGTCTTCGGCCTGCGTCCAGTCGTTGCCGAGGTCGTAGAGCTCCCACGGGTAGTCCTGCGGGCTCGGCAGGTTCCTGGCAATTGTCACCCACGGCGGCCGCAGGACCTTGGTGCTCGCGATCCAGCCATCATGATAGAGCGCGCGATCGGCGAACATCTCGAAATATTGAGTCTTGTGCGTCGTGGGCGCCGCCGCGTTCTTCTGATCGAACGTGTACATCATGCTGACGCCTTCGATCGGGCTTTGCTTGATGCCGTCCACCATGTCAGGCTGCTTGATCTGGGCCGCCTCGAGGATGGTCGGTACGACGTCGATGACGTGGTGGAACTGGTGGCGGATGCCGCCCTTGTCCTTGATCCCCGCTGGCCAGGAAATCGCCATGCCCTGGCGCGTGCCGCCGAAATGCGAGACGATCTGCTTGGTCCAGGAGAACGGCGTGTCGAACGCCCAGGCCCAGCCGATCGACATGTGGTTGTAGGTGCGGTCGGTACCCCAGACATCGTAGAAGTATTTGAGCTGATCCTCGACCGACGGGGTGATCTGGTTGAACATCGCCACTTCGTTCGGTGTGCCGTTGGGCTGACCTTCCGCGCTGGTGCCGTTGTCGCCCTCGATGTAGATGATCAACGTGTTGTCGAGCTTGCCCATGTCGTCGATCGCCTGGATCACCCGGCCGATCTCACTGTCGGCATAAGCCGCATAGGCGGCAAATACGTCAGCCTGACGGATGAACAGCTTCTTCTCATCGGCTGAGAGCTGATCCCATTCCTTGATCAGATCTTTCGGCCACGGTGTCAGCTTGGCATTCGGCGGAATGACGCCGAGCCGTTTCTGGTTCTCGAAGATGGTGTCGCGCAGCTTGTTCCAGCCCTGGTCGAACAGATGCATGTCGCCAATCTTCTTGGCCCACTCCGGCGTTGGGTGATGGGGTGCATGCGTCGCACCTGGGGCGAACTTGACGAAGAACGGCGTGTCCGGCGAGAGCGCATTCATCCGGTTGACATAGTCGATGGCGTCATCAGCCATGGCCGTCACCAGATTCCAGCCGGGCTTCCCTTCGTAAGGATGAATCGGCGTGGTGTTGCGGACGAGATTGCCGGGCTCCCATTGGTTGGTATCGCCGCCCATGAAGCCGTAGAAATATTCGAAGCCCATGCCTGTCGGCCATTGATCGAATGGTCCAGCCTGGCTCGATTGGTATTCGGGCGTATTGTGATTCTTGCCGAACCACGCCGTGCGATAGCCGTTGTCGGTCAAGATTCGGCCGATCGTGGCCTTGTCCTTGGTGATGATGCTGTCGTAGCCCGGGAAGCCGGTGGCCTGTTCTGCGATAACACCATAGCCCGCCGAGTGATGGTTGCGACCCGTGATCAAAGCCGCGCGCGTCGGCGAGCACAGCGCCGTTGAATGGAAGTTGGTGTAGCGCAATCCGCTTTGCGCGATACGATCGAGCGCAGGTGTTGGAATGACGCCGCCGAACGTGCTCGGCACGCCGTAGCCGGCATCATCGGTGATGATGAGCAGCACGTTCGGTGCGCCCTTGGGTGGCACCACGCGGGCCGGCCAGAACGGTGTCGAATTGCGCGCATCGCGCTCGATCTTGCCGCCGAATTTCTGCGGAGGCGGCGGCAGCTGCTCGCCGGGAATGGTGATGGTCGCCGCAGGTGAGCCCGGCGGCGGCGCAGCTTGTTGGGCTTGTTGTGCGAATGCTGGCGCCGAAAAGGCAAGGGTCAGTGAGAATGCGACAAGATGAAAGGATCGCGCAGTGCCCATGGCAATTACTCCCCTCAAATGAAGCGCTATCATTTTCCGGCGATCAGAGAGAAGGCTTGATGTGGATCAACAGATCAAGATGACGGATCAGAAGCCGAGATGTTGGAGACGGTGGAGCGGCGTTTTTCCGTAAACTCCCGGGACCTCATCTCCATCGCGCTGGTATCATAGCGCGGTAGTGTTGTTTGCTTGCTACACTTGATTGCCAAATATTCCTGCAACATCAACAACTATGGCAAGCCCGGTCGGCTGGGTCATATGATCAGTAACATATCAGGCGCTCCCACTGAGCAAAGCTCGTGGTTCGGGAGGAGTCAGCATGCGATTGACGAAAGCGTTTGCCGCTATTGCATTTGCGGCCTTGGCATCGATACCGAGCAAGACCTTGGCCGATGAGAGCGGCATCAGCTTCTGGATCCCGGGCATGTTCGGCAGCCTTGCTGCCACACCTCAGCAACCGGGCTGGACGGCCGCCGCGATCTACTATCACACCTCGGTGTCCGCCGGCGGTGACGTGGCGCGTGCGCGCGAGATTCAGATCGGCCGGATTCCGGCGAACCTGACGGCCACGTTGAACGCGAACGTCAATGCGAACGTGGATCTCGGACTGTTGAACGCGACCTACGTCTTCGCAACGCCGGTGCTCGGCGGTCAGGCCTCGGCCAGCCTGATCGGAATCTACGGTGCAAACTCCACTTCGCTCAACGGACTGCTGACGGGGACGCTCACGACGCCGCTGGGCTCGGCTTCCGTCTCGCGCTTCGATTCGATCAGCGATTCCGTGACCGCCTTCGGCGATGTGATCCCGCAATTCGCGCTGCGCTGGAATGCCGGCGTCAACAACTACATGACCTATGTCACGGGCGACATCCCGGTCGGGGCTTACCAGTCGACCCGGATCGCCAATATCGGGCTTGGACACGGGACCATCGACGCGGGCGGCGGCTATACCTATTTCAATCCGCAGACCGGACATGAGCTGTCCGGCGTGCTTGGCTTCACCTATAATTTCAAGAACACCGATACACAGTATCAGAGTGGCGTGGACATGCACTTCGACTGGGGCGCGTCCCAGTTCGTGAGCAAGCAGGTGCAGGTGGGACTCGTCGGCTATGTCTACCAGCAGCTCGGCTGCGACGGCGGATCCGGCGATCGCGTCGGCTGCTTCCGCTCGCGGGTCGGCGGGATCGGCCCGCAGATCGGCTTCATCTTCCCGGTCGGCGACAAACAGGGCTATCTCAACTTCAAGGCCTACAAGGAATTTGCCGCCGAAAACCGGCCCGAGGGCTGGAATGCGTGGGTGACGTTCGTGATTTCGCCGGCGGCACCCCCGCCCGCAGTGACGCCGACGAAGCACGTCATCACGAAGTGACGGGCGTTCGGCGGCGCACATGGGCCGCTTGGCAAGTGACGTTGCTCGTCCTTCAGCCGTCAGACTATAGTTCGGGCTTTCGTCGTGTGGCGAGACCAAACGCTTATTCAACGTCGCCGTCATCAGCGCCGGTGAACGCGTCGGTCCGCAGCCGCCACGAAATATGGAGGTCGGCATGTCACTGCTCGGCAAGGCAGCCGTCGCGATGTGGTGGAGCGTACGCCCCGAACAGCGCAGCGCGTTCGGCGACTGGCATTCGCATGAGCATTTTCCGGAGCGGATGGGCATTTCCGGATTCCGGCGCGGTTCGCGCTGGACCAGCACGACGGACGCAGAGGGCTTCTTCGTGCTCTACGAACTCGAGCAGTATGAGGCGCTCATCTCGAAGGGATATCTCGACCGGCTCAACGCGCCGACGCCGTGGTCGACGAAAATGATGCCGCATCATCGATGACGCCACAGGATGTGGCGGCAGTCTGATCGATCGTCGTTGCGCCAACTCAGGTCCCGGCACGAACGAGCGCAATTTCGCACCGGCCAGGCCTGATTGGCCGAGCCGGCGCTGCCAACAAAAAGCAAAAAAATCGAGCCCCCCTGTCGGATCGGCGCCATCCCGTTCGTCCTCTGGACATGAATGGGCTGTAGACGCCAAGGTCGGCCCATCAGTTCAAGAGGATGAAAGAAACATGCCCAGCACTATTCGCCTGCACCGCGTTCTCGCCACCAGCCCGCAGAAAGTCTATCGCGCCTTCCTCGAGGCGGATGCGATGGCGAAATGGCTTCCGCCGAACGGCTTCACCTGCACCGTGCATCATTTCGAGCCCAAGGTGGGCGGCACGTTCAAGATGTCGTTCCGCAATTTTACGACGGGCAACAGCCACTCCTTCGGCGGCGAATATCTCGAGCTCGTCCCCGGCGAACGCCTGCGCTACACGGACAAGTTCGACGATCCCAATCTGCCGGGCGAGATCCAGGTGACGGTGATCCTGAAAAAGGTCTCGGTCGGCACCGAGATCGACATTACGCAGGCTGGCATCCCCGACGTCATCCCGCCGGAAGCCTGTTATCTCGGCTGGCAGGAATCGCTGCGGAATCTGGCGAAACTCGTCGAGCCCGAGATCAATCAGTAGCGTTCCAAGCGGAACTGAGCGCGCGCCTCGTCCTTCGAGACGCCCGCCTTTGGCGGGCCCTCAGGATGAGGCTAAGCAGCATCTTTGCCCGTCGAAATTGCTGCCACACGCTCCGTCCTCATCCTGATGAGGGCCCGCCAACGGCGGGCGTCTCGAAGGATGGGCCGCAGAGAGACGGTGTTCAAATGCGATGGCCCTGTCCGCAAACGGGAGAGGAGCGAAACTGCCCCGTGGCCATCACGTGACCGCGCCTTACGCGCCCGCCCTCGACTTGAGCCCGCCGTCCGCGGTCCAGCGGTCCGGCTCGGGACTGTGGCCGATCAGCGCGAGGCCGTAGGCGATCGATTCGAACTGGTCGCCCGACATCAGCCGCTCGTTGCCGAACCGCTCGGCGAACAGTTTTCGCACCGCAGGCACGAAGGAGGTGCCGCCGGTCAAGAACACCTTCTCCACCTCGCGCGCGGTGATGCCGGCTTCGCCGAGCACCTTGTCGACGGTCGCACCCAGGCGGGCGATATCGTCGGCGATCCAGGCCTCGAAATTCTTGCGTGTGATGGTCGCGCCGATGTCGACGCCGCCGCCCTTGAAACGGAAGTCGACCTGGTCATGCGCCGACAGCGCGACCTTGGCGTCGGACACCGCGCGGTACAGCGAGAAGCCGAGGTCGAGATCGACGATGGTGATGAAATCCTCGAGCAGCTTCGGCTTCAGCGCGGTGCGCGCAAGCTCCCGCAGCTCGCGCAGATCGCCGTTGCTCTTCATCATCGCGAGCTGATGCCAGCGCGCGAGGTTGGTGTAGTGGCCGCTGGGGACCGGGAGCACCTTGTCGAACGAGCGGAAGCTGGAGCCCTTGCCGAGCCGCGGCGAGACCACGTGGTCGACGATGCGGTAGTCGAACGTATCGCCGGCGATGCCGATGCCGGCGTGGCCGAGCGGCTCGGCGCGCAGGACGCCGCCGGCGCGCGAGAAACGCATCACGGAGAAATCGCTGGTGCCACCGCCGAAATCGGCAACCAGGACGGTCGCATCGCGCTCCAGCCTGCGGGCGAAGGAGAACGCGGCGCCGACGGGCTCATAGACATAGCGCGCGTGGCCGGCACCGAGACGCTCGAACGCGGCCCGGTAGCGCTGCATCGCCAGCGCCTCGTCGGGATTGCCGCCGGCGAAGCGCACCGGGCGGCCGACCGTGATGTTGGACGTCTCGAAGCCGAACTTCTCGCCGCCATGGCGCGCCAGGGTGCGCAGGAACGCCGCCAGGATGTCCTCGAACTTGAAGCGCTGCCGGAACACCTGGGTGGTGTTGAAGCTAGAGCTCGCCGCGAAAGTCTTGAACGACTGGAGGAAGCGGTAGACGTGGCGGCCTTCGAGGAACGTCTCGATCGCCCACGGGCCGCCCTCGGCCTGGGCGCCGGCGCCCGGCCGGTCCTCCCAGAAGCACAGGGCCGACACATAGGTGCTGTGGCGCTGTCCGCCGTGGTCGAAGCGGATGGCCTCGACCCGGCGATCGTCCGCGGCAAGGGCGACGACCGTATTGCTGGTCCCAAAATCGATGCCGATCGAGACGGCGGGCGAGGCGCTCGACATGAACCACTCTGACTGTTGATTGGAAAAGGGGGCAGACCACTAACGACTTTGACCTGCCCTGCCAAGGGCCGGTTTGCTGCAGCGCGGTCGGAATTCGCACCCCATCGGGCGTCATTTCGCGTCGGGCGGAGCCAAAGGATCCCTGCTTTCGCGTCACTTTCCGGCTGGTAGCAGGGCGTTCGCGGGCCGCGATCCTATTTTGGCCGTCCAACCAGCAATTTTTAGCCCGGAACGGCCGCTTTAACGGATGATTATGTTGCAATGCGGGATGGGGCATGCTGCTATGCAATGGCATGCATAGACACTGGCATCTGGTATACGTAGATTGCCCTCCGAAATGAGACAGCAATACTGACTGTCTCGAGAAAGGGAATTCCGATGTCCAAGACCGCTTCCGTCGCTCTCGTCCCCTCCTCCTCGCTGTTCACCCGCCTGGTGGCCGCGATCGACCGCCTCCTGATGGCGAGCGCCGAGATCTCGAATCACAACGGCGACCTGCCGCGCTTCGGCCTGTAAGCCGGGCGTTTCCCGCGCTGTCACGCAGCGCGACGGTTTCAGAACAATTCACATACGACTTTTGATGAATGGCCCCGCAGGACGGGGCCATTTCTACTTGTGCTGTCCCCGAGTCACCGCTGCGGCCGGACAAGCCTGCGGCATTTGCGCACGGTGACCGGACCAGCGCTTGAAGCTTGGCATAATGCATACAAGAATGCCCCTCCAGCGCTCGCAGAAAAATTAGAGGCGCCACGGGAGGCTTTATGACGGACATGGTGCAGGCAACGGCCCCTACCACCGCGCGCGTTAGCGACACGTATCGCTGGGCGCAATTGGCGATCGGTGTAGCGGCGATGGTGATGATCGCCAACTACCAATACGGCTGGACGTTCTTCGTCCCCGACATCCAGAAGAAGTTCGGCTGGGATCGCGCGTCGATCCAATGGGCCTTTACGCTCTTCGTGCTGTTCGAGACCTGGCTCGTGCCGATCGAAGGATGGTTCGTCGACAAATACGGTCCGCGCATCGTCGTGCTGGTCGGCGGCGTGCTCTGCGCCATCGGTTGGGCGATCAACGCGCAGGCAACCTCGCTCAACGGCTTCTATCTCGGCATGATCATCGCGGGCATCGGCGCCGGCGGCGTCTACGGCACCTGCGTCGGCAACGCGCTGAAGTGGTTTCCGGACAAGCGCGGTCTCGCTGCGGGCATCACGGCCGCAGGCTTCGGTGCAGGCTCCGCGCTGACCGTCGCGCCGATCCAGGCCATGATCAAGGACAGTGGATTCCAGACCACCTTCCTCTATTTCGGCCTGGGACAAGGCATCATCATCTGCATCCTCGCCTTCTTCCTGCTGGCGCCGAAGCCGGGCCAGGTGCCGAACGTGGTGGCGAACGCCAATCTGCTGCAGAGCCGCCGCAACTATCAGCCGACCGAGGTGCTGCGTCAGCCGATCTTCTGGCTGATGTACTTCATGTTCGTGATCGTCGGCGCCGGCGGCCTGATGGTGACGGCGAACCTCAAGCCGATCGCGGCCGACTGGAAGGTCGACAACGTGCCGGTCACCTTGATGGCGGTGACGATGACGGCGGTGACCTTCGCCGCCACGATCGACCGCGTGCTCAACGGCCTGACGCGTCCGTTCTTCGGCTGGATCTCGGACATGATCGGCCGCGAGAACACGATGTTCATCGCCTTCGGCATGGAAGGGTTCGGCATCTGGATGCTCTACCTCTGGGGTCACGATCCCCTCTGGTTCGTGCTGCTCTCGGGCTTCGTGTTCTTCGCCTGGGGTGAGATCTACTCGCTGTTCCCCTCGACCTGCACCGACACGTTCGGCGCAAAGTTCGCGACCACCAATGCGGGCCTGCTCTACACTGCGAAGGGCACCGCCGCGCTGCTCGTCCCGGTCGGAAACCTCATGCAACAGTCGTCGGGTACATGGGACAGCGTGTTCATCATCGCGGCCGGCGCCAACATCATGGCTTCGCTGCTGGCGATCGCGGTGCTCAAGCCCTGGCGCAAGGTCGTGGTCGCAAAATCGACCGTCTGACGTCTTCGCCACAAACCATTCAAGCACGACGCCCGGCCTCGCGGCCGGGCGTTTTTCGTTTTGCGCGGAACTTCCTGGATTCCGATAACCCGAACGGAACTGCGTATTTTGTTGAAGGCGGATCCAAGTTAGGACTTGCAATCTGGAATATGGTATACCAAGGTGCCGGCCGCGCTTGCGACGATAAGCCACAACATTTGCGACACTGGGTCATCTTGCAATCCCAGGCTGCAATCAATCAGGCGCGTTGGGAGGTTCTTGATGATTTCCAGCACGGACGGCGCCGTCACGGCCGCGCCTCTTCGCACAGGTTTCCGTTGGCTCCAACTCGTCATGGGCATCGTCTGCATGGCGATGATCGCCAACCTGCAATATGGCTGGACGCTGTTCGTCGATCCGATTGATGCGGCCCACCATTGGGGTCGCGCCGCGATCCAGCTCGCTTTCACCATCTTCGTCGTCACCGAGACCTGGCTGGTTCCGGTCGAGGCCTGGTTCGTCGACAAATACGGCCCGCGCATCGTCGTCATGTTCGGCGGCGTGATGATCGCGCTCTCCTGGGTGCTCAACTCCTACGCCGACTCGCTCACGCTGCTCTACGCGGCAGCGATCATCGGCGGCATGGGCGCCGGCGCGGTCTACGGCACCTGCGTCGGCAACGCGCTGAAATGGTTCCCCGACCGCCGCGGCCTCGCCGCAGGCGCCACCGCTGCCGGCTTCGGCGCGGGCGCGGCGCTCACCATCGTGCCGATCGCGACCATGATCGCATCGAGCGGCTACCAGCACGCCTTCCTCACCTTCGGCATCGGCCAGGGCGTGATCGTGTTCATCCTCGCCTTCTTCATCCAGCCGCCGCGGCTCTCGATCCCGCCGAAGAAGAAGCAGCTGAACCTGCCGCAGACCAAGATCGACTTCACCCCGCCGCAGGTGCTTCGGACCCCTATTTTCTGGGTGATGTATCTCGTCTTCGTCATGGTCGCCTCCGGCGGCCTGATGACCGCGGCGCAGATCGCCCCGATCGCGCACGACTTCAATATCGCCAACACGCCGGTCACGCTCGCCGGCTTCCAGATGGCGGCGCTGACCTTCGCGATCTCGCTGGACCGCATCTTCGACGGCTTCGGACGTCCGTTCTTCGGCTGGGTCTCCGACACGATCGGCCGCGAGCACACCATGTTCATCGCCTTCGGCACCGCCGCGGTGATGCTGCTGACGCTGTCGGCGTATGGTCACGTGCCCATCGTCTTCGTGCTCGCGACCGCGGTGTATTTCGGCGTGTTCGGCGAGATCTACTCGCTGTTCCCCGCGACCTGCGGCGATACCTTCGGCTCGAAGTTCGCGACCACCAACAACGGCATGCTCTACACCGCAAAGGGCACCGCATCCCTGCTCGTTCCGCTCGCCAGCGTGATCTCGGCAACGTACGGCTGGAAGGCCGTGTTCGTGGTCGCGGTGGCCCTGAATGCGATGGCGGCGCTGATGGCGCTGTTCGTGATCAAGCCACTGCGCCGCTCCTTCATCCTCGGCAAGGAAGCCGAGAGCGCCACGACCGCGACCGGCAGCGCCAAGACCGAGACGGCGTGACAAACCACACACTTTGCACGGTTGAAAAAGGGGCGCAGAATGCGCCCCTTTCTTTTTGGCCAAGTTTTTTGGCCGAGGCCGGAGGCACCGCAAACGTCAGTAATGCTGTCGCAAGATTTTTCGGATCAGCCAAATCCAGCGCTTGACGATTGGCATTATGTATACCACACTTACCTCGTCATTCACCCAGGGAGGTTGCAATGCTGGTCGGAGACATTCTGCGCAAGAAGACACCGCGCGTTGTCACGGTGCGAATGAACGAAACGGTGGGTATCGCCGCCAAGCTGATGCGCGCCAACAACATCAGCGCGCTCGTGGTCAAGGACGTGGTCCGCTCCGAGGGCAACACCGCGGTCGGCATGTTCACCGAGCGCGACGTGGTGCGCGCGGTCGCCGAGCACGGCACCAATGCCGTCAACGTCAAGGTCTCGCAGCTCGTCTCGGTGCAGCAACTCGTGTCCTGCACATCGAGCGACACCATCGAGCACGTCCGCCATTTGATGAACCGGAATCACATCCGCCATTTGCCGGTCATCGACGATTACAGCCTCGTCTCCGTCATCAGCATGCGCGACATCGCAGCTGCCATGGACGAAGCGATCAACGGCACGCCGCAAGCCGCCGCCTAACCGACACGACCCTTCCCCTGCGACTACCGGCCCCGGCTCGGATGCTTCCGAGCCGGACCGGATCTTTCGTCCCAAAATTCCGGTCTCCCGCGAGGATTTCATGAAGATCTGCATCTACGGCGCCGGCGCGATCGGCGGATATCTCGGGGTTCAGCTCGCGCGCGCTGGCGCCGATGTCAGCCTCATCGCACGCGGTGCGCACCTCGCCGCGATGCGCGAGCGCGGCCTGACGCTGCTCGCGGGCGAGGAGACGCACACCGTGCACCCGCGCTGCACCGACGATCCCGCCGAGCTCGGCGTGCAGGACTACATCATCATCACGCTGAAGGCGCATTCGATCACCGGCGTGATCGAGAAGATGCAGCCGCTGCTCGGGCCCCACACCCGCATCGTCACCGCCGTCAACGGCATCCCCTATTGGTATTTCTACAAGCACGGCGGCCAACACGAGAACTCGACGCTGGAGAGCATCGATCCCGGCGGACGGCAATGGCGCGAGATCGGCGCCGAGCGCGCCATCGGCTGCATCGTCTATCCCGCGACCGAGATCGAGGCGCCCGGCGTGATCCGCCACGTCTATGGCAACAATTTCCCGCTCGGCGAGCCTTCCGGCGAGATCACGCCGGACGTGCAGCGCCTCGCCGATCTGTTCGTCGCGGCCGCGCTGAAAGCGCCGGTGCTCGACCGCATCCGCGACGAGATCTGGCTCAAGCTGTGGGGCAATGTCTGCTTCAACCCGATCAGCGCACTGACCCACGCGACGCTCGACGTGATCTGCACCGACCCATCCACGCGCGCATTGTCACGCGCGATCATGGTGGAGACGCAAGCGATCGCCGAGACGTTCGGCGTCAAATTCCGCGTCGACGTCGAGCGCCGCATCGAGGGCGCCCGCAAGGTCGGCGCGCACAAGACCTCGATGCTCCAGGATCTCGAGCGCGGCCGCCCGATGGAGATCGACCCGCTCGTCACCGTGGTGCAGGAGATGGGCCGCCTCACCGGCATCGCCACGCCCGCGCTCGACTCGGTGCTGGCGATGGTGACCCAGCGCGCCCGCATCGCCGGCCTCTATGACAGCGTCTCGACGCCATCAGATCCGCGCGCACTGGCGGTGGCATGATGGCGGGCGAGATGAAGAAATGGCTCCGCTATCGCCATGCCGGCACGACCGGCTTCGGCACGCTGACGTCATCGGGCATCAGCGTGCACGAGGGCGAGATGTTCGGCCGCAACGTCGCGACCGACAAGATTCTGGCGCTGTCGGAGGTCGAGCTGCTCGCGCCCTGCGCACCCAGCAAGATCGTCGCGCTTTGGAATAATTTTCACGCACTCGCCGCCAAGCTCAACCAGCCCGAGCCGCCGGCGCCGCTCTATCTTCTGAAAGCCACGACCAGCATCACGACGCCGGGCGCCGTGATCCGCCGCCCCTCTTATTACGACGGCAAGACGACCTATGAAGGCGAGCTCGGCATCATCATCGGCAAGACCTGCGCCCGCGTCTCACCGGCGGACGCGGACGGCTTCATCTTTGGCTACACCTGTGTCAACGACATCACCGCCAACGATATCCTGACCAGCGACCCAACTTTCCCGCAATGGGCCCGCGCCAAGGGCATCGACGATTACGGCCCGTTCGGCCCTGTCATCGCAACCGGCCTCGATCCGGCCAGGCTCGTGGTCCGCACCGTCCTCAATGGCGCGGAGCGGCAGAACTATCCGATCTCGGACATGATCTTCACCGCGCAGGAATTGGTGAGCAAGATCTCCCACGACATGACCCTGCTCCCCGGCGACCTCATCGCGGTGGGCACCTCGGTCGGCGTCGGCGTGATGAAGGAGCCGGTGAATATTGTGACCGTCGCGATCGACGGCATCGGCGAGCTCACCAACGAGTTTCGGCTGTAGCGGCAGACGCGGTGCCGTAGCCTGACCATCGGAATGAAGGCTCGCCGGCCATTTTCGCCGCAGCGCGGCAATATTGATCCTGCGCAAATCGCAATATTGCGGCCGCCATTATCCTTCCCGGCAACAGATTGATTTCTGATGCAAGGGAGGAAGCCATGACGAATGCCGGTAATGCATTTTTGTGGACGGGTCTGTACTTTGCCCTCGCGTTCGCTGCGATCTTCGTGGTCTGGTTCGCCGACAAGATGCGCTCGAACTTCCTCGGCAAGTGATCGACCGAGGCGCTCGGGTTCACCGGCTGCTAGTGCCGTAGTGTCGTAGCCCGGATGAGCGCAGCGACATCCGGGGAAGTCTTTGTTGCGGCACCCCGCATGTCGCTGCGCTCATGCGGGCTACAAGACGTGTCCCTTCGGGAAAATTCGGCAACCCACGCCGTTCGCCACTGATCGGCCGACGCAATCAGTCGTGGATCGCGCGACCGGATACATCCCGCTCGCCCCCGCGCCCCTTGATCTCGGTTCCGCTCTCCAATAGCAAATATGGCGAGATTGTGCCGGCGTGAGGAAGTCACGATGTGGCTGTTTTTCCTGGTTGCCTGGTTTGTCGTGCTCGCCGCCATCGCGCTTCTCGCCCAGGCGTTTGGCTACGACGTCGGTCATCTGCCCGCCTGGTTCGCGGGCCTGCCGATGCCGCAACGCATCGCGGCCGGCGCGATCCTGGTCGTGATCCCAGCGCTGGTCGGTGCCTCCGCCTGGTGGCTGTCGCGCCAGGACCGTCGCCTCAACAAGCTGCGTGACCGCCTCAAGAAGACCCGCGAGGATGTCGTCGTCGCCCACGCCCTGCAAAACCACTTAGATGCCACCGTCCAGCACCTGATCGAGAGCGATCCAAGGGAGGCCGTTTCCGCCCTCCACGACAAGCTGGGCGAAACCGAGCAGCGCGCGCTGCTCCAGCAGGGCCGCAACGAATCCACCGACATGCACGACCAGCTCGCCGAGATCCGCCGCCGCCAGCAGGCGCTGCGCGAGATGGTCGGCAAGGTCGCGGATCAGCGCCGTGCGGTCGAGCCCGTCTTCACCGAGATCCGCGACCGCCAGAACCAGCTCGAACGCTCGCTGCACGACCTCGAGACCGACGACCGCAAGAACAATCTCGCCGACCGGCTCAAGGACATCGCGCGCGACGTCTCGACGCTGCTGTCGCGGGTGAACGCGGTCCACGGCACGTTCGCGACCCTGAACCAGTACAAGGACGATCTGGCCAAATCCCACGCCGAGCTGGTGCCGCTGCGTGCATCGGACGCCGGCATCAACGCCCTGATCGGCGAGCTCAGCCTCAGCCACGATCACCTCGCCAAGACTGTCGACGAGCTCGAGACCGGCGGCGAAGCGCCGCTCGGCAGCCGCGTCGAGACGCTGTCGAAGAACAAGATCGAGATCGAGCAGCGCCTCTCCCGCATCGACGACAGCTTCAATATCCTCAAGACAATCAGGCTCGATTTCGAGGAGCTCGGCCAGCGCCAGGCGCAACTCGAACGCTCGCTCGCCGATGTCGAGACCGATCCCGACGGCAGGACTCTCGCCGACCGCCAGAATGCGCTCAATGATTTCGTCATCCAGTCGCGCCAGCGCCTCGGCGCGCTGCAGGAAACGCTCGCAACGCTCAACGCCTTCAAGACGGAGCTGTCGAAGTCGCAGGCCGACCTCGTCCCGCTGAAGGCCCCGGTGTTCGGCATCGAGGCGATGATCACCGACGTCGGTGCCACCCGCGACCTCCTCGCCAAGACCGTTAGCGAGATCGAGGCCAACGCGGGCGTGACCCTCGCCTCGCGCGTCGACGCGCTGACGACAAGCAAGCGCGAGGTCGAAGACCGGCTCGCCCGCATCTTCGACAATTTCAACGCGCTCGATGCCTTGCGCAAGGACATCGGCGGCATCTTCTCGACGATCCGCAACAGCCTGAACCGGATCGGTTAAAGGCCCTCGAACCGCGATCTCACTCCGTGCGACCAATCCCGCATGCGCTTCATCCTCGGCCTCCTGTCCGCCCTGCTCGGCATGCTCGCCGGCTGGTCGGCGCTTGCCGCGCTGGTGATCGCTCTGGCGGGGCCGGACCGCGACGGCGGCATCGCCATGGGCGCCTTCTTCAACATCGGCCCGATCGGCGGTATCGCCGGCCTGATCGCCGGCATCTGGCTGTTCATGCGTTTTGGCCTCGTCCGGCACGCAGCGCCGCAGCCGGCCGCGGAAACCTCCGATGCCCCGCCTCGCCGCGCGACGCGGTTGTCCCTCCCGTTTGCCATCCCCGTCCTGCTCATCGCGGCGGGCCTCGCCTGGTGGGGATGGTACGAGCTGATCCGCTCGCCCAATCTCAGCCACGGCTTCATGACGCTCCAGGTCGAGTTTCGCCTGCCCGCCGGCATGACCCTGCCGGACAAGGAAGCGGACGTGCAGATCGAAGTCGAGGAAGCGCAGGGCTATGCCAACGCGATGTTGCCGGCCAACTGGCGCGCCCATGATGGCGATCGCCGGGCGATCATCGCCACAGCCTCGCTGATGTACAAGACGCGCCACCGCGCCGTCAGCCTGACGCTGCCGGGCGTGCCCACGCAGCGCTGGTCAATCGACCTTCCCTCCGATCCGGATCCGACGCCCGGCTTTTCGCCGTGGCGCGTTGCGAGCGAAGCATCGCCCACTGGGATCGAGATGCATTTTCGTCTCAGCGCCGACCGCTGAAGCGACGCTCCGAAACATCCGGACACATCACATCTGCGTACGCCCGACAGATGCCGCCAACATGTCGCGGGGGTGCCGCACTGTGGTCGCATTCGGCCGCCCTTCTGTGAGGCGTGTCTGGGGGCACGGCCCAGCCGTGTTTGGACCAAACCTTCTAGGGGTATGCTGTGAAGAAGATTGTAATTGCTCTGGGTGCTACGTTTGCTCTGGCGACGGCTGCGAACGCTGCGGATCTGCCGCGCCGGCAACCCGTGCCGGTCTATCCGGCCGAGCAGGCTCCGATCGGCAAGATGCCGATTGGCAAGAGCCCGGTTGGAAAGGCCCCGATCGGCAAGGCGCCGGGCCCGGTCGCAGCGCGCTACTGAGCGCGACGCAAATACGCGCGGAAGCAGAATCTGCGTAAGCGGCTGACAGTCGAGGGGCATAGCGTGACGAACAAACCTGATCGATCGGGACCCTGCATTCTCGCAGGCCTCGCTCTCGCGGCCATGATCGCATGCACGACGCCCTCGGCCTCGGCCCACGAAGCGAACAAGCGCGTTGCCGACGCAAATGCGCTTGCCACGACCGACACCGCATCACGCCCGGCGCCGCAATCGACGCGGCGCCCGGTCGCGCGTGCGGAGAAGGGTCCCTATTACGTCGACTTCCGCGCGCGGACGGCGGCGAGCTGGGGCCATGCCTTCGTCTGGTACGGCAAGACCAGCGAGCGCGCCGTCGAGGTCGCGGGCCTGACGCCTGCGGGCGACACGCTTGCTTACGTGCTGGGTCACCTCACCTGGGTGCCGTCCGAGACCGGCGCGAGCTATGGCGATCTCGATCCGGACTATCTGACCGCGAGCTACCGCGTCTATCTGAACGAAGCCGATGCCAAGCGCGTGTTCGCCTATATCAAGAAGCTGCAGGCGAGCTCGCCGGTGTGGAACGCCGAGACCACCAACTGCACCGGCTTCATCGGCGACATCGCCGAGTTCATGGGCCTGAAGGTCCCCTATCGCTGGCAGCGCCCGGAAAACTTCGTCAACAGCCTCAAGGACATGAACGGCGGCCGGCAGATGGTGCGGCTGTCGGCGGAATAGCGCCAGTGCCGTAGCCCGGGTGAGCGTAGCGATACCCGGGACAACTCGCGGTGAGAATCCCGGATGTCGCTTCGCTCATCCGGGCTACAAGATATCCGTCGCCACCATCACGCAAAACAACATCTCCTGAGGCTATGGTCCTGGCTTTCGCCAGGACGACGGCGGTGATTGCGGAATGCACCGCGCCCCAATTATCCGCCCCGCGGAATCCCCCTCACTCCCCGCATAATCGCCCCGCCTCCACCGCACGCCGGCGCAATAGACATTTCCCGACCTCGGCGGCATCCTCCCGCCATCAACCGATAACAGAGCCTGCGGGCCACCCGGGGGAAACATCATGCTGCAGACACGGTTCACCAAGCTCGTCGGCGTCGAGCATCCGATCGTCCAGGGCGGCATGCAGTGGGTCGGACGGGCCGAGCTGGTCGCGGCCGTCGCGAACGCCGGTGCGCTCGGCTTCATCACGGCGCTGACCCAGCCGACGCCGGAGGACCTCACCAAGGAGATCGCGCGCTGCCGCGACCTCACCGACAAGCCGTTTGGCGTCAACCTCACCATCCTGCCCGCGATCAAGCCGCCGCCTTACGCCGAATACCGCGCCGCGATCATCGAGGCCGGCATCACGGTGGTCGAGACCGCCGGCAACAAGCCGCAGGAGCATGTCGACGAGTTCAGGAAGCACGGCGTCAAAGTCGTGCATAAATGCACCAGCGTCCGCCACGCGCTCTCGGCCGAGCGGATGGGCGTCGACGCCATCTCGATCGACGGGTTCGAATGCGCCGGCCACCCCGGTGAGGACGACACGCCCGGCCTGATCCTGATCCCGGCCGCCGCCAACAAGGTCAAGATCCCGATGATCGCCTCCGGCGGCTTTGCCGACGCGCGCGGTCTCGTGGCGGCGCTGGCGCTGGGCGCGGAAGGGATCAACATGGGCACCCGCTTCATGGCGACCAGGGAGAGCCCGATCCACCAGCTCATCAAGGAGAAGATCGTCGCCAATGACGAGCGCGAGACCGAGCTGATCTTCCGCACCATGCGCAACACCTCGCGCGTCGCCAGGAACGAGATCTCGACCAAGGTGGTCGCGATGGAGAAGGAAGGCGCCAAGTTCGAGGACATCCGCGAGCTGGTCGCGGGTGCCCGCGGCAAGATGGTCTATGCGACCGGCAACTCCGACGAAGGCATCTGGTCGGCCGGCCAGGTGCAGGGCCTGATCCAGGACATCCCGAGCTGCGCCGAACTCATCTCGCGCATCGTGCGCGAAGCGGAGGCGATCATTCGCGGCCGGCTGGAAGGCATGATCATTCAGCCGCAACGCGAAGCAGCGGAATAGTCACTGCAAGAAGCGAGAGCAATTCATGAAGGCTTATGTCTACGGCCCTGAGGGCGCTCGGATTTCCGACGTCGCTCAACCAAAACCCAAAGGCACGCAGGTGCTGGTAAAGGTGCGCGCCTGCGGCCTCAATCGCGCCGACACCGGCATGCGCAAAGGCCACGCCCATGGCGCGGCCGGTGGGGTCGGCACCGTGCTCGGCATGGAATGGGCCGGGGAGGTCGCCGAGCTCGGACCGGATGCAAAGGGTGTGAAGGTCGGCGACCGCGTCATGGGCTCGGGCGGCGCGGCCTTCGCGGAGTACACGCTCGCCGACCACGGCCGGCTGTTTCGCGCGCCTTCGAACATGAATTTCGAGGAGGCCGCCACCCTCCCCGTCGCCCTTGCGACCATGTACAACGCGGTCGTCATGGTCGGCGGCGTGCAGCCCGGGCAAGCCGTCCTGATCCAGGGGGCCAGCTCCGGCGTCGGCCTGATGGCGATGCAGATCGCCAAGCTGAAGGGTGCAAAACTCGTGATCGGCTCGTCGACCGATGCCTATCGCCGCGGCCGGCTGAAGGAGTACGGCGCCGACCTCGCCGTCGATTCCGCCGATCCCAAATGGGTGGAGGAGGTGCTGAAGGCGACGAACGGCGAAGGCGTCGATCTCATCGTCGACCAGGTCTCCGGCAAGGTCGCCAACCAGAACCTCGCCGCGACGCGAGTTTTGGGCCGCATCGTCAATGTCGGCCGGCTCGGCGGCACCCATGCCGATTTCAACTTCGACCTGCATGCCGCACGCCGCATCGACTATGTCGGCGTCACCTTCCGCACCCGCACCATCGAGGAGGTCCGCGAAATCTTCGAGGAGGTCCGCAAGGACATCTGGGGTGCGGTGGAATCGCGAAAACTGCAGTTGCCGATCGACAAGGTGTACCCGTTCGACCAGATCGACCAGGCGTTCGAGCACATGGAGGCGAACAAGCATCTGGGGAAGATCGTCGTCACCCTATGAAGCTCGAGGTGCGGTGAGGCACGAGCGATTGGGCACCACCCTCTCCACTCGTCATGGCCGGGCTTGTCCCACGGCTGTCCGGTTCAAAATTATTGGACAGAGCGCATGGCGTTGATTCTACTCGATCCTGGACGTCTGCAAGCGTTCCGGGACACGAATGGAGATCAGCGCCATGCCGCACCACAATACAGTAT
>NZ_JAVAYM010000097.1:0-523 GCF_054185205.1 Bradyrhizobium sp. 14AA | reverse complement strand
CTTCGTCCTTGGCAGCTTCGTAACGCTGGCGATAGTGATCGAATATATTCATGATATGCCATCCTTTCGTTTTTTCGCACATGTTAAGAGCCGTTCATATGAATAGTAGAGGCTCCCGGAAGAGGTAGACTGAACGCCGTCTCTGCTAAGAAAAAAAAAGCAACTCTCATGCCATTTTATTGGCCAGAAGATTAACGTGTCCGGTGATACACCTTCTTAACATTAAGCGTAGATGGCATTTGCAAAATTTGCCTGTACGCGTCAGTGGATTTCGATGACATATCAATAACTCATCAGGTAGAAAAGGCTGGTGGATATCAGAAAAAGCGTTCCCGGTCACATAACGATCATCAGCCGATCATCTGAAAATAATCGGTGATGGTGATATTAAACGGTTACATTGTGTAAAATAGTTGGTCTTACAGGTATTGGCGGTTACACTTTTGCCGCAGAACATTTGAATAAGGAATTATGGATTGTGACCAAACTTAAACTTCTGGCTCTTGGCGTGTTTATTGAAACA
>NZ_JAVAYM010000096.1:0-526 GCF_054185205.1 Bradyrhizobium sp. 14AA | reverse complement strand
GATCACGACGCCGAGCTCGACCTCCCAGTCGGTCTTTTCCGAACCGCGCGGGATCATCACCGGATCGTTCGGTCCCTGCAGGCACGAGATCGCCTTGGTGAAGAAGACAGGCTCGGGCGGCTCGGGCAGGTTGGATTCGGCGGCATGCTCGGAGAAGTTCAGGCCGATCGCGATGAATTTGCGCGTTCCGGCGACGGGGGTGCCGTAGCGTGGTGATCCCTCGACCAGGGGTAGCGATGCCGGATCGATCGCCGCAAGCGTCGCCAGGCCCTCGGGCGAGAGCTCGGTGGCGGCGATGTCGGCGACATGACCGGAAAGGTCGCGGATATTCCCCTCGCCGTCGAGCAGGCCGGGCTTTTCCTGGCCGGCGGGGCCGTAACGCAGCAATTTCATCGAAGGCGTTTCCTTAGTGGGTATAAGGGCGGTGGAGCGGGATGTCGCGGTTGAGCTCGACGCCGAAACCGGGCTTGTCGAGCGCCGAGGCGCGGATCCGGCCCTTTTCGGGGATCGGCTCGCCGAGCAGCTG
>NZ_JAVAYM010000095.1:0-526 GCF_054185205.1 Bradyrhizobium sp. 14AA | reverse complement strand
GGTCGGTGGTCATCAGCTCGTACCAGATCGGGGTACCTTGGGGATTGGGCATCGTGGCTCTCCTTGGGGGGCGGGGGGAGGAAGGCGCGGCTCCGGCTCAGGCCGCGTCGAGGATAGGCGCGAAGCCGCCATAGACCATGCGCTTGCCGTCGAACGGCATTTCCGAACCGGCGGGCGGCTTCATCCGCTCGTCCTCCATCACCTTGGCCATGCCGGCGTCGCGGACTTCCTTCGACGGCCATTCGACCCAGGAGAAGACGACCTTCTCGTCGCCTGTGGCGTTCACCGCGCCCTTATAGTCGGTAACGGTCCCGTCGGGCACCGCGTCGCCCCAGGCCTCGACCACCCGGGTCGCGCCGTGGTCGCGGAACACCACGGATGCCTTGCGCGCCATGTCGCGATACGCGTCCTTCTTGCCGTCAGGGACCGGCACCAGATAGCCGTCGACATAGCCGGTCGATCCACGGGTCCCGTCGTCGAGCAGCGGGGCGAAGCCGCCATAGATCATGCGCTTGCCGTCGAACGG
>NZ_JAVAYM010000016.1:0-207325 GCF_054185205.1 Bradyrhizobium sp. 14AA | reverse complement strand
TTTCATCAGGGCCAGCGGTCATAAACCCCGCACCAACAGGCCGGACATATGACCGAAGCAGACCAACTCGTTCGATACTTCAAAAAGCGCTTGCCAATAGGGGCCGTCCACATATGACGAGGAGGAGGGTGTGTGCGCCACCCGCCCCTAGTTCAACACCCGCTTGTTGTCCGGGCTGTCCAGCGAGAACGTCGGCACGTCGATCTCGAAGCGTTCGCCGCTTTCGGTCACCATCTGGTAGCGGCCGGTCATGAAGCCCGAGGCGGTCGTGAGCGGGACGCCGGAGGTGTATTCGAAGCGCTCGCCGGGGGCCAGTGTCGGCTGCTCGCCGACCACGCCCTCGCCCTTGACCTCCTGCTGCCGGCCGGTGGCGTCGGTGATGATCCAGTGCCGCGTCTTGAGCTGCACGGTCTCGTCGCCGGAGTTGGTGATGACGATGGTGTACGACCAGAAATAGCGGGAGCGGTCGGCCGACGACTGCTCCGGAACAAAGTTCGGCTCGACGGTCACTTCGATCTGGCGGGTCACGGCGCGGTACATGGCTGCCATCATAACGAAAACCGGCTCCGGAACCAAACGCCGCAAGGCGGCTTGGGCGACATCGTCCCGCCAGAATTCGCGGGGAAGTACACCCCTGAGGGAAACACCCTTATGTGATCCGGCCGCTTTGCGAGACGACGGCCGGACCGGTACACTCCATTGAACGTCGCGATTTGCGGAAGGGTTTTTGGGCCCCGATGACCATTGCCGACCAAGTGACGGGATCGACGATTGCGGGAACTGCGACCCCGCGCGCTGCCGCGCCGGCCATCTCGCTGCCCGCGATCGGCGAGCGCGAGCTCCGGCTCGATCTCTTCCGCGGCCTTGCGCTGTGGCTGATCTTCATCGACCATCTGCCGGCGAGCCTCCTGACCTGGTTCACGATCCGCAATTACGGCTTCAGCGACGCCACCGAGATCTTCATCTTCATCTCCGGCTACACCGCCGCCTTCGTCTACGGCCGGGCGATGCTGGAGAGCGGCTTCGTCATTGCTACCGCGCGGATCCTGCGCCGGGTCTGGCAGATCTACGTCGCCCACGTCTTCCTGTTCACGATCTTCCTCGCCGAAATCTCCTATGTCGCGACCAGCTTCGAGAACCCGCTCTACACCGAAGAGATGGGCATCATGGATTTCCTCAAGCAGCCCGACGTCACCATCGTGCAGGCGCTGCTGCTGCGTTTCCGCCCCGTCAACATGGACGTGCTGCCGCTCTACATCGTGCTGATGCTGGCGCTGCCGCTGATCCTGTATTCGATGAAGTGGAAGCCCGATTTCACGCTCGGCCTCTCGGTCGTGCTCTATGCGGTGACCTGGGAATACGACCTCTACTTCTCCGCCTATCCGAACGGCTTCTGGGCGTTCAATCCGCTGGCCTGGCAATTGCTTTTCGTCTTCGGTGCATGGTGTGCGCTCGGAGGTGCACGGCGCATGTCGCGCATTTTAGCATCGCCGGTAACGATGTGGATCTCGATCGCCTATATCGTCGCGGCGTTCTACGTGACGCTGACCTGGTACGTGCCGCAGCTGTCCCATCTGATGCCGAAGCGGCTCGAACAATGGATGTATCCGATCGACAAGACCGATCTCGACGTGCTGCGCTTCACGCATTTCCTGGCGCTCGCCGCGCTCACCGTGCGCTTCCTGCCGCGGGACTGGCCGGGCCTGAAATCGCCCTGGCTGCGGCCGCTGATCCTGTGCGGCTCGCATTCCCTCGAGATCTTCTGTCTCGGCGTCTTCCTCGCCTTCGCCGGCCATTTCATTCTGGCCGAGGTCTCCGGCGGCGCAGTCATGCATGCGCTGATTAGTCTCTCCGGAATCCTGATCATGTGGGGCGTGGCCTGGGTGATTTCGTGGTACAAGCGCGTGGCTGACAAGAGCGGTGCGAAAACCAAAAACGCCGTCGGCAACGCCGATATGGCGGGAGGGGGCTGATGAAGGCGAAGGTTCTCCTGAGCCTGATCCTGCTATGCGGTAACCTCGCCGCCCCAGTGGCGCGCGGGGGCGATGCTGCGCCTGCCGTTTCCGCAACGCCGGCCGCGTGCGAATTGCCGTCCTACCTGCTCACCAGCGAAAGCCAGCTTCCCAAGGTCGCCGATGCCGTCAAAGCCGGCAAACCGCTCGAAATCCTGGTCATCGGAAGCCGTTCGACCACGATTCCGGCCTCCGAGGACAGCTCCTATCCGGCGCGCATGCAGGCCATCCTGAAGGACAAGCTGCCGCCGTCGGAAACCGTGCACGTCTCCGTAGAACTACAGAGCAAGAAGACGGCCGAAGAGGCGGCCGCCAGCTTCGTTAAGCTGATGGAAGCAAAAACGCCTACTTTGGTCATCTGGCAGACCGGGACTGTGGATGCTATCCGAGCCATCGATCCCGACGATTTTCGCGGCGCGGTGACCGGAGGAGTTGCTGCGTTGCAAAAGGCAGGGGCTGACGTCGTCTTGATGAATCTGCAGTACAGCCCGCGTACCGAAACCATGATCTCGGTGCCGCCATACCTCGACAATATGCGGGTGGTGGCGCAGGAGCATGACGTCCCGCTGTTCGACCGTTTCGCGATCATGCGGCAGTGGAATGATCAGGGGCAGTTCGACCTGTTCAGCCCGTCCCGCGGGCCTGAACTGGCAAAACAGGTTCATGATTGCCTTGGCCGGGCGTTGGCACAGTTCGTGATTGACGCAGCCCATCTGGAGCCGGCCCAGCAGCAAAATTGAGGTCTAGCGTTAATGAGTTCTCTCCGCCCTTTTTGCCTGACGGCATGGCTGGCTGCGGCCGCAGCAGCAGCGCTGCTGTTGCTGACGCCGGCCTCGCAGTCCCGGGCGCAGGCGCAAGCCGCGCAGGCGACGCCCGTCCCGCAGCAGCCGGCTAATCCCGCGTCCGCCTCGCCCTCCCAGACCACTGTCGCCGCGACGTCCCCCGAGCAGCGCGGCATCACGGCGCGCGCCATCGACAAGGTGAAGCAGGTCGCGAAATCCGCCGGTGACATCTTCAACCGCGTCCCCTGCCTGCCGTCGAAGGGCGGCGCAAAGGCGATGGGCACGCTGCCGCATGTCGCAAGCAAGCTCGTGGCCGGCCAGCCCGTCCTGATCGTCGCGTTCGGCTCGTCGTCGACCGCCGGGTTCGGCGCAAGCTCGCCGGAGTTCAACTATCCCAATCGCCTCGCCGCGCAGCTGCGCCGGCAATACCCGACTGCCGACATCACCGTCGTCAATGCCGGCGTCGGTGGCGAGGATGCGCCCGAGATGATGAAGCGCCTCCAGAAGGAGGTGATCGACGTGCATCCGGATCTCGTGATCTGGCAGGTCGGCACCAACGCCGTGCTGCGCAATCTCGATCCCGGCGACACTGCAAAACTGGTCGAGGACGGCATCACCCGCATCCAGGCCGCCGGCGGCGCCGACATCGTGCTGGTCGATCCGCAATATTCGCCGGCCGTCAACCAGCGCGCCGAGAGCGCCGGCAAGATGGTGAAGCTGCTCGGCAAGGTCGCCGAGCTGCGTCACGTCGGTATCTTCCCGCGCTTCGAGGTGATGCGCGACTGGCACGAGACGCAGGCGATCCCGGTCGAGAGCTTCGTCATTGCCGACGGCCTGCACATGAACGATTGGGGCTACGCCTGCTTCGCCCAGCTGCTCGGCGACGACATCATCCGCTCTGTCGGCCAGATCAAACTCGGCGTCAACGTGCCGGCGGACGTGCGGACGTATCGGCCGATGTAACACCGCTTCCGTAGGGTGGGCAAAGGCGCGCTCTTCGCGCGCCGTGCCCACGATCTATCGTCAGCGTGATCGTGAATGGTGGGCTCGCTCTCGCCTTCTCCAGCTGCCGTAGGGTGGGTTAGGCGAGGCCGTAACCCACCACGGTCCATCCTCGCGGAAGCAAGTGGTGGGTTACGCTTCGCTAACCCACCCTACGTGCCGGCCTCACGCCTTCTCCAGTGCCGCCGTCAGATCTTCGATCAGATCGTCCGCATGCTCGAGCCCCGCGGAGAAGCGGATGAAGCCTTCGCTGATGCCGAGTGCGGCGCGGTCTTCCGGCTTCAGGCGCTGATGCGTCGTGGTCGCCGGGTGGGTGACGAGGCTCTTGGCGTCGCCGAGATTGTTCGAGATCTTCGCAAGCTTGAGCTCGTTGAGCACGCGGAACGCCGCCGCCTTGCCGCCCTTGACCTCGAAGCCGACCAGCGTCGAGCCGCCGCGCATCTGCTTCTTCACGAGCGCTGCCTGCGGATGATCGGCGCGGCCCGGGAAAACCAGCCGCGAAATTTTCGGATGGCTCGCCAGCACGTCCGCAACGCGCGCCGCGGTATCGGTCTGCGCGCGCACGCGCACGCCCAGCGTCTCCAGGCCCTTGAGCAGGACCCAGGCGTTGAACGGCGAGATCGACGGGCCGGTCTGGCGCATGAAATTGTGGATGTGCTCGGCGATGAAGGCTTCCGACGACAGGATGATGCCGCCCAGACACCGGCCCTGGCCGTCGATGTGCTTGGTTGCGGAATAGACCACGACGTCGGCGCCGAGCGCGAGCGGGCTCTGCCAGATCGGCGTCGCGAACACGTTGTCCACGACGAGCCGCGCGCCGCCCTTGTGTGCGATCTCGGCAATGCCGGGAATGTCGAGCACGTCGAGCGTCGGGTTGGTCGGGCTCTCCAGGAAGAAGGTCTTGGTGTTCGGCCGAAGTGCACGCTGCCATTCATCGAGATTGGCACCGTCGACCAGCGTGGTCTCGATGCCGTAGCGCGGCAAAAGGTCCTGGATGACGTAGAGGCACGAGCCGAACAGGGCGCGGGAAGCGACAACGTGATCGCCGGTCTTGAGCGGTGCCAGGATCGCGGTGGTCACCGCGGCCATGCCGGTCGCGGCCGAGCGGGCGGCTTCGGCGCCTTCGAGCTCGATCATGCGGCGCTCGAACATCGCGATGGTGGGGTTGGAGTAGCGCGAATAGATGAAGCCGGGGTCCTCGCCCTTGAACCGCGCCTCGCACTCCTCGGCGCTGTTGTAGACGTAGCCCTGGGTCAGGAACAGCGCCTCCGACGTCTCGCCATATTGCGAGCGCAGGGTGCCGGAATGGACCAGGCGGGTTTCGGGACGGTAAACAGGCGACTTCGACATAGGACCCTCCGACATGACCGTTGATGCGAAAACGGTCACAAAAAAACCGGCCTGGATAAAACCACGGGCCGGGATCACAGAGGTCCCCGGCCTGTTTAGCGACTTATTTAACGTGGCTGCAAGCCGGCCGGCTCAAATCACCACGGGATAAGTCATGCTCATATTCCGCAATGCCCTTTCCGTCAAGACGTCCATCGGATAGCCGTAAAAGCCTCGTATTTTCCGCGTGTCCGGATGTACTTGACCCCCTGATGAGGACCCCCGGTTGACGTTCACGGTCGCTGCCGACGCCAATGGTATCCTGCCCGACCGCATGATCGCGGCGATGGCGGAGGCGGGGCTCATCCTGCCCGCCTACGACTTCGTCGAAAGCCAGATCCAGCCGGCGAGCCTCGATCTGCGCCTCGGCGACATCGCCTATCGTGTCCGCGCCAGCTTCCTGCCCGGCCCCGGCGCCACCGTCGCCGAGCGCATCGACGAATTGAAGCTGCACGAATTCAGCCTTGCCGACGGCGCGGTGCTGGAGACCAACTGCGTCTACATCGTGCCGCTGCTGGAAAGCCTGGCTCTGCCGCCGGAGATCGTCGCGGCCGCAAACCCCAAGAGCTCGACCGGTCGCCTCGACGTCTTCACCCGCGTGATCGCCGACGGCACCCGTCGCTTCGACATGATCGGCGCCGGCTATCACGGTCCGCTCTATGCCGAGATCAGCCCGAAAACCTTTCCGGTGCTGGTGCGCGAAGGCTCGCGCCTCAGCCAGGTGCGCTTCCGCACCGGTGACGCCATCCTCAATGCCGACGAGCTCGACGGCTTGCATGCGGCCGAGCGCCTCGTCGACATCGACGATGCCGATCTCTCGGGCGGCGTCGCCGTCTCCGTCGATCTCTCAGGCGAGAAGGCAAACGGCTTCGTCGGCTACCGCGCCAAGCGGCACACCGGCGTCGTCGACGTCGATCGTCGCTCCGGCTATTCCGTCGAGGAATTCTGGGAGCCGATCTCGGCCCGTCCCGACGGCAGCCTGATCCTCGATCCCGGCGAGTTCTACATCCTGGCGTCGAAAGAGGCGGTGCAGGTGCCGCCCGATTACGCCGCGGAGATGGTGCCGTTCGATCCCCTGGTCGGCGAGTTCCGCGTGCACTATGCCGGCTTCTTCGATCCCGGCTTCGGCTATGCCGGTGCGGGCGGGCTAGGATCGCGCGCGGTCCTGGAAGTGCGCTCGCGCGAAGTCCCCTTCATCCTCGAGCACGGCCAGATCGTCGGCCGCCTCGTCTACGAGAAGATGCTGGCGCGCCCCGACGCCATGTATGGCCAGCGCATCGGCTCGAACTACCAGGCGCAGGGCCTGAAGCTGAGCAAGCATTTCCGGGTGTAGTGCTCGTCGTACCCTCCGCCGTCATACCCCGCGAAGGCGGGGTATCCAGTACGCCGTAGCCCCTCGATTTGATCATTGTCGCCTCGGAATGCTTGGCCGCCCGATCAAGTCGGGCGATGACACCGAATGTGTGGCAGGATGCCGATCGCGCTTCAGCTGCTTGCGAGGTGATGACATGACCAATCCATCGGAACTCGACGCAAGAATCCTCAACGACGCCGCGGACGCGATGATCTATTCGGACCGCTCCGGCACGATCATGCGCTGGAATCGCGCATCGAGCACGCTGTTCGGCTTTTCCGCGGACGAAGCGCTCGGCCAGAACCTCGACCTGATCGTTCCCGAGCATCTCCGTGACGCGCACTGGAAGGGTTTTGAGGCCGCGCTCGCAAGCGGGACGATGAAGCTTGCAGGCAAGCCGACATTGACCCGCGCGCTGCACAAGAGCGGGCGCAAGCTCTACATCGAGATGACCTTCGCGTTGGTGCGGGACGCCGACGGTGCTGTGCAGGGATCCGTGGCGATGGCGCGCGATGTGACCGAACGGATCGAGCGCGAGCGCGCGGCCAGGGCTGCACAAACTTCGTGATGCGGAATTGACAGGCCGTCATGCAGGGAGCCCTGCATGAGCGTCTTGTTGCCTGTCATCCGGTGCGGTGACACACTCGATCGAAACAACGATCGGGAGTGAACATGGCCGCTGCAGCAGATGCCGCGCAGGAAGCCCAGTGGAAGCGCTGGCGCGCGGTTGCCGATCTCTATCACGCCTATTTCACCGGTCTCATCCTCACCGTCGTCACCCGGCGTGGCACGGCGGATGCCGCTGAGTTCGTCTTCCGCGTGTTCCGTCGCCAGCAGCAGGAGCGCTTCCTGCCTGGCTTGCAAAAGCTCGGCCTCAGCCATCTGCCGCCGGCGGTGGCCGCTGCGCAATATCACTACCTCTCCAACTGGATCGGCGGCGTGCACGTCGAGTACATGTATGAGAGCGACACCAAGGCCTGGATCCGCTATCCGCCGCCACGCTGGATCTGGAAGGGCACCGCGATCTGCGGCGTGCCGGGCGAGGTCTCCCGTGCGATGCTGCGGGGATGGCACGCCAACAACGGCGTCGCGCTTGGCGATCTCCGCCTGGGCTTCGTCTGCACCAAGCAGAGCGTCGACGGCCAGGACGGGCTCGAAGGCTATTATCATCAGTACGACCATCCGCTCGAGCTCGACCAGCGCCTGGTGTTCGCGCGGCATCTGGAAGCGCCGTTGTTCGACGCGAAGGCCGCGCCGGCTCTGCCCGTCGCGAGCTGGCCAAAACCGCGACTGGAAAAAGCCTATCGCAACTACGCCATGGAATATGTCCGCACCGCCGCGCCGGTGATGGTTCAATTGTTCGGTCCGGAAGACGCCGGCTATCTCCTCCATCTCACCGGCAAGCTGATCGGGATGCAGTATTTCGACGAGGTCGCGGCCGCGCTGTCGATGACCCGCGGCGGCGCGAGCGCGTTCGCATCGTTCCTGAACGCGCTGTTCGCCGCGCAGGACGATGCCGCCGACACCGCGCAGTCGGAGGGCACATTCGAAATCCGCCAGCAGGGCTGGAAGCTGATGGACGACGTCGCCGATGATCATCGCGCCTGCGCCAAGGTGCTGGAGGGTCTGTTCGAGGGCCTCGCGGCGGGATGCGGGCGGCACATCGGCGTGCATCTGCTGCCGCCGGCCGGAGGGCGTCGGCCGCTGGTCTGGACGGTCGGGTAACTTCGCCTCTGAAATGCGCTGCCGCAGGGCACGCCTGCATCCGACGCAGGAGGAATCGGCAATTGTCGTGCTAACAAGCCCTCGCCGCGCCCTGCGCGCGAACAAATTTATTGACACACCTACTCATTGCGGCGCCGCAAAATGGCGCCTGCGTCCGGAGAGGACATGTCCGACATCGCCGAAATCCCGGTTGATGAACAAGAGCGCCCGCTGCCGCCGCCTTCACGGCCGGTGAGGAGCGCGCTGACCGACGGACCGATCCTGCGCACGCTGCTCTCCCTCGCCTGGCCGAACGTGATCGCGCTGTCGGCCGGGACCTGTACGGTGATCGCGGAGACCTCCTATATCGGCCGGCTCGGCGTCGAGGCACTGGCCGCGATGGCGCTGGTGTTTCCGACAGTGATCCTGACCATGACCATGTCCGGCGGCGCCATGGGCGGCGCGGTGGCGTCCGCCATCGCACGCGCGCTCGGTGCCGGCGACCGCGAGCGTGCCGGCACGCTCGCCATGCATGCGATACTGATCGGCATCAGCTTCGGCCTCGTCTTCATGCTGGGCATGCTGATCTTCGGGCCCAGGGTGCTCGAAATGCTCGGCGGCCGCGGCGATGTGCTGACGCACGCGATCGCCTACACGCAGGTGTTTTTCGGCGGCGCCGTGCTGCCCTGGCTGCTCAACACCATGGCCGGCGTCTTGCGCGGCACTGGCAACATGAAGCTGCCGTCGTTCCTCATCCTCAACTCCGCGGCCTGGCAGATCGTGCTCGGCGGCACGCTCGGGCTTGGGCTCGGCCCGGTGCCGCAGCTCGGAATGCGCGGCGTCGCGGCCGGCGCGCTGATCGCCTACACCATGAACATCTGCATCATGGGCTGGTACCTGTTCTCGGGCCGCGCGCGGATCGCACCGAAGCTGCACGGCCTGCGCATCCAATGGGCGATGTTCTTCGATATCCTCAAAGTCGGTGCCATCGCCTGCTTCTCGCCGCTGCAATCGGTGCTGACGATCTCGATCTTCACCCACATGCTGGCGAAGTTCGGCACGGCGATCCTCGCCGGCTACGGCATCGGCGCGCGGCTGGAATTTTTGCTGACCTCGATCGCGTTCTCGTTCGGCATTGCCTGCGTGCCGATGGTCGGGATGGCGATCGGCGGGGGCCGCATCGCGCGGGCTCGGCGCATCGCCTGGATCGCCAGTGCTGCTGCCTTCGTGGCAGTCGGCGCGCCGGCATGCCTCGTTGCGCTCTTCCCCGATCTCTGGGTCAACATCTTCACCGACAGCGCGACCGTGCGCGCGGCGAGCCATCAATATCTCTCGACGGTCGGACCGTTCTACGCCTTCTTCGGCCTTGCAACGACGATGTACTTCTCGTCGCAGGGTGCCGCCAAGGTGATCGGCCCGGTGCTGGCGCAGACCGCGCGGCTGGTCTACATCTCGGCCACCGGCTGGTGGCTGTCGACGCATGACGCCACCGCGCAGAGCTTCTTCTGGCTGGCCGCGAGCTCGATGGTCGTGCTCGGCCTGCTGTCATTCTCCAGCGTGGTGCTGACGCGCTGGGGACCGCGCGAGGGCAAGGCCGCGATCAGGCCGGCTCTTTCGGCTGCAGCAGACTAGGGCGCGCTTGCCGGATTTTTGTTTCCGAATATTTCTATTCGTTCCTTGGCAATATCCGGCAACCGGGCCTGCACCCTGCCGAAGGCTCCGCGCCAGCTCTCGGCGACAACGTCACGGTGAGTTCTCCCAAAGCACGGAAAGCCACCCATGACCTCGATTTCGGCGCTCTCCACCCACCATCACCGCCAGGCATCGCCGTTGCAGCGACTGCAGGATGAGCTGCAAGCGGAAGTCAGCTCCGGCGCGGTCAGTTCGTCCGATCAGTCGGCGCTGTCGTCCGCGCTCGGCGATATCGACACCGCCTTGCAATCAAGCAGTGCGAGCGATCAGTCCAGCGGCAGCGGATCGTCGACCGACGCATTCAAGTCGAAGATCGATGATCTCATCCAGCAGGAGGTTTCGGCGGGCAAGCTGACCGACCAGCAGGCCACCGAGCTGCAAGGCATCTTCAAGTCGGCGTTCTCCCAGGGACCGGGCGGGGCCGGCGGTCCGGGTGGAGCAGGTGGACCGCCGCCCGGCGGGCCTCCCCCCACCAACGGCGCGGACAGTTCGTCCAGCGGCAATTCGGTGGTGGATCTGCTTCAGCAATTCCTCGATTCGCTGAAGAGCCTGTTCTCGGATTCGACCTCTTCCAGCACGACGGGATCAAGCGATACGACGAGTGCAAGCGGATCTGCTTCGGCGACCGCCACCGACAGTTCGTCGAGCGGCACTTCGGCGACGGATCTGCTTGAACAATTTCTTCAGTCGCTGAAGGACTCGCTCACGGATCCGACCTACAGCGGGACGCAATCGAGCGACCAGGCGAAGGCAAGCGACCCGTCGATATCAGGCGTCCTCATCGACGACCGAATCTGATTTCGACGGCGCATCATGCGCTTGCTTCGGTGCAACCATCCTTCGAGCCCCCCGAAGGGTGGTTGCTTCGTTGCTGCGATTGCCGGCAGCGCGCTCTAAAGCGCGATGAGATTTGGATGAATCGTCATCGCGCTTTAGGTTGTTGTTTGCGCATGATCTTTCCGGAAAGCCGCTTCGCACTTTTCCGGATCATGCTCTAGCGGTGCTTGTGGCGGCGATGACCGCCGCCTCCGCCGACATTGGCGAGTCGCATCAGTTGCGGGATCATCGCCATCATGTCGCCGCTACCTGAGCCGCCGAGCATGCCCATGACGTCGCCGCCGCCGATGCCACTGAGCCCGGCCGGCATGGTGCCGCCGCCCATCGGCGTGTAGCCGCCGTAGTTCGGCGCACCGAAACCGCCGCCGAGAGTGCCGCCGCTGAGACCACCGAGACCGCCGCCGTTCTCCATCATGCGGCTCATCATCGGGCCCATGGTCTGCATCATCATGGCGAAGCGGCGCTTGCCCATCTTCGCCTTCATCATCTCCAGCATCGGCGCCATCTGGGTCATCATGTCCTCGCCGCCGGCACCTCCGCCGCCGAGAAACTGCGCCTTTGCCGGCGCGCTCGAAATCGAAAGCAACAGCAGCACGGCGGCCGCCTGGCAGATCACCTTGTCCGCACCTCTCATGGCCTGCTCCTCGCGTGCGTGGCGCCGCCGGGAGAGCGGAGCCAACCGGACGCACGCGGCCATGATTGCGGGCGGCGAGGGCAGGCTCTGTGAGAAAACTCACAGAGGGCGATCAGGCCGCGGCAGGCGGAAACGCCTTTTGGATAGCGATGACGGCGTCCTTGGTCTGTCCCTGAACGTAAGATGCAAGCTCGTTCGGCAGCATGTCGATGATCCAGACAAGGCGGCACCTCGTCTCGCCCTCGGCGATCACCTGCACCGAGGCGCTGTAGTGCTTCAGCCGCTCATTGTTGATGGCGTAGACCAGCCGCTGCCGCGCATCGTCGCAATCAACCAGCACCTCGCGCGCCACCGAGCCATTGGCGAAAGTGACGATGCGCGCATCGCCGTCGAGTGTGCAGGCCGTGACGAAGCCCGGCGCCAGCCGCTGCGGCAGCGCGCCGAAATCGCGCACGGCATCCCAGACGTCGTGCGCGGAGGCGGGAAGGGGAATGTCGTTGTGGATGGAGGCCATGGTTACTTCCTATGATGTGGAGAGGCGGGCGATAGATGCCGCCATCTCAAGTGTCATCGCCCGCGAAGGCGGGCGATCCAGTATTCCAGAGGCCGCTGTGAATGAGTCGAGAAGTCGCGGCGTACGGGATGCCCCGGTCAAGCCGGGGCATGACAGCGCGCGTGTAGCGTCCTCGTGATTTACACACAAACCGCCTCGACATTGTTGCCATCAGGGTCGATCAGGAACGCCGCATAGTAGGTCGGGCTGTAATCCTTGCGCGGCCCGGCGCCGCCATTGTCGCGGCCGCCGCTCTTCAGGCCTTCGCCGTGAAACGCCTTGACCGCGTCATGATTTTTGGCGCGAAACGCAATATGCGCGCCGTCGGCCTTGCGTCCCTTGTTCAGGTGCAGCCAGAGCGCCGGCTCACCCTTCGGGCCGAATCCGGCATAGCCGTCTCCGCTGGAGCACAGGACATAGCCGAGCGGCGCCAGCACCGCAGTGTAGAAGCGCGTGGCGGCGTCGAGGTCGGCAACGCGAAGTCCGATGTGGTCGTACATGGTCGTCTCCATTTCCAAAGCGCGCCGCTTGGTGGCGCGCGCCGGAGACGAACCTAGTCAGTTGAGGGCAACCCGCTCTTGGAGAATCTTGCGCATCCCCTTCGAGGCCTGCCGGAACTTGGTCGGCGACACGCCGGCGGCGCGATGAAACGTGCGGACGAAGTTGGAGAGGTCGCCGAAGCCGACGTCATAGGCGACGTCGGTGACGGCGATGTCATCGTCAGTGAGTAGCCGTGCCGCATGCCGCAACCGCGAGCGCACCAGATATTGATGCGGGGTGACGCCGAGCACGGCCGAGAACAGCCGCAGGAAATGGAAGGGGCTGAGGCCCGCCTGCTTTGCTGCCTGCTCGAGGTCGACCTCGGCATGCGAGTTGTCGTCGATCCACAGCGCGGCCTCGACCGCACGGCGGCGATCACGTGCGGTGGGCTTGGCTGGCTTGCGCGCCTTGCCCGAGACAAGGTCGACAAAGCGGCCGGCAAGGATCTGGCCGACCTCGTCGAGACCGAGGTCGCTGTTGCCATCTGCCGCCGTCTGGGCCAGCTCGCCCAGCACCATCAGCTCGGGCAGCGGCGGCGTTGCGCCGACCCGCCAGACCTCGCGCCGTCCGCCGAGGGCATCGACCAGGTCCTCGCTTGGGAAGAAGCCGAGGCAGACGTCGCCGCTGACATGCTCATGCGTGCAGGTGTATTCCTCGCCGGGCGCGCCGACCAGCATCGAGCCCGCCACCAGCTCGAAGAAGCCGGCGCGGCACTGGCAGCCAAAGCTGCCCGACCGGACATAGGCGATGGAATGGCCGGTGCGGCATTCCGCGAACGGCATGTCGTCCGGTCCCGCATCGCAGCGAAACTCGGAGACCGTCATCGAAGGCGTCGTCAGCAGCGTGGTGGCGTCCATGCCACCTTATCTAGGCATGATCCGGACAAGTGTGTAGCGGTTGTCCGACAAGATCATGCCCAAAAAATCAAAGCTAAGGCGCGGTTGAGACCGCGCCTTAGCTGGGCGCGCGCGGCGGAGCAACGGGCAGCAGCACCTCGAACAGCGTCTTGCTGGCGACCGGATGGGCGCCCTCGAGCGCCAGCAGCCGCCGCTTGGAGATCACCCCGCCGTAAGGCGAGAGCCGGTCGGCGTAATTGCCGGCCTCCAGCACGCGGTGGCAGGGCACGATCAGCATGTAGGGATTCTTTGCGATCGCCTGTGCCACCGAATACGCGGCGCCCGAGGCGCCCAGCGCCTTGGCGATCTCGTGATAGGTGCGCGTTTCCCCGCGCGGAATGGTGCAGGCGAACTCATAGACGCGCCGGTTGAAGCCCGGCACGCCGCCGGCATCCAGGCTGACCTCGGAAAAATCGGGATCGCTGCCTTGCAGCAGCGCCGCGATCCCCTCGATCGCCAGTTCGGCGTTCTCGGATGGCCGCTGCTCGCGCGCCTCGGGATGGACCTGGAAAATCCGGCGGCGGGTGTCGATCTCCCGCGCCTCCGGCAATTGCACGGCGACCACGCCGGTGCTGCTCCAGATGATGCCGCAGCGCCCTATGGCCGTGTCGAATATCGCGTAGCCACGCCCCACCATGCACACGCCCCACTCAGTGCACGTCTCTCCCCCGACACGCGATCATAACACCGCCACAATCCGGCGCACGTGGAATCTTATCGAAACGTTAAGAAGCGTCCGGCCGGGTGCGCCAAGGTACTTGGCGGAGGGCGCCGTCTCGGCTAATCAGAACAGGCGCGAGCAGCGCATTCGCGGGCGTAGTTCAATGGTAGAACGGCAGCTTCCCAAGCTGCATACGAGGGTTCGATTCCCTTCGCCCGCTCCAACACTTAACGGAATTTAGCTGGACGGTTTTGCAGGCGGTTTTGCAGAGTTTGTTCACTCTCTAGCCTCCATTTTTCTAAGCCTCTCTTTGATCGCGGCGGAGCGGCCGACGTAGCGGTTGATGATCCTTTCGACCGAATCTTCTTCCCACCCGAGCGTTTCGGCGATCTCTCGCATGGTAAAGTCGGCTATGTAAAACTTGGTCGCCGCGGTGCCGCGCAGATCGTTGAAGTGAAGATCCATCTCTGACATCTCGGCGTCGATCTTCGCTTTGTTGAATGAAGAACCGAAGCCGTCCGGCGTCCAGGGCCGCCGGCGGCTATTGGTCAAGATCGTGGTCGATCGCTTCGGGATGCGAGCCAAGACTTCACGCAACGCACTGTAAAGCGGAATGATAGCTTCGCGCCGCTGCCTGCTCTTGCCTGTCTTGATGATGATCGCATCGTCGCCGACGTGCGACCACGACAGTCGGACGAGATCTCCAAGACGCAGTCCCGTGTGGCTCGCGAGGTCGATAGCCAAAGCGATCTCGACGGAACAAGTGGTCTTGATGCGCTCGATGTCCTGGTTGGTCCAGATGATCTCCGACCGATCGTTTTCGTAAAGACGTTTGATACCTTCGCAGGGATTGCCGGCGACGCTTCCCGTCTCTACAGCATGGGCCACGACGCGAGAGAGTACTTGCATTGCATAATCGGCGGTGCGTGGCCTGTCCGCCCACTGATTTCGCCAGCGACGAATAACCGGCCGGATTTTTTCCGGCCGATCAAATTGCGCGATGCGCAGCTCACCGAAATAGTCCGCGATGCGGTCGAGCCACTTTGCCCACTGATCGCGGGTGGACTGCGCCAGCTTCTTATAATCAGCGCTGGCCTTGTAGCTTGCGACCACGAACCTAAACCGGTTCTTGTCCGGTGTGCGTCGCTCTTCGATCGCTGCATTGTAGGACGCGATGAACTCGGGCGAGCCCGGTTGGCCGACCAGTCTCGGCCCCCCGCGCCATGCGTACCAGTAGGTATGGCCCTTCGCCTTGACCTTGGCGATACCTTTGAGATCAACCTTTACCATTCCGCGCCTCGAACTCGGCCAACTCTCGATCGAGGTCGGACTCTACAGCAGAGGCGGGGGCTACGGCACCAGGCGATGGCACGGTGAGCCGATCAACTATATGAACTTCGACATCGAGGCCGCGCAGCGCCTCCGGTCCGATCTCGATCTTTGTATTCGCGAGTATCATCGGTTGACTGGCGACGCCTCCGCGCGAAATGCGCAGAAGCGAGTCGGGAGCGAATGACTCGGCGCTCGCGAACTGGGTTGAAGTTCTAATATATTGGCCTCCGGGGCCCGGCATTGGCCGCTCGCCAGCCTTAAGCTCCTCACGCTTTGGCGGATGCGGTCTCTGGCCGGGCAATGTTCGGACGAATGCCATGGACCAGCAGAAACTCGACCGCGCGATCGGCCGCCGCTTGAAGACGCTGCGGACGCAGGCCGGCATGACGCTGAACGAGCTCGCCGCGCGGTCCGGCGTCAGCCGGGCCATGATCGGGCGGGTGGAGCGGGCGCAGAGCAGTGCGACGGCTGCGCTGCTCAACAAGCTCTGCGCGGCGCTCGACGTCACGCTCAGCGACGTCGTCGCGCTCGCCGAGAAGCCGCCGGAGCGCCTCGTGCGGCTTGCTGACCAGCCGCATTGGCGCGATCCCGACAGCGGCTACCGCAGGCGTCACGCCTCGCCGCCGGATGCGGCCAGCGGCATCGAGATCATCGTCGTCGACCTTCCGGCCGGCGCGCGCGTCTCCTACAGCCCCTGGGGCCGCAGCGCCTTCACCCAGCAATTGCTGATGCTGGAGGGCGCGATCGCCGTGCATATCGACGCCAAGGCGGTGCGTCTGCGCGAGGGCGACTGTCTCGACTTCGACGTGATGCGCGCCGTGATCTTCGAGAACGAAACCAAGCAGGATGCGCGCTACGTCATCATCACGCGGCGCGGCACCTCTTACGGGAAGATGTGATGGCGCCGATGTCATTGAGACCCTGAAGCGAGACCCTGACATGCAGATCCGCACCGGCGACGCCTTCGATCCCCGCGTCATCGCGCTGCTCGATCACCACGTCACGGCAGCGCGGGCGCAGACCGCACCGGGCAGCGCCCATGCGCTCGATCTCGCTGGCCTTCGCGCGAGCGACGTCGCGTTCTGGACCGGCTGGGACGGCGAGGCGCTGGTCGCCGTCGGCGCGCTGAAGACGCTCTCGCCTGAGCACGGCGAGGTGAAGTCGATGCACACGCTTCAGACCACGCGCCGGCGCGGCTTCGGCGGCCAGATGCTCCGCCACATCATCTCAGACGCCCGCGCGCGCGGCCTGCGGCGGCTCAGCCTGGAGACCGGCTCGTGGGACTATTTCAAGCCGGCGCACGCGCTCTACCAGGCGCATGGCTTCGTCGCCTGCGCCCCGTTCGAGGGCTATGTCGAGGATGCCAACAGCCTGTTCCTCACCCTCGATCTGAGCGGCCGCTGAGGACGGCGACGCAGCCGCGGCGCGAAAATGCCGCCGCGTTCGTCTCTTGGCCCTCAAAATGAGTTGCGTACCTCAAAACACCTCTGCTAGCCTTCAGCCATGGCCGAGACCCTCACTGCCGCCGCGCTGACGCTGAAGGACATCGCCCGCGAGGCCGGCGTCAGCCTCGCGACGGTGGATCGCGTGCTGCACAACCGCCCGGGCGTGCGGCCCGACACGGTCCGGCGGGTCAAGGCGGCGATCGAGCGCAACGCGTTCCAGCCGCATGTGGCTGCCGCCGAGCTCGCCCGCGGCCGCGCCCGCCGCTTCGCCTTCGTGATGCCCTCCGGGCCGAACCCCTTCATGCAGCAGATCGAGGCCTATCTCGGCGAGATGTCGGGCTGGCTCTCGGCCCGCCGCCTCGGCGTCGAGATGGTCGCGACCGATGTGTTCGACCCCTCCGTGCTCGCGGCGTCGCTGGAGGCGCTGTCCGGCGATTATGACGGCATCGCCGTGGTGGCGCTGGACCATCCCGGCGTCCGCGCCGCCATCAACGATCTCGTCGATGCCGGAACCAAGGTGGTGACGCTGGTCTCGGACGTGCCGTCCTCGCGCCGCCACCATTATGTCGGCATCGACAACATCGCCGCGGGACGCACCGCCGGCGCGCTGGTCGGCCGACTGGTCGGCGGGCGGTCCGGCAAGGTCGCGATCGTCGCGGGCTCGCAGGGCCTGCGCGACCATGCCGAGCGCATCTTCGGCTTCAACCAGGTGATGGCGACGGAATATCCCGAACTCGGCGTGCTGCCGGTGCTGGAAGGGCGCGACGAGGACCTACGCTCGGAACAATTGCTGGCGCGGCTGCTCGGCAGGCATGCTGACATTGTCGGCCTTTATAACGTCGGTGCGGGCACGCAGGGCGTTGCCAAAGCGTTGAGCGATGCCGGCCGCGACAAGCAGATCGTGTTCGTCGGACACGACGTCACCACGCTGACGCGGCGGCTGTTGTTGCAGGGCGTGATGGATGCCGCGATCTCGCAGAACCCCGGACATGAGGCGCGTGCCGCCGTACGCGTGCTGCTCGCGCTCGCCCGCGGCGAGCCGATCCTGCACGAACAGGAGAAGATCAGGATCGACATCGTGATGCGGGACAATCTGCCTTAGCGGCAGCGGATTTTTGAACGGCACGTTGCGGGAAAGGCGGCTTCAAGCTCGCGCCCCCGCGGCAGGCAAAGGGAGGGTGGCGTGTATCTCGGACTGGACATCGGCACGTCCGGTGTGAAAGCGGTGCTCGTGAGCGAAGCCGGCGCGATTGTCGCGACGGCAGCGCGCGAGCTTGCGCTGTCGCATCCGGCGCCGCTGTGGTCCGAGCAGGATCCCGACGCCTGGGTCGATGCGGCGACCGGCGCGGTCGACGATCTCGCCGCCGGCCATCCCCGCGAGGTCGCGCAGGTCCGCGGCATCGGACTGTCAGGCCAGATGCATGGCGCGACGCTGCTCGGCGAGAACGGCCGGCCGCTGCGCCCCGCGATCCTCTGGAATGACGGCCGCTCGCAGGCCGAATGCGCCGAGCTTGAGCAGCGTTGCCCGTCGTTGCGCGCGATCGCCGGCAATCTCGCAATGCCCGGCTTCACCGCGCCAAAACTGCTCTGGGTCGCGCGGCATGAGCCGGAGATATTCGCGCGTATCGCAAAAGTGCTTCTGCCGAAGGCCTATGTCCGCTATCGGCTGACCGGCGAGATGGTCGAGGACATGTCGGATGCGGCCGGCACGCTGTGGCTCGACGTGGGGCAGCGCCGCTGGTCGGCGGCGCTGCTGCAAGCGACCGGCCTCGATCTCCACCACATGCCGCGCCTCGTCGAAGGCAGCGAGACGAGTGCGCTGCTCGCGCCGGACTACGCGCAACGCTGGGGCATGGCTGGGGATGTCGTGGTCGCCGGTGGCGCCGGCGACAACGCCGCGAGCGCGATCGGGCTCGGCGCGATCGCGCCCAGCGATGCCTTCCTGTCGCTCGGCACGTCCGGCGTCGTCTTCCGCGTCACCGACCGCTTCGCGCCGGCACCGGCTTCGGCGGTGCATGCGTTCTGCCATGCGCTGCCCGGTCTTTGGCACCAGATGGGCGTGATGCTGTCGGCCGCGGCCTCGTTGGCCTGGCTCTCCGGTGTGATGGAGACGTCGGCCGCAGCGCTGCTGGCGCCGCTCGGTGAGCGCGTCGATGCACCGAGCCCGATCAAATTCCTGCCCTATCTCGACGGCGAGCGCACGCCGCACAACGATGCCGCCGCGAGCGGCGCCTTCGTCGGCCTGCGCGCTGCGACCGGGCGCGGCCAGATCGTGCAGGCCGTGCTCGAAGGCGTCGCCTTCGCCGCGCGCGACAATCTGGCGGCGCTGAGCGCGGCGGGCGGGCCGATTGCCGAGCTCGATCTCGTCGGTGGCGGTTCGCGCTCGCCGCTGTGGGCGCAGATCTGCGCCGACGTGCTCGGCATTCCCGTTCACCGCGTCGAGGAAGGCGAGGTCGGCGCGGCGCTCGGCGCCGCCCGGCTCGGCCGGCTCGCCGTGACCGGCGAAGATGCCGCGGAGGTCTGTACCCGGCCGCGACGGCTCGCAAGCTTCATACCCCGCGCATCCGCTACGGGTGCCTATGACGAGGCCTATCGTCGGTGGCGCGAGCTTTATCCCGCCTTGAAGGAGTCTGCCTAAAGTGAACGCGTCAGCCAAATTCTTCGATGCCAGCGCGCCGGTCGCCTTCGGCGGCATGGATGCGGGAAACACGCATGCCTTCCGTTGGTATGACAAGGACCGCCTCGTGCAGGGCCGCAGGCTGGAGGATCATTTGCGCTTTGCGGTCTGCTACTGGCACTCGTTCTGCTGGCCGGGCGGCGATCCCTTCGGCGGCGAGACCTTTTTGCGCCCCTGGCACCACGGCACCGATGCGATGGCGCAGGCGCGCGCCAAGGCCGATGTCGCCTTCGAGCTGTTTCGGCTGCTGGACGTGCCGTTCTTTACCTTCCACGACGTCGATGCGGCGCCGGAAGGCGCTTCGCTCGGCGAATCCGTCGCCAATCTCAATGCGATTGCTGATATCTTCGAAGCGAAGATGGCCTCCGCCAAGGTGCGCCTGCTCTGGGGCACCGCCAACTTGTTCGCGCATCGCCGCTACATGGCGGGCGCCGCGACCAACCCGGACCCGGATGTTTTCGCCTACGCCGCCGGCCAGGTCCGCGCTGCGCTGGAGGTGACGCACCGGCTCGGCGGCCAGAACTATGTGCTGTGGGGCGGGCGCGAGGGTTATGAGACGCTGCTCAACACCGATCTCAAGCGCGAGCTCGACCAGCTCGGCCGCTTCATCTCGCTCGTCGTCGAGCACAAGCACAGAATTGGCTTCAAGGGCCCGATCCTGATCGAGCCGAAGCCGAAGGAGCCGACTAAGCATCAATACGACTTCGACGTCGCCACCTGCTACGGCTTCCTCGCGCGCTACGATCTCCTCAAGGACGTCAAGCTCAACATCGAGCAGAACCACGCTATCCTCGCCGGCCATTCCTTCCATCACGAGGTTGCGCTCGCCGAGGCGCTCGGCGTCTTCGGCTCGCTCGACGTCAACCGGGGCGACGATCTGCTCGGCTGGGATACCGACCAGTTCGCCATGAACGTGCCCGAGCTGGCGCTGGTGTTCCACGAGATCCTGAACCGCGGCGGCTTCACCTCGGGCGGACTCAATTTCGACGCAAAAATCCGCCGCCAGTCGATCGACCCGGACGATCTCATTCACGCCCATGTCGGCTCGATGGATGCCTGCGCGCGGGCGTTTCTTGCCGCTGCCGACATGGTCGATGCCGGCGTCCTCACCGCGCCGCTTGCGAAGCGTTACGACGGATGGTCCGGCCCCGAGGGCCGCGCCATTCTCGGTGGCCAGCGCTCGCTCGCCGATCTCGCCGACCGTGCCCTTCTTCCCGGCTTCGACCCGCAGCCGCGCTCGGGCCGGCAGGAATATCTGGAATCCCTGGTCAACCGCTACGTCTGAGGACGCCCGCTGATGACAAATGCTGGAACAACGCCGGTCCTCGAGCTCACCGGCATCGGCAAGGAGTTCGGCGCGATCCGCGCGCTGCACGGCGTCGACCTGCATGTCCTTCCTGGCGAGGTGGTCGGCCTGATGGGCGACAACGGCGCGGGCAAGTCGACGCTGGTCAAGATCATCGCCGGCAATTTCCGCCCGAGCCACGGCGAAATCCGCTTCGCCGGCCATGCGGTGCATTTCAACCGTCCCGTCGATGCCCGCGCCGTCGGCATCGAGGTCGTCTACCAGGACCTCGCGCTATCAGACAATCTGACGGCGGCCGCCAACGTGTTCCTCGGCCGCGAGCTCAAGCGCAAATTTGGCCCGATCGCATTGCTCGACCACAAGGCGATGGCGGCGCGTGCGCTGGAGCTGTTCGGCGAACTGCGCTCGGAGACCCGGCCCGACGATCTCGTCAAGCAGATGTCGGGCGGCCAGCGCCAGGCGGTCGCGATCGCGCGGACGCGGCTGTCCAATGCGCGGCTGGTGATGATGGACGAGCCGACCGCCGCGATCTCGGTCCGACAGGTCGAGCAGGTGCTTGGCCTGATCCATCGCCTCAAGGAGCAGGGCGTCGCCGTGATGCTGATCTCGCACCGCATGCCCGACGTGTTCGCCGTGTGCGACCGCGTCATCGTCATGCGCCGCGGCGAGAAGCGGGCCGACAAGCCGATCCACCAGACCTCGCCTGAGGAAGTCACCGCCCTCATCACCGGCGCGAAGGAGGCGGCGTGATGGCCATGCCCCTGGAATCACCCATCAGCTTCACCAATGTCGGCAAGATCAGATGGTGGCAGCGCGGCATCTTCGCCTCCCAGACCGGCTACGTGCTGCTCGCGCTGGCGGTGCTGCTGGTGATCATGCATTTCGCCAGCCCATACTTCTTCACCGAAGGCAACATGCAGAACGTGGCGAAGAACTTCTCGTTCATCGCCATCGCCACGCTCGGCGTCACCTTCGTCATCATCACCGGCGGCATCGACCTCTCGGTCGGCTCCATGATGTGCTTCTCCGCCATGATCACCTCCATGGTGATGACCGAGCTGTCGACGCCAGGCTCGCCGGCGGGCGCCCTGTTCGTGCACATGGCGGCCGACGGCAAGACGGTGCTCGCCAACGTGCCCGGCCTGATCCTGCTGATCTCGCTCCTCGCCGGCCTCGGCGTCGCGCTGATTGCCGGCCTCGTCAACGGCTTCTGCATCGCCGTGCTCGGCCTGTCGCCCTTCGTCACCACGCTCGGCATGCTCTCGATCGTGCGCGGGCTCGGCTACGTCGTCTCCAACGGGCGCGGCAGCTTCCCGGGCGGGCCGGATGCCGACTATTTCTATGCGCTCACTTCGGGCGACGTGCTCGGCGTGCCCGTGCCCTTCATCTATCTCGTGATCCTCGCGCTGGCGATGGCGGTGGTGCTGCACCACAGCGCGTTCGGCCGCCACGTCTTCGCGCTCGGCGGCAACGAGAAGGCAGCCGAGCTCACCGGCATTCCGGTGGTGCGGGTGAAGATCGAGGTCTACGTGATCTGCGCGCTCGCGGCAGGTCTCCAGGGCATCATCATCTCCGGCTGGCTCGGGTCGGCGCCGGCCAACATGGCGACGTCCTACGAACTCAATGTGATCGCGGCGGCCGTGATCGGCGGCGCCAATCTCGCCGGCGGCATCGGCGGACCGCTCGGGGCCATCGTCGGCTGCGTGCTGCTCGAGGTGATCCGCAACGGCCTCGTGCTGGCGCAGGTCTCCTCCTACTGGCAGCAGACGCTGGTGGGCGTGATCATCATCCTGGCCGTGCTGGTCGACCGCATCCGCTCGCGGATGACCTGACGTGAAATCATCTCGGGAAGGCAACGAAAATGCCGCCTGTCCGCTTCCCGGGCGCTTTCGAGAGGATGGGCACCAAACAAGGGTGGAGGAGATAATGAGGAAACTTCTTCTTGCCGGCATCGCCGTCGCAATGATGGCAACGCCGGCGTTGGCCGCGAACTACCGCTTCGTGATCGTGCCCAAGGCGATGAACAATCCGTTCTTCGATTTCGCACGCGACGGCTGCCTGAAGCGCGCCAAGGAGCTCGGCAACATCGAGTGCATCTACAAGGGGCCGGTCGAGCACGAGCCGGCGACGCAGGCCCAGATCATCCAGGACTTCGTCACCCAGAAGGTCGACGGCCTCGCCATCTCGGTCGCCGACGTCGCGGCCATGACCAAGTCGATCGAGGCGGCGACCGCGGCCGGCATCCCCGTCATCACCTTCGATGCCGATGCGCCGGGCTCCAAGCGCATCGCCTATATCGGCACCAACAACAAGGAGTTCGGCGTCGCGCTCGGCAAGCAGCTCGTGAAGATGCGGCCGGATGGCGGCAAATACGCGATGGTCTCCGGCGGCCCCGGCGCCAAGAATCTCGCCGAGCGCGTCGACGGCGTGCGCGAGGCGCTGAAGGGCTCGAAATGGACAGAGGTCGCGGGCTCCCCGACCTTCTGCAATGACGATCCGGCGCTGGCGGTGCAGCAGATGACGGATATGCGCACGGCTACGCCCGATCTCGCCGCCATCGTTCCGATCGGCGGCTGGCCGATGTTCGCTCCCGAAGGCTTCAAGGCGTTCGCCTCGAGGAACAAGAAGGACATCGATTCCGGCAAGTTCACGCTGGTCGTCGCCGATACGCTGAAGATGCAGCTCGAACTGCTGCGCGACGGCTATGCCAATGCGCTGGTCGGCCAGCGTCCGTTCGAGATGGGCGAGAAGGCGATGGACACGCTGCTCGCCATCAAGAAGGGCGAGAAGGTGCCGGAGATCGTCTACACCGGCCTCGATCTCGTGACCAAGGACAACGTCGCGCAGATGTTGAAATAGGAGCGCCCCCAGCCCCGCGCTCCTATGTGCCTCCCCCGCTTGCGATTTTCGCAAGCGGGGGAGATGATCTGGACGATTGGAATGAAAACTGTTGTAAGGCAATGGGAATGAAGCGCGCGCGGCTCGGCTCTCTCGACGTCACCTCGATCGGCCTCGGTTCCGCGCCGCTCGGCGGATTGTTCACCGCCGTCAGCGACGCCGACGCGCACGCGACGATCGAGCGGGCCTGGTCGCTTGGCGTCCGCTTCTTCGACACCGCGCCGCTCTACGGCTTCGGCCTTGCAGAACGCCGGCTCGGCGCGTTCCTGCGGCAACAGCCGCGTGACTCCTACGTCATCTCGACCAAGGTCGGCCGCCTGCTGCGCGCGCCCGATGGCGCTGCCGCCGAGGACGATTACTACAAGAGCGGGCAGCGCGAGCGGCCGGTGTTCGATTTCAGCCATGACGGCGTGATGCGCTCGGTCGAAGAGAGCCTGGTCCGCCTCGGGCTCGACCGCGTCGACGTCCTGCTGGTGCATGATCCCGACGATCACTATGACGAGGCCGTCACCGGCGCCTTCCGCGCGCTCCAGCGGCTGCGCAGCGAAGGCACGGTCAAGGCGATCGGCGCCGGCATGAACCAGTCGGAAATGCTGGCGCGCTTTGCCGACGCCGTGCCGGTCGACTGCTTCCTGCTGGCGGGCCGCTATACGCTGCTCGATCAGGGCGCGCTCGATGCGCTGTTTCCGGTCTGCCAGTCGAAGAGCATCGGCATCCTGCTCGGCGGCATCTACAACAGCGGCATTTTGGCCAATCCGCACACGAGCGCGAAGTTCAATTACCAGGACGCCGATGCGGCGCTCGTTACGCGCGCGCTCACGCTCGACGAGCTCTGCCGCAAGCACGGCACCGAGCTGAAGGCCGCCGCGCTGCAGTTCTGCATGGCCCATCTCGCCGTCACGGTCGCCGTGCTGGGCGCGCGCAACGCCGCCGAGGTCGCCGACAACATCGCGATGTCGGAGAGGGCGGTGCCGCCGACCTTCTGGCAGGATCTGCGCGCACGAAAGCTTGTCGACGCGCGGGCGCCGCTGCCCGGCGGAGCGTAAGGCATGATCATCGACGCTCACCAGCACTTCTGGGATCCGGCGCGCGCCGACTATCCCTGGATGGACGCGCCCGAGCTGACACCGATCCGCCGCGCCTTCGGTCCCGCCGATCTTGCGCCGTTGTTGATGGCGAACGGCATCGACGCCAGCATCGTGGTGCAGTGCCGCTCCGCGCTCGAGGAAACCGAGGAATTTTTGCGCATCGCGCATGCCACGCCCACTGTCATGGGTGTGGTCGGCTGGATCGATCTGACCGATGGTGCGCTCGTCGATACGCTCGATCGGCTGCGCGCATTGCCCGGCGGTGACAAGTTGGTCGGCATCCGCCACCAGGTCCACGACGAGACCGATCCCGACTGGCTGCTGCGCGAGGACGTCCAGCGCGGCCTTACCGCCGTGTTCGCCCGCAATCTCGCCTACGATTTCCTCGTCCGCACCCGCGAGCTGCCCGCCGCGATCGCAACCGCGCAGGCCTTCCCCAACGCGCGCTTCGTGCTCGACCATGCAGCAAAACCGCCGATCGCCGATGGCGCCAGCGACGAATGGTCCGAGCGCATCAAGGCGCTCGGGACTTGCGGCAATGTCTGGTGCAAGATCTCGGGCCTCGCGACGGAAGCGAAGTGGGACGATTGGGGCGCGGAGCGGCTGTTTCCGTTCGTTGAACACGCCGCAAAATGTTTTGGCGAAGATCGCCTGATCTTCGGCTCGGATTGGCCGGTGTGTCTGCTCGCGGGGAGCTATGGCGAGATCAAGAGCGCGCTTGAGGCGTGTCTGGCGAAGCTCGGTCCGAATGTTCGCGAGAAGGCGTTCGGTGTGAATGCAAAGGCTGCGTATCGGTTGGCTTAGTCGCAGTCCAGGTGCGCTCTCACCCTCTCCCCCCCTGTGGGAGAGGGTGGCTCGCCGCTAAGCGGCGAGACGGGTGAGGGGTCTCTCTCCGCGAGTGATCTCTTGCATGTGAGTTCGCTGACGCAACCCCTCATCCGGCGCTTCGCGCCACCTTCTCCCACAAGGGGAGAAGGGAAGAAAGGAGCACGCCCCCCCTCATGCCCCAGCGGGCACCTGATCCAGAAATCCTGTCACGCTCCTGATCCGTCCGTCCTTCAGCACGGCGAAATCCGTCCCCTTGATCGGGCTGTCGACGCCATCGGGGCCAAGCCCCCAGCTGAAACGCACATGGTCGCCATAGCCGTTGGGCTCGCCGATCAGCTTGAACCTGAAATCCGGAAAGCGCTGCTGCACGCCTGATATCAGTGCGTCGATGCCATCAGGGCCGTCGCCCTTCATCAGGGGATCGACATAGCTCGCATCCGCCGTCCAGTTCTCGCTGAGCAGCTCGCGACGGCGACCGGCGGCGCGCTCGTTCCAGAGTTCGATGTAGCGGCGGGCGATGGTGACGTGATCGGTCATGGGGCTCTCCTTCGATGGCGCCGTGTTCGGCTGTCCGGACTATCGAAGGATTGCGCGCGCGGATCGATTACCTCGAAGGTCATGCATCCGCAAAAAATGAAGCGCGATGATGGTCTCATCGCGCTTCAGATACTCGCTACAGTTCGCGTGCGAAAATTACTTCGCGGCCGTCACCATGATCTCGACGGTGTACTGCGGCGCCGCGAGCTTGGCTTCGACGGTCGCACGCGCGGGCGTGTTGCCCGACGAAACCCAGGCGTCCCACACCGCGTTCATCTCGCCGAACGTCTTCATGTCGGTGATGTAGATCGTGGCCGAGAGCAGCTTCGACTTGTCGGTGCCGGCCTTGGCGAGGTGGCCGTCGATGGTCGCCAGGATGTCCTGGGTCTGCTTCGTGACGCTTTCGCCGGCGGCCTTGTTGGCGACGACACCGGCGAGATAGACGGTGTTGCCGTGCACGACGACCTGGCTCATGCGCGGGCCGGTTTCAAAACGCTGAATGCTCATTGGGGATCTCCTGGTGGAATGGCGGCCCTGTCTAGCCCAGTGGCCTCAGCTCTGCCACCCCAGGCACGCATGCGTTGCCAGGCACGCATGCGTCGCCGGCGTTGCATGCGCGGCCTACGGAAACTGACTGAAGAACGTCCAGATCGTCTCGGCGCCGTCGATGTCGCTGTTTTGCGGCCCCAGCAGGCTTGTTGCGACCTTCGGGAAGCGGGCGTCCGGGGCAAATCCGGGCATGCGGTGACCGCCATGGTTGATGCGATAGAGCACGACGTCGTGTCCTCCGGGGCAGCGCGATGAGATCCGCGTCACCGTGGACTGGTCTACGGACGCTCGGTCGGGCAGTTCGGTCACGCCGGCGTCATCAGTCTCGCAGCCATTGAGCTTGCGCCAGAAGGCCAGCGTCTCCTCGGTCGACCAGAACCCGTCTGCGGCAAAATAGCTCGATCCGCGTCCGCCTTCGTAGGGCACCAGCGGGTCGGCCGTGCTGTTCATGAGCAGCATCGGCAGCGGTCGCGACGGATGGCAGGTGACCGCGGCCTCATCGGTGAGATTCATGACCACGCTCGCGCCCGCCGCAAACAGATCGGCGCGGGCGCAAACCAGCGTCATCGCCATGGCGCCACCATTGGAGACGCCGGCGACATAGATGCGCTTCGGATCGGCCGTGCCGTTCGCGATTTGCTTCTCGACGAGCTTTGCGATGAAGGCGACGTCGTCGGTGCCTTCCGGCGGGCCACGGAGCGCGGGTCCTGCCTTCGTCCGCGCGTCAGCCCAGGCATGGTTGAGGCCATCGGGAAAAACCACGGCAAAGCCTTCACGCTTTGCGACCTGCGGCCACGCCGTTCGCGCGACCATGTCGGCGCCGCGCTGGGTCTTGCCGTGCAGCACGACCACGAGCGGCGCCGGCTTCTTCGCCGGCAGCTGCGCCGTGTAGGAGCGCTTCACGCCGTCGACGTCGATGGTGTCGGCGGATGCGGCGGAGGCGGCAGTCAATGCCGCGACAAGCGCTCCGATCTGCATCCACCGCCGCATGGTCTATCCCACTGCTTTCGCTGCCGCGCGCCCCGCATTGCGGCCGGAGAACAGGCAGCCGCCGAGGAAGGTGCCTTCGAGCGAGCGATAGCCGTGCACGCCGCCGCCGCCAAAGCCGGCTGCCTCGCCGACCGCATAGAGGCCGGGAATGACGCTGCCCTCCTCGCCGAACACGCGCGAGTCCAGATCGGTCTCGAAGCCGCCCAGCGTCTTGCGGGTGAGGATGTTGAGCTTGACCGCGATGAGCGGACCCTGCGCGGGATCGAGGATGCGATGCGGGGCCGCGGTGCGGATCAGCCTGTCGCCGATATAGCGCCGCGCATTGTGGATGTTCATCACCTGCGCGTCCTTGACGTAGGGGTTGGCGATCTCGCGGTCGCGCGCCTCGATCTGCATCCTGATGTGCTCGAGCTTGAGGAGGTCGCTGCCGGTGAGCTTGTTCATGGCGGCGACGAGATCCTCGATCTTGTCCTTCACGATGAAGTCGACACCATGGCTTTTGAACGCCTCGACCGGCGCCGGCGCGCCCTTGTTGGTCGCGCGGCGCAAGGTCATGAGCCAGCTCTTGCCGGTCAGATCAGGGTTCTGCTCCGAGCCCGACAGCGCAAACTCCTTCTTGATGATGCTCTGGGTCAGGACGAACCAGGAATAATCATAGCCGGTCGACATGATGTATTTGAGCTGGCCGAGCGTGTCGGAGCCCGGGAACAGCGGCGCCGGCAGCCGCGTGCCCGTGGCGTCGAACCACATCGAGGAGGGGCCGGGCAGGATGCGGATGCCGTGGCGCGGCCAGATCGGTGACCAGTTCTGGATGCCCTCGACGTAGTGCCACATGCGGTCGCGGTTGATCAGCCGCGCGCCGGCCTTCTCCGTGATGCCGATCATGCGGCCGTCGACATGTTCGGGCACGCCGGAGATCATGAATTTCGGGGGCTCGCCGAGCCGCTTCGGCCAGTTCTGCCGCACCAGCTCGTGATTGCCGCCGATGCCGCCGGACGCCACGATCACGGCCTGTGCCTTCAGCGCGAACTCGCCGACCACGTTGCGCGAGGAGCTCTTGCCGCGCTCGATCGTGTCGGGCGCGAGGACGGCGCCGCTGACCCCTTCCACCGTGCCGTTGGTGATGGAGAGCGCATCGACCCGATGACGGAACCGGAAGCTCAGCCGTCCGCTCTTCATCGCCTCGCGCGCGCGGCGCTCGAACGGCTCGACGATGCCGGGTCCGGTGCCCCAGGTGACGTGGAAGCGCGGCACCGAATTGCCGTGCCCCATCGCGTCATAGCCGCCGCGTTCGGCCCAGCCCACGACGGGAAAGATGCGATGGCCCATCGCGCGCAGCCAGTCGCGCTTCTCGCCGGCCGCGAACGCCACATAGGCCTCGGCCCATTGCCGCGGCCAGAAATCCTCGTCGCGGTCGAAGCCGGCGGTGCCGAGCCAGTCCTGGAGCGCGAGCTCGTAGGAATCCTTGATGCCGAGCCGGCGCTGCTCCGGTGAATCGACCAGGAACAATCCGCCGAACGACCAGAACGCCTGGCCGCCGATCGACTGCTCGCCCTCCTGGTCCACCACGATCACGCGCTTGCCGGCGTCGGCGATCTCGGTTGCGGCGACGAGGCCCGATAGTCCTGCGCCGACAACGATGACGTCAGTCTCGTCAGCCATGTGTTTCCCCCTCCATCGGTTCCCCCCTGTAGTCGCCCGGGATTGAAGCCAGCGCTGGCAACTGAGATCAAGGGCGTGGCGCGTAAGACATCGTTAACTTGTTCCACTTTGGGATAGAGACCGGCCGAGTGCAGCGCGGACGCAACACTGGATTTGAATTTGTTTTGAGTCAGCCGCTCTGCCTAGACAAAACCTTGGTTACGACGGACGCTAGCCGTGCATCACCACCTGACACGCAGATTCGAATTCGACCGGGGCGGGGGACAATGAAGTTTCTGACGGGGTTGCTTGCGGCGGTTCTCCTGATCGCGGGCATGGGGGCTTCTCACGCGGTGGTTCGGATCGCGGATGACCGCGGTGGCCGGATTGGAACCTACGTCGACAGATATCAGGACCTCAGGCAATCCGGCGAAACCGTCATCATCGACGGCCTCTGCGCGTCCGCCTGCACCATCGTCCTCGGCGCCATTCCACATGACCGCATCTGCGTGACCTCGAGTGCGACGCTCGGCTTCCACGCCGCCTGGGATTTCGGCACCAACGGCCGGGCCGTCACCAACTCCGAGGCGACCCAGATGCTCTACGCGATGTATCCGTCGCAGGTGAAACGCTGGATCATGCAGCGCGGCGGCCTCACCCCGCACATGCTCTTCCTGAAGGGCAAGCAGCTCCAGGCCATGTACAAGCCCTGCTACATGGACGCGCAGGCCTCGGCGATCAAGCCGTCGCGCCGGCCCCTCCCGCAAGCGGACCAGCTCGAGTCCGCCCGCGGCCAGCTCCTCCACTGATAGTCCAGGCCTGACGGGATCGTTCTGGCCCGCCGGCGGCGCCTTACCCGCTGGCGGCGCCTTGCCCGCACGCGGGCCAAAGCTTATCTGAAGGCCAGGGAACCGGGGCCTTCGCCCCGATCGTTGTCATGGCTCAACCACTGCACCCGGCCCATCCGATACAGGACAATTCGCCCACTGCCGGCCGGCTGCCGACCGTGCTCCTGTTGGCCGGCGCAGGGCTCGGCGGTCTGGTCGTGATCGGTGCGCTGGCGCTCTGGTTCCATTACGGCAGCCAGGTGTTCTTCGAGATGGTCAGGACCGGTTTCGCCGCCTGCTTTTGACCCGCGACAGGAAGTTTTTCGCTCATGAGCTCCACCGCCCGTCCGCTGGTGATCGCAGCCGCCTTCGCCGCAAGCCTCATCGTCGGGCTCCTGATCATGTTCTGGGCCATGGGCGGGGTCAGCAAGGTGGCGCAGCCGGCCGCGATCGGCGGCCCGTTCCAGCTCACTGACCAGAACGGCAAGGCCGTCACCGACAAGAGCCTGAAGGGCAAGCCGACCCTGATTTTCTTCGGCTACACCCATTGCCCCGACGTCTGCCCGACCTCGCTGTTCGAGATCTCGGAGGTGCTGCGCGCGATGGGCAAGGAGGCCGACAAGGTCAATGCCGTCTTCATCTCGGTCGACCCCGAGCGCGATACGCCGGCGACCATGAAGGACTATCTGTCGAGCTTCGACCCGCATCTCGAAGGCCTCAGCGGCGATCCCGCCGAGACCGCCAAGGTGATCACGTCCTACCGGGTCTACGCCAAGAAGGTCCCGACCAAGGACGGCGACTACACCATGGACCACACCGCGCTGATCTACCTGATGGACCGCGACGGAAGGTTCGTCTCGCCGTTCAACCTGAAGCGGACCCCGGAAGAGGCGGCGACGGAGCTGAAGCGGTATCTCTGAGGGGCGGATTTAGGCGCAGCGCTTCCACATCGTCATGGCCGGCATAGCCGTCCGAAGGACGGCGTCGCCTCCGCTCGCCTATGTCCCGGCCATCCACGTTCTTGGCCGGGGGTGAAAGTTCGTGGATGCCCGGGACAAGCCCGGGCATGACGGCTGAGGGACCTTTACCCATCCCACATTCCGCGCTCGCGTTCCCGGCGGGATGGTCTATAAGGCCCTCCGATCCCAACGAAATTCGTTCATTTTCGGCCGATGGCTCCATCGCAACAGGCGAAATCGTCCAAATCTGCCCGTCGGCTCCTGACCGGGCTGGTCGCCGGCGCCTGCCTGTTCGCGGGCCTGACCAGCGCCGAGGCGCAGGCGCCAGCGAAGCGGCCCCCGGCGGCGCCCCAAGGGACTCAACAGGCCACGCCTCAGGTCGCGCCGCAGGCGGCTCCGCAGGCCGTGCCCGGCTTCTGGGACCCACGGCGGCGGCCGGAGCGGCCGGACCTGTCGCGCCTGACCGTGATCCGCTTCCTGACCGAAACCGACTATCCGCCGTTCAACTACACCGGCGCCGATGGCAACCCGGCCGGCTTCAACGTCGATCTCGCCCGCGCGCTGTGCGAGGAGATCAAGGTCACCTGCACGGTGCAGATGCGGCGCTTCGAGACGCTGGTCGACGCGCTCTCCTCCAACCGGGGCGATGCCATCATCGCTTCGATGGCGGTGAGCCCGCAGCTGCGCGCCCGGGTCGACTTCACCGATCCCTATTACCGCGTGCCGGCGCGCTTCGCCTCGCGCAAGGACGCGGTGATGCCGGAGATCCGGCCCGAATATCTCGAGGGCAAGAAGGTCGGCGCCATCGCCGGCTCCGCGCATGAAGCCTACCTGAAGGCGATGTTCACCGACGCCGAGCTGCACCCCTATCCCAACGACGACGCGATGCGCGCCGCCCTTCGCAAGGGCGAGGTCGATTTCATCTTCGGCGACGCCATCTCGCTGGCGTTCTGGATCAACGGCACCGATTCCGGTGATTGCTGCGCCTTCTCCGGCGGCCCCTTCGTCGAGAGCCGCTTCTTCGGCGAAGGCATCGGCATCGCCGTCCGCAAGGGCAATGACGTGCTGCGCCAGGCCCTGAACTGGGCGCTGTTTCGCGTCTGGGAAAAAGGCCGCTACACCGATCTGTGGCTGCGCTATTTTTCGGTGAGCCCGTTCTGATCGTTTCACCTCGTCGCGCTCGCGGCGAGCGAACTACCGTAGGGTGGGCAAAGGCGCGTCAGCGCCGTGCCCACGTCTTCAAGAATGGTGGGCACGCTTCGCTTTGCCCACCCTACGATTCCGCGATAGTTGCGCCGCAACTTTTGCATTCTGCCCGGAAATCGCTATTTTCCGCGGCCCGGAGGCCCTTCTTGATGTCCGTTATCGATCCCAACATGAGCCCGAGCGACCTGCGTGCGCTCGCCGAACAATCCAACGCCTGGCCGTTCGAGCAGGCGAAGGCCATTGTCGCGCGGCTGAAGAAAAGCCCGAAGGACGAGGTGCTGTTCGAGACCGGCTACGGCCCGTCGGGCCTGCCGCATATCGGCACGTTCGGCGAGGTCGCGCGCACCTCGATGGTGCGCCATGCCTTCCGCGTGCTCACCGAGGACAAGATCAAGACGCGCCTCTTGGCGTTCTCCGACGACATGGACGGGTTTCGCAAAGTGCCCGACAACGTCCCCAACAAGGAGATGCTGGCCGCGCATCTCGGCAAGCCGCTGACGCGGGTGCCGGATCCGTTCTCCAACGAGTATCCGTCGTTCGGTGCGCACAACAACGCGCGCTTGCGCGCGTTCCTGGATCATTTCGGCTTCGACTACGAGTTCGCGAGCTCGACCGATTATTATACGTCCGGCCGCTTCGACGCGACGCTGCTGAAGATGCTCGCCGCCTACGACAAGGTGATGGCGATCATCCTGCCGACGCTCGGCCCCGATCGCCGCGCCACCTATTCGCCGTTCCTCCCGATCAGCAAGACCACCGGAATCGTGCTGCAGGTGCCGATGATCCGCCGCGACGTCGCGGCCGGCACGGTCACCTATGTCGACCCCGATACCAACCAGGAAGTCGAGACGCCCGTCACCGGCGGAAATGTGAAATGCCAGTGGAAGGCCGACTGGGCGATGCGCTGGGTCGCGCTCGGCGTCGACTATGAGATGGCCGGCAAGGATCTGATCGATTCCGTGAAGCTGTCCGGCGCGATCGCGAAGGCGCTCGGCGCCACGCCGCCCGAAGGTTTCAACTACGAGCTCTTCCTCGACGAGAAGGGCCAGAAGATATCGAAGTCGAAGGGCAACGGTCTCACCATCGACGAATGGCTGCGCTACGCCTCGCCGGAATCGCTGTCGCTGTTCATGTATCGCGAGCCGAAGGCGGCCAAGCGGCTGTATTTCGACGTCATCCCGCGCAACGTCGACGACTATCAGCAATTCATCGACGGTTTCGCCAAGCAGGACGGCAAGCAGCAGCTCGGCAATCCGGTCTGGCACCTCCACAACGGCAAGCCGCCGCAGGGCGACATGCCCGTCACGTTCCAGCTCCTGCTGACGCTGGTGTCGTCGTCGAACGCGGAGAATGCCGAGACGCTGTGGGGTTTCATCGGCCGCTACCGTCCCGGCGTGAGCCCGCAGACGCATCCCAGGCTCGATGCGATGGTCGGCTACGCCATCAACTATTATCGCGATTTCGTTGCGCCGACGAAGACGTTCCGCGTGCCCACCGACACCGAGCGCGCGGCGTTGCAGGATCTGCGCGATGCGCTGTCGCAGTTGGCGCAGGACGCAACGCCAGAGGATATCCAGAACGTCGTCTACGAGATCGGCCGCCGCGAGCCGTTCCTCGACCAGGTCAAGAAGGGCAAGGACGGCCGCCCCGGCGTCACGCTCGACTGGTTCAATATGCTGTACCAGGTCCTGCTCGGCCAGGAGAAGGGCCCGCGCTTCGGCTCCTTCGTCGCGGTGTACGGCGTGCAGAATGCGGTCAACATGATCGACGGCGCGCTGGCGCGGAGCGCGTGAGATAGGCGTAGCCCGACGAAAAGTCGTAGCCCGGATGAGCGAAGCGATATCCGGGATGCCTCAACAAAGGTCCCGGATGTCGCTGCGCTCATCCGGGCTACGGACTTGCGTTGTAGGCGCAACTCATTCTCCCAACGTCGTCCTGGCGAAAGCCAGGACCCATAACCACCGTCGGGTGTGGTTATGGGGACTCGGAGTTGTCAGCTCGCGCCACGACTTGCACTTGGGGTAATGGGTCCTGGCCTTCGCCAGGACGACAGCGATATTCCCCGCTCAAATCGACCTTAGCACGTAGCGCCGGTTGTCCTTCTGCACCGGGCGCGCATTCATCGGATAGAGTTTTGCGAACGCGGCGACATCGGCGGCCGACACCTGGATCGGGTCGGTCAGCAGCAGCCATTCCACCACCTCCGAGCAGGGCGGCGTCGTCAGCGAACCGGGATAGCGGTAATAGCTGAGCTTCGGCGGCAGCATGGCGAGCGGATCGATGCCCGCGTCGACCTTCACCGCGGGGCCTTCCGCTGCCGGCATGGTCTTGACGATCTTGCTGAAGGCCGCGTTCGGTTTGCCTTCTGCCATCAGCACGCCGACCACGGCGAGCCCGCCGGCATCGTTGCGATGGACGAAATGCGCCTCCATCGGGAAATTCTTGCCGCCGATCATGTGCTCGCTCGGCCGGTGGAAGTGCACCTGGAGCAGCTTGTACTTGACGTCGCCGAGCATCAGCGTGCTGCCCTCGGCGAAGTTGAGCTGGATCGTGTGCCCGTTGTTGACGATGGTGTCGGCGCTCTTGCCCCAGCTCAGCTTCAGCGCGGGCAGTTGCGATTTGACGGCCGACTCGATGTCGATCGGGGATTGTTGCAGGCCGACCGCGCAGGCCTTGTTGGCCGCGTCGAGATCGCCCCATTTGGCCGGGGCGCCGGCGCCCTCGTAGCTCCAATGCGCGCCTTCGGCGGCGAAGGCCGGCTTGCAGAGCGGACAAAGCGCAAGACCCGCCAGGGCCTTCAATGCGTGGCGGCGATTCATCGTATTCCCCCAGAGATGAATTGGATCGGCAATCGGCGCGCAACCTAGGCGAGAGGGGTGCTGAGTCGCAATGGCAATCGCGTGTTGAATCTATTGGCTCGCCCATACGATCCGCGCGATCCAGGCGACCTCGCTCGCCGCGATCGTGCGCTCGGCCTGCGAGGCATCGAGCGGTTGCAAGTCCAGCGCCTTTGCCGTGCGCCGCTTCAGGGTTGCGACCGTCACCTCGCCCGCTTTGGTCTTCACCACCACGCGATCGCCCTTGCGGATCGACGCGCCCGGCGAGACCAGGATGATGTCGCCGGCCCGGTAAGTCGGCGCGTGCGCATCGCCGGAAATCTCCAGCGCGAAGGTGCGGCTGTCCTCGGTGGTGGGAAACGCGATTTCGGTCCAGCCCTTGCCGGCTGGAAGGCCGGCCTCGTCGAAAGCGCCGCTGGCGCCGGCGAGGGCGAAGCCGAGCAGCGGTACCGTGCGGCCGTCGCCTGAATTGTCGTCGATCAGCCGCGCGAAGCTGTCGATCGAGGAGTCGGCCGCCGCCAGCGCCTTTGCGATCGATTCGGTCGATGGCCAGCGCTCGCGGCCGTCCGAGGTGACCCGCTTGGACCGGTTGAAGGTGGTGGGATCGAGCCCGGCGCGCTTGGCAAGGCCGGACGGCGACAGCCCGGCGCGCGCCGCCAGCCGATCCAGCGCGACCCAGATCTGGTCGTGAGTCAGCATCCTCTGTGCTTTGGCCTGCCTGACCATGGAAGGTCCAGTCCGTCGCAGCTCAGGAAAACTATCCTCAAATCAACCGGTTTTCCGTTTTTCGCGCAAGGGGTGGCGAGGGGGGTTTTCAGGTGAAGCGGATACCGGCTCGTGCAAGGAAAACGCGCCAAAACAGGAATTCAGGGCCCCATTCCGATTTCTTCGGAACGGATATGGCTCTAAGTCTTGAGTTCGGCAGGGGCGGCCTTTACGGTCGCGCCCGGGTTTTCAGGGACCCGCAACAGACGAAAAAACCCAAAAGACTCAAAGAGCAAACAGGGCTGCGTAAGCGGTGGTCAAGATCTACAAAATCTGTCCGGCCTCGGCCTGGCGCGAGGCGGAACGGCAGGGTGTCTACCGCGGCAGCGCGGACGACGAGCGCGATGGCTTCATCCATTTCTCGACCGCGACCCAGGTTCCCGAGACCTTGCGCAAGCACTATGTCGGGCAACGCGCGCTGTTCCTGGTCGAGGTCGACGGCGACGCGCTCGGCACCGAGCTGCGCTGGGAGCGCTCGCGCAATGACGAGCTGTTTCCGCATCTCTATGGCGAGCTCGATCTCGGTGCTGTGATCGCGGTGATGAACCTCAACATTCGCGCCGACGGCAGTCACGACGTTCCGGAGCTGTTGCCGTGATCCGCGCTTTCGACGCCTTCTCGCTGCCGGTGCTGCGCTGGCTCGACCCGGAGGACGCGCATCGCCTGGCGATCCAGGGCTTGCGCTTCCTGCCGCCGATCAAGCCGCGCGCCGACGATCCCAAGCTTGCGGTACGCGCCTTCGGTCTCAACTTTCCCAATCCGGTCGGCATGGCCGCGGGTTTCGACAAGAGCGCGGAGGTGCCGGATGCGCTGCTGCGGCTCGGCTTCGGATTCGTCGAGATTGGTTCGGTGACGCCCAAGCCGCAGGCCGGCAATCCGCGGCCGCGGCTGTTTCGTCTGGAACGCGACGAGGCCGTCATCAACCGCATGGGTTTCAACAATGACGGCGCGGACGTCGCGCTGCGCCGGCTTGCCGCGCGCGCGCAGCATGGCGGCATCGTCGGCGTCAATGTCGGCGCCAACAAGGACTCGCCGGACCGCGTCGCCGACTACGTCAAGCTGATCGAGACCTTTGCGCCGGTTGCGAGCTATTTCACCGTCAACGTCTCCTCGCCGAACACGCCGGGCTTGCGCAATTTGCAGGAAGGCGCGCTGCTCGACGACCTCCTCGCGCACGTGATCGACGCGCGCGAGCGGGTGCGGCAGAAGGCCGGCGACACGCCGGTGCTGCTCAAGATCGCGCCGGATCTGAGCCTCGCCCAGCTCGACGACGTCGTGCAGGTCGCGCGCTCGCGCCGGGTCGACGGCATGATCGTGTCGAACACGACCATCGCGCGGCCGAGCACGCTACGCGAGGAGATGCGCGCCAAGGAGCAGGGCGGGCTGTCCGGCCGGCCGCTGTTCCGCCTGTCGACGCGCATGGTCGCGGAGACCTATGTGCGCGTCGAGGGCGCATTCCCCCTGATCGGCGTCGGAGGCGTGGATTCCGGCGGTGCCGCGCTGACGAAGATCCGTGCCGGCGCGAGCCTGATCCAGCTCTATTCGTCGCTGATCTACAAGGGCCTCGGCCTCGTCGACGAGATCAAGCGCGACCTCACCTCGACGCTGCTGCGCACGGGTCGGGACTCGCTCGCCGACATCGTCGGCGCGGATGCCGCGACGCTGACCGCGGAAGACTGGCCGGGGATGTAAGGCGGTCTCGTGCCTCGGACGCAACGCAGCGCGCCGAATTCGGCGTGGTGCGCTGCAGAGCCGGGACACGAGAGCTACGGCTTGGCGAACGTCGCCCGATACAGCGCCGGATAGCGCGCGCCCTGCAAGCCGCCGCGGGCGACGTAGAACGCGATCAGCGCGCACCACAACCCGGCATTGCCGAACGATTGCAGCGCCCACCAGATGCCGAGGAAGATCGCGAGCGAGGCCAGCATCAGATTGCGCATCTCGCGCGCCCAGGTGGCGCCGACATAGATGCCGTCGAAGCCGAAGGCGAACACGCCGGGCATCGGTGCGAGCACGATGAACGGCAGGAAGTCGCGCGCGGCGCGGCGGACGTCCTCACTCGCCGTCATGACATTGATCAGCGACGTCCCGAACAATGCGAACAGCACCGCGACGACCATCGCGAAACCGAGTCCCCACGCGAGCACCAGCCGCGTCGAATCGGCGAAACCCTTTGCATCGCGCGCGCCAAAAGTGCGGCCGCAGAGTTGCTGGGCCGCATTGGCGAGACCGTCGAGGAAGAAGGCGCTGACCAGGAGGAAGTTGTTCAGCACGGAATTCGCCGCCAGCGTGACGTCGCCGGCGCGCGCGCCCTTGGCGGTGAAGAACATGAACACGGCGATCAGCGCCGCGGTGCGGATCATGATGTCGGAGTTCACCGCGAGCAGCCGCATCAGTTTTGTGCGATCGAACAGCTGCGCGCGGGGAACGGCGAAGCCGCCATCCGCATAGCGGCGGCAGACGATCACGCCGAGCACGAAACCTGTTGTCTCCGACAACAGCGCGGCGATCGCTGCGCCCGCGATCCCGGTATCGTAGACCAGTACCAGCAGGATCGTCGCGATCATGTTGATGAGGTTGATGACGACCTGGAGCAGCAGTGCCGGATTGGCGCGGGCCTGACCGACCAGCCAGCCGAGAATCACATAGTTGGCGAAGGCGAACGGCGAGGACCAGATCCGGATCATGAAATAGGTCTTGGCGGCGCGCGTCACGCCCTCGCTGCCGCCCATCAGGTCGAACACCACCGTGGTCAGCGGCAATTGCAGCGCAATCAGCGCGACCCCGATCAGGCCTGCGAGGATGAAGCCGCGCATCAGGATCGCAGTCGACTCGCGCCCCTCGCCCGCACCCATCGCCTGGGCGGTGAAGGCGAGAGTGCTCATGCGCAGGAAGCCGAACAGCCAGAACAGGCAATCGAAGATCACGGAGGCCATCGCGACGCCGCCGAGCAGCGCGGCATCGTCGAGCCGTCCGATCGCTGTGGTCGAGACCACGCCGATCAGCGGTGTGGTGAGGTTCGCGACCATCGCGGGACCCGCGATGGCGAACACCTGTCGGGAGCCGATCTTGAGGGGGACGGGCGCGTGCATGTCAGAACACGAGCACCATGCCGTCTTCGGCGGCGAGGTGCGCGATGTCTTCCAAACGCGACAGCACGTCCTCGCTCATATGGGTGAGGACGAGCCGTTTTGCGCCGATGGCTGCCAAGTGCGGTTCCAAGGTCTTCAGGCTGAGGTGGTTCTTGACCACCTTCTCGTACATATAGGCTTCCGCAATGAAAAGGTCCGCGCCATGCGCCAGCGGAATGAGCGCCTCCGTCCATTCGGTATCGGCGCTGTAGGCGAGCGTGCGGCCCTCGGTCTCGACGCGGTAGGCGAGGAAAGGACCGCCGGATTCGCCGTGCACGACCGGGTAGGGCGTCACATTTACCGAACCGAACGTTTGGCTTTGCCCGGGTGCGAGTTCGATAACGTTCAGCTCGAAGCGCTGCCTGGTTTTGGAGGAGTGCTCGAACAGAGCCTCCATCACCTCACGCAGCCGCGTCTCGATGCCTTGCGGGCCGGCGATCGTCAGCGGCCGCGTTCGCCGCGAGAACTGGGCGTCGAGCAGGAGGAACGGCAGTCCGGCAAAATGGTCGCCGTGGAAATGCGTGATCAGGATCAGATCGATGTCGTCGCACGCGATCTCGAGCCGCTTCAGCGCCGGCAGGGCCGACGCGCCGCAATCGATCAGGAAGTTTGCCGTGCGTCCCGAGATATGGAAGCAGGTGTTGAGCCTGCCGCCCGAGCCGAAGGCGTCGCCGCAGCCGACAAAGCGTAATTGCATCGGCTGCGCAACTCCTTGGCGTTCAGCGGCCGCGCGGCGCGCCGAACACGCGCGAGAGCAGCCAGATCGGGATCACGATGACCGCGCCGAGCAGGAAGTAGCGCCACAGCCAGTTCACGGCATCGAAGCCGAGATCCCACAGACGCTGGAACAAGAGGCGAATGCTGTGGATGATGTTCCAGGGATCGAAGCCGATTGCGGCCAGCACCACGCCGACCAGGATCGAGAGCAGGACCAGGCGAAACGCGACCGCCAGCGGCGAGCCGCCGAGAAAGCGGTTCAGCCCGTCGCTGCGGCCGGCCGGCAAATCTCTGACGTCTTGGACCATCTCAAACTCCTTGGCGGATTCGACCCCATTATAGGGCACGGCGTGGCACATGGGGAACCCGCAACCGGGCGTCAATCGGGTTACGGGAGTTTAATTCGGGCAAAGCGGGCAGAGCTTCGATTGTGGCGCGCTGCTGACCGCGGGCTTCCAACCTCTCCCGCTTGCGGGGAGGTCGGCGCGTAGCACCGGGTGGGGCTCTCTCCTCGGGGGAATCCCAATGCGGAGGCACCCTCTCCCCAACCCTCTCCCGCAAGCGGGAGAGGGGGCGCACCTCCGCTCAGGCGTCATCGCGGCTCATTGCAGCACACTTCACGCCTCAATCTCCGCCGCCTCCACCTTCAGCATCTTCTCCAGCGTTTCCAGCCGGTCGGCCTCCCGCGGCGGCTTGTCCCAGCGCAGGCGGCTGATGCGGGGGAAGCGCATGGCGACGCCTGATTTGTGCCGCGGCGAGCGCTGCAGGCCTTCGAAGGCGACCTCCAGCACCAGGCCCTTGTCGCCCTCGTGCACGACATGGCGGACCGGGCCAAATTTTTCGGTCGTATTGCGGCGAACGAAGCGGTCGATCTGCAGCAGCTCCTCGTCGGTGAAGCCGAAATAGGCTTTCCCGACCGGCACCAGTTCCTCGCCGGCCTCGCCTTCGGTCCAGACGCCAAAGGTGTAGTCGGAATAATAGGACGAGCGCTTGCCGTGACCGCGCTGCGCATACATCAGCACGGCGTCGATGATGTGCGGATCGCGCTTCCACTTCCACCACTGGCCCTTCGGCCGCCCCGGCAGATAGGGCGCATCGCGCCGCTTCAACATCACGCCTTCGACGGCGTCGGCATCGTCGCCCGCGCCGGCACTCGCGGGATCGGCGCGTGCGGCCGTCAGCGCCTCCCAAGTTGCGAAGGGAATGGTGGGCGACAGATCGATACGGGAATCGTCGAGCTTCCCGATGAATGTCTCCAGCCGCTCGCGCCGTTCGGCGAACGGCAATTCGCGCAGATCATTCTCGTCGTCGCCGAGCAGATCGTAGGCGCGCAGGTGAATCGGAAATTCCTTGATCAGCTTCGGCGAGACGACCTTGCGATTGAGCCGCTGTTGCAGGACGTTGAAGCTCTGCACGCGGCTCTCGCGCAGGATCAGAAGCTCGCCGTCGATCGCGCCGGGCAGCCGCAGCGACGGCACGAGGTCCGGAAAGCTCCCCGTGATGTCCTCGCCGGTGCGCGAATAGAGCCGCGCGGTGATGTGGCCACGGTCGTCGCGGCCGGCGACCGCCTGCACGCGGATGCCGTCCCATTTCCACTCGGCGACGTAGTCGGCGGGGTCGAGCGCGGCGAAATCGGTGTCGTCGATCGCGTGCGCCAGCATCACCGGGCGAAACGGCGCGGGATCGCGGTTGACCGGCTTTTCGCCGCGACCTTCCAGCCAGGCGAACAGGTCGAGGTAGGGTGGCGCAAGACCCGGCCAGATCAGCTCGACCTCGTGCGGGTCCTTGTCCCCGAGCGCGGCAGCGGCGGTCTTCGCCAGCCGCGCGGAGATGCCGATCCGCAGTGCACCGGTGACGAGTTTCAGCAGCGCCCAGCGGCCGGTCTCATCTAACTCGTCGAGCCAGCGCTCAAGCTGTTTCGGTAGCTCGGTCTTGCCGAGCGTGCGCAGGGTTGTGACGACCTCGGTGAGGGACGGTGGAGGTGGGTTGTTGTGGTTGCGGGGGTGGAGCGCATCATTGGCATCTCGCCCGGAGTACCCCTCTCCCTGTCCCTCCCCCACAAGGGGGGAGGGAACGGTGAGAGCTGTGCGTCCATCACGCGCTGAATCAGCCTCAATCGTCGAGCCCGTCTGTCGCGCCGCATGCAACTGCGCTCCCTCCCCCCTTGTGGGGGAGGGCGGGGGAGAGGGGTGGCTCGGAAAAGACTCGCTATTGTTGACGATTCTCCGCGGCCACATCAGCGCGACCGTCTCCGAGAGGTCGCCGACGTAATCGTAACTCAACCCGAACAGCACCGGATCGGTGCGCGATGCGATGAGATCGCGGATCAGTGCGGGCTTGGCGTGTTTGAAGCTCAGCGCGCCCGTGAGTGCGGCCAGCGCATAACCGCGGTCGGGGTCGCCGACCTCGCGGAAATAGCCGGTGATCAGCCGCAGCTTGTTGTTGCGGCCGGGCTCGTAGGCGAGACGGTCCAGGAGTTCGGCGAAGCGATTCATGCTTCGGCCTCATCCGCGAGCGGCGTCTCGGTCTCCTCCTCGTCGCCATAGCCGACGAGATCGAGCGGCTGCGCGCGCAGGCCATGCGACTTGCACCAATGCACCAGCGCATCTTCCTGGCCGTGGGTGACCCAGATCTCGCCGGCGCCGGTCGCCGCGATGGTCGCGGTGAGACCGTCCCAGTCAGCATGGTCGGAGATCACGAGCGGCAATTCGACGCCGCGCTGCCGTGCCCGGGCGCGCACCCGCATCCATCCTGACGCGAACGCGGTGACGGGATCGGGAAAGCGGCGCGTCCAGAGATCGGAGGTGGCCGAGGGCGGTGCCAGCGTGATGGTGCCGGCAAGCGCCGCCTTCTTCACGCCCTTCACCGGCCGGAGCTCGCCGAGCGCGATGCCGCGGCTCTGATAGTACGCGGTGATCGTCTCCATCGCGCCGTGGAGATAGATCGGCGCGTCGTAGCCGGCCTGCCGTAGTAGCGCGATCACGCGCTGGGCCTTGCCGAGCGAATAGGCGCCGACGAGATGCGCGCGCTCGGGAAACAGCGCGACCGAGGCCAGCAGCTTCTTCACCTCGTCGCTCGCATCGCCATGCCGGAACACCGGCAGGCCGAACGTCGCTTCGGTGATGAAGACGTCGCAGGGCACCAGCTCGAACGGGGTGCAGGTCGGGTCGGGCGCGTCCTTGTAGTCGCCGGAGGCGACGATGCAGGTGTCCTTGCAGGTCACGGCGATCTGCGCCGAGCCCAGGACATGACCGGCCGGATGGAATTTGACGCTGACGTCGCCGAGCTTGATCTCCTCGCCGTAGCGGATCACTTGCGTCGAACCGGCGAAATTCTCGCCGTAGCGCAGCCGCATCATGTCCAGCGTTTCCTGCGTCGCCAGCACGGCGCCGTGGCCGGCGCGGGCGTGGTCGGAATGGCCGTGGGTGATCACGGCCCGCTCGACGGGGCGGACGGGGTCGATATGGAAGCCGCCGGGCTTGCAGCACAGGCCGGCAGCAGCTGGCAGCAGGATGTCTTGCGGGCGCATGGTGGTGATATAGGCAGCGGTGCCCCGATATTCACCCGTCATGCGCGGGCTTGACCCGCGCATCCATCCCCTTAAACAGTCGCTTTTTTGATGGGTTGCCGGATGCCCGGCAGTGACGAGCCAAGTTCCCGATGCCCCTGCGCCTGTTCCTGACCTCCGGCGATCTCATGGCCGACCGCCGTTTCGAGTTTGCGCGCGACCTCCAGCTCAAGGGCGATCTGCCCGCCGCCGCCGACCTGATCGAGCAGGCGCTCGAGCTCGCGCCGAACTTCACCTCGGCCTGGTTCACGCTCGGCGAGATCCGCCAGCAGCTCGGCGAGCGCGACAAGGCGATCGCGGCCTTCCGGGAAGCGCGGCGATCCGACCCCGGGGATCAGCACGGCGCCGGCCTGCATCTGATGCGGCTGGGCGACGCCGAGATGGCGGAGATGCCAAAAGCCTATGTGCAGGCGCTGTTCGACCAATACGCGCCGCGCTTCGAGCACACGCTGATCAACGATCTCGACTATCGCGCCCCGGCACTGATCTTCAAGGCGGTGGTGGCCGCGCGCGTCGCCGCGAAGAAGCCGGCCTTCTTCAAGCGCACCATCGATCTCGGCTGCGGCACCGGGCTTGCGGCCGCCGCCTTCGCCAAGCAGGTTGATCATTTCATCGGCATTGATCTCTCACCCGGCATGATCAAGGAGGCGCGCGCCACCAACCTCTATGCCGAGCTCGAGGTCGCCGACATGATCGAGGGCCTGCGCACCAAGGCCGATGGATGCGCGAATCTTGTCGTTGCCGCAGATGCCTTCGTCTATCTTTCCGACCTCGCGCCGGTGCTGACCGAAGCCAGGCGCGTGCTCGTATCAGGCGGCACGCTCGCCTTCACGCTGGAGACGCATGACGGCAGCGGTATCGTGCTCGGCGACGGCCTGCGCTATGCCCATTCGGCGGAATATGTGCGGGGCGCGATCGCTAAGGCGGGGCTCAAGCTGCTGACACTGGAGCCGGCCTCGCCGCGCATCGAGAACAACGAGCCGGTGCGCGGCCTCGTCGTCGTCGCCGAGAAAAGTTGAGTCTAGGCGCTAGGCGCCCGGCAATTTGAGCGTCATTGCGTCGCAAAGCTGCGACTTCCCACTTGCGACCTGCTGCGATGCCAGCACAATGCGCGCATTAGGGAGAAACAACCAATGACCAAGAATCCATCGCGGCGCGATGTCACCGCCGCCGCGCTTGCCACCATCGCCGCATCCGCTCTGCCTGCGCCGTATGTCTGGGCCGCGGAGAAGAAATACGACGCCGGCGCCAGCGATACCGAGATCAAGATCGGGCAGACCGTGCCGCATTCCGGCCCCGGCTCGCTCTATGGCGTGCTCGGCCGCATCGGCGAGGCCTATTTCCAGATGCTGAACGAGAAGGGCGGCATCAACGGACGCAAGGTCAAGTTCCTGACCATGGACGACGCCTACAGCGCGCCGAAATGCGTCGAGGCCACGCGGCGCCTCGTGGAGCAGGAGGAGGTGCTGGCGCTCTACGGCTCGCTCGGCACCGCGCCGCAGACCGCCGTGCACAAATACCTGAACTCCAAGGGCGTGCCGCAGCTGCTGCTCAACACCGGCGCATCGAAGTGGAATAACCCGAAAGAGTTCAAATGGACGATGGCGGGCCTGCCGCTCTATCCGACCGAAGCGCGCATCCTGGCCCGCCACGTCGTCGCGGTGAAGCCGAATGCGAAGATCGGCATCCTCTACCAGAACGACGATTTCGGCCGCGACTTCCTCGGTCCCTTCAAGAAGGTGCTGGCTGACGCCGGCGGCACCGCGCAGGTGATCATGGAGCAGACCTACGATCTGACCGAGCCGACCGTCGATTCCCAGCTCATCAATCTCTCCAAGTCGGGCGCGGACGTCTTCTACAACATCTCGACCGGCAAGGCATCGTCGCAGTCGATCCGCAAAGTGGCCGAGCTCGGCTGGAAGCCGCTGCAGCTGTTGTCGGCGGGCTCCACCGGCCGCTCGATTCTCAATGCCGCGGGCCTCGAGAACGCCACCGGCATCGTCGCCATCCGCTACAACAAGGAGGTCGGCCTGCCGAAATGGGAGAAGGACCCCGACGTGATGGCGTTCGAGGAGCTGCGCAAGAAGTACACGCCCGCGATCGATCAAGACAACACCATCGCCTTTGCCGGCTACGGCCAGGCGGTGACCATGGGCGAGATCCTGCGCCGCTGCGGCGACGACCTCACCCGCGCCAACGTGCTGAAGCAGGCCTCGACGCTCGCGGGTTTCCACTCGCCCTATTTCCTCGACGGCGTCACCTACAGCTACACGCCCGAGGACTACACGCCGATGAAGACGCTGTTCATCTCGACCTTCACCGGCAAGGACTGGGACATCTCCGACAAGCCGATGTCGGAGTAAGTCTCTCCGCAATCGAGGTGCCGTAGGGTGGGCAGAGCGAAGCGTGCCCACCTCTTTCTCCGTTTTGGAGAGATGGTGGGCACGGCGCTTTGCGCCTTTGCCACCCTACCGGAGCTCGTCGTGGCGCCCACCCCTCGACGAACCCGCCGTCACGGCTTACCTGTGATGCCGTGCCGCCCCGCAACCTCAAAATCCCGGCCGAGCCGGCCGCGCTGCTGCCCGACCGCTTCAACGCGTGGTTCGCGGCCCGCGGCTGGTCGCCGCGTGAGCATCAGCTCGCGCTGCTGGAGAAGGCGCGCGAGGACGCCAGCGCGCTGCTGATCGCGCCGACCGGTGCCGGCAAGACGCTGGCGGGATTTCTGCCGACGCTGGTGGAGCTGTCGACGCCGGCGGTCGAACGCAACCCCGGTGCGAAGCAAAACCTCGTCTCCACCGGCCGCAGCCTGCAGCGCACCGGCGGCCTCCACACCCTCTACATCTCGCCGCTGAAAGCACTTGCCGTCGACATCGCTCGCAATCTGGAGCGGCCGGTCGCCGAGATGGCGCTGCCGATCAAGGTCGAGACCCGCACCGGCGACACGCCGGTGTCGCGGCGTCAGCGGCAGCGGCGCTATCCGCCGGATATTCTGCTGACGACGCCGGAGCAGCTCGCATTGCTGCTGTCCTCCGACGACGCGCCGTTCCTGTTCTCCTCGCTCAAGCGCATCGTGCTCGACGAGCTGCATGCGCTGGTGACATCCAAGCGCGGCGATCTGCTGTCGCTGGGCCTTGCGCGACTGTGGCGTCTCGCGCCGCAGATGCGCGCGATCGGATTGTCTGCGACCGTGGCCGAACCGGAGCAACTCGCGCGCTTCCTGGTGCCGCAGCCCGGCGGCAAGGAAGCTGCCGCCGACATCGTCATCGCCGGCGGCGCGGCGCCACCGCTGGTCGAGATGCTCGACACAAGCGAGCGGTTGCCCTGGGCCGGCCACAGCGCGCGCCACGCGCTTGCCGAAGTCTATGAGCTCATCAAGCAAAACAAGACCACGCTCGTCTTCGTCAACACCCGCAGTCAGGCCGAGATGCTGTTCCAGGATCTCTGGCGCATGAACGACGACAACCTCGCCATCGCGCTGCATCACGGGTCGCTCGACGTCGCGCAGCGCCGCAAGGTCGAGGACGCCATGTCGGCCGGTAAACTGCGCGGCGTGGTCTGCACCTCCTCGCTCGACCTCGGCGTCGACTGGGGTGACGTCGATCTCGTCGTCAATATCGGCGCGCCCAAGGGCTCCTCGCGCCTGATGCAGCGCATCGGCCGCGCCAACCACCGTCTCGACGAAGCCTCGCGCGCGGTGTTGGTGCCCGCCAATCGCTTCGAGGTGCTGGAGTGCCGCGTCGCGATCGACGCCATCGCCGAGAACGCGCAGGACACGCCGCCGCTTCGCAACGGCGCGCTCGACGTACTGGCCCAGCACGTGCTCGGCTGCGCCTGCGGCGAGCCGTTCTTCAGCGACGAGCTGTACAACGAGGTTCGCACCGCTGCGCCCTACGCAGGTCTCGCCCGCAACGATTTCGACGATGTCGTCGATTTCGTCGCCACCGGCGGCTACGCGCTGAAAACCTATGAACGCTTTGCCCGCATCAAGCAGGACAAGCAGGGCCGCTGGCGCGTCACCAACCCCAAAGTGCGGCAAAGCTATCGGCTCAATGTCGGCACCATCGTCGAGGAGCCGATGCTGAAGGTGCGGCTGGTGCGTTCGCGCTCCACCGGCAGCGGTTCGACCGGCGCGATCGCGCGCGGCGGCCGCGTGCTCGGCGAGATCGAGGAATACTTTATCGAGGGCCTGAGCCCCGGCGATACCTTTGTGTTCGGCGGCGAGGTGGTGCGTTACGAGGCGCTGGCCGAAGACCAGGTCTATGTCTCCCGCGCCGCGGACAAGGACCCGAAAGTGCCGTCCTATATGGGTGGCAAGTTTCCGCTCTCCACTTATCTTGCCGAGCGCGTGCGCCGCCTGCTCGACGACAAGCGCGCATGGAGTGGCCTGCCCGAGCAGGTGCGCGACTGGCTGTCGTTGCAGAAGGACGTCTCGCGCGTGCCCGGCGTGCGTGAGCTCCTGGTCGAGACCTTTCCACGCGGCAGCAAGCATTACCTGATCTGCTATCCCTTCGAGGGCCGGCTCGCGCACCAGACGCTGGGGATGCTGCTGACGCGGCGGCTGGAGCGGGCCCGCGCCCGTCCGCTCGGCTTCGTCGCCAATGAATATGCGGTGGCGATCTGGGGGCTTGGCGATGCCTCCTTCATGATCCGCAACGGTGAGCTCAATCTCGACGCTCTGTTCAATCCCGACATGCTGGGGGACGATCTCGAAGCCTGGCTCGCCGAATCCGCGCTGATGAAGCGTACCTTCCGCAACTGCGCGCTGATCTCCGGCCTGATCGCGCGCCGTTTCACCGACGAGGATAAGAGCCGCCGCCAGGTGCTGTTCTCGACCGATCTCGTCTACGACGTGCTGCGCAAGCATCAGGCCGATCACGTGCTCCTTCGTGCTGCCCGCGCCGATGCCGCCACCGGCCTGCTCGATCTGCGCCGCCTCGGCGGCATGCTCGCCCGCATCCAGGGCCGCATCACCCACCGGGAACTCGATCACGTCTCCCCGCTCGCGGTGCCCGTGATGCTGGAAATCGGCCGCGAGTCAGTCTATGGCGAAGCGGGAGACGAGCTGCTGGCGGAGGCCGCCGACGAGCTTGTCAAAGAGGCGATGGGATAAGAGCAGGTTTTGACGTGACGACAAGCGCGCTGGTTTCAGGAGATGTCGAGGACATGCGCGTTTCCACAGTCACCATCAGCGATGTGACGTTCGCGGCCGATCTCTCCGGCGCGCTGTTCTGGGAAGAGCAACGCCTGCTCGTCGTCTCCGACCTGCATCTGGAAAAAGGGTCCAGCTTCGCCACGCGCGGCGTGCTGCTGCCGCCTTACGACACGGTGGCAACGCTGAGCCGACTCGCTGCTGTCATCTCCCGCCATAACCCGCGAATGGTCATCGCGCTCGGCGACAGCTTTCACGACCGCACCGCGCATGAGCGCCTGTCGGCCGAGGACCGCGATGCCGTCGCCGCGCTTCAAAATGGCCGCGACTGGATCTGGATCTCCGGCAATCACGATCCCATGCTGCCGCGCGATCTCGGCGGCACCGTCGCCGATGAAGTGGCGATCGGCCCGATCACCTTCCGTCACGAGCCGACCGGCGCGCAGGGCGAGATCGCCGGCCATCTGCACCCCAAGGCGCGCGTCTCCGCACGTGGCCGCTCGATGGAGCGGCGCTGCTTCGCGTCCGACGGGATGCGCGCCGTGATGCCCGCCTTCGGCGCCTATGCCGGTGGCCTCAGCATCCGCGATGCAGCGTTCGCAAAGATCTTCCCGAAGGACGGTTTCGTCGCCCATCTCCTCGGCGACCGCCGCGTCCACGCCATCGCCGCGTCACGCTGCTACTGAAGCCGGCGCTGCGGGCCACGTGCACAACTGCGCTCCCTCCCCGTTGTGGGGGAGGGCGGGGGAGAGGGGTAGCCCAGGAAAAGGTCCATCTGTGAGTCGTCGCGCGCAAATCGCGATAGTCCCCGTGTGGTACCCCTCTCCCTAGCCCTCCCCCACAAGGGGGGAGGGAACACACCGGTGTCGCAGGGATACATCGCGATCACATCCCGCAAGATCACGCCGCCTTCGCTTGCACATTATCGCAGAACTCGGCGAGCCGATCCGCGAGCCGCAGCGTCGCGGGGCTGGCGCCGGGCGAGGCCATCAGCGCCACTTCCGTCTTGTTGATCGGGGCGAAGCCGTCCTTCGCGGTCAGCACGCGGTGGTCGGACTGGATCGACATCTCGGACAGGATGCTCAGCCCCATGCCGGCGGCGACCGCGGCCTGGATGCCGGAGAGACTAGATGATGTGTAGGCGGTGTGCCAGGCGCGGCCCGTGCTTTCCAGCGCGTGGATGGCGCCGGCGCGATAGACGCAGCCGAGCGGAAAGCCGATCAGCGGCACTGATGGCACGTCGACGTCGACCGGATGGCTCTTGCTGGTGACCCAGTGCACCCGCTCCGGCCACACCGCGATCGCGTCCTTCGCGCCGGCCTCGCGCTTGTAGAGCGCAAGGTCGAGCTCGCCGCGTTCGAGATCGCGGGCGAGGTGCTTGCTCTGGTCGGCGCGCACGTCGAGGCGTAGCCGCGGATGCGAGCGCGAGAACGCGCCCAGCAGCTTCGTCAGCCGGTAGGCCGCGAAATCCTCGGGGATGCCGAGCCGGATGGCGCCTTCGCCGTCGGGCTGGCGCAGCACGTCGCGCGCCTCCTCGGCGAGCGAGAGCAGCCGCCGCGCATAGGACAACAGCCGCTCGCCGGCCTCGGTCGGGCGCACGTCCTTGCCGTCGCGATGAAGCAACTGCTGGCCGACATCCTCCTCCAGCCGCTTGATCTGCTGGCTGACGGTCGACTGCGTGCGGTGGACGCGCGCGCCGGCGCGGGTGAAGCCGCCGGCCTCGACCACCGAGACGAAGCTGCGCAGGAGCTCCAGATCGAGCACGGCCGCCTCCATTCATAAATCAACTGATGGCAAGTTAATCATTTAATTTCCAAATGACAAGCGGCGTCCCTAGATCGAGGGCCAGAAGAAAAAACATCCGAGAATGCCCTCATGTCGCTCGCCACCTCGCTTCCCGTTCCCCGCACCCGCTTCAACACGCTGCCGCTCGCCATCGGCCTGTTCTGCCTGCTCTGGAGCTATGCCTTCGTCGCCGGCAAGATCGGCGTCACCCATTGCCCGCCGCTGATCCTGCTCGCCGCCCGTTTCTCGCTCGCCGGCATCCTGATCCTCGGCGCGACGCTCGCCCGCGGCGACGGCTGGTCGTTGTCCTGGCGTGACGTGGCGATCTTTGCCGTGCTCGGCCTCGCCAACAACGCGCTCTATCTCGGGCTCGGCTATACCGGGCTGCAATCGGTCTCCGCCGGCCTCGGTGGCCTGATCGTGTCGGCCAATCCGGTATTCACCGCCGCGCTTGCGGCGCTGCTGCTCGGCGAAGGCATGACCTGGCGCAAGGCAGGCGGCCTGTTGCTCGGCATCATCGGCGTGACGTTGATCGTCTGGCATCGCCTGTCGGTCGGCACAGACTCTGCGCACGGCATCATCTTCACGCTGGCTTCGCTCGCCTCGATCGTCGCCGGCACCATCATGTTCAAGCTGCTCGCGCCGAAGGGAAGCTTGTGGATCGGCAACGGCGTGCAGAATCTCGCTGCCGGCATCGTGCTGACGCCGGTCGCGCTCACCTTCGCCGATGTCCACGCGATCGACTTCACCCCGAGCCTGATCGGCGCCTTCGCCTTCCTCGTGCTCGGCGGCTCGATTCTCGCCTCCTGGCTCTGGTTCCATCTGCTGAAAGTGTGCGGCGCCACCGCCGCCAGCGCCTATCACTTCCTGATGCCGCCGCTCGGCATGCTGTTCGCCTACATCGTGCTCGGCGAGCACGTCGAGGCGCGCGACCTGCTCGGGATTATTCCGGTCGCGCTCGGGATCTATCTGGTGACGCGGCGGGCGAAGGCGGTGTAGTCGCGCCTGTTTCCCCAATGTCGTCCCGGCCTTCGCCGGGACGACATGCTCAATCCTTCCGAAACACGATCGACGCCATCCACCCCGTCATCAGCGCCATCGCGGCGGTGACGAGGCCGTAGATCAGCCCGTTCTGCCGCGCGGTGGTGGCGACGAACTGCTCGAAGCCGACCTTGACGATCTCGAACGCCGTCTCGGTCTTGGTGACCAGCGCGCCGTTCGCGAACAGCTTGATCTCGACCTCATAGGTCCCGATCGGCACTTCCGCCGGCAGTGGAATGCCGGTGCGGAACAGCGTCGGCGTCAGGAACGTCACGGCGCTCGGGTCTTCGCGATAGAGGCCGCGCTGGGTGCGCAGGCGGATGAAGGCCGTGCGGAACGCGTCGTTCGGCACCACGTCGGCATAGTCGCCGCTGACGCGTTGGGTCAGCAGCACGTTGTTCAGCCCGATCTGCTGCCGCCGCGCGATCTCGGGCGAGGTGATCGCCTCGAACGGGCGGTTGGCGAACAGCGCGAGATAGCTCGGCACCTGCAGGAACTGCCGGTAGTCGGTGTTGATCCAGATCCCGAAGGTGCGCTCCTTGCGCCGCGTCACCATGTCGGCGCGCGGGCCCATCACGGTGACCACGAGATCATAGGAAGTGCGGTCGGCCGGCGTCGTGGCGTCCTTCTCGACCGAGCCGAACAGCACCAGCTCCTCGCCGGAATAGTTCGGCGTCACCGTGACGCGATGGTTGGAGACCGACACGATCAGCCGTTCGGCGCGGGCGGCCGAGCCGAGCAGCACAACGAGAAGAACTGCGAGAAGCGCGCGCATCATCCGCTCACCCCCAGTTCGCGGATGGTGAAGAGATCCTCGGGCCGGATCACCAGCTCGATCGCGAAGCGGACGCCGACCGAGAGGATCAGAAGGCCGAGCAACAGCCGCAGCTGCTCGCCGCGGATCTTCTGGCCGGCACGCGCGCCGAACTGCGCGCCGGTGACGCCGCCGACCATCAGGATCAGCGCCAGCACGGCGTCGACGAGGTGGTTGGTCACCGCGTGCAGCAGGGTCGCGAACAGCATGGTAACCAGCGTGAGCACCATCGAGGTCCCGATCACCGTGGAGGTCGGCACCCGCAAGAGATAGATCATGATCGGCACCAGGATGAAGCCGCCGCCGATGCCCATGATGGCGCCGATGAAGCCGATCACGATGCCGACGACCACCACGGGGATCACCGAGAGGTAGATCTTGGAGCGCTTGAACCGCATCTTCAGCGGCAGGCCGTGGATCCAGTTGTGCGCGCGTCGTGGCGGCACCGCGCCGCGCCGGGTCCGCATCAGCGCGCGCAGGCCTTCCGAGAACATCAGACTGCCGACGGTGCCGAGCAGCACGACGTAGGACAGCGCGATCATCAGATCGAGCTGGCCGAGCGCGCGGAGCTGCGTGAAGGTCCACACGCCGAACGCCGTCCCGGTCACGCCGCCGCAAAGCAGGACGCTCGCCAGCGCCGGATCGATCGCACGCCGTCGCCAATAGGTCAGCGCGCCGGAAAAGGAAGAGGCCGCGATGTGGCTCGCGACGGAGGCGACCGCGACCGCCGGCGTGATGCCGATGAAGATCAGGAGCGGCGTCATCAGGAAGCCGCCGCCGATGCCGAACATGCCGGAGACGAAGCCGACCGCGGCGCCCATGGCGAGCACCAGGAAGACGTTGACGGGAAGATCGGCGATCGGAAGGTAGAGCTGCATTGAAGGACCGCGCTCCGGCGAGACGGATCGATTGCGCGGGAATGCTCGCCGGATGGTCGGAACGATTGCCGCGTCCCTCAATAGCGGAATTCGCTGGAGGACGGGTTAGGAATTTTGGGCGTGGCGGATGGGTGAGGCGAGGGTCCGTATCTCTCCACGTCGTCCTGGCGAAAGCCAGGACCCATTACCCCGACTGGTTGCTATCGCGGCAAGCTGTGGCCGCAGCGTCCTTCAACAACGGCTGCTTGTGGTAATGGGTCCTGGCTTTCGCCATGACGACTCGGAGAGATTTGTCGTCAGAGGCGGCTAAGTCGCCGCCTTTAATGCGCGGCCGACGCCGACTTCTTGGCTGCGACCGGCTTCGGCGCCGGCTTCGCGTTCGCCTGCGGCGCGCTGTCCCAGCCGCCGTTCGGCGTCGCGACGTTGACGGCATCGTCGGGCTGCGGCTCGGCGCTGAAGGTCTGGATCGCGAGCTTGGCGGCGGCGAGCGATTGCGGGTCGAGGCGCTTGGCGACGTCGTCGCGCTTGCCGGACGCATCCGCATCGCCCTGCGCCGCAGCCAGGCTGAACCATTTGTAGGATTCGGCGAGGTTCTGCTCCACGCCGATGCCGCGGGCATAGAGAATGCCGAGGTTGAACTGGCTGTCGGCGACGCCGCGATCGGCGGCTTTGCGGAACCACTGCGCCGCGCTCTTGTAGTTGGCGCCGCGTCCGCCGCCGTCGGCATCGAGCACCGCGAGATTGTGCATCGCCTTGGCGTTGCCGCGCTCGGCGGCCTGGGTGTAGTAGCGGCGGGCGATGTCGGCGTCCTTCTTCACGCCAAGGCCCTTCTCATAGAGCGTGCCGAGGCGGAAGGTCGCGGGCACCACGCCGGCCTGCGCCGCGCGGTCGTACCATTTGGCGGCTTCGTCGTAATTGGTCGCCACGCCCTTGCCTTCGGCAAAGCGCAGGCCGATCTCGTAGGCCGCGGTGGCATCGCCCTTCATCGCAGCGCTGCGCAAGCCGGGGCCGCCGATGCCGTCAGGCAGCTTTTCGCTCGGCGGCACCTGGATGAGACCGAGCTTCGCGCGACTCGTGCCCGACAATGCGCCGGTGATGTCGCTGCTCGCAGCAGGCGGAGCCGGCGTTGCCGGGGCGGGCGGGATTTCGACCGAAGCCGAGCTGCCCGAATTGGCCACCGGCGCCGGCGCGGCGTTGTTCTGCGATTGCCGTCCGATTGGCGTCGGCGACGTCATCGACGGCGTCACCTGCTCGGGCGTGGCGGGCTTGGTCTCGACCGGCGGCGGCGGGGCCTGCGGTGTGGGCTGGCTGGACGTATTCTCCATGGCCTGCGGCGCCGGCGGCGCGCTGCCGCCGTCGAGCAGGTTCATCGCCATCTTGAAGGTGCCGAGCACGATGACGACCACGCTCGCGCCGACCAGCAGCGAGCGGATCTTCGAGGTGATGGTCGAGCCACCTTCTTGGGTCTGGCCCTTGTCCTTGGTGCGGGCTGCGATCGCGGCCTTGACGCCGCGGGCGGGCTTTTCGGGTGGTTGCGCGGCGGCAGCTTGCGCTGCGCGGCGCGCGGCCGCGATGAAGCTCGACGACGACACCGGCTCTTTCGGCGCGGCAGGAATTTCGCTGATCGCGCTCTCGGACGCGGCAATGCGCTCCGACGGCGTGGCGACGCGGCCGCCCGGCCGTGTGCCCGGCTCGAGCGGATGATCCGGTGGCAATTCCGGCGCGAGCGCGGCGCGCGCGGGCGCCGTGTGCGGCTCCAGGATTTCGCTGATGGCGCGCGGCGGCAGGGGTGGTGCGGCTTGCGGCGCCACCGGCATCGGCGGCGGCGCTGCGGGCGCGGCGGCATGGAATTCGCGCGGCGCGGCGACGAAGGCGGGCTGCGCCGCTTGCGCGGCGGCCGGGTTCGGCAACTCGGGTTTCGGATCGTATTTCGGCTGCTGTGCTTGCTGCCGCGGCTCGCGCGGCATCGGCGCCGGCTCCATGGCAGCGGCCATCGGCATCGGCATGGGCTGCGGCCCGGGGACCGGCGGCGCGGTGCGCACCGCGCGCAGATCGCCCTCGATCATCGACAGGCGGTCGACGACATGACCGAGCGCGCTGTGGACCGCGTCGAGCGAGTCCTGGGTGCTGCGGTTGGTCTCGGCCTGGCTGAAGCGGATGTCGGAGAGCTCGCGCTTGACGAGATCGACCACGCCGGAATCGGCCGGGGCTGCGGAGCTGCGGCTCTCGGCCAGCGCGGAATAGGTTGCCTGCTGCCGTTCCAGGTGTCGCAGGATGTCGTGCAGCCCGTCCTCGACGCGGCTCAAATTGCCGTTGCGCGGATCGGCGGCGGTCTCGATCCGCTCCAGCAGATACGAGACCCGCTGCTCGAGATGTGCAAACGTCGACGCGGAATCGTTGCCGACCTGCATGCGGTCGAAACGGTCGGACAGCGCGCGGATCGCGGATTCGAGATGCTCGGTGCTCTCGGACGGCTGAGGCCGCTCGCGCGTTTCCAGGGCGGCCGTGAGCGCCGCGATGCGCTGCTCCAGCACCGCAAAGCCGTCGCCTTGGCCGGACGAGCGGGTGATCTGGTCGACCTTGGACGACAACAGCTGCACGTCTTCGGACAGCCGTGCCAGGGCTTCGTTGGACGCGACGTTGGAGACGATGCCGCGCAGCGCCGAGATCGCGCCTTCGAGCTGACGCACCGTCGAGGGATCGTCATTGGCGCGCAGGATCAGGTCGAGCTTGGCGCCGAGGTTGCGAATCGCCTCGTCGTAGCCGGTGAGCTGCTCGGCCGGCGTCAGCGTGCGCAGCACCTGCTTGATGTCGGACAGCGCGTGCTCGATGCCCGACAGGACCTGGCCATCGGTGCCGTTGGAGCGGGTCTCGTCGATGCGACGGTGCAGCGAGCGAATCTCGTTCTCGATCGATTCGATCGCGCGCCGCGGCATCGCCTCGGTGATGGCATTGCGGATCTCGGCAAGCTCGCTGCGGAAGGTGTTGATCGCCTGCTCGGTATTGTCAGGACGCTGGAGCGCCTCGATCTGGCTCGTGATCTTGAGCAGATGGCGCTCGAGCGAGGAGAAATCCGGCCCCGGCTGCGGTGGCGGCGGAGCATAGGCAGGCGCGGGCGGCGCCATCGGGGGCGCGTAATGCGCGGTGGGCGCGATCGACGGCGCGGCGCGCGGCGGCATCTGCCTGGGCGCAAAGCCGTCGAGCTCGCTCTGCCGCGCGGTGATCTCGGCGACCGCGACGTCGAACGAAGCCGGACTCAGGGGAGGTGAGTTGCGATAGACCTGCGCGGCGGCGCGCTCGACCGCCTCGGCCTGGCGCTGACGTGTCTCGACCGGAGCGGGGCGCGGAGCCTGGGGCTGCTGCGGCTGGGCCTGCTGCGGCCGCGAGATCTGCGACAGCCGCGCATCGAGCCGCGAGATCGCATCGTTCAGCTGGCGCGCGACGCCCTGCTCGCGCGAGACGTCCTGACGCGCAGCGTCGAGGCGCTGCGCGGGCTTCGAAATCCGTTCGATCTGCTGGGTGATCGCGTCGAGCCGCTGGTGGATGTCGGCGACTTCGCGGCTTTCCGCGCTCGGCATTTGCTGCGGACGCTGATCAACACGTTGATCCTGACGTTGATCCTGACGTTGATCTTGGCGCTGTTCGTAAGGTCCGCGAAAGTTTGGCGGGGCAGTTTCGCCGAGCGTGGAGTTCAGCCAATCGTTGAGTGACATGCCGGCGCGGCGCGCAGCAGCTTCGGCCCGCTCCCGCACGGATGGATCGATGCCGTCAACACTCCACGATACGCGCGAATTCATGACTCTGTCCGGTTCCGACTTCGGCGCCCCACCCGGCACCTCCAGCCTCCCCACGCGTGCCGGTTGTAAAGACAATCGAATTTGGCGCGGGTCGTCTGCCTCGTAAACCGACTTTTGTCTGTTACGGTAAATAACGGGTTAAGGAACGCGTCGCCGGTGTCTTAAAGTTGGGCGGCGGGAACCGGGGACGTGTGTGTGGTGCAGGCCCGGTCGCCAAACAACCGGTGTCATGCCCCGCGCAGGCGGGGCATCCAGTACACCGCGGCGTCTCGATTCTATCGCTGCTGTCCCGGAGTACTGGATCGTCCGCTTTCGCGGACGATGACAACGGAGCAAGACGCGGCGTCGCGCCTAGAGCCTCAGACCCTCAGCCCTTCTCCCGCTTGCCATCCTCCAGCGGCACCACCGTGGCCTTGCCGCTCATCGCCGACAGTGCCTCGAGCGTCTCCTCGCAGAAGTCGGCCACCATCTGCTCGTGCCGGGCGCCGAGGCGGAGCAGCAGCAGATTGCCGAGATCGAGCCGGCCTTCCGCGGTGCCGTCCGGAAAACGCTTCTTCAGGATGCGCTCGTAATTGGCATGGCGGTCGCGGTGGTGCTCCAGGCGGGCCATCAGGTCGGTGCGCAGCGGCTCGATGTCGATGCTGTCGAGCGCGTGGAGGCGGACCAGCAGGTCGTCCTTGGTCGAGGCTGGCGTGCTTGGCCGCGCGGCCCAGTGCCGCAGCGCTGTTCGACCCTCCGGGGTGAGCGTATAAACCAGCTTGTTGGGCTTGCCTGACTGGACGACCTCGCGGCCCTGGATGTGGCCGCGGTCGCGCAGCTTGGAGAGTTCGCGGTAGATTTGCTGGTGGTCGGCCTTCCAGAAGAAGCCGATCGAGGAATCGAACGTCTTGGCGAGCTCGTAGCCCGTCATCGGACGTTCCGTCAGGCATGCGAGGATTGCGTCGCCCAGTGCCATGGCCGCCTCCTTCTTTGACCTTAACCAATCGGCTTGACTTTATGCGCATCGGCGCATATGCGTCAATGTGCATATGAGGCGGCTCAAGGTCGGGCCTAAAGACCCGATCCGAAAACCCAGCAGAATCAACCTTCGCGCTACTGTGCATGGGGTTGTTTTCGCGTCTTTTTGCCAAGGCCTTTAGGGAGGCAACCGAAATGACCGGCCTCGACTCCTGGTACGCCTACATGAAGTCTCATGACCGCGCAGCGCTCTGGGACCTGCTGCATCCCGACGCCGTGTTCGAAAGCCCCGTGGTGCATTCGCCCCAGCGCGGCCGCGACATCACCTTCCAATATCTCTCCAGCGCCGAGAAGGTGCTTGGCGGTCCCGGCTTCACCTATGTCGGTGAGTGGAAGAGCGCCGACGGCGCAGTCCTCGAGTTCAAAAACGTGATCGACGGCATCGAGATCAACGGCGTCGACATCATCACCTTCGACAGCGAGGGGCGCATCACGCATTTCAAGGTGATGGTGCGTCCGCTCAAGGCGATCAACATGCTGCACCGCCTGATGGCGGAGCAGCTTGCCGCCGCCCAATCATAAGCCCAACATCATCCCTTCAAGGCCCATGCCGGGAGAACGCCATGCCGATCTATAAAGCCCCCGTCGAAGACGTGAACTTCCTGCTCAACGACGTCTTCCAGATCGATCGCTACGACAATCTGGCCGGCTTCTCCGATGCCTCGAGCGACGTGCGCGAAGCCATTCTTGGCGAAGCTGCCAAGCTCGCCGAAGAGGTGCTCCAGCCGCTGAATCGTGTGGGCGATCTCGAAGGCTGCAAGCGCACTGAGGACGGCAGCGTCACCACGCCGAAGGGTTTCAAGGACGCGTTCAAGCAGGTCGCAGAGGGCGGCTGGCTCGGTCTGTCGGCGCCGACCGAGTTCGGCGGCCAGGGCCTGCCGGTGACGCTCTCCCAGGCGGTCAACGAGTTCCAGATCTCCGCCAACATGGCGTTCTCGATGTATGGCGGCCTCACCATGGGCGCGACTGCCGCGCTGATCGTTCATGGCTCGCCCGAGCAGAAGCAGACCTACGTGCCGAAGATGGTGGCGGGCGAGTGGACCGGCACCATGAACCTGACCGAGCCGCATTGCGGCACCGATCTCGGCATGCTCCGCACCAAGGCGGTGCGCCAGCCCGACGGCAGCTTCAAGATCACGGGCACCAAGATCTTCATCTCGGCCGGCGAGCATGACCTCGCCCCCAACATCATCCACCTCGTGCTCGCCCGCATCGAGGGCGCACCGGCGGGCATCAAGGGCGTGTCGCTGTTCGTGGTACCGAAATTCCTGGTGAACGCCGATGGTTCGGTGGGCGCCCGCAACGGTGTCGTGTGCGGCTCGATCGAGCACAAGATGGGCATCCACGGCAATTCCACCTGCGTGATGAACTACGACAGCGCCACCGGCTGGCTGATCGGCGAAGAGAACAAGGGCATGCAGGGCATGTTCGTGATGATGAACGAGGCCCGCCTCGGCGTCGCCGTGCAGGGCCTCGCGCAGTCCGAGGTCGCCTATCAGAACGCCGTCGCCTATGCCCGCGAGCGCATCCAGGGCCGCGCGCTCACCGGCGCCAAGGCGCCGGACAAGCAGGCCGACCCGATCATCGTGCATCCCGACGTGCGCCGCACGCTGCTCTCGATCCGCGCCTTCAACGAGGCCGCGCGCGCCTTCGTGATGTGGACCGCACTGAAGAGCGACGTCGCCCACCGCTCCGAGGACCCGAAGGACCGCCAGGCCGCCGACGATCACATGGGCCTGATGACGCCGGTGCTGAAGGGCTTCCTCACCGATTACGGCTTCGCCAATGCGGTGCAGGCGCAGCAGATGTATGGCGGCCACGGCTACATCGCCGAGCAGGGCATGGAGCAGTTCGTGCGCGATGCACGCATCGCCATGATCTATGAAGGCGCCAACGGCATCCAGGCGCTCGACCTCGTCGGCCGCAAGCTGCCGCGCGACGGCGGCCGCGCCATCATGGGCTTCTTCGGCGAGGTCATGGCCTTCGCCAAGGAGAACGGCGGCGACGAGGCGATGAAGCCGTTCATCACCCCGCTCTCGGCCTCGCTCGGCCATCTCCAGCAGGCCACGACATGGCTGATGCAGAACGCGATGGCCAAGCCGGACAATGCCGGCGCTGCCGCAACCGATTACCTGCATCTCTTCGGCTTCGTTGCGCTCGGCTACATGTGGGCGAAGATGGCCAAGGTGACGAATGCCAAGATTGCCGAGAGCGGGGCGACGCCCTATCTCTCGACCAAGCTCGTCACCGGCCGCTTCTTCATGGAGCGGATGCTGCCGGAGACCGCCGCCAATCTCGCGCGCATCCAGGCCGGCTGCGCCACCATCATGGAATTGCCGGCGGAAGCGTTCTGAGCCTGCTTCCGCTGCCTGCTCCCAATCGCGTTTGAACATCACATCAGGAGGGCGTCATGCCTGAGGCATTCATCTACGACCACGTTCGCACCCCGCGCGGCCGCGGCAAGGCTGACGGCGCACTGCACGAAGTGACCGCGCTCGCGCTCGCCACCGTGCCGCTGAAGGCGCTCAAGGATCGCAACAATCTGCCGGAAGATTCCGTCGACGACGTCGTGCTCGGCGTGGTCGATCCGGTCGGTGAAGCCGGCAGCGACATCGCGCGCTTCGCGGCGCTGAAGGCGGGCCTCGGCGAAGCCGTCCCTGGCGTGCAGATCAGCCGTTTCTGCGCCTCGGGCCTCGATGCCGTGAACTTCGCCGCTGCGCAGGTGATGAGCGGGCAGCATGAGCTGGTGATCGGCGGCGGCGCCGAATCGATGAGCCGTGTCGGCATCGGCGCTTCAGGCGGTGCCTGGCCGATGGATCCCTCGATGGCGGTGCCGGCCTATTTCATGCCGCAGGGCGTCTCGGCCGACCTGATCGCGACCAAGTACGGCTTCTCGCGTGACGACGTCGACGCCTATGCGGTGCAGAGCCAGCAGCGTGCGGCGAAGTCCTGGGATGAAGGCCGCTTCAACAGATCGATCGTTCCGGTGAAGGACATCAACGGCCTCACCATCCTCGCCAAGGACGAGCATATGCGTCCCTCGACGACGATGCAGTCGCTGGCGCAGCTGCAGCCGTCGTTCACGATGATGGCGCAGATGGGCGGTTTCGACGGCGTCGCGCTGCAGTCGCATCCGGAGATCGAGCGCGTCAATTACGTGCACCACGCCGGCAACTCGTCGGGCATCGTCGACGGCGCCGGCGCCGTGCTGCTCGGCAGCAAGGAGGCGGGTGCGAAGTACGGCCTGAAGCCGCGTGCCAAGATCCGCGCGTTCGCCAATGTCGGCTCGGAGCCGGCGATGATGCTGACCGGTCCGGTCGACGTCACTGAAAAGCTGTTCGCGCGTTCGGGCATGAAGAAGTCGGACATCGATCTGTTCGAGCTCAACGAGGCCTTCGCCTCCGTCGTGTTGCGCTACATCCAGGCCTTCGACATCGACAACGCCAGGATCAACGTCAATGGCGGCGCGATCGCGCTCGGCCATCCGCTCGGCGCGACCGGTGCGATGATCCTCGGCACCGTGCTCGACGAACTCGAGCGCACCAACAAGTCGACCGCCCTGGTGACGCTGTGCATCGGCGGCGGCATGGGCACCGCGACCATCATCGAGCGCGTGTAAGGGTAGGGGAGCAACCAACATGACTTACAAGAATTTCAAGGTTGAGACCGATTCCGACGGCATCGCGCTCGTCACCTGGGACATCCCGGGCCGTTCGATGAACGTGCTCGACGAGACCTCGACCAGCGAGCTCGACGCGATCGTCAAGGCGACCACGGCGGATGCCGCGGTGAAGGGCGTGGTCATCACGTCGGCCAAGGAAGCGTTCTGCGCCGGCGCCGACCTGTCGATGCTCGAGGGCATGAACCAGGCCTACGCGAAGGTGTTCAAGGACCAGGGCGAGACCGCCGCGAACCAGATGCTGTTCGACCAGAGCCGCCGCTTCTCGCTGGTGCTGCGCTCGATCGAAACATCAGGCAAGCCGTGGGCGGCCGCGATCAACGGCCTCGCGCTCGGCGGTGGCTTCGAGATCACGCTGTGCTGCCACTATCGCGTCGCCGCGGAGAATCCCAAGACCCGCCTCGGCCTGCCCGAGGTCAAGGTCGGCCTGTTCCCGGGCGCCGGCGGCACGCAGCGCGTGCCGCGTCTGGTTCCACCGCAGGATGCGATGACGATCCTGCTCAAGGGCGATCCTGTCACGATCGAGAAGGCGAAGGCTCTGAACCTGATCCACGCCATCGTTCCGGCCGCCGATCTCGTCAAGGCCGCGAAGGACTGGATCAAGGGCGGCGGCAAGGCGGTTGCGCCCTGGGACGAGAAGGGCTTCAAGCTGCCCGGCGGCCCGGTGTTCTCCAAGGCCGGCATGATGATGTTCCCGGCCGGCAACGCGATCTATCGCCGCGAGACCTACGACAACTACCCGGCCGCACGCGCGATCATGAGCTGCGTCTATGAAGGCCTGCAGTTGCCGATCGACGCGGCGCTTCGTGTCGAGTCGCGCTACTTCACCTCGGTGCTGCGCTCGAAGGAAGCGGCGGCGATGATCCGCAGCCTGTTCCTGTCGATGCAGGAGCTCAACAAGGGCGCACGTCGTCCGAAGGACGTGCCCGCAACCAAGGTGAAGAAGATCGCCGTGATCGGCGCCGGCTTCATGGGCGCGAGCGTCGGCTACGTCTCGGCCCGCGCCGGCCTCGACGTCGTCCTGATCGACCGCGACCAGGAGAGCGCCGACAAGGGCAAGGCGCATGCGCAGAAGGTGATCGAGGAGCAGATCAAGAAGGGCCGCGCCAAGCCCACCGATGCCGAAGCGCTGCTCGCGCGCATCACGCCGACCGCGGACTACGCCGCGCTGAAGGACGTCGATCTCGTCATCGAGGCCGTGTTCGAGGACCGCAAGGTCAAGGCTGATACCTTCGCCAAGGCGCAGGAGCATATGAAGCCGGGCGTGATTTTCGCGTCGAACACCTCGACGCTGCCGATCACCTCGCTGGCGGAGAGCTTCAAGGACCAGGGCAAGTTCGTCGGCATCCACTTCTTCTCGCCGGTCGAGAAGATGATGCTGGTCGAGATCATCAAGGGCAAGAACACCGGCGACGTCGCGCTCGCGACCGCGCTCGACTACGTCCGGCAGATCGGCAAGACGCCGATCGTCGTCAACGACAGCCGCGGCTTCTTTGCCAATCGCTGCGTCGGCCGCTACGTCGCCGAGGGCAACGAGATGTTCCTCGAAGGCGTGCCGCCGGCGATGATCGAGAACTGCGCCAAGATGGCCGGCATGCCGGTCGGCCCGCTCTCGCTCTCCGACGAAGTCGCGCTCGATCTCGGTCTCAAGATCATGAAGGCGACGGAAGCCGATCTCGGCCCCAACGCCATCAATCCCGACCAGAAGAAGCTGATGGTGGAGATGGTCGAGAAGCAGGGCCGGCTCGGCCGCAAGAACAGCAAGGGCTTCTACGACTACCCTGAAAAGGGCAAGGGCCAGAAGAGCCTGTGGCCTGGGCTGTCGGCGCTGCAGCCGAAGCAGCTCGATCCTGACACGCTCGACATCGAAGAGCTGAAGCAGCGCTTCCTGGTGGTGCAGGCGGTGGAAGCCGCGCGCACGGTCGAGGATCACGTCATCACCGATCCGCGCGAAGCGGATGTCGGTTCGATCCTCGGCTTCGGCTTCGCGCCGTTCACCGGCGGCACGCTGTCCTATATCGACTTCATGGGCACGAAGAAGTTCGTCGAGCTCTGCCACAAGCTCGAGGCGAAGTACGGCTCGCGCTTCACCCCGCCGAAGCTGCTCGAGGAGATGGCCGCGAAGGGAGAAACCTTCTACGGCCGCTTCGCGCCGAAGAAGGCGGCGGCCTGAGTCGCGCTCGTAGCCCGGGCGCAATCCGGAGATATTGAAACGAAGAAAGGCCGGATCATCGATCCGGCCTTTCTTGTTTTCCACACGGTCTCATCACGGTTACGTCAGGATCTTTTCCCGGTTGTGGAACCAACCGCAGAATCCGAGTAGGAACCGTGCGAGAATCCCGGTGTTGCTGTGTCGCGCAATTGTCATAGGCGCGTCAAAGCGGCGCCGTTCTTTTGCTCGGTCCTGATACTAGCGTTGTCTTCGGGTCAGGGTCACGAATCCAATTGGCGCAATCCAACTGGGACACTTGCCGATCCATCGGCAAGTTGAAGACGAAATAAGAAAGTGTCCTTGAATGAACTCTTTGGTGCTGCGGAAGACCGCGCTCGGTCGCGATCTCGCCGCGAATCATGCTGTCGCGTCCGCGACTGGCCTCTCGTCCCAACAGCAGCCGGCACGCCTGCGCCGCAAGGGGCCGGTGCTTTGGACCGCTTTGGCGTTACTTGTGCTGGCGGGGGATTTTCTGCTCGCCTATCTCGCCTGGCTCGCCGTCGACTTCGTCATGGGATGAAACGCCGCGCGCGTGCAGCACATAGGCTGCCGCGAAGTAGGCGAGCTGACAGACGGCGAGACAGATCGCAATGACGGTGACGCCCGCCATCATTCCGAAGTCATAAGCACGAAGAATTATCGCGGCGAAAATCGCGATCAATGGCGAAATCACGACCAGCGCCCAGATCCTGAAAACGTAACCTGTCGCTATTCCCACCAACGCGCTTACAACGGTCAGGACGAAGGCAATCGCCAAGTTCAACTCCGATGAGAGCCCAAATATTCTTCGATCAATTCCGCCAAGCTCGCTCGCTTTGCGAGCAGTGACAAGACAGCACTACTTACGTTTGGCGAACAGTAGTTCATAAGTCTAATGTCCGGTACGATGATCCGGCGGACGCAGTTCCGCGCCGAGTCGTTCTGCGGCAGCAAAAACGGGCCGGATCGTCGACCCGGCCCTTTTGCGATTGTTCTGTGCGATTGTTCGCTGTCGCTTCTCAGGCGGCCTGGATCAGTCCTTCCTTCTTCAGCGCTTCCTGCACCTGCGGCCGGGCCGCGACGCGGGCCTTGTAGGCGGCGAGATGAGGCATCGCCGACAGGTCGAACTTCATGCGATCGCCCCAGGTGAGCATCGTGAAGAGATAGCCGTCGGCCACCGTGAACTGCTTGCCCATGAGGTAGTCGCGGTCGGCGAGCTGGCTGTCGATGTACTTCAGCTTGCCCATGACGCGATCCCTGAAGAAGGCCTTGGCTTCGTCGTTCAGCGCCGGCGCGAACAGCGGGCCAAAGCTCTTGTGCACCTCCGAGGTCAGGAAGTTCAGCCACTCGAGCAGCTTGTAGCGTTCGGAACTGTCGCGGGCCGGCGCCAGCGCCTTGGCCGAGGCCTGATCGGCGATCATCTGGACAATGACCGGGCCTTCGGTCACGATCTCACCGCTGTCGAGGCCCAGCGCAGGGACCTGGCCCTTGGGGTTCAGCTTCAGATAATCCTCACCATTTTCGAGCTTCTTGGCCCGGATATCGACCTTGACCAGCTCGTAGGGCAGGCCGGCTTCCAGGAGCGCGATGTGGGGGGACAGCGAGCAGGCGCCGGGCGTGTAATAGAGTTTCATGGAATTTCATCCTCTTGACGCTTGGTTAGTGCGAAAGAACGACTACATGCGCTTGCATGAAATAGCAAGATTGATGCACCTGCATCGAATGAGGTAAGAGACGGGCGACGAGTTTGAGCGGGACCATGAAACGCAAACCTTCGACCGAGGCGACCTCCGCCTGGATCCGCCTGATGCGGGTCCAGAGCCGCGTGCTCGACTGCGTCGAGCAGGAGCTGAAGAAGGCGGGCTTTCCGCCGCTGGCATGGTACGACGCGCTGCTCGAATTGTCGCGGGCGCCCTCGGGCGAGCTGCGGCCGGTGGAACTCGAACGGCAGATGCTGATCCCGCAATACTCCACCTCGCGGCTGATCGACCGCCTGGTCGACGAGGGCCTCGCCTCGCGGCGCGAATGCAAGATCGACAAGCGCGGCCAGTTCGTGGAGATCACGGAGGCCGGCCGCGAGCTGCAGAAGCGGATGTGGGGCGCCTATTCGGCTGCGATCGAGAAATATGTCGGTTCGAAACTGTCCGATGCGGATGCCGTCAAGCTCAGCGGTCTGCTCGACCGCCTGGGCTGCTCGTGCGGCGAGATGAAGCTGCCGCCCGTCAACGTCAACGAAGCCACGCCGTCGCGATGATTGCGCGGCAAACCAGCTCGTCCGTGCACCCGGTGGGTTCGCGGACCATCCCTGTCACCCGCGCGCGTTCGGTCGAAGCGCCTTTTGATTAGAGTTTGATATGGCGCGAGACCAGATCGATATGACGCCGCTGCAATCGCGCGACGAGCTCGTCGCGTGGTTCGAGGCCGGCTGCAAGCCGCCGTCCGAATGGCGGATGGGCACCGAGCACGAGAAGACGCCGTTCACGCTCGAAGGCCATCGCCCTGTGCCTTACGAAGGCGCGCGCGGCATCGGTGCGCTGCTCGAAGGCATGAAGCTCCTGCTCGGCTGGGAGCCGATCATGGAGAAGGGCAACATCATCGGCCTCTACGACGTCACCGGCGGCGGTGCCATCTCGCTCGAGCCCGGCGGACAGTTCGAGCTCTCCGGCGCGCCGGTCGAGAACGTGCACCAGACCCAGAGTGAGCTGATGGCGCATCTGGCACAGGTGCGCGAGATCGCAACGCCGCTCGGCATCGGCTTCCTTGGTCTCGGCATGACGCCGTCCTGGTCGCGCGCCGACATCCCGGTGATGCCCAAGGGCCGCTACAAGATCATGACCAACTACATGCCGAAGGTCGGCCAGTACGGCCTCGACATGATGTACCGGACCTGCACGGTGCAGACCAATCTCGACTTCTCCTCCGAAGCCGACATGGTCAAGAAGCTGCGCGTCTCGCTGGCGCTGCAGCCGGTCGCGACCGCCCTGTTCGCCAATTCGCCGTTCACCGAAGGCAAGCCGAACGGCTTCCTGTCGTTCCGCTCCGAGATCTGGCGCGACACCGACAACGCCCGCGCAGGCATGATGCCGTGGGCGTTCGAGGACGGCATGGGCTTTGAGCGTTATGTCGACTACGCGCTCGACGTGCCCATGTATTTCGTCAAGCGCGACGAGGATTACATCGACGTGTCGGGCTCCTCGTTCCGCGCGTTCTTCGACGGCCGCAACAACAACCTTCCCGGTGAGCGTCCGACTCTGTCGGATTGGGCCAACCATCTCTCGACGATCTTCCCGGAAGTGCGGCTGAAGCGTTATCTGGAGATGCGCGGCTCCGATGGTGGCCCGTGGGGCCGTCTGCCGGCGCTGTCGGCGTTCTGGGTCGGGCTGCTCTATGACGACGTCTCGCTCGATGCCGCCTGGGAGATCGTTAAGCACTGGAGCGCGCATGAGCGCCAGGCTCTCCGCGACGACGTGCCGCGCTTCGGCTTCAAGTCGCGGATCAAGGACCGCTATCTGTTCGAGATCGCCAAGGAATGCCTCGTTCTGGCACATGCCGGCCTGCGCCGGCGCGGCCGGATCGACCAGCTCGGCCGCGACGAGACCCGGCATCTGGAGCCGCTCGATCGCATCATCGATTCCGGGCGGACGCCGGCCGAGGAGATGCTGGACAAGTTCAACGGTCCCTGGAAGGGCTCGGTGGAACCGGCCTACGCGGAATACGCGTTCTAGGCTTGTTTGAGCATGATCTTCTCGGAAAACCGCGTCACACTTTGCGCTGACGCGGCCCTTCGGGTCCGGATCATGCTTTAGGCCAACGACCAGGATTTGAGCCGTTCATCGCCCATACAGGTTTGCGGCGATCAAATGTCCGGCTGAAAAACCTGAACGTCGTCAATAACTCGAAAGCTGTTTCCGATGGGGAAGGGCCGCCTGTCCGGGGCCGTCAGGACAAGCGTCGTGGCCTGCGCCACGCTGCTCTCGCTCGTGTTCGCGAGCATGCCCGCGCGCGCCCAGACGGCGTTCGACCGGCCCGGCGGCGACTATTTCAGCTCGCCCGTCACGTCAGGTGATCCCGAGGATTGCGCGCTGCTCTGCGAGCGTGATCGCCGCTGCCGCTCCTGGAGCTTCAGCTATCCCGACGTCGAAGGCGGTTCGGCGGTGTGCTGGCTCAAGAACACCGTGCCGCCGCGCGTGCCGGGAAGTTGTTGTATCTCCGGCGTGCGCGGCGCCGGCGTGATCGAGCCGCGCGTCGAAGGCGTGGAAACGTCGATCGACCGTCCCGGTGGCGATCTGCGCAATTTCGAGCTCAAGGAAGGCGAAGGCGAAGAGGCCTGCAAGGCCGCCTGCACCGCCGACAATAAATGCCGTGCCTTCACTTACGCCCGCCCCGGCTACACCGGGCGCGAAGCGCGCTGCTTCCTGAAAAAGGAAATCAAGCCGCCGCGAAGGAAGGCCGGATTCACGTCGGGCGTGGTGCGATAGCGCGTCGCTCCCACCGTCGTCATTGCGAGCGTAGCGAAGCAATCCAGACTTGTTGCGGAGGGATTCTGGATTGCTTCGCTTCGCTCGCAATGACAAGGAGGATGAAGCGGGCATCTCACTCCGCCGCAATCACGGTCAACTCCGGCCACAGTGCCTTCCATCGCGCGGCTTTCACCGCGTAGCTCGTCGCTGAAAAATTCGGGCCTGGATTTGGCCGCGCGATCAGTCCTGCGACATCGTCAAACCCGTGCGGCACGTAGACGTCGTAGCCATCGCCCGCGCGTCTCACTCCGATTTGCGTGTTCTGCGTCAGGAAGCGGTCGATGCCGTCAGCCGAGCAGCTCAGCGGCGGATAGGGCAGGCCATGCTTGCCAGGGTACCACAGGTGCACGCGCGCCTGATTGCGGATCTCGATCTTGACGCCGAGATGCCCGAGCCGCGCGTGCAGCGTGCGGATCACCGTATCCTCCGCCTCCCACGAGGTATCAGGGTCGAAATAGAACACGTCGTAATCGGCGATGCCGTGATCGACCGGGCGGCCCGTGAGCACGTTCCACACCGTCTGCACCAGGCAGCCTGCGACCAGCCACGCATCGGGCAGCGCGAGGCGATGGAGTTCATCGACGATTGCGGCGTTGACGGGATTTTGCAGGGCGAGGGTAAGAAACTCGTCTTTGCCCACCCTGCGATCAGCTCAATGCACGGCGGTGAAGAACCGCGCGAGCCTGAAGCCGGAGAGCCAGGTCCACACCGGCTGGCCGCGCATGCCGAGATCCCAGGAGCCGAGCACGGCATCGGCGCGGCCGACCAGATTGTCGATCGGCAGCAGGCCGACACCGCCGGAGCGCAGCGGCACGCGGCTGTCAGAAGAATTGTCGCGGTTGTCGCCGAGCACGAACAGATGGCCGGCCGGCACTTTCACCTCGGGCGTGTTGTCGAGCGGGCCGTTGTCGCGCATCTTGAAGATCAGATGGGAGACGCCGTTCGGCAGCGTCTCGACGTAACGGTAGGCGGGCTCGCTGCCGCCATTGTCGTCCTCGGCAGCTCCGACGCCATCCGGCTTCAACTCGGCGGGACGGTCGTTGATGAAGAGCTGGCCCTGCCGCATCTGGATGCGGTCGCCGGGCAGACCGACGACGCGCTTGACCCAGGCCTGCGAGCGATCGCCGGGCCAGCGGAACACCACGACGTCGCCCTGCTTCGGGGTCTCCGCGAACACGCGGCCGCTCTCGGGCAGGTTGATCTGGATCGGCAGCGAGGAGGTGCCGTAGCCGTAGGGGAATTTCGAGGCGAGCAGCGCATCGCCAATCAGCAGCGTCGGCTCCATCGAGCCCGACGGCACGTAGAACGGCTCGGCGAGCGCGCCCTTGGCGATGAACACGGCGGCGACGATGCCGGCGAGCTGCACCAGCTGGCCGCCCCAGCCGCTGCTCTTCCGTTTGGCGGGGACAGTGACTTTCTCAACGCTCATGCGCCCGTTCCACCCACCGTAATGCGTTCCATCAGAAGCGACGGCTGGCCGACGCCGACCGGTACGCCCTGGCCGTTCTTGCCGCAGGTGCCGATGCCGGTATCGAGCGCGAGATCGTTGCCGATCATGCGGATGCGATGCAGGTCGGTCGGCCCGTTGCCGATTAACATGGCGCCCTTCAGCGGCGCGCCGATCTTGCCGTTCTCGATCTTGTAGGCCTCGGTGCACTGGAACACGTATTTGCCCGAGGTGATGTCGACCTGACCGCCGCCGAAATTCGCGGCGAAGACGCCGTTCTTCACCGAGGCGAGAATCTCGGCCGGATCGCGGTCGCCGGCGAGCATGTAGGTGTTGGTCATGCGCGGCATCGGCACGTGGGCATAGCCCTGGCGGCGGCCGTTGCCGGTCGGCTTCATGTTCATCAGCCGCGCGTTCTGGCGGTCCTGCATGTAGCCGACCAGGATGCCGTCCTCGATCAGCACGGTGCGGTTGGTCGGTGTGCCCTCGTCGTCGATCGACAGCGAGCCGCGGCGCGAGGCCATGGTGCCGTCGTCGACGACCGTGACGCCCTTGGCCGCGACCTGCTGGCCCATCAGGCCGGCGAACGCCGAGGTCTTCTTGCGGTTGAAGTCGCCCTCGAGGCCGTGGCCGACCGCTTCATGCAACATCACGCCGGGCCAGCCGGCACCAAGCACGACGTCCATTTCGCCGGCGGGGGCGGGAATCGATTCCAGATTGACGAGGGCCTCGCGCAGCGCACCGTCGGCGGCGTCGCGCCAGTTCTTGCTCTCGATGAATTCGGCATAGCCGGCGCGGCCGCCATAGCCCTTGCTGCCGCTCTCCTGGCGGTCGCCCTGGCCGGCCACGACGGAAATGTTGACGCGCACGAGCGGGCGGATGTCGCGATAGCTCTCGCCATCGGGCCGCAGGATCTCGACGACCTGCCAGGTCGCGCCGAGGCTGACGCTGACCTGCCGCACCCGTGGATCCTTGTCGCGCAGGTAAGCGTCGATCTCGGCGAGCAGTTTTACTTTTGTCTCGAAGCCGGGGGCGTCGAGCGGATTGTCGTCGCCATAGAGCCGGACATTGGTATGCGCTGGCGGGGCGGCAAAGCTGCCGGAGTAGCCGCCGCGCACGGCGGCAACCGCGTCGGCGGCGCGAATCAGCGCCGGCAGCGACACGTCGGAGGAATGGGCGTAGCCGACCGCGTCATCCTTGACGGCGCGCAGGCCGAAGCCTTGCGAGGTGTCGTAGGTCGCCTGCTTCAGCCGCCCATTGTCGAACATCAGCGCTTCGGTCTGGCTGTATTCTAGGAACAGCTCACCGTCATCGGCGCCGGAAAGCCCGCGCGCGAGCTCGTTGCGAACCTGGTCGCGATCGAGATTGGCACGGTCGAGCAGGGAGGTCGTGGCAGGGTTGGTCATGCGTCCGTCCATTATCGGGGGATGTGAGGCAAGATAATGGTTTCGGAACGGTTCCGCGAGGGCTGGGCCGTCACATTACGGAAACGATAGGTGCGGGTCGGACGCCGTCGAACACGTGGCCGCAAGTGTCAATCCGTCACCCCCGCGCAACGGCGAAGCCGTTGTCGCTGGAGGCGGCCGCTTCTTTGGCCCTCGAAGGATGACGGGATTGAGAACCTGCGACCGGATACCGCCCTACGGCAGCTTGTCATAGCCCTCGCCGAGCCCGTTCAGGCTGAGCGGGAAGCCGATGCCCTCTTCCGGGGTCTCGAAGATGATGAAGGTGGCGGTCTTGGCGGTGCGGAGCTGGCCGAGCAGCTTGTCGTCCATGACGACCTCGGCGACGCAGCCATTGGGCAGGCAGCGGACGAAGCCGGCGCGGCCGACGTCCTGGTTGTCGAGCTTCAGCCCGAGGCCGGAGGGCAAGAGGACGCCGAGCGGGGCGACCACGCGCATCAGGCGGCTCTTTTGGTCGGCGGTCTTCAGCACGATCACGGTCAGGCCGGCATTGGAGCGGTCTTCGGCGACCACGCTCTGGATCAGGGCGCATTGCTCGGTCTGGGCGCCCGGCGGGGTGTCGCATCGGATCTGCCAGTCGCCATGGACGGAGCGCACCGCGCCCTGCGCATGGGCAAGGCCAGGGAGCGCCAGGAGGACGGAAGCAGCCAGCAGCAAGGCCACCAGCGCCGGGAGGCCGTCAGCCCGCCTTGTCGCCTGCCTTGCCATCCATCTCGAAAGCCCCATCGGGTCGGTCCCTCTGCTCGCCTGGGTCGCTCGCACCTGGCGGACTAATCTGGCGGACTGATACGGGAATGACGGCGTCTTGAAGGCGATTCCCAAGCAAATTCCGCGCCGCCTCGCGTCGCCATCGCCCGCACGAATCAGGTTCCTGCGCGGCTGCCCGCCAGTGCGTACCGCGGGCAATTCCGCTGTCAAGCCGCAGCATCCCGGGAAACGGTATTTTTGGCTGATGTTACTAGGAAATATCTTGCGGGTGATCGCTGACAGACCGGCCTCAAGACTGCATTGCGATAGATCAAGAATTATGGTTTGAGAGGCTTGATTTCGGCGTTCTCACGATCTGGCCCCAATCCCTCTTAGAGGTATTCTTGCGCGGCGGCTTGTCAGACGGGCGGATCGAATAAGCGTTTCCCAAAAATAGGGGAACGCACTTGGGGTGATTTCGTAAGGGGAGCGCGACGGCATGAGGATGTCGATGGGCCGGGTCGGCCGAGACTTGCTGGGATTGGCCGTGGCGGGTCTGACGCTGGCGACGGGCGGTGCGGCATTCGCCGCCGAGCTCGGGCAACCGGCGCCGTGGGAGTGGACGCTTCAGCAATCCGCCTCCCCGGTGATGGATAACATCGTCTGGTTCCACAACTTCCTGTTCGTGCTGATCACGCTGATTACGCTGTTCGTGCTGGCGTTGCTGGTGATCGTGGTCATCAAGTTCAACGCGAAGGCCAATCCGGTGCCGTCGCGGACCACGCACAACACGCTGATCGAGGTGGCCTGGACACTGGTTCCGGTGCTGATCCTGGTCGGCATCTCAGTGCCGTCGTTCCGCCTGCTGTTCCTGGAACTCGACGTGCCGAAGGCGGATATCACCATCAAGGCGACCGGCAAGCAGTGGTACTGGTCCTACGCTTACCCCGACAACGGCAAGTTCGAGTTCGACTCGCTGATGGCCCAGGACAAGCAGCCCCGGCTGCTCGGCGTCGACAACGAGATGGTGGTGCCCGTCAACAAGGTGATTCGGGTCCAGGTCACCGGCGCCGACGTCATCCACGCCTTCGCGCTGCCGGCTTTCGGCGTCAAGATCGACGCCATTCCGGGCCGGCTGAACGAAACCTGGTTCAAGGCGACCAAGACCGGCATGTTCTACGGCCAGTGCTCGGAGCTCTGCGGCAAGGACCACGCCTTCATGCCGATCGCGATTCGCGTCGTGAATGACCAGGAGTTCGCCTCCTGGGTCGAGACGGCAAAGAAGAAATTTGCGAGCGGCGGCACCAGCACCTACGCCTCCGCGGCCGGCCCGACGCAGTAAGCGCCGGGCGAAGGCTCGAGGGGACTGAAAGCGACATGAAGGGCGGGACCGCACAAGGTCCAAACGGGACGCAAGGCAGGATTTGAAAATGGCAACGAGCGCAGCGGCACACGGCGATCACGCGCAAGACCACGGACATGACCACGAGCACGCCCATCCGACCGGGTGGCGGCGCTACGTCTATTCGACCAACCACAAGGACATCGGCACGATGTACCTGATCTTCGCGGTCATCGCCGGCGTGATCGGTGCCGCGATGTCGATCGCGATCCGGGCCGAGCTGATGTATCCGGGCGTGCAGATTTTCCACGAGACGCACACCTACAACGTCTTCGTGACCTCGCACGGCCTGATCATGATCTTCTTCATGGTCATGCCCGCGATGATCGGCGGCTTCGGCAACTGGTTCGTGCCGCTGATGATCGGTGCGCCCGACATGGCGTTCCCGCGCATGAACAACATCTCGTTCTGGCTGCTGCCGGCTTCCTTCGGCCTGCTGCTGATGTCGACCTTCGTCGAGGGCGAGCCGGGTGCCAACGGCGTCGGCGCCGGCTGGACCATGTATGTGCCGCTGTCGAGCTCGGGACATCCGGGCCCGGCCGTCGACTTCGCGATCCTGTCGCTGCATCTGGCGGGCGCCTCGTCGATCCTCGGCGCCATCAATTTCATCACCACCATCTTCAACATGCGCGCGCCGGGCATGACCCTGCACAAGATGCCGCTGTTCGTGTGGTCGATCCTGGTGACGGTGTTCCTGCTGCTGCTGTCGCTGCCGGTGCTCGCCGGTGCGATCACCATGCTGCTCACCGACCGCAATTTCCACACGACGTTCTTCGCGCCCGACGGCGGCGGCGACCCCGTGCTGTTCCAGCACCTGTTCTGGTTCTTCGGCCACCCCGAAGTGTACATCCTGATCCTGCCCGCATTCGGCATGATCAGCCAGATCGTCTCCACCTTCTCGCGCAAGCCCGTGTTCGGCTATCTCGGTATGGCCTACGCCATGGTCGCGATCGGCGGCATCGGCTTCGTGGTGTGGGCGCACCACATGTACACGGTCGGCATGTCCTCTGCGACGCAGGCCTATTTCGTCGCCGCCACGATGGTCATCGCCGTTCCGACCGGCGTGAAGATCTTCTCGTGGATCGCCACGATGTGGGGCGGCTCGATCGAATTCCGCGCTCCCATGATCTGGGCGGTGGGCTTCATCTTCCTGTTCACGGTCGGCGGCGTCACCGGCGTCGTGCTGGCGAACGCGGGCGTCGACCGCGTGCTGCAGGAGACCTACTACGTCGTCGCGCACTTCCACTACGTGCTCTCGCTCGGCGCGGTGTTCGGGATCTTTGCCGGCTGGTACTACTGGTTCCCGAAGATGTCGGGCTACATGTACAATGAGACGCTGGCGAAGGCGCACTTCTGGGTCACCTTCATCGGCGTCAACCTGGTGTTCTTCCCGCAGCACTTCCTCGGCCTGTCGGGCATGCCGCGCCGCTACGTCGACTATCCCGACGCGTTCGCGGGCTGGAACCTGGTGTCGTCGGTCGGCTCCTACATCTCCGGCTTCGGCGTCCTGATCTTCCTCTATTGCGTGCTCGACGCCTTCATGAAGAAGGTGCCGGCAGGCGACAATCCGTGGGGTGCGGGCGCGACCACGCTCGAGTGGACGCTGCCCTCGCCGCCGCCCTTCCACCAGTTCGAAGTGCTGCCCCGCGTGCAGTGATCGATCTCCCGCGGCGCCCGTCATGGGCGCCGCGGCTCTATAACGAAGCGAGTAAACTTAAGTGTCCGTCCTCGACCACAACGCCATCGACATCAATCCCCACATCTCCGAAGCTGAGGTTGGCGATTACATCGCGCTGCTCAAGCCGCGCGTGATGTCGCTGGTGATCTTCACCGCGCTGGTCGGGATGGCGATGGCCCCCGGGCACTTCCACTGGGTTCTCGCGATCACCTCGCTGCTCTGCATCGCGGTCGGCGCCGGTGCCTCCGGCGCGCTCAACATGGCGCTCGAAGGCGATATCGACGCCAAGATGTCGCGCACCGCAAACCGGCCGATCCCGCGCGGCCGCATCACCCGCCCTGAAGCCATGGCGTTCGGCATGACGCTCGCCTTCTTCTCGGTGATGACGCTCGGCATCCTCGTCAACTGGATCGCGGGCGCGCTGCTCGCCTTCACCATCTTCTTCTACGTCGTGATCTACACGATGTGGCTGAAGCGCTGGACCGCGCAGAACATCGTGATCGGCGGCGCCGCCGGCGCGCTGCCGCCGGTGGTGGCCTGGGCCGCGGTCACAGGTACGGTCGACGTCGAGCCGCTGCTGCTGTTCGCCATCATCTTCTTCTGGACGCCGCCGCACTTCTGGGCGCTGGCGCTGTTCCGCTCCGACGATTACGCCCGTGCCGGCATTCCGATGCTGCCCAATGTCGCCGGTCCCGACGCGACGCGGCTTCAGATCCTGCTCTACACCGTCGTCCTGATCGCGGTCGCCGCCGCGCCCTGGGCGCTCGGCTATTTCGACGCCGTCTACGGCATCGTCTCGCTGATCCTCGGCGCCGGCATGCTGGTGCTCGCGATCAACGTCTATATGCGCCGGACGCGAGCTGCGTCGCTGCGTGCGACCCGGAAGCTGTTCGCCTTCTCGATCCTGTATCTGTTCGCGCTGTTCGCGACCCTGCTGGCCGAGGTCGTGTACCGGGCGCTTGCTCCGATGGTTGGGGGCGCATGATCGCTGACATGGCCGACAAACCTGAGACAGACGGAATCGTCCTCACCGAGGCGCAGAAGAAGAGCCGTCGTCAGCGCTCCATCGCCATTGCCTTGGCGCTCGGCGTGCTCGTGGTGCTGTTCTTCGCCGTCACCATGGTCAAGGGACCGGCAGTTCTCGTGCGACCGATGTAGGTAAGATGGATCACGAGCCGACCATATCGCAGGATCAGAGCCGGGCAGCCACCAAGCGCCGTTCCAGCGGCCTCGGCCGCGACGCGCTGGTCGCCTCGATCTGCGGCGGCGTGGTCGCGCTGATGGTCGGCGCCTCCTACGCGGCGGTGCCGTTCTACAACTGGTTCTGCCGCGCCACCGGCTTCAATGGCACCACCCAGGTCGCGATCTCCGCGCCGGCCACCGGCCCGATCGCGCGCAAGATCGCGGTGCGCTTCGATTCCAACGTCGCGCCCGGCCTGCCCTGGAAATTCGAGCCGGAGCAGAGCGAGATCGAGGTCAATATCGGCCAGGTCGTGACCGTCTTCTACACCGTGACCAACCAGGCCGCGCGTACCACCGCAGGTCAGGCCGCCTACAACGTCGCGCCGCTGACGGTCGGCTCCTACTTCCAGAAGATCAACTGCTTCTGCTTCACCGAGCAGACCATGGCGCCCGGCGAGAAGCGCGAGATGCCGGTCGTGTTCTATGTCGATCCGTCGATTGCCGACGACCACGAGAACGACGGGCTGAACACGATCACGCTGTCCTACACGTTCTATCCGGTGAAGGATCCCGTGGTGAAGCCGCTGGCATCGGGCGAAGACGACAAACGCAAGGGAAATCTCTGATCGCCGGGCTCACGCTCGGGGGGTTGGAAAAAGGGGATAAGTGCCTGATAGGCACGGGATTGAGGAGAGAGACCGCAAATGGCTACCGCGCAAGGCAAGCATCACGACTATCACCTGGTCGATCCCTCTCCCTGGCCGGCCGTCGGTTCGCTCTCGGCCTTCATCATGGCGGTCGGCGCGATCGCCTGGATGCATCACATGTTCTCGGCCGCGCCGATCGTGTTCGGTGTCGGCACCGTCGGCGTGCTCTACACGATGGCGAGCTGGTGGGGCGACGTGATCAAGGAAGCCCAGTACAAGGGCGACCACACCCGCGTGGTGCAGCTGCATCACCGTTACGGCATGATCCTGTTCATCGCCTCCGAGGTGATGTTCTTCGTGGCCTGGTTCTGGGCCTATTTCAACGCCGCGCTGTTTCCGGCCGACGCCGTTCACGCCACCCGCGATGCGGTGTTCGGCTGCGGCCTCGGCACCCAGGCCGGCGCCTGCGCCGTGCCGGGCACCTGGCCGCCCCACGGCATCGAGACCTTCGACCCCTGGCATCTGCCGCTCCTGAACACGCTGATCCTGCTCACCTCGGGCACCACGGCGACCTGGGCCCACCATGCGCTGCTCGAGAACGATCGCCAGGGCCTCAAATACGGCCTGATCCTGACCGTCGTGCTGGGTGCGCTCTTCACCTGCGTGCAGGCCTATGAGTACAGCCACGCGGCGTTCTCGTTCGGCGGCAACGTCTATGGCGCGACCTTCTTCATGGCGACCGGCTTCCACGGCTTCCACGTGCTGGTCGGCACCATCTTCCTGCTCGTATGCCTGTTCCGCGCCTATGCCGGCCATTTCACGCCGAAGCAGCATCTGGGCTTCGAATTCGCCGCCTGGTACTGGCACTTCGTCGACGTCGTCTGGCTGTTCCTGTTCCTCTGCATCTATGTGTGGGGACACGGTGCCGAGACCATGGCCCACGCCGCGCACTGAGCCGCGAGGCAGATGATCACGAAGGGCGGCCCGCAAGGCCGCCCTTTCGCTTTCAGGCCGCCGCAAGGTTCGGCGGAAACTATGATAGAGTCCGCCATCATGAATGACGTCACCGGCCCATCCGCGTCCGAAACCACCGTCCTGCGAAGCGCGATGCGCGGGCTTGCCTGCAAATGCCCCCGCTGCGGCCAGGGCAAGCTCTATGCGGGCTTCCTGACGCTGGCGCCTTCCTGCGACCGCTGTGGCCTCGACTATGCCTTCATCGACACCGGCGACGGTCCTGCGATCTTCATCATCATGCTGGCCGGCGGAATCGTTGTTGCGTGCGCGCTCATCGTCGAGGTCAAATACCAGCCGCCGTACTGGCTGCATGCGGTGCTCTGGCTGCCGCTGATCCTCGCGACCACGCTGCTGCCGTTGCGCGCCATGAAGTCGCTGCTGATCGCGCTGCAATTCCACCACAAGGCGGCGCCGGGCCGGCTGGTCGACCGCGCGAAATGAACGCGACTGCGCGCAAGCCCCGCGTGGCCGGCTTCGCGCTGTTCACGCTTTTCCTGACGGCGGTGTTCGTCGCCCTCGGCGCCTGGCAATTGCAGCGCCGTGCCGCCAAGCACGAGCTGATTGCGGCCCTCACCGAGCGTTTGGCGGCCGCCCCCATCGCGTTGCCGCCGCCCGCGCAATGGACCGCGCTCACCCCCGCACGCGATGAATTCCGCCGCGTCAGCTTCACCGCGACCTACGCGCCCTTGCCCGATGCGATGGTCTATTCCCCCGGCTCGGCGGTGCGCAAGGACGCTTCGGGTCCCGGCACCTGGGCCTTTCAACCGGGGCGGCTCCCGACCGGCGAGATGGTCGTGATCGATGCGGGCTTCATCGAGAACACGATGCAGGACCGCGGCGTCGAGGACCGCGCGGTGAAGAAGCTCGTCACGGGGCAGCCCGTCGCGCTCACCGGCTATCTGCGCTTTCCCGAGGCACCTGGCTGGATGACGCCGGCGGAGAATCGCGACAAGCGGCTCTGGTTCGTGCGCGATCATCTCGCGATCGCAAGTGCGCTCGGCTGGGGCGCGGTGGCGCCGTTCTATGTCGACCTGGAGCAGCCGGCGCCTGAAAACGGAATTCCGCGCCCCGGTCCGCTGGACGTGCATCTGAAGGACGATCACCTGCAATACGCCATCACCTGGTTCGCGCTCGCTGGCGCGGTGTTGATCGCATTCGGCGTCTGGGTGCGAGGACGGCGCGCAGCGTGAATGGTCCGTAGGTTCCCGGACGGAACCCGGTATCGCCCGGGGTTTATTATTCGGCGCACATTCACGAGTGTAGTCCTAAAGCCGCAACCGAATATCCGCGGCAGACAGGAATGCAGCGTGAGAGATTTTGACCAGATGGGAATCGTCGTCGATTGGGTCGACGCCTGCCGGCAGGGCGACTTGGCGACGCTGCTCGACCTCTATGCGGATGACGCCCAGGTCGAATGCACATGCAACGGCACGGAGCGCTATCGCGGCCGGGGCGAACTCGAGACCTATTGGGCGCCGTGGCTCAGCGCGTTCTCGTTGGCAGGTTTCGGGTTGGAGGAGATCCATCCGGCGCCCCACGGTGTGAATCTCGAATATTCCGTCGCCGGCGCGCTGCGCATCCACGCCTCGTTTCGCTTCAGTCCGGAAGGCAAGATCTACAGCACCCTGTGCGAGCCGGCGCTACAGAACGCGCACGATGGCTGCGCCTGCTAGCTCTACTTCGGTTCGTCTCCGGTTGTCTCCCAGGGCAGGCAGCAGCGCACATAGGTTCGGTCGTCCGCCCGCAGCAGTGAGAACGATCCGCTGAGCGCGCGCACGCGCTCATGCATGCCGGTCAGGCCCCGGCCGAAGACGTTGTCCTCGGGAAAGCCGCCGCCGTCGTCGGAGATCTCGATGGTGACCGTCTCACCGGCCACGGTCGCCTCAACGTTGGCGTTGCTGGCCTCGGCATGGCGCAGCACGTTGGTCAGCGCCTCCTGGATCACGCGATAGACGGTCTGGGCCAGCGACCCGCCGATCCCGTTCAGATCTGGATCGATCGTTGCCGTCAGGTCGATATGCGGCGCCTGCTTGCGAAAGTTCCGGAGCAGCGTCTGTACGCTGGTCGCAAGGCCCAGCTCTTCGATGTAGAGCGGTCGCAGCCGGTCGAGGATACGGCGGTTGGTCTGCTGCAGCGCTTCCACCGATTGCAGCACCTCCTGCGCCGAACTGCCAAGATTTACCACCTGCGACGGGGCCTCGATCAGCGCGATCGTGCCTGCGCGGATGCTGAACAGCAGCGGCCCCAGTTCGTCGTGCAGCTCGCGGGCGAGATCGCGCCGCTCGTCGTCCTGGAGCGACACCAGGCGGTGCAACAGGTCGCGATTGTCCTGGCTCAATTGCGCGAGCGTTGCGGCGAGCGCGTTGGCTTCCTCGCAGCTCCGGCGGATTTCCGGCGGTCCCGCGACCGGGATCGGCGTTGCGTAGTCGCCGCGCCGCATTCGCGTGAGCCCTTCGCCGAGATGTCGTAGCGGGCGCAGGGCCGATCCCGCGAAGACGTAGGCAATGGTGCCGGTGAGCACCATCAGCACGGCGACGAGGCCGATCAGTGCGAGGAAGCCGATCCATTTCTCGAACAGCTCGGCAGACATGTCCGGCAGGAACACGATATCGCCGACCCGGCTGCCATCGATGAGCACCGGGGACGCAGCGTCCATGTCAGGTATGGTGATGAGGTTGATGAACCATTGCGGAGCCACCTTGAGGTTGCGCAAATCGTCTTTGGGCGAGAGCGCGTGACCCGCCTGCACAGGACGGAATTGGATATCGGAGGAGGTGTCCAGGGACTGGGCAAATGCGTCAAGGGTCTTTCGCGGATTGTCCGAGGCGCGTAGCGTGTTGTTCAGCGCCGCGGCGATCGCCCTGGTCGAACGTCGCGCGGGCTCGTTCTCGTCGGCCAGCTGACCGGTTGCAAATATCCGCAGCAATATGCCGCCCAGGATCAGGGCCGCGAGAAAGCCCGCGCCGAGCGGAAGAAACAGTTGCGTTCTGAACGGAAGTCGTTGCCACATTAGGCCAATTCTAACGCGCATCGGGGGGATTTTCTCTTTCCATTTGTTCCCGCCGGTCTATGAGTCGAGAAACAAGAGAGCGCGCGAATGCAAGATACCGCCAAGCCGGCCACCAGGGTCCTGATCATCGACGACCATCCCGTGGTCCTGTCCGGTTGCCGCACCCTGTTCGCCTCCGACCATTCGATCCGGGTCGACGAGGCGACCGACGCCAAATCCGGTCACCGTGCCTATGTCAGCAAGCGGCCCGACGTCGCCGTGATCGACATCAGCCTGCCCGATGTCTCCGGCTTCGAGCTGATGCGACGCATTCGCAAGGACGACCCGGACGCCAGGATCATCATGTTCAGCATGAACGACGATCCGGCCTTCGTCGTGCGGGCGGTCGAGCTTGGCGCGCAAGGCTATGTCTCCAAGGGGGATGACCCCAGGATCCTGCTCAAGGCAGTGCGCAGGGTGGTCGCGGGCGACAATTTCATATCGCCGCAGCTCGCGGAAGCCGTGACCTTTTCCGGTGCCGCGATCAAGGCCAATCCCGCCTCGCAGATGACGCCGCGAGAGCTCGAGATTCTCCGCCTGCTCGGGCGCGGCGACAAGATCGTCGAGGTCGCCGAGGCGCTGGGCATCTCCTACAAGACCGTCGCCAACACCACGTCCCTGCTCAAGCAGAAGCTGGGCGCCAAGAACCATTCCGACCTGATCAGGATCGCAGTGGAAATCGGGATGGGCTGACGTCCCGCCAGCGACCGAACCGGCTGCATCCAGGATGCTGCGGTTCGGTCGGCGGATCGGCGCCGCCGTCGCCCGGGCAATGCATGGGACGACCGATGGACACCATCCGCCGGCACAATGGAGTGCCGCGGCATTCGTTCCGGAATTGATCAGCAGTATCCGGGAAAAAGCCGCAGTGCGGACGAGAGCCTCAGCCTAAGAGGCAGGAAGGACCGTCCGGACTGATTCGGGAAGAATAGGAACGTTTTCTCGCCCCTATCGTTTTGGCCCTTGACGATTTCGTGACAGGCGACGAAATGTTGCGCGAACAGTTTTAGCGGGTCAGCGACCCGGACAAGGCAAACCGGTCTGCACATATCAACGACAGACCTTCCAAGAGAAGGGCTGCGGCAATCGCCGCAGCCCTTTTTCGTTGGACAGGCCTTGTTTTCGTTGGCGCGGCCTTGGCGGGAAGCGGTTTCCCGATGCCGCAAAACACTTTATGGTGGGCCAAAGCCTCTGGCTGTTGATAAGTATTTTCGTAAAATCAAAGGCTTACGGATCGGGCTCAGGCCCGGCCGGCCTTTGGAGGGCAGTTTGACTCGTTATATCTCGACCCGGGGCGAGGCCCCTGAGCTCGGCTTCTGCGACGTGATGCTGACCGGGCTCGCCCGCGACGGCGGCCTGTATGTACCGGCAACCTGGCCGCAACTCTCGGCCGAGACCATCGCCGGCTTCTTCGGCCGCCCCTATTGGGAAGTGGCCGTCGACGTGATCCGCCCCTTCGCCGGCGGTGAGATTTCGGATGCCGAGCTCGGCCGGATGGCCAACGAGGCCTATGCCACCTTCCGCCATCCGGCGGTGGTGCCGCTGCGCCAGATCTCGCCGCACCAGTTCGTGCTGGAGCTGTTTCACGGTCCGACGCTCGCCTTCAAGGACGTGGCGATGCAGCTGATCTCGCGGCTGATGGACCATGTGCTCGCCAAGCGGGGCCAGCGCACCACCATCGTGGTCGCGACCTCCGGCGACACCGGCGGCGCCGCGGTCGAAGCCTTCGCGGGCCTCGAAAATGTGGACCTCATCGTGCTGTTCCCGCACGGCCGCATCTCCGAGGTGCAGCGGCGGATGATGACGTCGACGGGCGCGGCCAACGTCCATGCGCTCGCCATTGAAGGCAATTTCGACGACTGCCAGGCGCTCGTGAAGGGGATGTTCAACAACCACCGCTTCCGCGATGCGACCTCGCTCTCCGGCGTCAACTCCATCAACTGGGCGCGCATCGTTGCCCAGGTGGTCTATTATTTCACCTCGGCCGTCTCGGTCGGCGCGCCGGCGCGCGCGGTCGACTTCATCGTGCCGACCGGCAATTTCGGCGACATCTTTGCCGGCTACGTCGCCAAGCGCATGGGGCTTCCGGTGCGGACCCTGCGCATCGCCGCCAACGTCAACGACATCCTGGCGCGGACGCTGAAGACCGGCATCTACGAGGTGCGCGAGGTGCACGCCACTGCGTCGCCGTCGATGGACATCCAGATCTCCTCGAATTTCGAGCGACTGCTGTTCGAGGCCGGCCGGCGCGATGCGGCCGGCGTGCGCCGTCTCATGGACTCGCTGAAGCAGTCCGGGCGCTTCGTGCTGCCCGATGCGACGCTGGCCGCGATCCGCGAGGAGTTCGACGCCGGGCGCGCCGACGAGACCGAAACCGCAGCTGCGATCCGGGCCGCCTGGCGCGAGGCGGGTGAGCTGGTCGATCCCCACACCGCGGTGGCCCTGGCTGTCGCCGACCGCGATACCACCGATACAACCGTTCCCAACATCGTGCTCTCCACCGCCCATCCGGCCAAATTCCCCGACGCCGTCGAAGCGGCCTGCGGCCAGCGGCCGCAACTGCCGGCCTGGCTCGACGGATTGATGACCAAATCCGAACACATGAAGGTGATGAAGAACGATCAGGCCGAGGTCGAGCGGTTCGTGCTGTCGGTCAGCCGCGCCGCAAAACAGGGAGTTGCCGGATGAGCGTCGAAATATCCAAGCTTGCCTCCGGCCTGACCGTCGTGACCGACAAGATGTCCCATCTCGAGACCGCGGCGCTCGGTGTCTGGGCCGGCGTCGGCGGACGCGACGAGAAGCCGAACGAGCACGGCATCTCGCATCTCCTGGAGCATATGGCGTTCAAGGGCACGACCAAGCGCTCCTCGCGCGAGATCGTCGAGGAGATCGAGGCGGTCGGCGGCGACCTCAATGCCGGCACCTCGACCGAGACCACGTCCTACTACGCGCGGGTGCTGAAGGCCGACGTGCCGCTCGCGCTCGACGTTCTTGCCGACATCCTCGCCAATCCCGCCTTCGAGCCGGACGAGCTGGAGCGCGAGAAGAACGTCATCGTGCAGGAAATCGGTGCCGCGCAGGACACGCCCGACGACGTCGTGTTCGAGCATCTCAACGAGCTCTGCTATCCCGACCAGCCGATGGGGCGCTCCTTGCTCGGAACGGCCAAGACGCTGCGGAGCTTCAACCGCGACATGCTGCGCGGCTACCTGTCGACGCATTACCGCGGCCCCGACATGGTGGTGGCAGCGGCCGGCGCGGTCGATCACAAGCAGGTCGTCGCCGAGGTCGAGAAGCGCTTTGCGAGCTTCGAGGGGACGCCGGGGCCGAAGCCGCAATCGGCACAGTTTGGCAAGGGCGGCGCCAAGGTGGTGCACCGCGAGCTCGAGCAGGCGCATCTGACGCTGGCGCTGGAAGGCGTGCCGCAGAACGATCTGTCGCTGTTCTCGCTCCAGGTCTTCACCAACATCCTCGGCGGCGGGATGTCGTCGCGGCTGTTCCAGGAGGTGCGCGAGAAACGCGGCCTCTGTTACTCGATCTATTCGTTCCACGCGCCCTATACCGACACCGGCTTCTTCGGCCTCTACACCGGCACTGATCCGGCCGATGCGCCGGAGATGATGGAAGTCGTGGTCGACATCATGAATGATTCGGTGGAAACCCTGACCGAGGCCGAGATCGCGCGCGCCAAGGCGCAGATGAAGGCGGGCCTCCTGATGGCGCTGGAGAGCTGCTCTTCCCGCGCCGAGCAGCTCGCCCGGCACGTGCTGGCCTATGGGCGGCCGCAGACGGTGGAGGAGCTGGTGGCCCGGATCGACGCCGTCAGTGTCGAGTCGACCCGGGACGCGGCGCGTGCGCTGTTGTCGCGAAGCCGGCCCGCTGTTGTCGCATTAGGCAGTGGCAGGGGTCTGGACACGGCGGTGTCTTTTGCGGAAGGATTGACCCGGGCGCGCGCCAAGGCGCGGCTGCATTAGGAGCCGGCTGCCCCGCCCGTGGAAGCATCACCATGGCCCTCTTTCGCCTGCCATCCAGTGGACCCGCCGCCCTCGCACCGCGCGGCAACGGGCTGTTGTTGCGCGCGCCGCAGATGTCGGATTTCCTGCAATGGGCTCATTTGCGCGAGACCAGCCGCGACTACCTCACGCCCTGGGAGCCGATCTGGCCATCGGACGATCTCACCCGGTCCGGGTTCCGCCGCCGCCTGCGCCGCTATTCCGAGGACATCGCCGCGGACCGCTCCTATCCCTTCCTGATCTTCCGTGAGCTCGACGGCGCCATGGTCGGCGGCATCACGCTCGCCAACGTCCGGCGCGGCATCGTGCAGGCCGGCACCATTGGCTATTGGGTCGGGCAACCCCATGCCCATCGCGGCTACATGACGGCTGCGCTGCGGGTGCTGCTGCCGACCCTGTTCGGCGAACTCAATCTGCACCGGGTGGAGGCCGCCTGCATCCCCACCAATGCACCCTCGATCCGGGTGCTGGAGAAGTGCGGCTTCTCCCGCGAGGGCCTGGCGCGCCGCTATCTCTGCATCAACGGGGTCTGGCAGGACCACCTGCTGTTCGGCCTCCTGCACGAGGATTTCCGCGGCTGAGCGGCCGTCTGGTGCGGCCAAAGTCTCTATAGAGCTGCCTTGGGTTCGCCGATTTTGACGATATAACGCGCATGCCCCGGCTGGCGATCGGTCGGACAATTGTCATGGAGTAGAGGCGTTGATGGTGCAGGAGCTTCGGTCATCGCGGAATGCGGTGCGACGGGGAACGGCGGTCGCGCTGGCGTTGTCGGTTGCGCTCGCCTCCGTCTCGCCGGTGGCGGCCCAGTCGCTAACCGACCGCTTCAAGAACCTGTTCGGCGGCAAGTCCGACGAGCCGGCCCAGCCCAAGCCTCCGCCTGCGCCCGGCCAGCCGGCCGAAGACGACCTCGATTGCCCGCAGGTCACCGTGCGCGCCGGCGCCTCGACCTTCGCGGTTGGCGCCACCGGCAAGCCGGCCGTCGGTAATGAGATCCGCTACCAGGCCACGATCACCAAGATGGCACGAGAATGTTCCCGCAGCAGTGGCGGCATCACGGCCCGGATCGGCATCCAGGGCCGCGTCATTGCCGGTCCCGCCGGTGCGCCTGCCACCGTCGAGGTACCCCTGCGTGTCGCGGTGGTGCAGGGCGGCGTCGGCGAGAAGGTCATCTCCTCGAAGGCCTACCGGACCACGGTCGAGATGTCGGAAGGGGGCAGCATGCCCTTCACCTTCGTCGCCGAGGATCTGACCTATCCGGTGCCGTCGGCCGCGGTCGCTGATTCCTACATTTTCTATGTCGGCTTCGACCCGCAGGCGCTGTCGCCCGAGCCGAAGGCGCGGGGGAAGAAGAAGTAGGGAAAGGCTCGTGCCCCGGACGCTGCGCAGCGCTTCTTTAGCGGTGCGCTGCAGAGTCGGGGGCCCACGCTGCGGCACACCGGGTCCCGGCTCAGCGTCGCGTCATTTCATGCCGCGCCGCGTCCGGGACACGAGAGTCTTTCACCCATCAAAAAGCCGGCGCTTATCGCGCCGGCTTTTTGATGGGTGAAGGCGAAATCCCTCAGTTCAGCTTCTGCCGAACCTCGTTGATGCCCTTGGCAAGCAGGTCGTCGGCGACCTGGCCCTTGACCGACTGCGACAGGATCGTCGAGGCGGCCTGGACGGCGGCTTCCGCGGCTGCGGCGCGGACGTCTGCCACGGCCTGGGCCTCGGCGAGTGCGATCTTGCTCTCCGCGGTCTTGGTACGGCGGGCGACGAAGTCTTCCATCTTGGCCTTGGCCTCGGTCGCGATGCGCTCGGCTTCGGCCTTGGCGTTGGCGATGATGTCGGCAGCCTCGCGCTCGGCCGTGGCACTGCGCGCCTTGTAGTCGGCAAGCACCTTGGCCGCTTCCTGCTTGAGGCGCGTCGCGTCGTCGAGCTCGGCCTTGATGCGGGCGGCACGATGATCCAGCGCCGTCATCGCCGACTTGAAGACCCCGAGATAGCCGAACACCACCATCAGGATCACGAAGGCGATGGCGACCCAGGTTTCAGGATCGAAGAACATCTCGATTAACCTTTCAGGGACGCATCGACCGCGGCATTGACCGACGCAGCGTCGGGAACGACGCCGGTAAGCTGCTGCACGATCTGACCTGCCGCATCGGCCGCGATGCCGCGGACGTTGCTCATGGCGGTGGCGCGGGTCGAGGCGATGGTCTTTTCCGCCCCGGCGAGCTTGGCCGCCAACTGTTCTTCCAGCGTCTTGCGCTCGGCTTCCGCCTGCGCATTCGCCTTGTCGCGAGATTCGTTGCCGATCGCCTGCGCCCGCGTGCGCGCCGAAGCGAGCTCGGTTTCATAGGCCTTCAGCGCCGCGTCGGACTGGTCCTTCAGCTTCTGCGCTTCGGCGAGGTCACCCTCGATCTTGTTCTGACGCGCCTCGATCGCACCGCCGACCTTCGGCAGAGCGAGCTTGGACACGATCACGTAAAGCAGGACGAAGAAGATCGCGAGCGAAACCAGCTGTGAAGCGTAGTTGCTGCTCTCGAACGGCGGAAAACCGCCACCGTGGTGACCACCGTCAGCCTCGGTGTGAGCGCCCGCCGCCGGACCTTTTGCGCCGCCATGACTTTCAGCCACGGAGTTCTCCTGTTGCTGTCACACGCGCCGTCCCAGGGAATGGAACGGCGCGAAAAACGTCGTCCTCAGAGCGGAACGAACAGCAGCAGCAGCGCGATCAGCAGCGAGAAGATGCCGAGCGCTTCGGTCACGGCGAAGCCGAAGATCAGGTTGCCGAACTGGCCCTGAGCTGCCGACGGGTTGCGAACGGCTGCGGCGAGGTAGTTGCCGAAGATCACGCCCACGCCGACGCCCGCGCCGCCCATGCCGATGCATGCGATGCCCGCGCCGATAAGTTTTGCTGCTGCCGGATCCATTTTAGACTCCTTGGAAGAAAGATTGGGTTGTGGGTGGAAATTCCCCGGACCGCTCAGTGTCCCGGATGAATGGCGTCGTTGAGGTAGATGCAGGTCAGGATCGCAAACACATAGGCTTGCAGGAACGCGACCAGAATCTCGAGCGCGTACAGCGCGACCGTAAGTGCCAGTGGCAGCACGCCGCCGACCCAGCCGAGAGCGCCGAGCGAGAAGCCGAGCATGGCCACGAAGCCCGCGAACACTTTCAGCGCGATGTGGCCGGCCAGCATGTTGGCGAACAGACGGACGCTGTGGGAGACCGGCCGCAGGAAGAACGACAGGATCTCGATGAACATCACCAGCGGCAGGATGTAGCCGGGGACGCCGTGGGGCACGAAGATCGAGAAGAACTTCAGGCCGTTCTTGGCGACGCCGTAGATCAGAACGGTAAAGAAGACCAGAAGCGCAAGCGCTGCCGTCACGATCAGATGGCTCGAGATCGTGAAGGTGTAAGGGATGATGCCCACCAAGTTCGAGACGCAGATGAACATGAACAGCGAGAAGATCAGCGGGAAGAACTTCATGCCTTCCGAGCCGGCCGTCGAACGGATGGTCGAGGCCACGAACTCGTAGGAGATCTCGGCGACCGACTGAAGGCGCCCGGGAACCAGCTGCGTGCCGCTGGCAAGCATCAGGATCGAGATGATCGCCACCGCCACCAGCATGAAGAGCGACGAATTGGTGAAGGCGATCGTGTGATTGCCGATATGGCCCAGGGTGAAGAGAGGCTCGATGTTGAACTGGTGGATCGGGTCGATTTTCATCAGCGCGGCATCTCTTGTCTGCCGGGCGATGCCGGCGGGTCTCGGTCTGCCGGCCGGGCCGGCCCGTACCGGCGAGGCCGGTACGATCATTCCTCTCCTGGGCGGATCGCTTAAGAACCACCGCGCCTGTTTTGACCCGCGCCCGCCGTCCTCACCACGTTCACTACGCCGGCGACGAAGCCCAGCAGCAGGAACACGATAAACCCGAAGGGCGACGTCGACAGCAAGCGGTCGAACCCCCAGCCAATCCCCGCTCCGACAACGACACCGGCGACCAACTCGGAGGATAACCGGAAACCAAGCGCCATCGCCGAGGCTCTGGCCGCTCTGTCTTCACCGTCACCTGCGGGTTGCTCGGTCTTGATGTGGCGGCCGCGAAATTCGGACAACCGCTGATCAAGATTTCCGAGCCGTTCGGAAAGCGCAGCTTCCTCGGGCGATCTATCGCGATCTCCATTCTCGCCGTGTCCCGTGCCCTGTGTCATGCAACGAAGACCCGAAACGCCGCGGCTGAATGGAAATTACGCCCGCCACCCTCAAAAGCCGCGCGGACCATACTGATGGCCCATATTCAAGTCAAGCCAAGTCACGATTGCGTCGCTTTCTGTTATGTACCTGATTTATTTGACGATATTGACGCGCGCGGCAGCGCTGCACACAGCGTGACGCCGCACCGCAGCAGCTCTCTGCATGATCGGTGGACACAGCCGCCCTTTTGCCGCGCTGCCGGGATCAAAGAGACCCTCGCGTTCGTTGATTTCAGCTGCGCGTTTTTGGCGGCGGATTGCCTGGCCGGGGTGTAGAATTGCAGGGAAGCCGCAGCAGCGCCGTGGCGGAGAGCGCGATGAGACCAGTGACGTCATCCACAACATCATGGCTTGCAGCAGCAGCGTTCGCCGCGGCGATGGCCGTCGGTGGTGGCCTCGTCGCCGCACAATCCGCGCCCGATGGCGAAAACGGCCGCTACAGCATGACGCCGATCCCGGAGGGCGTGCTGCGGCTCGACACCCGCACCGGCACGGTGTCGACCTGCACCAAGAACGGCGCCGGCTGGGCCTGCTACGCGGTGCCCGATGAACGGACCGCGCTCGACGCCGAGATCGGCAGGCTGCAGGTCGAAGTCGAGAAGCTGAAGGGGCAGATCGCGGCCGGCCCGACCGTGTCGGGTAAGATCGACGAGGTGTTGCCGAAATCGGATCCGCTCAAGAAGGCGGAGCCGAAGGTCGGCGAGGGGGATCGCAAGATCGAAATCCCGCTGCCGAGCGACCAGGACGTCGATCGCGTGATGTCGTTCCTGGAGAAGGCGTGGCGTCGGCTCATCGACATGGCCAATCGCGTGCAGAAGGACGTGTCGGGGAGGATTTGAGGGCCCCTTCACGCCATCCATGCGTTGAGGAGCCGTAGGGTGGGCAAGGCGTTCTTACGCCGTGCCCACCACGTTTCTACAACGATGAAAGAAGACGTGGGCACGGCGCTCTGCGCCTTTGCCCGCCCTACGGCAGTGTTCGATCAATCGAGACCTTTGATGACATCAGGCAAATCCATCACGCGCTCGGCGCCATCGTCGGTGCAGGCCACCACCATCGCATCGTCGCTACTCAGCGTGCAGACCCCCGGCCGCGGCTTCACCGATCTCACCAGCGAAGCTGCGAAGTTCATCGCCGAGGCGCACGCGCGCGAGGGCGCGTTGACGCTGTTCGTGCGACACACCTCGGCGTCGCTGACGATCCAGGAGAACGCCGATCCTTCCGTACTGGTCGATCTCACCACAGCACTGTCACGGCTCGCGCCGGAAAACGCCGGCTGGACCCACGACTCCGAGGGGCCCGACGACATGCCGGGACACGTCAAGACCATGCTGACGCAGACCTCGCTCCAGGTCCCGGTCCTGAACGGCAGGCTCGCGCTCGGCACCTGGCAGGCGATCTATCTGATCGAGCACCGCAAGCGCCCGCATCGGCGCGAGGTGGTGCTGCAATTCGTCGGCAGCAATCAGTAGAGCGTTTTCGAAAACAGAAAGCTCCGGCCCAAAACAAAACCGGCCGCGGAAGACCGCGGCCGGTTCGTGTTCAGGATCGATGCTTTCGATCAGGTCGCCTTGATATCGACGTCCTTGGTCTCGGGCAGGAACAGGAAGCCGATCACGACGGTGATTGCCGCGAAGACGACCGGATACCAGAGACCCGCATAGATATCGCCCGTCGAGGCCACGATGGCGAAGGCGGTTGCGGGCAGCAGGCCGCCGAACCAGCCGTTGCCGATGTGGTAGGGCAGCGACATCGAGGTGTAACGGATGCGGGTCGGGAACAATTCGACCAGCATCGCGGCGATCGGGCCGTACACCATGGTGACGAAGATCACCAGGATGAACAGCAGCCCGATGGTCGCGGCCACCTGCGGACGGAAGATGTCGAGCGGATGCGCCATCTTCACGATACCGGCGTCGCCGGCCTTCGGATAGCCAGCCGCCTGCACGGCGGCAAGGACGGCCGGGTTGCTGTCCTTGGCATTGGCGTAGGGAACTTCCTTGCCGTTGACCGTCACCTTCACGCCGGAGCCGGCCGCACCCGGGGTCGTCGAGTACTTGACCGACGACTGCGACAGGAAGGCGCGTGCGGTGTCGCAAGGCGCGGTGAAGACGCGGGTGCCGACCGGGTTGAACAGGTCGCCGCAGCTTGCGGGATCCGCCACCACCTCGACCTTGGTCTGCTCGATGGCCTTCTCCAGCGCCGGATTGGCGTTGGTGGTGATCATCTTGAAGATCGGGAAGAAGGTCAGGGCCGCGATCAGGCAGCCGCCGAGGATGATCGGCTTGCGGCCGATACGATCGGACAGAACGCCGAACACGATGAAGAAGCCGGTGCCGAGCAGCAGCGACCAGGCGATCAGGAGGTTGGCGGTGTAGCCGTCGACCTTCAGGATCGATTGCAGGAAGAACAGCGCATAGAACTGGCCGGTGTACCAGACCACGCCCTGGCCCATCACGCCGCCGAGCAGCGCCAGCAGCACGAGCTTGCCGTTCTGCCAGTTGCCGAAGGCTTCGGTCAGCGGCGCCTTCGAGCTCTTGCCCTCGTCCTTCATCTTCTGGAAGATCGGGGATTCGTTGAGGCGAAGCCGGATCCAGACCGAGATACCGAGCAGCAGCACCGAGACCAGGAACGGAATGCGCCAGCCCCACGCCGCGAAGTCGGCCTCGCCGATCGCGGACCGGGTGAACAGGATCACCAGCAGCGACAGGAACAGGCCGAGCGTCGCCGTGGTCTGGATGAAGGAGGTGTAGTAGCCGCGCTTGCCGTTCGGGGCATGCTCAGCGACATAGGTCGCCGCACCGCCATATTCACCACCGAGCGCCAGGCCCTGGGCGAGGCGCAGCGCGATCAGGATGATCGGAGCCGCGATGCCAATGGTGGCCGCGTTGGGCAGCAGGCCGACGATGAAGGTCGACAGACCCATGATCAGGATGGTGACGAGGAAGGTGTATTTGCGGCCGACGATGTCGCCGATGCGGCCGAACACGATCGCGCCGAACGGACGGACCAGGAAGCCCGCGGCGAAGGCCAGCAGCGCGAAGATGTCGCGGGTTGCCGGCGGGTAGGCCGAGAAGAACTGGGCGCCGATGATGCTGGCGAGCGAACCGTAGAGGTAAAAGTCGTACCACTCGAAGACGGTACCGAGCGAGGAGGCGAGAATGACGAAACGTTCGTCCTTCGTCATCCCTCCCGCGCCTGCTTGAGACACAGCCATTGTCGACATATTGAGTCGCTCCCCGAAATGCGTTTTCTCGCGCCCCGGGTGTCCGGATGTGCCGGATCGACCCAGGTCTTGCCCGCAAGGTAACATCGGCGTGAAACCCGCCCCAATACGACTTTCGGCCTTGCGCACTGACGCGCACCTGACTGCCCGGTATCGGGCGCCGGTGCGCGCCGTGAAGGCTTGCGGATTAACCCCTTTGCAGCAAAGGGATAATGTGCACTTGCATGCCACGGCCGGGCAGGGAAGAATTGACCTGCCGCGGCAACGACTCGCCGGGCGGTCGCGAACGACAGCAAGAGAACGATGAACGCTCCCTCGACCCATCTCGTCATTGCCGATGATCATCCCCTGTTCCGCGATGCGCTGCGGCAGGCGGTGGCGGGTGTCCTGACCTCGGCCAGGATCGACGAGGCCGGATCGTTCGAGGATCTGACCAAGCTCCTGGAACAGACCTCGGATGTCGATCTGATCCTGCTCGACCTCTCGATGCCGGGGATCTCCGGCTTTTCCGGCCTGATCTATCTGCGCGCGCAATATCCGGCGATCCCGGTGGTGATCGTCTCGGCGTCCGACGACAGCGCCACGATTCGCCGTTCGCTGGATTTCGGCGCTTCCGGTTTCATCCCGAAGCGTTTCGGCGTCGAAACGCTGCGCGATGCCATCCTCAAGGTGATGGAAGGCGACGTCTGGGTTCCCGCCGACACCGATTTGTCGGCCGCCGCCGACCCCGACATGACGCGCCTGCGCGACCGACTGGTGACGCTGACGCCGCAGCAGGTCCGGGTCCTGATGATGCTGTCGGAGGGGCTGCTCAACAAGCAGATCGCCTATGAGCTCGGCGTCTCCGAAGCCACCATCAAGGCGCATGTCTCGGCGATCCTGCAAAAGCTCGGCGTCGAGAGCCGTACCCAGGCGGTGATCGCGGCCGCCAAGATCGCCGGCGGCCAGTGGAAGCAGGGCACCCCGACGGGGTGAGTTTCACGGTACTGCCAAATCCGCCTTCCTGAGATGCTCGCCTCTTCGTGAATCAGCAATCCGACTGGCAGACGCTCGAGCTGTGTGGAAGCGGTCAAGTGACCATTTGATGTGCGCTTATGGCGCCAAGGTCACCTCGGCCCTCTTTCGGCGCAGGAGCAGACCGAGGCCGAAATCGATCCGACTTCCGATTGTGACCCGAAGCCGTCAGACATGGTTGCCAATGTTCTAAGCGAAGGCGCCAGTTGTTGGCTCACGGAGGAAGGTCGCGTTGATGCAAATCGAGTAGGTTCCTGTTCGTGCGCCTCAGACCCGGAAACCTCGTAATACACAGGAGCGGCGGCCCGATCATGATGATCGAGCGCGTCTGGCCCGAACATTTATGGCTTCCCGACCGCAGCAACTATCCGTGCGATTGCATATGGGTCGAGGATCGCGTCAAAAAATCCACCACGTTCTTCGCTTGCTGTTTGCAAGCGGTCTTTGCCGATGGCTCTCCGCGAAACTATGACGAGGAGCCTCATGACTGACGGCGAAATCTGATGCGGCGCGCCACAATGGGCGTAGGCTTGGCCCTCGCCATGCTTGTAGGTCTCTATTTCTACGGATCGCCCCAATCCAGAGCCCTCAAGAACGAGTGCATCGAAACCGGCATGGATCATTCGGATGCTCCATCGGACGATGATTTGCACCGCTCGTGGATGACTTGCCGCAAGATGGGCTTTGGCCCTGCGTTGTGAAACGAGGCAGGAGACTCAGGTCCGCTTTTGGCCCTTAGCCGAAGGTCAATTGAGCGCGTGTTCATGTCGGCTGTCGGGGGCAAACCGGACGCCGATCCAACTTGGCGTCCACCGCTGCTTTTGACCCAGGCTGTGTGAAAACACGGCTCTGCATCACCTCCATGCAGCGTAGGGCGACCATCGGCGTCGCCCTTGAGTCTGCTGCCGCGCCTCACGCTCGCATGGCTGCCAGCAATGGCTCGACGCCAAGGATATTCAGTACACGCGTGAGATTGTAGCTGAGTACGTTCAGCGCCATTTCGGTCGCGACATTGGGCAACCGCTTCATCAGAAAGTGCGCCGCCCCCATCCGCATCTTCAGTGTGGCAAACGGATCCTCGACGGTTTCGCGGCGGACACGCATGGCTTGCGGGTTCCGATCGAGCCGCGTCTGCGCGGCTTCGACGACGTGTTCGTGTTCCCAGCGTCTGATGCGGCGCTCGTTGGATGTTGTGCACTGATCTTTGAACGGGCATGTGCGACACGCCTTCGTCAAGTAGATCCGCATTTTCTGGCCATCTTCGTCAGCGGTGAAGTGGTGCGCCAGCTTCTCGCCCGCCGGGCAGCGATAGACATCGTCCTTGGCCAAATAGACAAAATCAGGTTTCCCAAAGCGGCCTGCCGATTTGGCACCCGAGGTTTGCGGCTTGGGCAGTGTGACCGCAACGCCGGCCTGTTCGCAGGCCAGGATTTCCTCACCTTTAAAGTAACCCCGATCCGCAACGACGTCCAAAGTATCGCTGCGCAGCGCGGCTTTCGCCGCCTGCGCCATCGTCGCCAGTTGCGTTCTATCGGAACCGATGTTGGTAACGTCATGGGCGACAATCAGATGGTTCGTGGTTTCGACCGCACATTGTACGTTGTAGGCGACCATGCCGGAGCCTCGCCCGCTCGTTGCCATCGAGCGGCAATCAGGATCGGTCAGCGATATCTGCTTGTCGGGTGAGGCGAGCAATGTCTCTTCAATCGCAGCCAGCCGCTTCACTTCTTCTTCAAGCTTCACCAGCTTTTCCCTGAGCCGCGTCTTGGTCAGAAGCACCGTTTCCGAAGGCGCTTCGCCTGCGGCAGTCTGGCGGTCGACGGTATCGAGCTGGCTCATGTAGCGTGCCACGCTCTCTTCGATCTGCTTCTGGCGGCGCTGGATCTTGCCTTGCGTGAAGTTGTTGTCGCGACTGTTGACGGCTTTGAACTTGCTGCCGTCAATGGCAACGCTGGTACTCGCCAACAGGCCGATCTTGCGGCACAACTCGACGAATTGCGCGCAGACCTTCTTGATCGCGGGACCGTTGTCCTTGCGGAAATCGGCGATGGTTTTGTGATCCGGCGCGAGCCGTCCGGTCAGCCACATCACCTCAAGATTACGACCTGCCTCCCGCTCCAGCCGCCGGCTCGATTGGACCCGGTTGAGATAGCCGTAAATGTAGAGCTTGAGCATCGGGGAAGGATGGTACGATGGCCGACCAGTCACTGCAGGATCAACGCCATCGAACCCGAGATCGCGGAGTTCCAACGCATCGACGAACACATCGACCGCACGAACAGGATTGTTCTCGCCGACCCAATCATCGAGGCATTCTGGCAGCAACGTCGTCTGGTGGCGATCGCCCCCTTGAACGAAACCCCGCATCACTTTCCCCAGCCGATTCAGCAGGAGAATCGTAGCATCGACGGCGTTTTCACACAGCCTGGACCCAAAGCAGCCATCACGCGAATTTTGGACAACGCCGCTGTTCCCCAGAATGACCGAAACATCCCGGAGGGTTAACCCTCGGGTTGTCGAACCCATGTATACGCGGCTACGAACGGAGCACCCGCATAAAGCGCCCCCTCCCAAGAGGTCAGAGCCTGCCGGGACGTCAAAAGCAAAGCGCCGTGCGCCAACGAGACGGAATATCTAAGCTCTGTGTGCCGCCATTCGTGCCTAGACGACATGTCCGACACTGTGATGATTTCTGAACCTTCGAGAGTGAAGCGCCCAGAATGGACCGCACAGCCTAGAGCCGCTTGTTCGGCCCCGATAATCGCCAGCATCATCCGTTGGTCACTTGTGAAGACGAGCGATCCGGTCGCGCTTGTGCCGAAGGGCCACCGCGTAGGGACTTCGGGAAATTCGTGCCAAGCTCTGACGAGTTTCCACCAGCCCATTAATTCATTTAGCGAGATCATCATCGATACCGGCTCGATTGCCTTGGGAAGATGCGCCGAAGTTCGCGGCACGAACCTCCGATGTCAACTTCCGCTTGTGGCCGATCTGCGAACTTGCGCCGTGTTCGACGGAGGTCCGCTCATCAAGCCAGAGCGGACCTGATTTGCTCAACCTGAGTTCTTCGCAGTTAGACCCGAAGCGATCATGGCGGTGCTCCTATTCATGAGGGACATCCGCCCCGACCGCGCCCTCCTTGGTGGCGCGAGAGTCAGTCTTCGCGACTGGCCAGCCTGCGATAAACCGCGAGATCGTCAAAGGTGGGTGCTTCGCCGCGCCGGACCTTGGAATCGATGTCGGGCCCGAGGACCAGCGAGGTGCCGAGCCCGGCGTAGATGTATCGCATGCCGAATGCCTTCTTGAGTGCAGCAAAGGTCGGTTCGCCCGTGCAGTGCCCGGGGGCAATGTTCTCGATCTTGAATTTGTCCTTGAGCGCGGTCACGATCTTCTCAATGGCATCGTCCGCGGCAACAACAAGGTGGAAGCCCCCGGCTATGAGATGAATTCTGGGGTTGATCGCAGTTGCGGCCTCTACGATGCGTTCGATTCCCGGATGCGAACAGCCGACGACAAGAACAAGGCCATCAGGAGTATTCACTGCGAGGGAGAGTTCCTTGAGTTCCTTTGTGCCGGGAAGATCGGAAACCAGAGCGATCAACGTGATGCCCGGTGCGATCTCCGTCGTCTGATCGATCAGTTCGAAGTTGGCATTGGGCCATGCGGCGCCGAACTCCATGATGTTCGGCGGTTTGCCGCCATAATATCGCATCTCTTCAGGTAGGGAATCATCCTTGCGATAGAACGTCGATGGAAGCGACGAGCCGTAGATGCCGAATCCTTCCTTGGGTGCGTAGATTTTGACCTTCGGGTTCACGCTCAGCACATAGCTCAATCCAGCCATGTGATCGGAATGCCGATGGGAGAGAACCACAAAGTCAAGGGTTGTAAGATCGACCCCTTTTGCCCTGACATTCTTCCCAAAGATCTCCGCGTTGTCTCCGGTATCAAACAGAATGCGCTTTCCTGCGACCTCCACCAGCGCGGAGAAGCCCCAGTCCTTTGTCATTTCGGGATCGGCGCCAAAGGCGTCATAGAGGATCGTAATCTTGCCGCTCGGCTCGGCTGCAATGCTCGCGCAAGAGCTCGCCGCTATAGCGCAGGTGATGGCGGCGGCGATGAAACTCCATCTTCCGAATGTCATGATGTGTCTCCTGTTCGGTTGGACTTCCGCTGAAGACTGAGTTGGCGCAGTCCGAGTTCGACCGGCAAGGTGCTGTGACGCCGGTCGCAAGTTGCGGACTGTCGCTCATTTTCGGATGCTGTCGAGCGATTGGCAACGAGCCATTTTTGACCTTGCGCTTGAATCTTCGGGCGCCTCGATAGACATTCGCCGGATTGTTTCTCGCAATCGAGTTCGGGCAGGCCGGCTGGTCCGCTACTGGCCCAACCCGGGAGTCCGACGATGCCCGCTTTCCGATGCTGTCGTGAGATGAGTGGACGCGAGACGCGGACGCTTTGAGCGTCGATTCGAGGGGCGCGCCTTGGTTGCCTACAATCCTTAGGATTGGTTGCCGGGCAAAACAGCAACGGCTGGGTCAATCAGTTCGCGTCAAAATATTCCGCTTTACAGAAATTCGGAAATGACGTATGTGTCGCTCATCCTGGCTCATCCTTGAGGGGCGATCATGTCGTCGTCTTGTTCGTGAGCCGGAGTGCGGTGGACGCGGCAGCGTCGGCACGAATGGTCGCGGGCAGGGCGGGTAGTCCCTGTGAGCTCGCAGGCCGCGTGCGGACGAACGGCGCTGCAAGGTTCGTCTCGTCTGTAAGTTTCCGGCTTCGTCGACGGGGTCGGGAATACTGCGGCGAAATGGCGGGCCGTGCGTACGGCAAAACCGTGTGGTCCTGGCCGTCGTTGCTACGGTCAAGCCTTTCGCGGAGATGCGCGCGAGCCCAACCGGGCAGACGGCATCGTCAATCCGCGGGGTGAGGGAGGCCAGAAGGAAAGTTCGGCTCCCGGGAGAGCGCGGCATAAGCCGTCCGACCATCGCGCAGGGAAGGCCGAGTGATTGGCTACACCTGTATGCTGCTGTGCGGTTCTTTTGCGCTACCTTTTCGCGCAGCGGACCGCGGGTGCCAGTCGGCACCCGGCCTTCCCTGCGCCCTCTTGGCAAAGAGGGTGAAGAGATCAAGCAAAGCTCGGGCGGAAAACGCCGCGGGAGCGAGAATCTGTGTCTGCTGTGCGAGAAGCGAATTGAAAGGCGTTGGCTTTGCACCTTGCTCCGCCATTGGCGGGCGGCAAGTCAGGCCGGGACGGGCGCCACGGGATATCGGCCCGGCGCCATTACTCTGCCGCCACCATCTGCTGTGTCCGCCATTGCCCGAGCAGGGCGCGGAGCGAGGCCGGCTTGACCGGCTTGTTGAGCACCGCGACCTTTTCATCTCGCGCGGCCACCTGCACGGCGGGGCTGCGGTCGGCGGTGATCAGGATTGCGGGGATGCCGTCGCCGAAGCGGCGGCGGATCTCGCGGATCGCGGCGATGCCGTTGCCGCGGTCGAGATGATAGTCGACGAGAAGGCCGGTGACGCGTCTGCCGGCGGTTTCGATCGCGGCGATCGCGCCCTCGGGATCGGCGACCGCGATGACCTCGGCGTTCCAGGCCTTCAGCAGTGTGCGCATGCCGTCGAGGATCGCTGCGTCGTTCTCGATGCACACGATGAGAGCGCCCGAGATCGGCGTGCGCGCCAGCGGCGTCGCGCTGGTCACGGCAGCGGTGTGGGTGATCGCTTTCGCCGTCGGCACCGTCACCGAGAACACCGAGCCGCCGCTGACATTGGCGTCGATGGCGATGCCGTGATTGAGCACGCGCGCCAGGCGTTCGACGATCGAGAGGCCGAGGCCGAGGCCGCGCGCGATCCGCGCGCCCTGCTCCAGGCGATGGAATTCCTTGAAGATCTCGCCGCGCTTGACCGGCGGAATGCCGACGCCGGTGTCGTAGACGCAGATCCTGAGCGAGGCGCCGCGGCGGCGGCAGCCGACCAGCACGCGGCCGCGTGGAGTGTATTTGATCGCGTTCGAAATCAGGTTCTGGAGCAGCCGCCGCAGCAGCAAGCGGTCCGACTCGACCGGCAGCGAGCAGGGCACGAAGGCGAGCTCCAGGCCCTTGGCACGCGCGATCGGCGCGAACTCGATTTCCAGAGAGCGCATCAGATCGGCCATCTTGAAGCTCGAGATCGAGGTCGTCATCGCGCCGGCGTCGAGCCGGGAGATGTCGAGCAGCGCGCCGAGGATCTCCTCGATGGCTTGCAGGGACTCGTCGATGTTCTCGACCAGCCGCGTCTCCTCGCCGCTGTGCTGGCGCTCGACCAGGCTCGTGACATAGAGCCGCGCCGCGTTGAGCGGCTGGAGAATGTCGTGGCTGGCCGCTGCGAGGAAGCGCGTCTTGGAGATGCTGGCGTCTTCGGCCGTGCTCTTGGCGAGCGCGAGTTCCGAATTCAGCCGCGTCAGTTCCTCGGTGCGGTCGCGCACGCGCTTTTCCAGCGTCGCGTTGGCGCGCTCCAGCGCTTCCGCCGCCTCGAAGGTCGGTGTGACGTCGGTGAAGGTGATGACGAAGCCGCCGCCGGGCATGCGGTTGGTGAGCACCTCGATCACCATATGGCGTTCCGGCAGGCGCTCGAGATAGGGCTCGCTGTCGGTGGTATAGGCGACAAGTCGCTGTTCGATCATCGCCTCGCGGCCGGCCTGATCGGCCGGATCGCTCACCCCCATGAATTCCAGGATTTCGCGCAAGGGCGTGCCGAACTGGATGAAATGCGGGGGGACGTTGAGGAGTTCGCCGAACTGCCGGTTGGAGCAGATCAGCTGCAGATCGGCGTCGAACACGGCGATGCCCTGGCGCACATGGTTGAGCGCGGTCTGGAGGATCTCGCGGTTGAAATGCAGCGCCGCATGGGAATCGTCGAGCAGCTTTAGCGCGGCCTTTGCCGACACCGTTCGCTTGCGCAGCAGCAGCGACATCACGAGTCGCGAGGAGGCCGCGCCGATCGAGGAGGCGATCAGGTGCTCGGCGTGCTGCAACAGCTCGAAATCGGCGGGTGCCCCGGGCTCAAGCCGCACATTGCGGCGGGCGGAGAAAGCCTCGAACGAATGCCGCGCGCGGTCGGGCCCGAGATATTGCGCCACCGTGGTCTGGATGTCCTGCACCGTGACGGTGGTGCGCCAGCGGCGGAAGCTCGGAGAGATCGGCGCGAGCGTGTTGGGCACGAACAGATCGGCCTGCACCAGCTCGATGGAAGATGGCCGGCGCGCCAGCGACAGCAGCACATAGGTGAGGATGTTGAGCGACAGCGACCAGACGACGCCGTGCATCAGCGGCGGCAGGTCGGCGCCGAACAGCGCCTGCGGCCGCAGTGCCTCGATCCCGAACGGTCCGTGCTGGAGCAGTAGAATGCCTGCGGTCGAAGAGTCCATGAAGCTCGGGATGAACAGTGTGTAGAGCCACACCGCGAAGCCGACCAGCATGCCACCGATCGCGCCGCGTGCGGTCGCCCGCCGCCACAAGAGGCCGCCGAAGAAGCTGGGCGCAAGCTGGGCGATCGCGGCAAAGGAGAGCAGGCCGATCGCCGCGAGCTGGGTGTTGCCGAGCGCGCGGTAGTAGAAATAGGCCATCACCATGATGGCGAAGATCGCGAGCCGCCGCGAGCGCAGCAGGAAGTCGCTGAAATCGGCGCCCCCGGTGCGTCCTTCCGGCCGCCGTTGCAGCACCAGCGGCACCACGAGGTCGTTCGAAACCATGATGGAGAGCGCGACGCATTCGACGATCACCATGGCCGTTGCCGCCGACAGGCCGCCGACGAAGACGGCGACGCTGAGCAGATCCGCGCCGCCCTCCATCGGCAGCGCCAGCACGTACATATCAGGGTCGGCGGCGCCGAACGGGAAGCTGACGAGGCCGGCAAGCGCGATCGGAATCACGAACAGATTGATGGCGACGAGATAGAGCGGAAACAGCCAGCGCGCGCGGCCGACCTCGGCATCCGAGGAATTCTCCACCACGCTGACGTGGAACTGGCGCGGCAGCAGCATGATCGCGCACAGCGACAGCAGCGTCATGGTGAGGAAGTTGCCGATCGACGGCGAATAGTTGATGGTGCGCACCGCCTCCGGCGTCTTCATCGCGCGCTCGATCAATTCATGCGGCGAGAACATCCAGAAGGTGACGAAGATGCCGGCCGCGAGGAAGGCGACCAGCTTGATGATGGATTCGGTCGCGACCGCCAGCATCAGGCCGTGCTGATGCTCGGTCGCGTCGGTCTGCCGCGTGCCGAACAGCACCGCGAAGGCCGCCATCGCCAGCGTCACCATCAGCGCCATGTCGCCGAGGATCGGGATATGGGAGAACGCCTGGTCCTCGCTCAGAATGACCTCGAGCGAGGAGGCGACCGCCTTGAGCTGGAGCGCGATGTAGGGCACCGAGCCGATGATCGCGATCAGCGCCACGGTTGCCGCCACCGCCTGGCTCTTGCCATAGCGCGCGCCGATGAAGTCGGCGGTCGAGGTGATGTTGTGGGCCTTAGCGAGCTGGATCACGCGGCGCAGCACACCGGCGCCGAGCCCGATCATCAGGATCGGGCCGACATAGATCGCGAGGAAGTCGGTCGAGGTGCGGGTGGCGAAGCCGACCGAGCCGAAGAAGGTCCAGGACGTGCAGTAGATCGCGAGCGACAGCGGATAGATCAGCCCGGAGGCACGACCGCGCCCGGCCCGCGAGCGGCGGTCGCCATGGCTCGCCACCAGGAACAGGAAGCCGATATAGCCGAAGGCGGCGATGATCACGCCCCAGTCGTGCAGCATGGCGAGCGTGCTTCTCCCAGGGCGCGCGACGGCGCCCGCTCTCATTTTCTCTGCAAATCTAGCGCGTTGGGCGGTCGCAAGCGACAGCGAAATGCCGTGCTGGGGTGGGAACTGGGGTTGTCGTTAAGGTGCCAACCCCAACGTCGCCCTGGCCTAGTGCGCAATTGCGCACGGAGGCCAGGACCGATAGCCACAGGACGTGGTTATGGGCACGCTAGAGGCCACAGCGAGCTGCAACAATTCGCAATCGGGGTAACGGGTCCTGGCTTTCGCCAGGACGACGGCGATTACTCGGCCGCCAGCGACTTCTGCCGCAACGGTAGGCCCAGGCGGTCCCACACTTGCAGCAGGGCTTCGGCGAGCTGATCGATCAGGCCGTCGTCATGATAGGGCGACGGCGTGATGCGCAGGCGCTCGGTGCCCTTGGCAACCGTCGGATAGTTGATCGGCTGGATGTAGATGCCGTGCTCTTCGAGCAGCAGATCCGAGGCCTGCTTGCACTTCTCGGCATCGCCGATGAACAGCGGCACGATATGGGTGTCGCTCGACATCACCGGGAGACCGGCGGCATTGAGGATCGCCTTGACGCGGGCGGCGCGGTCCTGATGGCGCTCGCGCTCCCAGTTCGAGGTCTTCAAATGCTTGATCGCGGCGGTCGCGGCCGAGCAGATCGCCGGCGGCAGCGCGGTGGTGAAGATGAAGCCCGGCGCGTAGGAGCGCACGGCGTCGATGATCTGGCCGTTGGCGGCGATGTAGCCGCCGAGGCAGCCGAATGCTTTCGCCAGCGTGCCTTCGAGGATGTCGATGCGGTGCATGACGCCGTCACGCTCGGCAATGCCGCCGCCGCGCGGGCCGTACATGCCGACGGCGTGGACTTCGTCGACATAGGTCATCGCGCCGTACTTCTCGGCGAGATCGCAGATCTTGGCGAGCGGCGCGACGTCGCCGTCCATGGAATAGAGGCTCTCGCAGGCGATCAGCTTCGGCCGGTTCGGGCCCGCGGCCTTCAACAGCGCCTCGAGGTCGGCGAGGTCATTGTGCCGGAACACAACCCGCTCGCAGCCGGACTGGCGGATGCCCTCGATCATCGAATTGTGGTTGAGCTCGTCCGACAGGATCAGGCAGTTCGGAATCAGCTTTGCGATGGTCGCGATGCCGGTCTGGTTCGAGACATAGCCCGAGGTGAACAGCAGCGCGGCTTCCTTGCCATGGAGGTCGGCAAGCTCTGCCTCGAGCTGCACCAGCGGATGATGCGTGCCGGCGATGTTGCGGGTGCCGCCTGCGCCGGTGCCGGCACGGGTCGCGGTCTCGACCATGGCGCCGACCACTTTCGGGTGCTGGCCCATGCCGAGATAGTCGTTGGAGCACCAGATCACGACGTCGCGCTTGCCCTTGGGCGAGTGCCAGAGCGCATGCGGGAACCGGCCGGCGATGCGTTCGAGGTCCGCGAACACGCGGTAGCGCCGCTCGGTGTGGAGACGATCGAGGGCGGAATTGAAGAACTGGGCGTAATCCATCGGCAAAACCTGCAACGGAACCTGACCAAGGGGCGCATCTTCTTAGAGCTTTTCCAGCTCCAATGTCTATGCGCTATGCCACATTTGGCCGTGAGGGGCATTTGGGCAAAATGCCCTATCGCGCGTGCTGCAATTTGATCCCGATCAAGTTCGCGCGAGATATAATGCTGCTCTGCACCATGGGCTGATATGCGGGTCTAGCCGGCGCGCGCCTTCTTGCGTGGCTCGGCGCGCGCCTGCTTGACGACGGCCGGTTTCAACCAATCCGAATTGCGCAAGGCGTGCGCGACGCAATCATGGATGTGGGTGTGCAGCACCTTGTTCGCACCTTTGGCATCGCGCTTCAGTGCGAGCTCCTTCAACTCGCGATGTTCGGACGCCGCCATCTCGCCGCGGAACACCACCGCGATCATCTGGTAGCGCAGATAGCGATCATAGACCGCGGCATGCGCATCGAGCAGCACCTTCGAGCCGCAGGCCGCGACGAGCGCGCGGTGAAACTGGAAATCGCACTGTTTCCAGCTTTCGGCGTCGGACCTTTCGCCTGACAGCAGCATCCGCTCCATCGCCGCGAGCTTGTGATGCGCCGAGACGATGTGCGCTTCCCAATCGAGATCGCCGGCTGAGAACGACTTCTCGATCATGTGGCCTTCGAGCAGCTCGCGCAGCTCGGCGATCTCCTGGAATTCGGTCGCCGAAATGGGTGCGACCTCGAAGCCGCGCTGGCCTTCGGCGACGACGAAGCCCTCCGAGCACAGCCGGTTCAGCGTCTCGCGCAGCGTCGAGATGCTGGTGCCGTAGGCGCTGCTCATCCGCTCAAGCTTCAGCTTCTGCCCCGGCGTCAGCTTGCCGAAAATCAGGTCGGTGCGGATGCGGCGGTAGGCGCTGTCGCCCACCGTCTCGGCGGTCGTGTCGGGAAGGGTGTCCATGCCTCATCCTGGCGTCTCGGACGTGCCTTTTGACAAATTTAGCAACTTTATCAAGCGTTTCTTATAATATCATATAATATATAAAATATCGGTTGATTTATAATTCATCATATAAAATTTCCCGCCCCTAAGAACGAGATCATCAGGGGGGCGCGATGCGTGTTCGGTTCAAGGTCTGGCTAGGTTTGCGGCGATCGGCGCGGTCGCGTTGGGTGCTATGGGGCCGGCCTCGGCCCAGGCCATCCAGGAGCGCACCATCCGTTGGGGGCGCCTCAACAACACCGACCATCCCGTCAGCAAAGGCGTGCAGAAATTCGTCGAGATCGTCGCGGCCAAGAGCGGCGGCAAGATCAGGGTGCGCGAATATCCAGCCAATCAGCTTGACAGCGAGATGCAGCAGCAGTCGGCGCTGCGCGCAGGCACCCAGGAGATGCAGTCGCCGGCGACGACGTCGCTGGTCGGCATCGTCAAGGATTTCGGCCTGATCGATTTCCCGTTCATCGTCTCGACGCCGCAGCAGGCGGACGCGCTGCTCGACGGTCCGCTCGGTGCGGCGCTGCTGGCCAAGCTGCCTGAGAAAGGTCTCGTCGGCCTCGCCTATTGGGATCTCGGCTTCCGCAACGTCACCAACAGTCGGCGTCCCATCACCAGGGGTGAGGACCTCGATGGCATCAAGATCCGCGTGATCCCCAACCCGGTGTATCTGGAGACCTTCAAGGCCTTCAACGCCAATCCGGTGCCGATGAGCTTCTCCGAGCTCTACAGCGCGCTGGAGACCCGCACCGTCGACGGCCAGGAGAATCCGTTCTCGGTGATCCTGTCGAACAAGTTCTACGAGGTGCAGAAATATCTCAGCGTTACCAACCACACCTATTCGACCAACATCATCCTGATCTCCAGGAAATTCTGGGACGGGCTCTCGCCCGATGAGCAGAAGATTTTGCAGGATGCCGCGATCGAGGCGCGTGACTATCAGCGCAAGGTCAGCCGCGAGCAAGCCACGGCGGCGATCGACGAGCTCAAGGTCAAGGGCATGGAGATCAACGCGATCGTGCTGGCCGAACTCGATCGCATGCGCGCGAAGACGAAGCCGATCGCGGAAAAGTTCTCCGCCGATTACGACCCTGCGATCGTCAAGCTGTTCAACAGCGAGCTCGGTCGCGTTCACGCGCTGAAGCCCTGAGCCAGCGCGCCGGAGCGGCCAGAGATCATGAAAACGATCGTCGATGCCTATTTCCGGCTGCTGCGCGCAGTCATCGCGGTGCTGCTCGCCGCCATGGTGGTGCTGGTGTTCGGCAATGTCGTGCTGCGCTACGGCTTCAACTCCGGCGTCGCCCTCTCGGAAGAGCTGTCGCGCTGGCTGTTCGTCTGGATGGTATTTTTGGGTGCGATCATCGGCATGAAGGAGCACGCCCATCTCGGCGTCGACAGTCTCGTCAAGGTCTGCCGCCGCTCGGTCGCAAGGTCTGCTACGGCCTCAGCCACGCGCTGATGCTGTACGCTTCAGTGCTGCTGACGGAAGGATCGTGGAAGCAGACGGTGCTGAACTGGGACACGGTGGCGCCGGCCTCGGGGCTCTCGGTCGGCCTGTTCTATGCCGCCGGCATCGTGTTCGGCGCCTCCTCCTGCGTGATCATCGTGTACGAGCTTTACCGGCTCGTGACTGGGCAGATCGCCGATGCCGACCTCATCGCCATCAGCGAATCTGAGGAGCTCTTGCATTCTCCTGACGCCGCGAGCGGAAAGCAGCAAGCATGACCGTCGCCGTCTTCACCTTCTCGCTGCTCGGCGCCATGGCGATCGGCATGCCGATCGCATTCGCGTTGATCATCTGCGGCATCGCGCTGATGACGTATCTGGCGATGTTCGATTCCCAGATCATCGCGCAGAACGTCATCAACGGCGTCGATTCCTTTCCGTTGATGGCGGTGCCGTTCTTCATCCTCGCCGGTGAAGTCATGAACACCGGCGGTCTTGCCCGGCGCATCCTCAACTTCGCCATCGCGCTGGTCGGTCATTTCCGCGGCGAGCTCGGCTATGTCGCGATCCTCACCTCCTGCATCCTGGCCTCGTTGTCGGGATCGGCGGTCGCGGACGCTGCGGCGCTCGGTGCGCTGCTGGTGCCGATGATGGCTGCGGCCGGTCACAACCGCGCCAGTGCCGCCGGCCTCGTCGCGGCCGGCGGGATCATCGCTCCCGTGATCCCGCCGTCGATCGGCTTCGTCATCTTCGGCGTCGCCGCGAATGTCTCGATCTCAAAGCTGTTCCTGGCCGGCATCGTGCCTGGCCGGCTGCTCGGCGTCGGCCTGTGCTTTGCCTGGTGGTGGGTGGTGCGCAAGGAGAACCCGGCGCGCCTGCCGCGCAAGAGCATCGCCGAGATCTGGCGCGCGCTGATCGACGGCTTCTGGGGCCTGATGCTGCCGATGATCATCATCTTCGGCCTGCGCTTCGGCATCTTCACGCCGACGGAAGCGGCCGTCGTCGTCGCGGTCTATTCGCTGGTCGTGGCGATGGGCGTCTATCGCGAGCTCAGGCCGGCGCAACTGCCGGCGCTGCTGGTCTCGACCGCGCAGACCACGGCGGTCGTGATGTTCCTGGTCGCCGCCGCGCTGGTGTCGTCCTGGCTGATCACGGTCGCCGAGATCTCCGACCAGATCGTGGCGCTGGTCGAGCCGTTCGCCGGCAACCAGACGCTTCTCACCATCGTCCTGATGTGGTGATCGTCGGCACCGCGCTCGACATGACGCCGACGATCTTGATCCTGACGCCGATCCTGATGCCGATCGTGAAGCAGGCCGGCATCGACCCCGTCTATTTCGGCGTGCTCTTCATCATCAACAATGCGATCGGTCTGATCACGCCGCCGGTCGGCGTCGTGCTCAACGTCGTCGCCGGCGTCTCGCGCGTCTCGATGGATGATCTGATCCGCGGCGTCTGGCCCTTCATGATCGCGCAGCTTGTCGTGCTAGCCTTGCTGACGCTGTTTCCCGTTCTCGTCACCGGCCCGGCAAGGTGGTTCGGCGGCTAACTCTTAAAAGGACCTGTCCATGAAGCGCGTGATGATCCTCAACGGTCCCAACCTCAATATGCTCGGCATCCGCGAGCCGCACATCTACGGCACGACCACGCTCGCACAGATCAATGCGAGCTGCGAGGAGGTGGCCGCGAAGCTCGGGCTCAAGCTGGCCTTCCACCAGTCCAACCATGAAGGCGTGCTGGTCGATCTGATCCAGTCGGCGCGGCAGGATGCCGATGCCATCATCATCAATCCAGCCGGCTTCTCCTTCACCTCGGTCGCGATCATGGATGCGATCAAGACGTTCGAGGGCCCGGTGCTGGAAGTCCACATCTCCAACATCCACGCCCGCGACGAATATCACCGGCACTCCAAGATCTCGTTCGTGGCAACGGGCGTGATCTGCGGGTTGGGGCCGTTCGGCTATATCGCGGCCCTGCACGCGATCGCGAATATGAAGTGAGGCGTCTCCACAAACTCGTCATGCCCGGGCTTGTCCCGCCTGCGCGGCCGAAGCCGCTTCGGCGAGGCGAAGGCCCGGGCGTCCACGAATTTGCTTCCATGTGAAAGAACGTGGATGGCCGGGACATAGGCGAGCGAAAGCGACGCCGTCCTTCGGACGGCTATGCCCGGCCATGACGGCACCGCTCACGTCGTCCTGAACTGCAGCACGCCGTCCTTCGTCTCGGCCGTCAGCCGGCCCTCGACGATCATGTAGTTGACGTGGGCGACGAGTTCACCGGCGGCGAAACCCATCTGGTGCTCGTCCAGCACGTGCTTGTTGAACACCACGGGCACCAGCGCGCGCGAGGTCTGCGGCTCTTCGCGGCACGCCTCCGCGATCAGGCGGCAGCGTTCCTCGTGGTGATCGGCGAGCTGCTTGATGCGGGTCTTGAGCCCGTAGAACGGCACGCCGTGGCCGGGCAGCACCAGCAGATCATAGGGCAGGGTGGTGGTGAGGCTTGCGAGCGAGGCGAGATATTCGCCGAGCGAATTCTGGTCGGGCTCGACCGCCCACACGCTGACGTTCGGCGAGATCCTGCTCAGCACCTGGTCGGCGGAGAGGAACAGCTTGTCGTCGGCGCAATACAGCATCACCTGGTCGAGCGCGTGCCCGCCGCCGGTGATCACCTTGAAGCGGCGCGGGCCGATCACGATCTCGTCGCCATGGGAGATGCGGCGGTAGGAGGGCGGCAGCACCGACACCTGCTTGAGATAATCCTGGCCGCGGCCGAGCAGCTTTTCAGTCAGCGACTCGTCCATGCCGTGGCGGCGGAAGAACAGCCGCTGCGCGTTGCGACGCTCCTCGGTGCCGCGGTTCTGGTGATAGACCGATTGCAGATACTCGACCTGCGACATCACCAGCGGGCAATTGAACCGCTCGACGATCCATCCCGCGAGGCCGACATGATCGGGGTGGGAGTGCGTGACGATCAGGCGCGTGATGTTGACGCCCTTCAGCGGTCCGTCGAACAGTTTCGTCCAGGCCTCGATCGTCTCCTCGTCGCCGAAGCCGGCATCGACCATGGCATAGCCGTCGCCGTCGGCGAGCAGATAGATGTTCACGTGGTTGAGGCGGAACGGCAGTTTCAGCCGCGCCCACAACACGCCGGGCCTGATCTCCACGACCTCTTCGGGGCCGGGATGTTGTTCCCAGGGGTAGCGCAGGGCCTCGGCCGAGGACTGCACGGTGTCGGTTTTTGCGTTCATGGATTATCGGTACCCGCACATAGGGCGGGACGCCAGCCGAAAAAGGACCGTCCGTGGTCTCCGCATGGCGGTCATACCGGGCGGTGTTTTTCCGTGCGCCGGTTGAAAGCCTGAAAAAAGCGCCGTCATTCCGGGGCGCGCGTGAGCGCGAACCCGGAATCCAGAGATCGTTGCGGGAGATTCCGGGTCCGCCTCTTCGAGGCGCCCCGGAATGACAGTCAGGCCGCCCGCATGTTGTTGAGGAACGCGTCGATCTCCCCGCGCAGCATGTCGGCTTCGCGGCGGAGCGCGTCGGAGGCGCCCAGCACTTCGTTCGCCGCCGCACCGGCTTCGGCCGAGGCGGTGGAGACGCCGACGATGTTGCTGGAGACCTCGCTGGTGCCGCCGGCCGCATGCTGGATGTTGCGGGCGATTTCGCGGGTGGCCGCGCCCTGTTCCTCGACCGCGGCTGCGATCGTGGTGGTGACGTCGTTGATCTCGCCGATGATCCGGCCGATGCCCTGGATGGCGCCGACCGCGGAGGTCGTGACTTGCTGCATGCTGGCGATCTGGGTGCGGATCTCCTCCGTCGCCTTGGCGGTCTGGCTCGCCAGGCTCTTCACCTCGGACGCGACCACCGCGAAGCCGCGGCCGGCCTCGCCCGCGCGCGCCGCCTCGATGGTGGCGTTGAGCGCCAGCAGATTGGTCTGCGAGGCGATGGTCTGGATCAGATCGACCACGACGCTGATGCGGCTCGCGCTGTCGGCGAGGCTCTGCACCGTGGTGTCGGTGGCGCCGGCTTCATCCACCGCCTTTCTGGCGATCGCGGCCGAGGTGACCACCTGCTTGCTGATCTCCTCGATCGAGGACGAGAGCTGCTCGGTGCCGGACGACACGGTCTGCACGTTGACCGACGTTTCCTCCGCGGCTGAGGCGACCGCGTTCACCAGCGCGTTGGACTGGTCGGCGGTGGTCGACATGCTCTGTGCGGTCGATTGCATCGAATTGGCCGATTGCGCCAGATTGTCCAGCGCGGAGCGCACCGTGCCTTCGAATTCGGCGATCTTCGCCTCCATGCGCGCGGCACGCTCGGCCTTGGCGATACGGTCCTTGTCCTGTTCGCCGGCGAGCGCCCGGGCTTCGATCATGCTGTCGCGAAACACGGTCAGCGTGTCGGTCATCGCGCCGATCTCGTCATTGTGCTTTGCGCGTGCGATATCGGTGTCGAGATCGCCGGCCGAGAGCAGCTGCATGGCGCGCTGGAGCCCGGTGATCCGGCGCAGGATGTTGCGGCCGACAGAGAGCCAGACGAACAGCGCCGAGCCGAACAGCATCAGTGCGCCGAGCGCCAGCATCACAGTCGTCGCCAGCGAAATCTCCTGCCGCGCCTGCAAGGTCGATCCGTTGGTCTCCTTCTGCACGCCGTCGACGAGCTGCTGCACGCTGATGCCGAGACCGACATTGAGCTTGCGGGTCTCGTCCAGGATGGTCTGGCCGTAGTCGACGGCGTCGAGCTCCTTCTCACGCAGATTGAACACGCCGGTCTTGCCGGTGCCGAGCGCAAGCAGCTTTTCCGCCGTCTCGCGCAGCATCTTGTTGCCCTGAGTGTCCGGCAACAGATCGAGGTTGGATCGCAGGCGGCCCTGTGCCGTCTTGAATTCCTTCTGGATGTCGTCGAGCTTGTCGCTCGTGTTCGCCGACAGCGCCGCACTCATGTCGGCGGCTGCGAGATTGCCGCTCGCGACGACGTTGCCGAGCTGACCGACGGTCTGCGCGGCATCGGTGGCATCTGCGGCGGACAGGTCGGCCGAGCCGAGAATGGCGTTGACCCGGGTCTGCGCGTCCAGCATCGCCGGGCTGGCCGCGCCGACGAAGGCGCCCTGCGCGTTGCGAAGCGCGTCATATTGCTTGTCATGGAGGGCGGCGATATCCAGCCGTTCGCGGGCGGCCTTGGCCAGGCTCTGGGCCGCCTCGTTGATGCTCTTCATCGTCTCGCTGAGTCCGGACACGACGGCCTTGTCGCCGCCGAGCTCGATGATCTCGTTGAGTTTCTGCTGTGTCTGCTCCTGCAATTCCCTGAGCTTCTTGGTGCGCTCGTTCAGGGCGTCCTCGCTTTGAGCCGCAAGCAGGGCCGGTCCCTGCGCCGCGAGGCTCGCGCTCAGGGCCGACAATTGCAGGCTTGCGGCAAGGCGCGGAATGTCCCGTCCGCTCAGCTCGGTCATGCGTCCGCCGAGATTCTGCAGCGCCAGGCCGGCGCCGGCCGAGATCACGAGGCCCATGCCCGCGATCACTCCGAAGGCCGCAAACAGGCTGCCGCGCACGCCCCATGTCGGCATTTTGAAGCGAGGCTTGAATCGACCAAGCAAACGGCCAACGCCCAGACGGATCGCCATCGAAAATTCCCCCACACTCTTGCTTATCTTTTGTGGCCGGCAGTATCGGCGGCGCCGGTTAAAAAATCGCAATTGGCGCAAATGGTTGGCGACGTTCCGCACAGCGAAAAAAGAAGGGCCGGCAACAAGGCCGGCCCTTCATCGCGATAAGGTTTTGATAACCGCTTAGTAGCGCGCCACCGCCGGGCTTGCCCAGTTGAAGCGGTAGTTGACGCCCGCCTTGACGGTGTGGTCGTCGGTGGTGAAGTTTCCGGTGCCCGCCAGCGGGCCCGCGGTGAAGTGCGCGTCGCCGAAATTGTAGTACTGGTACTCGGCCTTGGCCGACCAGTTCGGGGCAAACATGTATTCGAGGCCGGCGCCGATCGTGTAGCCGTTGCGGTGATCGCCATCGATGATGAAGCCGGTCGGCACGCCGGCGACCGTCACCCTCTCGTTGTTGTCCGAATAGGCGTAGCCGCCCTTCACGTAGACGAGGCCCGGACCCCAGGTGTAGCCGACGCGGCCGGTGATCGAGCCGAGGCCACGCTGGTCGTTGGTGTAGGCGACGTTGCCTGGGAACACCGCGCCGACGCTGCCGGAGAGCCAGGAATACTGGCCTTCGAGGCCGACCACGAAGTTCGGGTTGAGCTGCCAGTCCGCGCCGACCTGCACGCCGCCGAGGAAACGGCCATTGCCGTTGTTGCCGGTGGAGAGGCCGTTGAAATTGTTGTCGCTGGAGAAGGCGCCGCCGACATGGCCGCCGATATAGAAACCGGTCCAGTTGTAGATCGGCGCGGCATAGGCCGGCGCGGGCGACTTGTAATAGTTGCGGTTGCCGAGATCGGCGCCGACGGCCGGCGCAGCCGCGCCCGCCACGAGCAGCGCCACGGTCGCAAACAGAATCTTCTTCATAGTCCAAACTCCAACACTAAAGGTCCCCGGCAGGCGCGCTTTCCGCGCCGTCGTTGGTTTTGCAGATAGCTCGCTTTTGACGAAAATGCTGTCACATCCGTGGCACAGCGGCAGCCGACCTAACTTATTGGCTTGCAAATGATTTTCGTGCTTAATGTCGGCTTAAGAAATGCTGAAGGAAGGCTTAATTTCGTGCGCCCCGGGTAACGCGCGCGCGTCTTTCGTTAACCAAGACGTCGCCGTGCCTCGTCCCGCATCTGTTCACGGAATGCGGCGCGCTTTGCCGGCCGGTCTTCCTCGCGCACGTCGTGACGATCGAAGATGTCGAACTTCTCCAGGATCGGATAGCGCTCGCTCGCCATCGCGAGCACGCGCAGCACCTTGGTCGCGGGCGGCGTCGGGCCGCTCACCTCCCAGCGCCGGATGGTGTCGGCGCCGCCCTTCTCCGGCAATCCGCAGAGCTTTGCCATGTCGGCCGCAGTGAGCTTGCGCCCGAGGGCATCGGAGAGGTCGGTTCGGAGCTGCTTCAGTTCGGGGCCGGTCATGTCGCCTCAATGCGCGAAGTCGATGAGGTCAATGCACTAGCGCTGATTCGGGTCCATCCGAAGGAGGGCATGATCGTGATAGTGTTTCCACGCCGGTCGAACGTCAGCGAGGGGAAATCGCATGCCCGTGTTCAAGCTGCCCTTGTCGGGGGACGTCGTCCAGTCCATCTATCCGTCGTTCTTCAGCCCAACCGGCGGCCAGTTCGGCCTCGTCAACATCACGGTCGGCCAATCCTCGGCACCTGACGTCGAGAAGGACGTGCTGTCGGATGTCGGCAGCTACGGCAAGCAGATCGGGCAGCTCGCCGATGCGCTGCTGGTCGTGATCGAGCATCTCGAAAGCCGTCCCGATTGCGCGCTCGGTGAAGACAAGGCGATCACCGCCTTCAAGGAACTGACGCATTCGGTCGCGACCGTGAAGGAGCGGCATGCCCGCCATGCCCGCCGGCCGAAGCGGTGGTAATTTGCGGCGTTGCCGTGCTCCGGCACATTCGCCTGCGCACGGAGTTATGATCGGGTGCCTATGGACATCGCCCGATGAATGAACAGATGGCACGAGGGGCCCCTAGCGACGGAGGGATCAGCCATGACAAGCATCAAACTCGCCATTGCCACACTCATCACAGCCGGGCTGCTTGCCGCACCCTTCGCGGCCGAAGCGAAGAAGGTGCGCTCGAGCAGACATTACAGCACGGGTGTGGTGGCCCCGACCTATGGGGGCGCCGGATCGGCGGCGGTGCAGCCGAGGGCGTCTTACGGCTCGTCCGGGCAGACGGTCGGCACGGTCACTGCGCCGTCGATCGGAACTTACAATTGGCCGTCGGTCGGCGTGACCAACTCGGTCCCGACCTGGAGCAACACCACAAGATAGAACAGGTCTGCAAGGCGCCGACCGAGGCCGGTCAGCGCGTGCCCGTCGCGAGGCCGGAGAGCAGATAGAGCGCGACCAGCAAGGTCGCGACCGAGAGCATCGTCGTGATCGACACCGTGGCCGCGACCAGCTTCTCCTCGACCTTGTGTTCGTGCGCGAGGACATACACGGTTTTTGCCGTCGGCACGGCCGCGCAGATGACGGCGGCTACCGTGTAGAGCGGGGTGAGGCCGAGAACCGCGCAGAGGCCGTAGACGATCAGCGGCATGACCACCAGCTTCACCGCCGCGAGCGCAAACGATGCCCTGAGGTTCGATCGCAGGCCTTCGACCGACAGCCCGAGCCCGATGGCAAACAGCGCGCACGGCGTGAGCGCGGCGGCGATCATGTTCAGATAGGCGGCGACCGGCGCCGGGATCGGCAAGCCCGTGATCGCCCAGACGAGACCGACGAGGGTCGACAGCACCATCGGATTGAGCAGGATCTGCTTCGCCAGTGCCGCGGAAGACACAGTTCCTCGCGCGTCCTTTTCCAGCAGGATGACGGTGATCGGAAACATCACGGCGGCGACGAACACCGTCGCCACCGCGGCGGGCAGCACGGCCGGCTGGCCATAGATCGCGTGCAGGATCGGCAGCGCCACGAACCCGGTATTGGTCATCGCCGCCGCCATGCCGTGAATCGTGCTGCTGGCGAGATCGTGCTTGCCGCTCGCGCGGAGCGGCAGGAACACCAGCACGAAACAGATCAGGGATCCGCCGCCGAATGCGAGCAGAAAACGCCACTCCAGCAGATTGCGCGCCGATTCCTGCGCGATGGTGACGATCAGCAGCGCCGGCATCGCGACGTTGTAGGCGAAATGTACCAGGGCATCGGCAAGCGAGCGGGAGAGATAGCCGAGCTCCCCGGCCAACCAGCCGGTGACGATGATCGCGAACACGGGAAGAACGAGGCTGGCGACCTCCATCCGGCTTCCCCCTTTGCCAGGCAGCGACATGCCATCCTAGCCCGGAGATGCACCGTCGTCACGGCTCAACCGATTGCGCCGATCCGTCAGGCCGACCTCAAGCGCCCCTGCCGCCCGGCTGGCCGACCACGCAGCGCCATCCCGCCAGGCGCTCGGCCGGATGCTGGCTCATCCATGCGGCGAGCTGCGGCGCGCCCATCAGGCAGGACTGCATCGACACGTCGGCGAAGTCCGACGTGGTGACGGTCTGCTCATGGCAATTCCCTGGAGAAGACAGGCTGCAGAGCACGGCAATGATCTTGATCACGAAAGGTTGCCTCCGTCGCCGATGACGGCGCGACCGATCGTTGCGTTGTCCTGCCGCGCCCCGGCCGGATCTGCCGGCGGGAAGATGCTGTCGTAGATCGCGCGCGCCTCCTCGATGAGACGAATGCGCTCGCGCTCGGATTTCGAGACAAACTGAATAACCTGGCCCATGTCGGCTCCAATGGATCGCAACATCCATCATCAGATGATGGAAATCATTCAATGGCGATGTGGGGAGCAGCCTTGAGCTTTGCAGTGGTGCAGGCGGTCACGAGGGATAAAAAGCCCGTGACTGCTGTGTTCCCAAAGCGGAACGGGATACCGAAGCGAAGCCCGCCTCACGCCGCGGGCGCGCGTTCCTTCCGCCCCGGCACTGCCGCAAGCAGCTCGCGCGTATAGGCGTGCTCGGGCGCGGCGAACAGTTGCGCGGTCGGCTTCAGCTCGACGATGGCGCCGCGTTGCATCACCGCGATGCGGTCGCAGATTTGCGCGGCGACGCGCAGGTCGTGAGTGATGAACAACATCGACAGGCCGAGCCGCGTCTTGAGGTCTTCGAGCAGTCGCAACACCTGCGCCTGCACGGAGACATCGAGCGCGGAGACCGCCTCGTCCGCGACGATGATTTCCGGTTCGAGCGCCAGCGCACGCGCAATGCCGATGCGTTGGCGCTGGCCGCCCGAGAATTCATGCGGGTAGCGGTCGAGCGCGCCGGCGTCTAAGCCCACCATCTTGAGGAGATCGCGGGCGCGGTCGAATGCCACGTTCGGCTCAGTGCCGGCCGCGATGGGGCCGTCGGCGATGATGTGACCGACCTTGCGACGCGGATTCAGCGAGGCGAACGGATCCTGAAAGATCATCTGGATGCGATGGCGCTCCGCGCGCAGCGCCTTGCCCGAGAGCGAGGTCAGATCGGTCTCACCGATCCGCACCGTGCCGCGGTCGGCTTCGATCAGCCGCATCACGAGCCGCGCCACTGATGATTTGCCGGAGCCGGACTCGCCGACGAGACCCAGCGTCTCGCCCTTGAGGATGCTGAAATTGACCTCGCGCGCGGCATCGACGCGGCGGTCCTCGCGAAACCAGCCGCCTGATGTGACGTAGGTCTTGTCCAGCCCGATCACTTCGACGGCCCTCGCCTGATCATCGAGGGGGTTGCGTGCCGGCGGGTCCATCGACGGCACGGCGGCCAGCAGCGCCTTGGTGTAGTCGTGATGTGGGTCGCTGAAGACGGTTGCGGCGGGGCCTTCCTCGGCGACCTTGCCGTGGCGGAGCACCACGACCTGGTCGGCGATATCTGCGACGACGCCAAAGTCGTGGGTGATGAACATCACCGCCATGTTGCGGTTGCGCTGGAGATTGCGGATCAGCTTGAGGATCTGCGCCTGCGTGGTGACGTCGAGCGCGGTGGTCGGCTCGTCCGCGACCAGCACGGCCGGTTCGAGTGCGAGCGCCATTGCGATCATGGCGCGCTGGCGCTGGCCGCCGGAGAGCTGGTGCGGATAGGCGCGCACGATGCGCTCGGGGTCGGGCAGGCCGACCTCGCGCGCCAGCGCCAGCGCCCTTGCGCGCCGTTCCTTCGGTGAGAGCAGGCCGTGGGCCTCGAACATCTCCGCCATCTGGTCGCCGATCCGCATCAACGGATTGAGCGCGGTCATCGGCTCCTGGAAGATCATCGCGAACCGGCGGCCGCGCAGGTCGCGCCAGCCGTCGTCGTCGAGCTTGAGCAGGTCGCGGCCTTCGAACTGGATCTCGCCGGAGGTGACGGAGACCGTATCAGGCAACAGGCCCATCAGCGCATGCGCGCACATCGACTTGCCGGAGCCGGATTCGCCGACGACGCAGACGATCTTGCCGGGTCGCAGGTCCAGCGAGACACCGTCGACGGCGAAGGGCCGTTCGGCGCCCTTGGGCAGCGCGATCCGAAGATTCTTGATGGAGACGGCGGGCGGTGCGGTCATCATCTAGCGTCCCTCCCGCGACAAGCGCGGATTGAGCGCGTCGTTGAGGCCTTCGCCGATCAGGTTGAGGCCGAGCACCGAGATCAGGATGGCGACGCCGGGAAACACGGTGATCCACCAGGCCTGGCGGATCACGGTGCGGCCGGCGCCGACCATGTAGCCCCAGGAAATCAGATTGGGATCGCCGAGGCCGAGGAACGACAGCGAGGATTCCAGCAGGATCGCGGTCGCCACCATCAGCGAGGCCAGCACGATCACCGGCGACAGCGCATTGGGCAGGATCTCGCGCAGGATGATCCAGCTGTTGCTCTGGCCCGTGACGACGGCGGCCTGGACATATTCGCGCGTGCGCAGCGACAGCACCTCGCCACGGACGAGGCGCGCGACTGGCGGCCAGCTCACCAGTGCGATCGAGGCCACGATCGAATAGATCGACGGCTGGAGGATCGCGACCAGTACGATCGCGAGGGCGAAGCTCGGAATGGTCTGGAAGAACTCGGTGAAGCGCATCAGCGCGTCGTCGACCTTGCCGCCGAAATAGCCGGCCATGGCGCCAATGGGAACGCCGACGACCAGTGCGACCAGCGTGGAGACAAGGCCGACCAGCAGCGACACGCGTGCGCCAAAGATCATGCCGGCGAACACGTCGCGGCCGAGCGCGTCGGTGCCGAGCGGCACGGTCGAGAGCGTGAAGGGCGGCAGGAACGGCCGCTGCACCATGCGCCAGGGCGAGTTCGGGAACAGCATGGGGCCGAACACCGCAACCGAGATCGCGAGCAGCAGGATGATGAGCCCGATGACGCCGCTCGGGCTCTTCAGCATCGACTTCCAGAACTGTTTCATGAGGCGAATTCGATGCGTGGGTCGACCAGGCGGTAGACGAGGTCGGTGATGAGGTTGAAGATCAGGACCATGATCGAGCAGGTCACGAAGACGCCGAGCAGCAGATTGTAGTCGCGCTGGAGCAGCGCGTCGTACATCAAGCGCCCGATGCCGGGCCACGCGAACACGGTCTCGGTGATGACGGCGCCGCCGATCAGCGTGCCGGCATGCACGCCGGCGAGCGTGACGACGGGCAGCAGCGCGTTGCGCAGCACATGGCGGCGCTGGATCACGGCGTTGCTGAGACCCTTGGCCCGCGCGGTCTTGACGAAGTCGAGTCGCTTCACCTCCAGCATCGAGGCGCGCGTCATGCGGGTGTAGGTCGCCATGAAGAACAGTCCGAGCGTCATCGCCGGCATGATCAGGTGTTTTGCGACGTCGATCGCGTGGGCAAAGCCGGTGAGGTTGGCGCCGACTGTCTCGTAGCCGAAGCTCGGCAGCCAATCGACCGTGACCGAGAACAACAGGATGCCCATCAAGGCCACCCAGAAGATCGGCATGGCGTAGAAGATCAGCGCGAAGACGGTGATGGCCGTGTCGAGGAAGGTTCCGGCAAAGCGCGCGGCAAACGTGCCGAAGAGAACGCCGAGCATGAGCGAGATCGCAAATGCGGTGAGCGTGAGCAGCAATGTCGCCGGCAGCCGTTCAAGGATCAGCTTCGACACCGGCGCCTGCTGACGGAAGGAGAAGCCGAGATCCAGCGTCACGACGCCCTTGACGTAGATGAAGAGCTGCTCGGGCAACGGCTTGTCGAGGCCGAACTTCTCCCTGAGCTGCTGGACGAAGATCTGGTCACTGGCGCCGGCCTCGCCCGCCATCACGACAGCGGGGTCGCCAGGCGCAAGCCGGATCAGGAAGAAATTGAGGACGACAATCGCGAGCAGGACGATCACGCCCTTCACGACACGCTGAGCGACGAAGGAGAGCATTTTAGAGATAGGTTAGAGGGGCGCCACAGCGGCGGTTCGCCCCCTCTCCCGCTTGCGGGGGAGGGCTGGGGTTGGGGTATCTCCGCAGAGAAAGTCCCGAGTGGAGAGAGCCCTCACCCGCTACGCGCTTCGCGCGTAACGACCTCTCCCGCAAGCGGGAGAGGTAAGGGGAGTTCGGAGCGGGCATCATCACTTGTCGAGCCATGCGTCCTTGAAGCCGTCATTGACGCCGATCCCCGTGGTGATCAGGTTCTTGACCTTGCAGCGCATGATGGTCGGGAATTGCAGCTCGAGCATCCAGGCCACCGGCACGTCCTCGACCAGGATCTTCTGCGCCTTCTCGTAGATCTCCTTGCGCTTGGAGTCCGGCGTTGCGACCGCGCCGTCGGCGAACAGCTTGTCGATCTCCGGGTTGGAGTAGCCCTCGACGTTGTTGAAGACCTGGCCCTTGGCAATGGCGCTGGAGACGTAGTTGCGCCCCACCCCGAGCGCGGGATCGCCGTACTGGTAGAGATAGGTGAAGGCGATGTCGTAATCCCAGTCGCCGATCTTCTGGTTGCCGCCGGCGACGTCGGTGGCGATCGTCTCGATGGTCATGCCGACGTCCTGGAGGTTCTGCTTCACCGCTTCACCCCAGCGCTGCCAGGTCTCGCCATAGGCGAGCGGCAGCAGGCGGATCTTCTCGCCCTTGTAGCCGGCTTCCTTCAGCAGCGCCTTGGCCTTGGCCGGATCGTAAGGGTATTTCGGCACGTCGTCGGTGTAATATTTGATGGTCGAGGCCGACGGGCCGGTCGCGACCTTGCCGAGCCCGTTCCAGATCACGTCCTTGGCGAAGTCGCGGTCGATCGCATACATCACCGCCTGCCGCACCCGCTTGTCGGCGAGCGGGCCCTGGCGGTTGTTCAGCCACAGCCAGGCCAGCGGCGAGAAGAACTCCCAGCCGGTGCCGGTGACGCAGGTGTCCTTCAGCTTGGACAGCCGCGGCACGTCGAAATTCTCGACCGAGCCGCCGGGCAGCACGTCGACCTTGCCGGTCTCATAGGCCACCGAGCGCGCGGCGGCGTCGGGAATGATCTGCCAGTAGATCTCGTCGAGATAGGGTTTGCCCTTCTCGTAATAATTGGGGTTCTTGACCAGGCGGATAAAGGAACCCTTCTGCCATTCCTTGAACATGAAGGGGCCTGTGCCGACCGGCGCGTTGTTGTAGGGATTGGTCTTCCAGTCGGTGCCTTCGTAGAGATGCTTCGGCACCATCGGCATCGAGCCGACCTCGAAGATGCCGAGGAACGGGCCGAACGGCTGCTTCAGCGTGAAGACGACGGTGTAATCGTCGGGCGCCTCGACCTTGTCGACCTGCGCGAGGTTGTTACGGGCGCGCGCATGCGTCTGCTTCAGCATATCGATCGAAAACAGCACGTCGGCGGCAGTGAAGGGCTTGCCGTCATGCCATGTCACGCCCTTCCTGAGCTTGAAGGTGTAGGTCTTGGCGTCCTCGCTGACGCTCCAGCTCTCGGCGAGCTCCGGCTGCGGCTCAAGCTTGGGGCTGTAGCGCAGCAGACCTTCGAAAATGTTGCCCGACACCATCTGCACCGGGCCGTTCTGGACCATCGCCAGCATCAGGCCGGGCGGCTCGGGCTGGATCACGGCATTGATCGCGCCCCCCATCTTCGGCTCTTGCGCCAGCGCCGGGGCGGTGAGGCCGCAAGCCAGGAGGAGACCAAGCAACACTCGTTTTGGCATGTCGTATCTTTCTCAAGCGAGACCAGCCGTCAACGCTTCGCACGTCATGGCGCGCAAAGCTACGGCCGGCCCATCCCAGTCCCCATCCGATATCGAGGCTCACATAGTCTCATTCGGCGCCGCAAGATGAAAGTCTCGACAGTGTCAGCACAAAAAATGTACAGCGCGTCCTGTTTTCACTTGATTCATGATCTTGTCACGGAGACAAGTCGGCATGGACAACGCCACACGCTCCGAACGGTCCCGCAACGCTGCGCTCGAGGCGGCCATCGCGATCATTGCGCGCGATGGACCGGGACGGTTGACGCTGGATGCGATCGCGCGCGAGAGCGGCCTCAGCAAGGGCGGCGTGATGCATCAGTTCCGCACCAAGGAAGCGGTGCTGAAGGCGCTGCTCGAGCGGCAGATGACGCATTTCGAGGAGTTCTCCACCCGCACCATGGCGAAGGTGCGCGAGACCTCCGCCAATCCCAATCTGGCGACCCAGCTCGCCACCGTGCGTGAAGCGGCGCTCTCGCCGAATTCCGCCGCGCTGGCACTGGTTGCGGCCATGGTCGAGAATCCTCGCCTGATGGCGCTGCCGCGTGAGCGCGAGATGGAGCGGATGGCCGCGATCAGGGAAGAATCCGCCGATCCGGATCTGGCGATGCTGCGCTGGGCCGGCGCGATGGGGCTGCTGCTGAGCTCGTTGTTCGGCATGTCGCCACTCAGCAAGGACGAGCACCAGCGGCTGTTCGCTCGCCTGCTCGATGACGCGCAATGGACCGGTCTCGCCCGGCCCGCCACAACGCGTGTCACCAAATCCGGAGCGGCAAAGCCGGCGAGCCCGCGCAAGAAGCGCGCCTGATTCATCGTTAACAAAATCCATCCGTTAACTGCACAATGCCGCGCCTGCGGCCAAATGTGTCAGGGTACCGTTTTGCGACTTTACAAACCAACTAGTCGGTTTTATAAATGGAAACACTGAGACGGCCCGAGGCTTCCGAATTGGCCCCGGACGAAGCCTTGGGACGGCAATGGTGAGTGTCGCAGCCGCGTGTGGTCCCGTACGCGGCTGCGGTTCCCATCGCCTTTTCCCCAACAGGCCTTTGCTGAAAACGGCCTTTCCTAGGAATCGCTAGAGGAGTCTGGAATGGATCGCTCGATCGCCCTGCGCGGTCTGGGAACGCTGGTGCTTTGCGTCGCCGCGGCCGGCTGCGCCTCGGTCGCCCCCGTGCCCTATTCGGAGATGGCGTCCTCGGCCTACATGGCCCCGGACAAGTCGGACGCCTCCGGCCGCGTGCCTTACCGCTATTCCACGCAGGTCGACTGGCGCGCCTATAACAAGGTGATCCTCGATCCCGTCGTGGTCTATCGCGGGAGGGATCACCAGTTCGGCGACATGTCCGACAAGGACAAGGCGACGCTCGCCGCCTACATGCAGAATCGTTTCGCCGACCGGCTGCGCGGCCGCTTCGCGCTGGTGCGCGAGCGCGGGCCGAACACGCTGCGGATCAGGCTGACGCTGACCGGCGCCGTCACCAACACGCCGGTGCTCGGCACGCTCTCGCGTTTCGACATGGCTGGCGCGGTCTACAACGGCGTGCAGGCGGCACGCGACGGCGAGGGCATGTTGACGGGCTCGGTCATCTACGGCGTCGAGATCTTCGACGCCGGGACCGCGCGGCTGCTCTCCGCCTACGTCACCAAGCAATACCCAGGGGCCTACGACATCAAGGCCAGCGTCGGCGCGCTCGCGGCCGCCACTGCCGGCCTCGACAAGGGCGCCGACGCGCTGATGGCGCAACTTAACTGACGCCGCGACCATCCAACGAAAGGTGTTGCCGATGAACTTCTTCCTTCGCTTCGTGCTGCGTATCGCGATCACGATCGTGATGATGGCATTTGGCGGCCGCGCGGGGGCCGCCACGTCCGCCGATCCCACCGGCACCTGGTTGGTCGAGGACGGCCGTGCCCGCATCCGGCTCGAGCGCTGCGGGCCGTCGCGTGACCGCATCTGCGGTTTCATCGTCTGGATGAAGGAGCCCGCTGACAAGCGCGGCCAGCCCTATCGCGACAGCCAGAATCCGGACCCCGACAAGCGCGCCCGTGTGCTGCTCGGCCACCAGCTCATCATGGGCCTGCAGGCGACGCCGGAGGGACGGTTCGCGGGCGAGATCTACAATGCCGAGGACGGCAAGTCCTACTCGGTCTCGCTCTGGCGCGACTCCTCCGACCGCCTCAAGCTGAAGGGATGCCTGCTCAAGTTCCTGTGCCAGACCCAGAACTGGCAGCAGACCCTCGACGTCCAGCCCGGCCAGCTCGTCGGCCTCACCGGCGATCTCAACGGCCCTCGCGCCGACAAGGAATGGGCGCAAGTGCCGGCCCCGAAGCCGATCCCCGCGAAAGCAAAGTAGCGGTTCGCGTTCACGAGGTCCCGAGTGCCCGTTGCAGCTCGGCAAGCGCGTCTGCGAGTTGCTCGCGATGAGCAATATCGTCCTTCGGGAAGGCCGCGACGCTCGCTGCGAGCTCACGCAGGATACCGGCGAGCAGGCCGAAGTTGATGTGCAGATGCACCGATTTGCGTTCGTCGGCAGCGCCCGGATGTTGCAGCACCAGCGCCAGGCCGCTGCCGTCGAGGCGCGCCTCGAACCGGGATGAATGCTCGAAGGTGCCGACATAGAACTTGTCGGGATATTCGAGCGCGATCTCTGCTTTGTCGGGAACCGGCCTGGACATGTGAGCCTCATCGATACCGGGACATTCTGGCCGGGAATAAAGCTGGCCGTCTTGCGATAGGTCAGAGGCGGGCCCGGCTCAAATTTGATCCGGATCAAAGCCAAGTCGCCGCTTCTGCGATCGAATAGCAACTGGCGGGACACGTCATTGCGCGTCCTGGTCCTCGAGCCGTGGGACGATCGATGGACATCCAGGCCGCGAATATCCATGCAGGCGACGACAGCGGCCCTGACGTCGCCGGCTTCGATCCGCTCGCGGATGAGGGCGTGCAGCGCTGCCTTCAATTGCTGAACGACGCCGGCCTCCGCCCGACGCGCCAGCGCCTGGCGCTCGGCCAATTGCTGTTCCTGAGCGGCCATCGTCACGTCACCGCCGAGAGTCTCCATGGCGAGGCGATGGCGGCGAATGCGTACCTATCGCTCGCGACCGTCTACAACACGCTGAACCAGTTCACCGAGGCCGGCCTGTTGCGCCGGATCGCCGCCGACGGCATCAAGTCGTTCTTCGACACCGACACATCCGTGCATCCGCACTTCTACCTCGAAGGCGAGGATGTGCTGGTCGACGTCGCCGACGGCCTCGCCTTCACCAAGGTGCCCGAGGCGCTTCCCGGTCACGAGATCGCGCGGCTCGACGTCATCGTCCATCTGCGCCGGAAGCGAGCGACGTAGCGCTGCCGCGCAAGGCGTGCCAGACTGGCTTCCGATCGATTGCGAGATCGGTATTCATGACGGACCAGCCCTTTCCAGACCTGAACTTGCGCCCTTTGCACATGCAGCTCGGCGCGCAGACTATTGCGGGGTTCGAAAGCACGGGCGAGGGGAGACCAATTCTCCTCGTCCACGGCAATTCCGCCTCCTCGCGCATCTGGCAGAAGCAGTTGCAGGGGCCGCTCGGCGGCAAGTATCGCATCGTCGCGATCGACCTGCCCGGGCACGGCGCCTCCTCGCCCCCGCCGAATCCGGCAAGCGATTATTCCGGCCGCGGCTATGCTGCGGCCATCGCGGCGGTGGCGCGCGAACTCAATCTCAGGAATGCCGTCGTCGTCGGCTGGAGCCTCGGCGGCCACGCCGTGCTCAATGCCGCGGCATTATTGCCCATGGCCGCCGGACTGATGATCTTCGGCACGCCGCCGGTCGGCAGCGGCCCTGCGGGCTTTGCCGGTTTCAAGAATTTGTCACCCACGGCCTTCACGGCCTCGCCGACCGAGGCGCAGATCGAGGAATGGGTGCACACGGCTTTCGCGCCCGGCTATACGCCGGTCCCCGATTTCGTGGTTGAGGATTTTCACAGGACCGACGGCAATGCCCGCGCCTGTCTCGGCGTCGTCGCGCAGGCAGGCGGGCTCGCCGACGAAGTCGAGATCGTGCGCAATCTGAAGATTCCGCTCGCGATCGTGCAGGGCGGCGAGGAGCAGATCGTCGATCTCGGCTATCTCCAGCGCCTGGCCGCCCCGACCCTGTGGCGCGGTGCGGTTCAGGTCGTCGCCGGTGCCGGCCATTCCACGCAATGGGAGAAGGCGGATGCCTTCAACGAGCTGCTCGACGCGTTTGCGTCGCATATCTGATCGCACCCGCTCACCTCAGTCCCGCCCGCCGGAATCCCTCCAGATAGTGCTCGCGATCGGCCTCGTTGGCCCACGGCAATTGCGTCGCGATCCAGCGCAACGAGATGTTGGGCTGGGTGCGGCGGAGCTCGCCCAGCGCCCTCTCCGCAAGCATCCCGTCGCCGGTCATGCCGGCGGCGACGGCGAGAACGCGGTAGGCGCCGGTCAGGTCGCCGCGGTGCCGGATCGCCTCGCGTGCGAGCGCGATGGCCTCGTCGTAGTGCCGTGTGGTGAAGCGCGCGTAGCCGGCGATGCCGTGATAGATCGCCAATGACGGATCGCGCGGCGAGAGCCGGATCGCCCTCTGCGCTGCCTCGAACGAATCCCTGGAACGTCCGGCATAGGACAGCGCCAGCGCGTAATAACCCTGCGCCAGCGAGAAATTCGGATTGAGCGCGAGCGCCTGCTCGAACTCCGACAGCGCGTCCGCAAGCCTGCGTGTCGAGAAGCAGACGCTGCCGAGCGCGGCATGTGCCCAGGCATCCTCATGGTCGCAGCGTACCGCCGCCAGCGCGGCGGCTTCCGCCGCCGGCGCCACCAGGGCGAGCTCGGCCCAGCCGAGATGCACGCCGAACATGTGGTTCGCCGCGAGCACCGACAGCGCCTGGCCGTAGTTCGGGTCGATCCCGATCGCGCGTTCGAGCAGCGCCCGTGCGGCTTCGTGATCCCGCTGCGTCACCCGCCAATAGTGCGACAGCGCCCGCATCAGGAGATCCCAGGCATCCAGGCTCGCAGGCGGCTTGCGATGAGCGCGAAAACTTTCCGCCGCGTGAATCTGCGGCTCGATCGCCGCGGCGATCGCGTTGGTGATCTCGTCCTGCACGGCGAAGACGTCGACCAGCTCGCGGTCATAGCGCTCGGCCCAGATATGGCTGCCCGACGTGGCGTCGTTGAGCTGCGCGGTGATGCGCACCCGGTTGTCCGCCTTGCGCACGCTGCCTTCGACGACGTAGCGGACGCCGAGTTCCTCCGCGATGTGCCTGATGTGGACCGCGCGTCCCTTGTAGGTGAAGGACGAGTTGCGGGCGATCACCATGAACCAGCGCTGCCGCGACAGCGCGGTGAGGATGTCCTCGCTGATCCCGTCGCCGAAATAGTCGTGGGCGGGATCGCCGCTCATGTTCTCGAAGGCGAGCACCGCGATCGCCGGGCGGTCCGCCGCCGCGCGCGGGGGCGCCGGCCTGGCTTCGGCCGGCACCGGGGATGCTGCCACTTCTTCCCGGGCTTCGCCGATGAAACGAAAGCCCTTGCGTGGAATGGTCTTGATCAGCCGCTGCGTCGCGCCGTCGTCGCCCAGCGCCTTGCGCGCGGCGTTGATCCGGCTGTTCAGGGCCGAATCAGAGACGATCCGGTCGCTCCAGATCTGGCTGATCAGGTCATCCTTGCTGACCACTCGGGCGCGTTGTGTGACCAGATAGAGCAAGAGATCGAACACCTGCGGCTGCAACGGCACGGCTGTCCCGCCGCAGGTCAGCTCCCGCAGGTCGCCGTCGAGTACGTTGTTTTCAAAGCGAAATCGCACGTTTCTGTCGTCTCAAGCAAAAATCAAAGTCGTCTCAGGCTAAAATCAACCGTCCGCCAAAGTCTGGGGACGTCCGATCCGGCATGGTGCGAAGACCAAACAGTGCCGATGCCTCGGCACAACGGAGCGTTCTATGACCCAAATTGATCACCAGGTTCATTCCATCAGCCCGGAGGTTGCGGGCTCACGCGTTTTCAAGTTCATCGCCTTTCTGTACGGAATTGCGGCATATCTCGTGTTTTTCGTCACCATTCTCTACGCCATCGGCTTCGTCATGGGGGTGATGGTGCCGAAGACCATCGACACCGGAGCCGAAGCGCCGGTCGTTCGCGCGGTCATCATCAATCTGCTGCTGATGTCGCTGTTCGCGGTTCAACACAGCGTGATGGCGCGCCAACAATTCAAGGCGTGGTGGACGCAGTTCGTCCCCAAGCCGGTCGAGCGCTCGACCTACGTGTTGTTCGCGAGCCTGTCATTGCTCCTCCTGTTCTGGCAGTGGCGTCCGCTGCCCGCGGTCATATGGGAGGTCGAGAACCCGGATCTTGCCGTGACGGTGGTCACGCTGTCCTTTGCGGGCTGGGTGCTGGTGTTCACCTCGACCTTCATCATCAACCATTTCGAGTTGTTCGGCCTGCATCAAGTGACCAATCATCTCGTCGGCAAGGAGGCCGCGCCACCGCGCTTCAAGACGCCGCTGCTCTACAAGTTCGTCCGTCATCCGATCTATCTCGGTTTCATCATCGCGTTCTGGGCGGCCCCGACCATGACGGCGGGACATCTGCTGTTCGCGGCCGTGACCACGCTCTATATCTTCGTCGGCATCGCGCTGGAGGAGCATGACCTCATCGCTCTCTTCGGCGACGAGTACCGGCAGTACAAACAACGGGTGTCGATGCTTATTCCCTGGCGCAGATCGGTATAGTCTCCGCGTCGTTCCGTCGCGTCCCTCGAAAGGAGGACGCAGGACGGCGCCGGGCCGGGTAACGCAAGAGCCTCGCACGCGCGCGTCCCCTCAACGTCCCCGGGGTGATTCCCCTCACCCCGACGTCTCTCCCCGCATCCGTCTTCACGGGATTTCGTGAACAGGAGCGGGGAGAGGATTTCCCCTTCATCAACGGAGACGATCTATGAAACATGTCGGAAACTGCTTTTGCGGCGCCGTCACGGTCGAAGTCACGGGCGCGCCGGAGGCGATGGGCTATTGCCATTGCCGTTCCTGTCGTTCGTGGTCGGGCGGTCCGGTGAACGCCTTCAGCCTGTGGAAGCCCGAAGCCGTGCGCATCACCGAAGGCGCCCAGAACGTCGAGACGTTTGCCAAGACACCGCTCAGCCAGCGCAAATATTGCAGGAAGTGCGGCGGCCATCTCATGACGAACCACCCGCCGCTCGGCCTGGTCGACGTCTTCACGGCCACCATCCCGACGCTCGCATTCGCGCCGGGCGTCCACGTCAACTATTCCGAGACGGTGCTGCCGATGCGCGACGGTCTGCCGAAGCTGAAGGATTTTCCGGCCGAGTTCGGCGGCAGCGGCGAGATGATGCAGGAGTAGCTTGTCTTCCCTTCCCCTTGTGGGGGTGGGGGCATGGCCGCTGTGACTCGCTACCTCATCCCCGCGCGCCGCAAGCCTTCGAGGTAATGCGCGCGGTCCTCCTCGCGCAGCATCGGCAACTCGCTTGTGATCCAGGCGAGCGAGATGCCGGGCTGGGCGCGGCGCAGGGCTTCCAGCGCCGACGTCGAGAGCGCGAGATCCCCTGACATGCCGGCGGCGGCCGTCAGCACGCGGTGCGCGCCGACGAAGTCCGCGCGCTGTCGCATCGATTCCCGCGCCATCTGCACGGCGCCCTGGTAGTCGCGGCCGATGAAGCGGGCATAGGCGGCAACACCGCAATAGATCGCGGCGAGCGGATCGCGCGGACTCAGCCGCAGCGCCCGGCGCGCAGCGGCGTCGCCGTCCTGCCATCGTCCCGCGTAGCACAGCGTGACGCCGTAGAAGGCGTGCGCCATCGCAAAATTCGGATTGAGACTCAGCGCCAGCTCGAACTCCGCCAGCGCGTCGTCGAAGCGACGGCGGAACAGATAGGTATAAGCGAGGCCGTGATGAGCCCAGGCGTCGTCGCGATCGGCCTCGACCGCCGCGAGCGCCGCGCGTTCGGCGATCGGCACGGTCATGGCCATGTCGGCCCAGCCCATATGCGCACCGAAGATGTGGCTGGTCGCGAGCAGGCCCAGCGCCTTGCCATAGGCAGGATCGATCGTGACGGCCTTTCCGAGCAGTCCTTGCGCGGCGGCATTGTCCTCGCGGGTGATACGCCAGTAATGCGACAATGCGCGCATCACGAGGTCCCAGGCGTCCAGGCTGCCTGGCGGCTTCTGCTGGGCGCGGAAACTCTCCGCGGTATAGAGCTGCGGCTCGATCGCGGCGACGATCGCCTCGGTGATCTCGTCCTGCACGGCGAAGATGTCGGCAAGCTCCCGGTCGTATCGCTCGGCCCAGAGATGGCTGCCGGTCGAGACGTCGTTGAGCTGGGCCGAGATGCGCAGGCGCTCGCCGCTCCGCCGCACGCTGCCTTCGACCACATAGCGCACGCCGAGCTCGCGCGCGACCTCGTGGATGTGCACGGCGCGGCCCTTGTAGACAAAGGAGGAGTTGCGGGCGACGACGAAGAACCAGCGCAGCTTCGACAGCGCGGTGATGATGTCCTCGCTGATGCCGTCGGAGAAATAATCCTGCTCGCGGTCTCCGCTCATGTTGGTGAAGGGGAGCACGGCGATCGCGGGCCGGTCGGGCAGCGCGAGTTCGACCCGCAGGGCCCTCGCGCCGAGGCGCGGTTCCGGCTCGGTTGTGCCGAGCTTTGTCTCGACGTCGCCGACGAAGCGGAAGCCCTTGCGCGCGACGGTGCGGATCAGCGCCTGGCTCGCGCCGCTGTCGCCGATCGCCTTGCGCGCCGCATTGATCCGGCTGGTCAGGGTGGATTCGGAGACGCTGCGTCCATGCCAGATCTTGTCGATCAGCTCGTCCTTGCTGACCACCCGGTCGCGGTTTTGCATGAGGTGGACGACGAGATCGAAAACCTGCGGTTCCACGGAAACGGGAACCTGCTCGCGGCTCAGCTCGCGCCGGTCGGTATCGAGTAGGTGGTCCCGGAACATGAATTGCACGTCGAAAACTCAGGCCTCACGACGACATCAGGCAATGATGAAATCAAAATGGATTCCGACTTGAAGTCTGTGAGTCCGCCGAACGGTCAGCCCGGTTCACCACGATCGCGTGATGGCAGCCATGCGGATTTCGGTGAGGAATACAATTTGAGTGAGAATGCGGCCGTTTCGGTCAGATTGTCGCGAGCCAGGTTCTGAATCTGACGTCGCCGAGTGCCGCATCCATCACCGTCATCCCTGCGCAGCCGCGAAGCGGTTGTCGCTGGAGGTGCCGGAGCGTAGCGGAGGCCTCGAAAGATGGACGGCCCGGCTGCACCCTCGGCCGCTCATCCTTCGAGGCTCCGCGCCCGCTGCGTCGCATCGTGCGCCTCGCACCTCACTGTGACGGTGCGACGCGGTGGCGAAGCCGTCGAACGTGTGACGAACGATGAATGCTGATTGCTCCGTCAAGGAAGCTGCGTAAGCTGCCACCCATACAAGACACCAGCCACGAAGAAACGCCATGCCCGCCATTTCCGCCTCCACCACCGTGCTCGACTCCATGCTGTTTCGCGATGCCTTCGGCACGCCCGAGATGCGCGGGGTATTTTCCGACGTCGCGACGGTCGGCCGCTATGCCGAGGTCGAGGTGGCGCTGGCGAAGGCGGAGGCGACATGCGGCGTGATCCCGCGGGAAGCCGCCGACCAGATCACGGCGCGGACCGACGTCGCCGCGCTCGATTTCGATTTGCTGCGGCAGGAGACCGACATCGTCGGCTATCCGATCCTCCCTCTGGTGCACCAGATGGTGAAGCAATGCGGCGAGGCCGGCCGTTATGTGCATTGGGGCGCGACCACGCAGGACATCATGGACACCGCCGTGGTCCTGCAACTGCGCGCCGCGCTCGAGATCGTCGAGCGGGACATCGCCGAGCTGCGCAAGATCCTCGCCGTCCTGTCGAAGCGCCATCGCGACACGCCAATGGCGGGCCGCACCCACCTCCAGCAGGCGCTGCCGGTGACCTTCGGCTACAAGACCGCGATCTGGCTCGCGATGTTCGACCGCCACGCCGAGCGTCTCGAGCAATTGAAGCCGCGCGTCCTGGTCGGACAGTTCGCCGGCGCCGCCGGCACGCTGGCCTCGCTCGGCGACAAGGGTTTTGAGGTGCAGGAGGCGCTCTGCGCCGAGCTGAAGCTCGGCGTTCCCGCCTCGACCTGGCATGTCGCGCGCGACGGCTTTGCCGAGGCCGTGAACTTCCTCGCGCTCGTCACCGGCTCGCTCGGCAAGATCGCGCTCGACATCATGATCATGGCCTCGACCGAGTTCGCCGAGGTCTACGAGCCCTTCGTCAAGGGCCGCGGCGCCTCCTCGACCATGCCGCAGAAGCGCAACCCGATCTCGTCGGAACTGATGCTTGCGGCGTCCAAGGCGGTGCGCCAGCACGCCGGGCTGATGCTGGATGCCATGGTGCAGGATTTCGAGCGCGCCACCGGTCCCTGGCACGCCGAATGGATGGCGATCCCCGAAAGCTTCGTGCTCACCGCCGGCGCGCTGCACCAGGCGAAGTTCGCGCTCGCCGGCCTCATCGTGGACGAGGCGAAGATGAACGACAATCTCGCCATCAGCCGCGGCCTGATTGTGGCCGAAGCGGTCATGATGGGGCTCGCGCCGCAGATCGGGCGCCAGGAGGCGCATGACGTGGTCTATGACGCCTGCCGCCAGGCCAACGAGAAGGGAACGAGCCTTGCCGATGCGCTGTCCGCCGATCCCAGGATCGCGAGCCGGATCGACCGCACCACGATCGAGGCGCTCACCTCACCGAAAAATTACCTCGGCCTTGCTCCCGCCATGGTCGACCGGGTGCTGAAATCGGCAACGCGTTGAAAACCAAAATGCGTGAAACTGCGTATCTTTCATGTGTCGCAAGGCGCTCGCACACTTGTGTCTCGCGATGCTAGACTTAGATTGAACGATAGACTTTCGGCAGAGGGCCCGGCATGACCGATCAACGCATCACCTCCACTCCCATCGATCCCACGAAACTCGACCGGCTGGCCGAGGTGGCGGTGAAGGTGGGCCTGGGCTTGCGGCCGGGACAGGATCTGCTCTTGACGGCGCCTGCGATTGCGCTGCCGCTGGTGCGGCGGATCGCCGTGCATGCCTACAAGGCCGGCGCCGGCATCGTGACGCCGATCCTGTCGGACGAGGAGATGACGCTGGCGCGCTACCGCCACGGCCATGACGACAGTTTCGATCGTGCCGCCGGCTGGCTCTACGAGGGCATGGCCAAGGCGTTCTCGGACAACACCGCGCGGCTCGCCATCGTGGGCGACAATCCGATGCTGCTGTCGGGCGAAGATCCGTCCAAGGTCGCGCGCGCCAGCAAGGCCAATTCGATGGCCTATCAGCCGGCGCTGGAAAAGATCGTCAATTTCGACACCAACTGGAACATCATCGCCTATCCGAGCCCGTCCTGGGCGAAGCAGGTGTTTCCGAACGATCCGGAAGACGTCGCGATCGGCAAGCTCGCCGATGCGATCTTCGCGGCGTCGCGTGTCGACCGCGAGGATGCGATGGGCAACTGGGCGAGCCACAATGCGGTGCTGCGCGAGCGCACCAACTGGCTCAACGGCCAGCGCTTCCGCGCGCTGCAATATTCGGGGCCGGGCATCGACCTCACCATCGGGCTCGCCGACGGCCATGAATGGGAGGGCGGCGCCTCGCTGTCGAAAAACGGCATCAGCTGCAACGCCAACATCCCGACCGAAGAGGTCTTCACCACGCCGCATTGCCGGCGCGTCTACGGCCACGTCGTGAGCTCGAAGCCGCTGTCCTATCAGGGCACGCTGATCGACAACATCGCGGTGCGCTTCGAGGACGGCAAGATCGTGGACGCAAAGGCCTCGCGCGGCGCGGAAGTGCTGAACAAGGTGCTCGACACCGACGAAGGCGCGCGCCGGCTCGGCGAAGTCGCGCTGGTGCCGCATTCCTCGCCGATCTCGCAAAGCGGGCTGCTGTTCTACAACACGCTGTTCGACGAGAACGCGGCCTCGCACATCGCGCTCGGCCAGTGCTATTCGAAGTGCTTCGTCAACGGCGCCCAGCTCACGCCGCAGCAGATCGCCGCGCAAGGCGGCAACCAGAGCCTGATCCATATCGACTGGATGATCGGCTCGGCCGAAACCGACATCGACGGCATTTTGGCCGACGGCAGCAAGGTGCCGGTGTTCCGCAAGGGCGAGTGGGCGAAGTAGGCTCCCTCTATCCGTCATGCCCGGGCTTGTCCCGGGCATGGCCGGGACATAGGCGAGCGGAAGCGACGCCGTCCTTCGGACGGCTATGCCCGGCCATGAGGATCATGGAAGGCTCGAGTCAAAGCGCTGGTATCACGCGCGACTACGCCGCCGCGTTGCGCAGCATCGGGTTGTTGTCGACGCTGAAGCGGTTGAACAGCGTCGTGAATGGGCTGCCTCGGTGGCCCGCACGATGGCGTCGGAAGCCGCGACCGCTTCGTAGAGCGCGACGAGAGGATCACCTGCCTCCGGCAAGTCGAGCGCGCTGCGGATTTCCTCCCTGGCCTCGTTGACGTCGTCCTCGTCGTCGAGTGTCGCTTCAAGCGCATCCGCCGCGCGCCGCATCTCCGTGAGGTCACCGCCGGCGGAAAATTTGAGGATGTCGAGCCAGTAGGGGCGGGCGACGACGAGCTGGACGAATGCCTGGAAACTCTGCGCGATGATTCCGGCCCGGCCCTCGCATGACACGTAGAGCACATTCCGTGACGGCAGCAGCACGAACGCGCCGCCGGAGCTGTCGCTGCCGACCTGCCTGGGGCTTTCGACGCCGTCGATGGTGAACCAGGGTTCCTCGTCCGGGCCGAAGGAGACATCGAGGCTGCCGAGCCAGGCCACGACCTCGCTGTTGGCTGTCAGGACCTCGGGCGTGACGGGCATCGGCATGGCTCCTTTCAGGTAGCTTCGCGCATTTTGTCGCACCCCGGAAAAGTTGGGTTCATGTGCACGAATTTGCAGGAAAATCCCCGCGTTAGCCGCTTCGCAGCTGCAACTTACGGCTGATTGTCGAGGCCTGCGTAAGGAAGAATTAAAAGCCGGTCACTAGCGTTACGACATCATTGGAAACAATCCGGGCCCAACCCGGCCAAACCTATTTTATCCCCTTGAGGAAACAGATGTCGCGCGCATTGATTGAAGTCGGTAGTTGCAATGTGGATCTCGAACTGCGGCCGATCGAGCCGTCCTGGATCATCGAGGGCAATCCGGTATCGCGCTCGCACATCCTGTCCACCAGTGCCGACGGCACCGCCTCGACCATCATCTGGGCCTGCACCGAAGGGCGCTTCAACTGGTACTACGATATCGACGAGACGATCATGATCATGGAAGGGTCGATCGTGCTCGAAAGCGACGGCATGCCGCCGAAGCGCTACGGCCCCGGCGACGTCATTTTCTTCCGCGACGGCGCGCATGCCAAATGGCACGTCGAAGGCCACGTCAAGAAGATCGCGTTCTGCCGCAAGACCAATCCCGTGATGATCGGTTTCCTGATCCGCGTCGTCAACAAGCTCAAGAAGATATTCGCCTCCACCGGCGAGCGCCGTCCGGCCTCGCTGATGGGCGCCGGTTAACCTTTCAAGGACGCTTCCCAGCGACCACGACGGAAGAGGGGCCGGGGCCAACATCCCGGCCCCTCTTCGCGTCATGACGGCAAATCGAGCCGGTAGAATTCGGTCGCGGTCTGCGAGAACAGCGCCGTCTTCTCGGCTTCGCTCAGAGATGCGGCGATACGCTTGAAGGCGTTGAAGATCACCTGGTAGCTGCACTGGCCCTTGTCCGGCGGGAAATTGCTCTCGAACATCGCGCGCCTCACGCCGAACGCCTCGATGCAGGTCTCGACATAAGGCCGCCAGGCCGCGGCAAGCTCCTCGGACGAGGGCGGCCTCTGCCGCAAGTGAAAGTCGTAGCCGAGCAGGCACATTGCGAGCCCGCCGAGCTTCACCACCACGTTCTCGCATTTCGCGATCTCCTGGATCGAGGCGCGCCACTGCGGCAACACCTCTTCGCGCCGCCCGGCAAAGCGGCCGATTCCGGCCGGGCCGCCGCAATGGTCGAGCACGATCCTGGTGTCGGGGAAGGCGCGCGCCAGCTCGGTCAGCTCGCCGATCTGCGGATGGAACAGCCAGGCATCGAAGCTGAGGTTCAGCGGTGCCAGGCAGGCAAAGCCCTTGCGGAATGTCGGGTCCTGCAAAAGGCCCCTCGGCCTGTTCGCATACATGCCGGCGACGGCAGGATCTTCGTCCCAGGCCGAGGAATGCCTGATGCCGCGGAAGCGGCCATTGCCGGCCGAGATCTCGGCTTCCAGCACCGGCTTGGCCGCGTCGCCGAGCAGCAGATTGGCGTGGCTGACGATGCCGGCGCAGATCGCGGCCTTGCCGTAAGCACCGCTCGCGCTCATCGCGGCGACGCCGTTGGCGAACTCGACTTCGCCAACGGGCCGGAAGGCCTCGGGCCCGTGCGCGCGATACATCGAGCGGCAGTCGACATAGACCGTGGCGATGATGTTGTGGCCGGAGGCGATGTCGGCCGCCATCTCCTCGATCAGGTAGCGGTGTCCGCGATTCCAGAGATGGTGATGGGGATCGACGATCGGCCGCGAGGGATCGATGATCTCCTCCTGATGCAGCGCGAGCCAGTCCTCGCGCGGCTCGACGAATAGCCCGCTCGTGTTGGCGGGCAGACCGCTTGCAGCCATCGGCGTTCGCTCCCTCTCTGTCCTTCGTTATCGTGGGAGCCTAACACCTCACTCTCACGCACAGCAGCGCGCGTTGTTCAGAGCACCATAGCAGCGGCGGAAGAGGTGCGCTCCCTCTCCCGCTTGCGGGGGAGGTTGCAGCGAGTTTGCCGCCCGATCGATTCAATCAAGATCCATTTGACCTAAGCCTTGCGACGTCTCGCTTTCACATCGACCACCAGCCGCCAGTCAGGCGCCACGGCCGGCTTGACCTCGCCGAGCCAATGGAAGGAATCGTCGGTAATCTCCGTAAAGCTCCAGCGCGTCAGGTCGCCGGCGTCGGTCGCGCCTTCCTGCACGATGTCCTCGCCGCGCGGACAGCCGATCTGCTGGCGGAACACACAGCGCGCGGGATCGAACCAGGAAATCCGCCACGCACCGATGGTCGGATCGTAGACGCGCAGCGTCGTGCCATACCAGTTGCCGGCGACCGGGAAGGCAGGCCGGCCCGCCGGGCGAGGGATGATCCAGACGTCCTGGACGGCGCGTCCCTCCAGAATCCAGCCGAAGTGGATTTCGCCGGTCGCGTCATGTTTCGTTCCATCGGCTCCATGGGCGGTGATCTCGGCATCCCAGTCGCCGACGAAGCGACCGTAAAGCTGCAGCGCCGCGGCGTGCTCGGGGTTCGGCCCATCCGCGTGCAAAAGTCTGACAAGGTCTGTCATGTCGATCTCCCGTTGCGAAGAGACGAGCACGACCGGCCGATAGGCGGCTTGGAGAAAATTGCGGGTCAGACCCCGTCGAGGATGATCACCGTCGGCTTCGATGGCAGCGCGTCCCGCGACATCCGGAATGAGCGCTCGATGCGGTGGTCGATCTCGAACTGCTGGCCGATGCGCCGCATGAAATCGTCGAGCGGGGTGGCGAAGCGGTGCATCGGCAGCACCACCGAGGCGCGCAGGCGCTTGGTGATCTCGGAGACGCCGTCCAGCGACATGGTGTAGGTGCCGTCGATCGGCACCATCACGATGTCGAGCCGCCCGATCTGGGCGAAATGGCTGTCGTCGAGCTTGTGGTGGAGATGGCCGAGATGGCCGATGCAGAGGCCGGCGACCTCGAAGATGAAGATCGAGTTGCCGTCGCGGATCATGTCGGTGCCGGCATCTTCGCCGAAATAGCGGCGGATGTCGGTCGTGACGTTGCGGATGAACGCGTCGCCAATTCGCTCCGATACAATGGCGGGCTTGCCGTCCTCGCCCCAGCCATGCAGCACATGGGGAATGCGCTTGTCGGGATACAAAGAATAGTGCGTGCTGTGCGCCCGGTTCATTGTGACGACGTCGGGCAGCCGTCCGACCTGATAGGCGCCGCTATAGTCGGTGGCGATGCGCAAGCCACCGGGCGTGTCGATGAAGTAGGTGGAATGGCCGGCATAGGTGATCTGGACTTCGGCCGAGCCGGCGACCTGCCGGAACGCGACCGGCATCGCGCGGGGCGCCGCGTTCGCCATCGCCAGGCACTCGCTGCGCTGAGGTGGCTGCTGGGCGAGGGCGGGTGAGAGGACTGCGCCGAACAGCGCCAGAGCCGCCGAAACTATTCGCCACATGAATCCGTCCCCGATGACGCCCACGGGAAGTCTAGCGTGCAATGCAGCGGGTGGCCAATAGGCCGAGATCAACAGCGCGTCAGTGTCGCCCCCGTTACTCCCGCCGCGGGCTGAACTTCCAGGTGACGGCAATGATGCTCGCTGTGATCAGGCCGCTGATAAGGCCGGCGACGGGCAGAGCAAGCAGCAGCGCGGCGGTCGCGGCCCAGCCGATCGAGGAGAAGGCCTCGGCGAAGGTCGCAAGCCGCGAGGAGGTCTGGCGTCGGCGGAATTGGCTGCGCCGGGCCTGCACGCGGAACCAGAATTGGATCGCGGTCGCGGAGGCCGCGCTGATGATGACCGCTCCGCCGCTGACCGCGGCCTGGAATGGCGAGTTAAAGGCGAGTGCGGCGACCAGCGGGCAGAAGATGGCGGCGATCGCGATCAGCACCACCTCGATCTTGGCGCGGATGACGCTGGATGGCGTCAGCGGCGCGGTCGTGACCAGGTCGGGTGCATCCTCGCCCGAAATCGTCAGCCAGGCGAGCCCGCCGGCGAGCTGTCCCGCCGCCATGACGATGACGGGCGTGATCAATGTCAGCGCCGCGGAGCTGTCGGCAAAATTGCGCCAGAGCAGCAGCGCCGGCGGCACCAGATAGAGCAGCTGCATCAGCGTCTGCGAGATCAGCCAGGGATCGCGCCAGAGCAGCACGAATTCCTTGCGGCGCAGGGCCTGCTGGCGCGATCCGCCGCGGAACGGACGCTCCTTGGCGCTTCCGCGTCCGGACTGGCCATGGGCGGCGGCATCGATCGCGGTGTCGGCAAACCGCCCCGAGAAGATCGCCATGACGCTTCCAAGCAGCACCAGCGCCAACGCCAGAAGCAGCAACAGCGCCTCGCTGTCGCCCATGGTTGCCCGCGCCGGCCACCACCAGATGCTGTCGACATCGGGAGCGTAGGCGGCCACCGTACCTGACGTCAGGATGGTGAAGCGCGACAGCGTGCCGTAGGACATGATCGCGGCGACCTGGAGCGCGATCACGAAGCCCGCGCCGATGATCGCAGCCAGGATCTGGGCGACGAAGCGCGTCCGCGCCGGGCCGATCAGGCGGAACAGGAGGATGGTGACGGCGATCGCGATCGCCGCGGCCGACAGGCCCATGGCGACGACCACGCCGAAAGCGGTGAGCCATCGCGCACCGCCGCTGAACACCAGCACGTCGATGAAGGGCGTCGAGAACAGCAGCGCCATCACCGTGATCGCCAGCGCGATCGCGGCGATGCGGACCGAGAACAGATTGGCCAGCGTTGCCGGCGAGGACATGATCAGGTCGAGATCGGCGCGGGCGTAGAACACCCGCGTCACCGATTCGATCGCCTGCGACAGCATCAGCGTCCAGGCCAGGAAGATCGTCGCCGTGATGACGATCAGCGAGGATTTGTCGAGCGGAAGCTGCAGATCGGCGAAGCGACCGATCACCGCCCAGGCCGGCAGGTGCAGGAGGGCTGCAAAGAGGATCAGGCCGATTACGGCAACGCGCTGTCGCTTGCGCCGTCCGCCGGTCATCATGGCGAGCCATTCGCGCCAGGCGAGCCGAAGCTCGTGGCGTGCGAACCAGGAGAGCGCGGTCGCCGAACTCATGCGGCGGCCTGGAGCGTCACCAGCGCGATGAAGAGATCTTCCAGGCTGGTGTCGGCATGTCCGTTCTGCTGGCGCAACTCGGTGAGCGTGCCTTCGGCCACCAGCCGGCCCGAGGCGATCACGCCGATGCGGTCGGCCATGCGCTCGGCCACCTCGAGGATATGCGTGGTCATGATGACGGTGCAGCCGGCGCGGACGCGCTCGCCGAGCAGTCCCTTCACATGGCGGGCGGAGACGGCGTCCAGTCCCGTGAGCGGTTCGTCGAGGATGATGAGACGGGGATCGTGCACCAGCGCGCCGGCGAGAGCGACCTTCTGGCGCATGCCCTTGGAAAAGCCTTCGCAGCGCTCGTGCCGGTGCGGCCCGAGCCCGAGCGAGCCGAGCAGGTCCTGCGCGACCGGTTCCGAGACGGAGGGGGCGATTCCCCAGAGCCCGGCGACGAATTCGAGATATTCGAGCGGGGTCAGCTTGTCGTAGATCATGGGCTCGTCGGAGACCCACGCCATCACCTGCTTGGCGGCGACGGGGTTGGCCAGCGCATCGATGCCGAAGATCGAGACCGCGCCGGCATCGGGCCGCAACAGGCCCGCAACCATGCGCAAAGTGGTGGTCTTGCCGGCGCCGTTGGGGCCGACCAGGGCATAGAATTCGCCGGCGTGAATGGTGAGATCGAGGCTGTCGACCGCCAGACGGTCAAAACGCTTCGTTAACCCTCGGACTTCCAGCGCCGAGTTGTCCGGCTTCATGACGGCCATACCATCCGGTTTTGCATCGCCCGCGACCATGACTTGAAGATGTTTCGGCACCGTGAATCTACGGCCGACAAATTCCGTCATCCGGATTGGACTAAAGGCAAGTCACCGTTTGTTGACAGGGCTTGGCGGTTCAGGCTGAATTGGCGAAGGGACGAATGGCGCTAACGCAGCGAAACAGCTGCGTAGCGACTGGACACAAGATGCGGCAAGGCGGTCAGGACGAACCGCCGGTTGCGTCGGGAGGATGCGCGGCGATGCTGGATTTCGTTCAGCAGCTGGTCAGCGGTGTTGCGCTCGGCTGCGTCTACGGCCTGATCGCGCTCGGCTTCGTGCTCGTCTACAAGGCCACCGAGGTCGTCAATTTCGCCCAGGGCGATCTGATGATGCTGGGCGGCTTCTTCGCCTTCACCTTTATCGGCATGATGGGCCTGAACTACTGGATCGGCTTTGCCGGTGCGGTGGCGGCGATGGCGCTGTTCGGCATGCTGGCCGAGCGCGTGGTGGTGCGGCCGATCCTCGGCTATCCGCAATTCTCCATCATCATGGCCACCATCGGCCTCGGCTATTTCCTGCGCTCGATCGCCGGGATGATCTGGGGGACCGACGACCTGAAGATCGAGACGCCGTTCAGCCAGGGCGTGCTCCGCATCGGCTCGCTGGTGCTGGCCTACGACAAGCTCTCGGTGATCGCGGCGACGATGATCCTGTGCACGCTGCTCTATCTCTTTTTCAACAAGACCACGCTCGGCACTGCGATGCGCGCCAGCTCCGAGAACATGCTCGCGGCCTACTACATGGGCATTCCGGTCAAGCGCGTGGTGTCGGTCGTCTGGGCGATCAGCGCGGCGGTCGCGACCTGCGCCGGCGTGCTGCTGGCGCCGATCACCTTCATCCATTCCAATGTCGGCCTCGTGCTTGGCCTGAAGGCGTTTCCGGCCGCCGTGCTCGGCGGCTTCGGCTCGATCCCCGGCGCCGTCGTCGGCGGCGTCCTGATCGGCGTGATCGAGAGCATGGCCGGCTTCTACCTGCCCGAGGGCTGGAAGGACGTCGCACCCTACCTCGTGCTGCTCACGGTCTTGCTCTTGAAGCCTGAAGGCCTGTTCGGCCTCCACGTTCGCAAGAAGGTCTGAACGCCATGCGCTTCCTGTTCAAGACCGATTATGAGGACGACATCAAGCTGTTCCCACATTCGGGCTATTTCGTCTCCTACGGAATCCTGCTCGCGCTGCTGCTGATCGCGCCTTATGTGCTCTCCAGCTATCTGATGAGCCAGCTGGTCTTCGTCTGCATCTATGCGACCGTCGGCGTGGCGCTGCTGATCCTGACTGGCTTTACGGGACAGGCCTCGCTCGGCCACGCCGCGTTTCTCGCGATCGGCGCCTACACGGCGGCGTATTTGCAGAAGTACAACGTGCCGTTCCCGGTGTACTTCCTCGCCGCCGGAGCTTTGACCGGCATCATTGGCGCGATGGTCGGCTTTCCCGCCCTGCGCCTGACTGGCATCTACCTCGTCATCGCCACCATCTCCTTCGCCCTGATCGTCGAGGAGATCCTGGCGCGCTGGGAGAGCGTCACCAACGGCAATGAGGGCATGCGGGTCAAGACGCTGTCGCTGCTCGGCGTCACGGTGCCGCGCGACAGCCCGACCTTCTATTTCCTCTGCCTTGCCGTGCTGGTGCTGACCATCGTCGGCACGCTCAATCTGCTGCGCTCGCCGACCGGGCGCGCCTTCGTCGCGATCCGCGACAGCGAGACCGCGGCGCGCAGCATGGGCGTCAACGTCGCGCTGTACAAGGTCAAGTCCTTTGCGATCTCGGCGGCGATCACCGGCTTTGCCGGGGTGCTGTTTGCCCACAAGCTCTCCTTCATCTCGCCGGAGATGTTCACGCTGCAGCTCTCGATCGAGTTCATCATCGTGATCCTGATCGGCGGCACCTTCAGCCTGCACGGCGCGGTGCTCGGTGCGATCTTCATCGTGATGATCGATCCGTTCCTGACCTATCTGAAGGACGACATGCCCGGCATCATCGCCGGCGTTGCCGCGACGTTCGGGGCGGGCCCGGCGACCGCGGGCAATATCCAGTCGAAGGTCGCGGCCTTCGCCTCGCTGAACGGGCTGAAGGGCGCGATCTACGGCATCATCATCGTGCTGTTCGTGCTGTTCGAGCCGCTCGGGCTCTACGGCCGCTGGCTGAAGATCAAGCTCTTCTTCCAGCTGTTCCCGCTCTACAAGCGCGCCACCTTCAAGCGGCAGAAGATCTACGTGAAGTCGGAGCGCAACCGATGAGCTATTTCCGCGCCGAGAACCTGTCTCTGCATTTCGGCGGGCTGAAAGCGGTCGATGCGGTCTCGTTTGCCGTGGAGAAGGGCGAGATCCTCTCGATCATCGGTCCCAACGGCGCGGGCAAGAGCTCGATCTTCAACCTGATCTCGCGGATCTACCGGCCGACCTCGGGCCGCATCTTCTTCGAGGACCAGGACATCACGGAGCAGCCGCCCTACGACATCGCCAAGCTAGGCATTGCCCGCACCTTCCAGAACATCGAGCTGTTCGAGAATGCGACCGTGCTGTCAAACCTGCTGGTCGGCCGTCACCGCCACTCCACCACGCAGCTCTGGCAGGAGCTGCTGTTCCTGCCGAGCGTGCGCGCCAACGAGAAGGTGCATCGCCGCCGTGTCGAGCAGGTCATCGAGTTCCTCGACCTCGAGCCCTATCGCGACAAGCTGATCTCGGGCCTGCCCTACGGCGTGCGCAAGGTGATCGAGCTCGCGCGCGCATTGTGCTCCGAGCCGAAACTGATCCTGCTCGACGAGCCGTCCTCCGGCCTGAACGTGGAGGAGACCGACGACATGTCGTTCTGGATCCGCGACATGAAGAGCGAACTCGGCGTTACCGTGCTGATGGTCGAGCACGACATGTCGCTGGTGAACCGCGTCTCCGACCGCGTCATCGCGCTGAACTACGGAAGGGTGCTCGCAATGGGCTCGCCGGCCGAAGTGCAGCAGCATCCCGACGTCGTCGCCGCTTATCTGGGAGCCTGACGCGATGGATGCCGCAGTGACCCCCGAGATCATCCTGAAGCTCTCCAACATCGAGAGCTATTACGGGCCGATCATGGCGATCCGCGGCATCTCGCTGGAAGTGCCGCGCGGCCGCATCGTCACGCTGCTGGGGGCCAATGGCGCAGGCAAGACCACGGTCCTGAAGACCATCTCCGGCATTCTCGATCCGCAGAAGGGCTCGATCGAATTCTTGGGCAAGCCGATCCAGCGCATGGAGGCCGACCGGATCGTCCGGCTGGGATTAAGTCACGTGCCGGAGGGGCGCGAGGTGTTCCCGTTCCTCTCGGTGCGCGAGAACCTGATGATGGGCGCCTATCCGCGCAAGGACCGCGACGGCGTCGCCGAGGATCTGGAGCGCGTCTACGGCTATTTCCCACGGCTGAAGGAGCGCATCAACCAGCCGGCCGGCCAGCTCTCGGGCGGGGAGCAGCAGATGCTCGCCATCGGCCGTGCGCTGATGAACCGGCCGACGCTGCTGCTGCTCGACGAGCCCTCGCTCGGCCTGTCGCCGCTGCTGGTGAAGGAGATTTTCACGATCATCCGCCGCGTCAACGAGGAGCAGGGCATGTCGATCCTGCTGGTCGAACAGAACGCCAAGGTGGCGCTGGAGACCGCGCATTACGGCTACGTGCTGGAGATCGGCCGTATCGTGATGAACGACAGCTGCGACCGCTTGATGCATTCCCAGGACATCCAGGAGTTTTACCTTGGCGCCAAGGAAGCCGGCGCGCGAGGCGAACGGCGCTGGAAAAAGAAGAAAACGTGGCGTTAGATGGGTAACCCCTCCAGCGCATAGACCGCCGGCAAGGCAGGCAGCGGAGGAGATAGGCGACAAGGAGGAGAGGCGCATGGCCCGACCGGCGGTGCTGACGGTCGCTGATACGATCGCAAGGAGCTTCTTGCGCGCCGCGGAGACGCGGGGCGACAGGCCGGCGATCCGCGAGAAGAAATTCGGGATCTGGCAGCCGACGAGCTGGCGCGAATGGCTCGCGATCTCGAAGGAGATCGCCTACGCGCTTCATGCGACCGGCTTCGTGCCGGGCGACGTTGCCTCCATCATCGCCAACGCCGTGCCCGAATGGGTCCATGCCGACATGGGCATTCTGTGCGCGGGCGGCGTGTCCTCCGGCATCTATCCGACCGACGCCTCGTCCCAGGTCGAGTATCTCGTCAACGACTCCCGCACCAGAGTGATCTTCGCCGAGGACGAAGAGCAGCTCGACAAGATCCTCGCCTGTCGCGCGCGCTGTCCCAGCTTGCAAAGGATCATCGTGTTCGACATGGAGGGCCTTAGCGGCTTCTCCGACGACATGGTGATGTCGCTCGACGAGTTCCGCGCGCTCGGCCGCAACCACATGGTCGGCCGCGAGCCGCTGTGGCAGGAGATGATCGACAGCCGTGGTGCCGGCGATCTCGCCGTTCTCGTCTACACCTCGGGCACGACGGGCCCGCCCAAGGGCGCGATGCATGCCAACCGCAGCGTCACCCACCAGATGCGGCACGCCAACGATTTCATTCCGGCGCGGGAGGACGAAGACCGGCTGATCTTCCTGCCGCTCTGTCATGTCGCCGAGCGCATCGGCGGCTATTACATCTCGGTCGCGCTCGGCTCGGTGATGAACTTTGCCGAAAGTCCAGAGACCGTGCCGGACAATCTGCGGGAGGTGCAGCCGACCGTCTTCCTCGCGGTGCCGCGCATCTGGGAAAAGTTCTATTCCGCGATCACCATCGCGCTGAAGGATGCGACGCCGCTCCAGCAATGGGTCTACCGTCGCGCGATCGACATCGGCAACCGCATGGTCGATTGTCGGATCGAGGGCAGGGCGCCGCCGCTGTCGCTGCGCCTCGCCAACCGTCTCGCCTACCGCCTCGCGTTCCGCAACATCCGCCGCATGATCGGGCTCGACCGCTGCCGCGTCGCCTTCACGGGCGCAGCGCCGATCGCGCCGGATCTGATCCGCTGGTATCTTGCGCTCGGCATCGACATGCACGAGCTCTACGGCCAGACCGAGAATTGCGGCGTCGCCACCATGATGCCGGCGGAGCGGATCAAGCTCGGCTCTGTCGGCAAGGCCGTGTCCTGGGGCGAAGTCGCGCTGTCGCCTGACGGCGAGATCCTGATCAAGGGCGACTTCCTGTTCATGGGCTATCTCAACCAGCCGGAGAAGACCGCCGAAGCGATCGACTCGCGTGGCTGGCTGCACACCGGCGACGTCGGCGCCATCGACAATGAGGGTTTTGTCCGCATCACCGACCGGATGAAGGACATCATCATCACTTCAGGCGGCAAGAACATCACGCCGTCCGAGATCGAGAACCAGCTTAAATTCTCGCCCTACATTTCGGACGCCGTCGTGGTCGGCGACAAGCGGCCGTATTTGACCTGCCTCATCATGATCGATCAGGAAAATGTCGAGAAGTTCGCCCAGGACCACGACATTCCCTTCACCAACTATGCCAGCCTGTGCCGTGCGACGGAGATCCAGGACCTGATCTGGCGCGAGATCGAACAGGTCAACGGCAATTTTGCCCGCGTCGAGACCGTCAAGAGATTTTACCTGATCGAGCGCCAGCTCACCCCGGAGGACGAGGAGCTGACGCCGACCATGAAGCTGAAGCGCAGCTTCGTGAACAAGCGCTACGCCGCCGAGATCGACGCGATGTATCGCGAGCGCGCGGTGGCGTGAATCATCCGTTTGAAAACAGCGAAGGAGCCGTGGCCCCCGCCCTTCGCGCAATACGGGCCCCAAGGAGAGGAGACGTCAATGTCGAGATCGTTGAGAGCGTTCGGCTTTGCTGTGAGTGCCCTCGCGCTCACCTGTCTGCCGGCCGCAGCGCAAACCAAGGTCACCAATGAAGGCATCTCGGCATCCGAGATCGTCATAGGCACCCATCAGGACCTGTCGGGTCCGATCAAGGGTTGGGGCGTCCCGGTCTCCAACGGCATGAAGATGGCGGTCGAGGAAGTCAACGCCGCCGGCGGCGTCAATGGCCGCAAGATCCGGCTGGTCGTCGAGGACAGCGGCTACGATCCGAAGAAGGCCGTGCTGGCTTCGCAGAAGCTGATCGAGCGCGACAAGATCTTCGCGATGGTGGGGCCGATGGGCTCGCCGACCGTGCTCGCCGCGCAGGACATCCTGCTTGACGCCGGCGTGCTCCAGCTCTTCCCGCTGACGGCGGCCGAGTTCACCTTCAGGTTCGATCCGGCCAAGCCGCAGGAGCGGCTCAAGTTCAACAATCTCCTGCCCTATGTCGAGAGCACGCGCGCAGCGCTCAAATACATGATCGAGGCGAAGAATTTCAAGAAGCCCTGCATCATGCACCAGGACGACGAGTACGGAAAAAACGTGCTCGACGGCTTCAACCAGCAGCTCGCGGCCATGAAGGTGCAGCCGGCCTCGGTCACCAGCTACAAGCGCGGCGCCTCCGACTTCTCGGCGCAGGTCGCCAAGATGAAGTCCGACGGCTGCGACCTCGTCGTGCTCGGCGCGGTCCTCCGTGAGCCGATCGGCACGATGAGTGAAGCGAAGAAGCTCGGATGGGACGTCACCTTCCTCGGCGCCACGCCCGTCAACGTGCTCGAAGTGCCGGCGCTCGGCAAGGACGTGGTGGAAGGCTTGTATGCCGCTTCGAACTTCGAAATTCCCTATGAAGACACCGCGAAGGGAAAGGTGAAGGACTGGCTCGTCAATTACAAGAAGATGTTTGGCGCCGACGCCAACACCCAGGCCATCATTGGCTACAACGCAGTGATGACGTTCGCGCATTATGCGAGCAAGGCCGGCAAGGATCTGACTGGCCAGAAGATGCTCGACGCGCTGGAGTCCGGCGACAAGTTCCAGGACATCTTCAATTCGCCGCCGACGGTGTTCTCGAAGGCCAACCATCTCGCCACCACCATCACCCAGGTCCAGCAGGTCAAGAACGGCCGCTGGGTGCTGGTGAAGGACAATCTGATGTTCTGATGCGTCCTCGCCTCTCCCCGTAAGAACGGGGAGAGGACCACCTACGATCCCCCGCCTGCGGTGCCCGAATTCACCGGCGCCAGCGCGTCCTCGCGGCATCGCCAGCCGTCGGCGGCTTTGACGAAGGCGAAAGTACGCTGGATCCTGAGGCGGCGCGTCACGTTGAAGGCATCTGCGGAGCGCTCCTTGTTGCCGGCTCCCGGCTGCGGACGACCCGTGCCGGCGTCCCAGCAGGTGCCGGTGCAGGCGGACGCGACCTTGCTGCAGGTGGTGAAGGGCGCCAGCACGGCCATCTCGATTTCGCCCGTGACCTGCGCCTCCTGCTCGGTCACCTGGCTGTCGATGGCATAGACGCGATTGATGCGAAGGAAATTGCCGCAGGAATTGGCCGCGTGGATCCGCGCGGCGCAGAAGTCGACGGCATCGGTATCGGGCAAGCGGGCCGCGACCTGCCGCCCGAACACCTTCCTCGGATCGCCCTTCGCCGCGCGGATATCGTCGCTCTTGTGCTTCAGATTGTCGGCGAGACAGTCCTCCGCGGACTCGAGCTCCTGGAGCGGTACGTTCTCCTTGCCGACGAGATTGCATTTGCGATCGCGCTCCCGCGTCCACCGGCCATATTCGGCGAAGGCGAAGCGCGCCGCGACCGCGTCGAGCTTGCCGATCAGGCCGAGCACCTGGCCGTTCAACTCGGTCTCGGCGAGCGCCAGCGATGGGTCCGCACAGATCAAGGCGCCTGCCGCGGTGTTGGCCGCCAGACAGTCGAAATCCGGATCGCGCACGATCGCGGCGCGCTCCTCGGCGACCTTGAGAAGACACGCCTTCACCCGGTCGAAATCGTCGGTGCGGATCGCGGTCTGGCCGACGATGCCGCAACTGAGGTTGCGCTGGCGGATCCAGATCGCATTCTCCTCGATCGCGGGCAGGCGATCCGGCAGGCGAGCGAGCCGCGCCTCGACCGCCGTGCTCAGCTTCTCGGCGGCGGCGGCAAGCTCGGCATCGCCGCAGAACAATTGATTGCCTGGGTCGCGAATCTGCTGGCAGTTGTTTTTGGCAAACAGCGGCAGCCTGTCGGCGATGGAGCTGTTGGATGGACCGGTTTGCGCGGAGGCCGGTGCCGCCGGCAACGCCAGCAGCGCGAGCACAGACAGCACGATGAACCGCATCCCAGTCATCCCCCAGCACAGCCGCAGCCATGCTAGCAGTTCCGGACCGCGCGGCGAAATGGGTTTGTGATGGGTGGTCGGTGTGAGCCCAGACAGCGGCCCCGGATTTCGCGGAGTCTGTGATCGGGCGGCGCTTCGCGCCGACCCGTTGGCTCCATCCGGGCTACAAGATGGATCAGTGCGCCTCGGCGGCGACCATCGAGAACCGCACGGGTTCGTCGACATATTTCATCACGGCCGACTGATAGAGCACGAACAGCGGCTGGTAGCTCCGCGCAGCGTCGTCTTCGACCATCGCCATGCGGCGATTGTCGAGCATCAGCCAGTGGCCGTCGAGCTTTGCCGCCGCAACCGCATGCTCTTCGCCAGCGCGGGTGTCGCGCACCACGACGATGCGGAGGTCCTCGGTGGCGACGCCCGCGAGCCGCAGCGCCGCCAGCTTGGCGATGGCATAGTCTTCGCAGTCGCCGGCGCCGCGCTCGAAGGTCGCGAGCGGCGAGCTCCAGATGTCCTCGGTGCCGTCATTGGCGGCGCGGATGGCGAGGTTGATGGCGCGGTTGGTCTCGCCCAGCCGGGCGCGGCCGTCGCGGGTGCGGGCCTGGTCGACGATGGCGAGCAGCTTCAGTGCCGCGGGCGAGGCGCAGCGATCCCGGTCGCCATCGCACAGCGCCAGCTGCACCATGTCGTCGTCGAGCCTGGACCTCAGAGCGAGCCATTTCTGTTGCAGGCCGCCGGCGGAGATGGCGAAGGCGAAGACGCCGAACGGCTCGGCGGATTTGCGAACGAGGACTCCGGCTCCCGGCGATAGCAGCGTGCCGGCGCGAAGCTCGGCGGCCGACCCGAACAGGATCAATCCGCACAGGACAAGGATTGCGCGCCAGGCGCGCGAGCGAGCAGCGGTCTCCATCTGACATCCCCTTCCGACTTCGCCAGGTCCCCCTCGACCTGAACGTGCCGGGCTTTGTTGCTTTCGCGGAGATAGTGCGAGACGGGCCGTTTTGTTCTGCTTAACGCGCCCGGCTGAGGTCCCAAAACCGGGGATCAAGCTGAAACGGGGCTGCCAAAATTGCGTAAAATTTTACGAATCGGGGACTACAGGTGCCCAGTTGCCGCGAAAGGGGACCAATTGCAGGCGTAGGTTGTGGAAGTTCCGATTCCGTCGCCCATGGCTAACAACCCGCTATTTCACGGGTTCTGTTAGTTAGGTCACAGATTTTGTCCCTTAGTTGCCACAGGATGCCGTGGGGAACCACGAACAAAAGATGACACAAGTACTGCTGCCCTATCTCTGCAGCAGATTACTTCGAATGACTTGGAATGCCCGCAGATGAGCCAAATTCGACCTCAAGATACTACAAAAATTACTTTGGCTCCTCTCTGGGGACACTGCTCCCCGGCCGTCCCGACCGCCAAGTGACGCGAAATCACACAAGCAATAGATGGTTTCGCTAAGGACTCGGTAATGCTAAGCAAGCTTAAGCGGCCGATACTTCTATAATTATTAACCCTTTTTACGGTGCCCGATTGAATTACGCTGGCAAATTTGACGCCGCGATTTCCTTGGACGGCCAGGGTTCCCGCTTGCCCGGCGGAGGCCATGTCGATTCGTTTGTTGCCAAGGCGCATGGTCATGTGCCGGACGGCGCGTTCGTTGTTCCCGATGCCAACTTGATCTTCTACGGCGAGTACAAGCGCGCCGGTGTCGACCTCGTGCTGTCCCATGACGGTCACGAGTTCGTCGTTCACGATTATTTCAGGGGCGAGAAGCGGGCGGCGGTCTCATCGCCGGATGGTGCACACCTCACCGGCGACATCGTCAACGCGCTCACGGGGCATGTCCAGGTTGCGCAGGCCGCGCCCGGCGCCGCCGTCGCCCAGGTCATTGGTCACGTCACGAAGCTCTCCGGCAGCGCGACCGCGATTCGCAACGGCGTTTCGGTTACTCTGAACAACGGCGACAATGTCGAGAAGGGCGACGTGGTCTCGACCGGCGCCGACTCCACGCTGGGCATCACCTTCATCGACGGCACCGTATTCGGCCTGTCCTCCAATGCGCGGATGGTGCTGAACGAGATGGTCTACGACCCCAACGGGTCGAACAACTCCTCGCTGCTCAGCCTCGTCGCGGGCACCATCACCTTCGTCGCCGGCGAGACCGCCAAGCATGGCGACATGAAGGTCGATACGCCGGTTGCCACCATGGGCATCCGCGGCACGGCGGTGCTGAACTCTATCCGTTTCGTCGTTCCGCCCAGTGGCGGCGATCCGCAGCCGGAGGTGAGTTTCCAGGTGCTGGTCGAGCCGAACGGCACCACCGGCTCCTACATCCTGTTCGACAAGGTCACGCTGCTGCCGATCGCGACGGTCAACCAGGCCGGCCAGATGATCCAGATCAGCGGCGGCAACGTCTCGATCGGCAATGCGCTGTTGTCGCCGGACGTTCAGAAGCTGATCACGGACGTGTTCACGCTGAAATTCACCGACAACAGCAACACCAAGCTGACCACGAACTTCACCGACACGATCACGCAGACCAGTGAAGGACTCGTGATCAAGACCCCTGCGGGCTACATCGCGACCGCGATCTTCACGAACCTCGGTCAGCAGGGATCAGAGGGGCCCAGCAATCCCACGCAGCCCGCCACGCGTATTCCCGGTCAGCCGCTGGCGCAAAGCCTCGATCTCAACGGCAATGTGACGACGGCGTTCGCGCTGACCGAGCGCACGGACACGACCGGCGATACAGTGGATTCCGATACGGTCTCCGGCCGGATCACCTTCGTTGATCAAAACCTGGGCGACCGGCCGACGGTGAGCATCAGCCTCGCCGATGCGCCGAACTACGTCTACAAGACCGCCGGCCAGCAGGACGTCACCGGCTCGCTCACCGATCTCCAGAAACAGGACATCGCGGCGACGCAGATCCAGATCAACGTCGTCGCCAACGGCGGTAACAACAATAACGGCTCGGCGGTCTGGACCTACACGATCCCCGATCACGTCTTCGACTTCCTGGCGGCCGGCGAAACGCTGACGCTGACCTACATGGTCCGCGTCGACAGCAATTTCGTAGTCAGCCCCGAGACCAAGTTCATCCCGATCACGATCACGATCACGGGGACCAACGACAAGCCGGTGATCACCACCGACGTTCCCTCCATCACCTTCGAGGGCGGCACCAGCGTGCCGGGCGGACCGCTCGTCAGCGACGTGCCGACCTCCGGCACGCTGAATTTTACCGACGTCGATCTGACCGACACGCACACGGTGTCCGTGGCGTTGACGAGCGCGAGCCTGCCGGACGGCAGCACCGTTCCGCCGGGCCCGCTCGCGGCGTTCCAGAGCGCGATGTCGGTTGCGATCGCGTCGGGCGCCGACAGCACCGGTGATGGCACCGGCACCATCAACTGGTCGCTGGCCGACCTTCCCGTCTACCTCGCCGACTTCATTCCGAGGGGCGAAGTGCTGACGCTGGTCTACACCGTGACTGTCACGGACTCGCAGGGCGCGATCGGGCAGCAGACCATCACCGTCACGATCACCGGCACCGACGCTCCCGCCGTGGTCTGGATCGCGACCGAGCAGGCCGACTCTCCTTCCGGCGGCTTGTGGAGGGACGCGGCGAACTGGGCAACCGGGACCGTTCCGACCATCGACGATGACGTCATCGTCATCACCGATCAATTGCACGGCCTAACGCCGTCTTTTCCGGCCATGATCGACGCGGCAGCCTTTGCCAGGTCGGTCACGATGAACGATTTCGGCGGCCCGCCGCCGCAGCTGATCAACCAGAGCTCGCTGACCATCGCGGGCGGGCTCAACATGAGCGCGGACTCGATCTTGACCAACGCCGCGACCGGCACGATGTCGGTCGGCGGCCTGGCCGAGATCCTGGACACCAGCGTATTCACCAATGCCGGATACCTGACGCTCAAAGCCGGGGGCGATTTCGCCAGCGGTACCACCATCACCAATTCCGGCACGATCGAGCTGTTCGGCGGCACGCTGAAGACTCTCGCCACGATTCACAATGCGGGCGGGACGCTGAAGGCCGATGCCGGCACCACGCTGATTGTCGACACCGCGACGGTGGACGGCGGCACCGTCACCATTCTAGGCACGCTGGAGCTCGACGGCACCAGCCTGATCGAGAATGGCACGCTGAACAATTCCGGCACGGTCAACGTCAAGGGGACGGTGGAGTTCGCCCACCAAGCCGTTTCCAATACGTCCGGCGGCACGATCAAGGTGCTGGCAAATGGCTGGCTGACGATCGACCAGGGCTCGACGGTGGATAATTCGAGCGGCAATCTCATTGTCGACACCGATGCCGCACTGAATTTGAACGACGCCACGATCAGCGGCGGCGCCATCAAGGGCGGCGGCTCGATCGACGTCACCGGCAATAGCAAGATCGACGGCAATGCGACGCTGAGCAATGGCGACGTCACGGTCGAGAGCGGCGTCACGCTGACGTTCGGCGATGCGACCGTGTCGGGAGGTGCGATCGCCAATCATGGCACCGTCAAGGGCGATGCAAGCAAGAAGTTGACGCTGTCGGATGTGGCCCTGACCGGCGGTGCACTCACCGTCTCGGGCACGCTGGATTCGTCTGGCGTGACCACGGTCACCGATGCATCCATTACGAACAACGGCCTGCTCGAAGCGGTTGGCGGCCTGCTGACGCTCGTCACCATGACCTCGGCCACCATCGCCAACGCCGGTACGCTTCAGGCCAATGGCGCCGAACTCGACATCGACCACGAGGCCGTCACCAACACCGGCACGCTGGCCGCGATCAATGGCGGCACGCTGAAGCTGATCTCGACGACGGTGACGAACGACACCGGCGTGGTTTCGGTCGCGACCGGCTCGACGCTCGATCTGATCGGTGCGGTCATCGACGGCGGCACGCTGACGATCGCGGGCACGCTGGAATCGACCGGCACGAGTGCGATCAACAACGCCGACATCACCAACACCGGCACGATCACCGTCACCAGCGGCACGCTGACGATCGATCCGGTGCTGCTGCACACCATCACCAATCATGGGCTGATCCAGGTCAGCACCGGCGAGCTCGACGTCTCCGGCGACCTGATCGTGAACACGGCCGATATCGAGGCGATCACCCTCGGCATCCTGAAGCTGGCCGACGTCACGATCACCAATGGCGGCGGCACGGTCACGGTCGACGCCACGTCGAAGCTGTACCTGTCCGGCGTCACCTCGATCAACGGCGGATCTCTGACCAACGCCGGCAATCTCTACGGCGTCTCCGGCCTCAACACGATCTCGGCCGCAGTCACCAACACCGGCACCATCGAGGTCCAGGCCGGAACGCTGAACCTCTCCGGCGGCCTCGGCGGCGTGGGCTCGTTGATCATCGATGACGGTGCGACGCTCGAGCTTGCGGGAGCGACGGCTCAAACCGTGACCTTTGCCGGCGGCACCGATACGCTCCGGCTCGACAAGGTCGTCGGTCAGAGCTTTACCGGCACCATCGCCGGCCAGTCGACGAAGGCTGGCGCATTCACCGTGACAGGCTCGGCCGACATCACGACGTCGAGCGGCGATGCGCTTGACTTCACCGCGTCGGGCGGCACGCCCGCCGCGTCCGCCAACATTATTGTCACGACGGCCGGCGCACTGACCGGTGCAGCCAATGGCCTCGTCGTCACGCAGAATGGGACGGGCGATATCTCGCTGGCGGCGACCGGCAACATCACCGGCCTTGCCGGAAACGGCATCTGGCTGCGCGACAGCCTGACTGGCGCCGGTAATATCACGATCAACAACATCAGCGGCAAGGCGACGGGCACCGGCGCCAATTCGGTCGGTGTCCTCGTCGAGAACGGAAACGTCGCCAACGGCGGTGACATCTCGATCACACAGCTCGGCGGTGCTGCCGGCGGTGCGTACGGCATCGATGCGGTCACGGCGGGCAACGGCGACATCACCGTCGACGCGGGCGGCACTGTCACGGGCAGCTCGATCTACGGCATCCGCTCGCGCAGCTACGGCTCGGGCAGCACGAGCATCAGGACGGAGACCGGCAGCGTCGTCACGTCGGGAAGCTCCGGCATCGTTGCCATCAACCGCGCGGAATTGCTCTCGATCTCGGGTCACAGCTCGATCACAGTCACCAACTACGGCACGGTCAACTCCGGCGCGAGCCTCAATCTGAGCGCCAATGCTCCGGCCGGTCTCGAGGCCGGCTACCTCGGTGCGAGGAACGGCTCTGCGGCCAACGCCAGTGTTTACGGCGACGTCGTCGTCAGCAACTACGGCGATGTCACGGCCGCGGGCGGTTACGGTATCCACGCCTTCAATTACGGCAATGGCGACGTTACGGTAAATGACGGCGCGGGCACCACCGTCATCGGTGCCGAGACGGGTATCCTCGTCCAGGAGCTGAGCGGCGGCACCGGCGACATCACCGTCGCGCTCGGCGCCAATGCCTCGGTGAAGGGCACGGCCAGCTACGGCATACTCGCCTACAGCATCGATCAGGGCGACATCGGCGTCACCCTGGCGACGGGCGATAACGTCACGTCGGGCAGCTCCGCCATCGTGGCGATCAACTATGCGGCGGCGATCGCGAGCGGTGTGCACAGCACGATCTCGGTCGTGGCGCACGGCACCATCCATTCCGGCTCCGCGCTGAACAGCGATGGCACCACGCCGGGAGCGATCATCGCCGGCTATAAGCCGGGTGGCATCTCGACCTTCTCGAATGCCGTCAACGGCAACGTCACCGTCGCGAGCGATGCGACCATCACGGCGGATGCCGGCTACGGCATCGAGGCCTACACCTATGGCGTCGGCGATATCACGGTCTCGACCGGTGCGATCTCGCAGATCACCGCCGCAGGGACCGCGATCGGCGCCTTCAATCACGGCGGCGGTGGCGTCAGCGTCACCAACAACGGCTCCGCCACCGGCGCGGTCGGCCTGTCTGCTGTGGCCGCGGGTGCAGGCGCCGTCGCTATTGTCAATAACGGCCATATCACCGGCACCAGCAGCGTCGGCATCAATGTCATTCAGAACGGCGTCGGTGCGACGGGCGATCCGGTCGCGACCGGATCGACGCACATCACCAACGCCGGCTCGGTCGTGGGCGCGACCGGTTATGCGGCGATCTACGTCCAGGAAAACACGACCGGCTCCGCGCTGGTAGACAATTCCGGTACCATCGGGCCCGCGGTCGCCTCGACCGTGACCGCGACGACCTACGCGATCTTCGAAACCGGCGGCGCCATCACGATCAACAACACCGGCTACATCAACGGCAGCATTGCCGTTGCCAGCGGGACTTTCAACAACAAGGCGGGCGGCATCTGGACCGTCGCCGGCAGCAGCGTCTTCGGCAACGTATCCTCGATCGTCAACGCCGGCGAGATCGACCTGCTCAACGGGGCGGCGATTTCCGTGACCGGGCTCGGCATCACCAATTCGAACGAGATCGAAAGCTGGGGCACGGCGTCGATCACGGGCACCATCACCAACGATCACTTCATCGAGGTCCATACCGGAACGCTGACGCTGTTCGGCACGCTGTCCGGCTCCGGCTCGGTCACGATCGACGCCAATGCGACGCTCGAGATCAAGAACGCGGTGTCGCAGACCGTCACCTTCGCCGGCGCTGGCGCCGAGCTCGAGATCGACACCGCGACCTTCGGCGGCTCGATCGCCGGCTTCGCCGCCAACGAGAAGATCGATCTGTCGACCATCGTCTGGGACAGCGGGACCACCGCGACCTATGACGCCGCGACCGGCAATCTCGTCGTGAGCGATACGCACGACCACAGCATCTCGCTCAAGCTGATCGGCAACTACAGCGACACGCATTTCATCACCAGCAGCGACGGTAACGGCGGCACCATCGTCGAGATCGCTCCGGTCGATGAATGGACCAATCCTGCCGGCGGCGACTGGAACACGGCGTCGAACTGGAGCCTGGGCGTGCCAGCGGCCAGCTACGACGTGAAGCTGCTCGCCGCAGGCGAACCCTACACCGTCGACAGTACGACCAACGTCACGATCCACGACCTCACCGTCGCCTCCGGCGTGACGCTGCTGACCGAGCCCGGCACCGTGTTCACCGTGAACGGCGAGGTCGTCCTCGACGGCCTGATCGAGGCCGGCCCGTTCTCCGGAAACGATGTCTCGACCATCGACATCAAGGGCAACGTCACCGGCACCGGCGCGATCGAGATTTCCAACAAGGCGATCGTCGAGATCGACGGCAGCGTTTCCGGGACGCTGGTCAACGGATCGTTCTCGGGGGTCGTCGTCTACTACGACAACGGGCTGGGCACCCTGATCCTGGACCATGCCAAGGATTTCCACGGACTCATCTCGGGCTCGCCTGCCGGGTCGCCGCTCTCGTCCGGCAACGAGATCGACATGAAGGACCTCGCCTGGACGTCCTCGATGTCGGCGCAGGCCGAGTACAATTCGGACACGAACATCACGACCGTCGATTTCTACAACGGCGTGACCACGATCACCCTGTCGTTCCTCGGCAGGGACATCAATTGGCACCTTCAGAGTGACGGTCATGGCGGCACCACCGTTTATGATCCGCTCGCCGACACGCCCATGACGATCGAGAGCGGCACGGTGCTGAACCTCAGCGAGGCGTCCGCACAGGACGTGACCTTCGCCAACGAGAACGGAACCACTGGCACCTTTGCGATCGAGCACGCTGCCGATTTCACCGGCGTCATCAACGGCTTTGCAGGCGACGGCACAGCCGCCAATTCGGATCTCCTCGACCTCAAGGACATCGCCTTCTCGACCCTGACCGGGGTGACCTACACCGAAAACGCCGACCATCTGGGCGGCGTGCTGACGCTGAGCGACGGGACCGACACCGCGACCATCAAGTTTGCCGGGAGCTACAGCATCGACAGCTTCCATTTCGTCAGCGACGGCAACGGCGGTACCCTGGTCATCGATCCGCCCACGGGACCCACCCTCGTCGGGACCGGCGGGCAGGACCAGTTCGCCTTTACGAACTCGACGCTTCCGGTCCAGAGCACGATCGTCGATTTCGAGCTCGGCCAGGACAAGATCGACCTGCGCGAGTTCGCCAACATCCACTCCTTCAGCGACATCGTCATCAGGCAACAGGCCAATGACGCGCTGGTTACACTCGACGATCACCAGTCGATCCTGCTGAAGAATCTCGTCGCGAGCAGCCTTCACGCCAGCGACTTCATCGTTGCGAACCACGCCTGATGGGCGTACCCCCGGCCCGGGCCGCGGCGCCTCGCCGGCGGCGGATTGCGGTATCAAAGGCATCGCTGATTGCGTAGTATCGGCCAGATATCGGACGAAGGCGAGTTGCGGGAAATTCGGGCGACATGAAACGTCTCAAGATCCTGCGGCGGTGGTTTACGCGGAAGTTCGGCTTTGCGCGGCTGATGTGCCTTGCGCTGCTGGTGATCTTCGCCGGCGCCCGCCTGTGGGATCCGCCGCCGATCCAGGAATTGCGGCTGCGCACCTTCGACATGTTCCAGCTGATCGACCCGCGCCACAAGACGGCGCGGCCGGTCACCATCGTCGACATCGACGACAAGAGCCTCGCCAAACTCGGCCAGTGGCCGTGGCCGCGCACGCGCATCGCCGACCTGATCCAGAATCTCACCAGCAACGGCGCGGTGGCGATCGGCTTCGACGTGGTGTTCTCGGAGGCCGACCGGCTCAACCCGGATCTCGTCGCGAGCCAGATGCGCTATCTCGACGATTCCACGCGGGCCAAGCTGCGCGAGCTGCCGACCAACGACCAGATTCTCGCCGAGGCGATCAAGCGCTCGCGCGTGGTGCTGGGCGAGACCGGGCAGCGGGCGATCTCGTCGGAGATCGACAAGGAGCTTCCCTTCACCGGCGTCGCGACGGTCGGCGAGGACGGGGCAGAGCGCTTCCTGTTCGAATTCCCGGGCCTCCTGCGCAACGTCCCCGTCATCGAGAAGGTTGCGGCGGGCCGCGGCCTGTTTTCGATCAGGACCGAGCGCGACGGATTGATCCGCCGCGTGCCGATGATCATGCGCGCGCAGGGCATGGTCATGCCCTCGCTCAGCCTCGAGATCCTGCGCGTCGTCACGGGCACGCCGACGCTGCTGGTCCGGACCGACCAGAGCGGCGTGCGGGCCGTGCGTCTCAAGGGCGTGGAGATTCCGACCGACAAGAACGGCCAGCTCTGGGTGCATTACGCCCGCCAGGACCCCTCGATCTACGTCTCGGCGGCCGACGTGCTCGACAACACAGTGTCGCCGGGCAAGATCGCCGGCAAGCTGGTGCTGGTCGGCACCTCCGCGGTCGGCCTCAACGATATCAAGACCACGCCGGTGTCCTCGACCATGCCGGGTGTCGAAATCCACGCCCAGGTGCTGGAGAGCGTGCTGAGCGGTGCGGTGATCTCCCAGCCGAACTACGCGCTCGGCGTCGAATTGATCGCCGCGCTCGTCATCGGCCTGCTCGTCATCATCTTCACGCCGAATCTCGGGCCGGTGCGCCTGGTGCTTGCAGGCGGGATGTTCGCCGCCATCCTGGTCGGCGTGTCCTGGTTCTTCTACGCGCAGCACCGCTACCTCATCGACTTCACCTACCCGCTGCTCTCGACCACCGCGATCTACCTGACGCTGATCTTCGCCAGCTTCGTGCGCGAGCAGCGCCAGCGCGTGCAGATCCGCGGCATGTTCGCGCAATACATGTCGCCGGTTCTGGTCGAGCAGCTTGCGCAGTCGCCCGAAAAGCTCGTGCTCGGCGGCGAGGAACGCGAGATGACGATCATGTTCTCCGACGTGCGCGGTTTCACCACGATCTCGGAGAGCTACAAGCACGATCCGCAAGGCCTGATTGCGCTGATGAACCGCTTCCTGACGCCGCTGACCGACGTCATCATCGAGCGGAAAGGCTACATCGACAAGTACATGGGCGACGCCATCATGGCGTTCTGGAACGCGCCGCTCGACGATACCGAGCACGAGGTCAACGCCTGCGAGGCTGCGATCCGGATGCTGGAGCAGATCGACACGGTGAACAAGGCGCGCGAGCAGGAGGCCGCCGAGGGCGGCCACGTCTACATCCCGCTCAATGTCGGCATCGGCCTCAACACCGGCATCGGCGTGGTCGGCAACATGGGCTCCGACCTGAAGAAGAACTACTCGGTGCTCGGCGACAGCGTGAACCTCGCCTCGCGCCTGGAAGGGCAGACCAAGGAATACGGCTTCCCGATCATCGTCGGCTCGAGGACCGCGCTCGCCGCCAAGGACAGGTTCGCGATCCTCGAGCTCGACTTCATCATGGTCAAGGGCAAGACCGAGCCGGAGGTGATCTACGCCATCGCCGGCCGCGAGGACGTGATGCATTCGGGTCCGTTCCAGCGCCTGCGCAACATCACCATCGAGATGCTCGGCTGCTACCGCGGCCGCGACTGGCAGGGCGCGCTGGATGCGATCGAACGCGGCCGTCGCAGCGAGGACGCCGACACGCTGGAAAAGCTGTTCAACCTCTACGAAGCCCGGATCAAGGATTTCCAGATCAACCCGCCGCCGGAAGGGTGGACCGGGGCGTACGCGCTGCTGACGAAGTAGCAGCCGGTGTCACCGCTCCCGTAGGGTGGGCAAAGGCGCGAAGCGCCGTGCCCACCATCCGCTCTCAACGCGGTCGAATGGTGGGCACGCTTGCGCTTTGCCCACCCTACGGCAGCGGCGCTTGCCGCTCCCTTCACTCCATCCCGATCGTCGTCAGATCCTGGAACCAGTGCTGCGCCTGCACGAACTGCTTGATCTTCGGCGACAGCGCGTGCGGGTTGGTGTCGTGGACGACCCAGACCAGCGTGGCATCGTCCACGATCAGCGCATGCGCCTGGGCCAGCAACTCGTCCTGCTTGGCGCTGTCGAAGGTCTGCTTGGCCTCGTCGATCAATGCGTCCACCTTCGGATTCTTGTAGCCGCCCCAGTTGACGCCGACCGGCGCGATCTGGCCCGAGTGGAAGAAGCGGACGATGGCGTAGAGCGGGTCCGAGGTGACATAGGCGATGTTGTTGGCGGTGATGCCGGCGTTGATCTCGTCGGCCGCGCCCTTGCGCCAGTGGGTATATAAGGTCTCGAGCTCGACGACCTTGAAGTCGATCTCGATTCCGATCTCCTTGAAGCTCTGCTGCAGGAATTCGTTCATCGGCAGCGACAGCATCTGGCCGGTGCCGCCCTGCGCGATGATGAAGGTGGCCTTGAGCGGCTTGGCCTTGGAGTAGCCGGCCTCCTCGACCAGCTTCTTCGCGGCAGCCGGATCGTATTTCAGCTCGAAGCTCGGCTTGCCGAACCACGGGCTCGACGGGTCGACCTGGCCCTTCGCCGGCTTGGCCAGACCATTCATCAGGCCGACCACGGCGTCGCGGTCGATCGCGAGGTTGAGCGCCTTGCGCAGGCGGATGTCGGTCCAGGGCGAGCCCGGCAGCACGCTGAGATGATAGTTCCAGACATGCGGCGTGACATTGTCGACGAGCTTCATGCCGGCAGCTTTCAGCTGCGGCACGGCATCCGGCGCCGGCGTCTCGATCAGGTCGACTTGCCCGGCGAGCAGCGCGTTGGTGCGCGTCAGCGCTTCCGGCATCGGCACCAGGACGATCTTGTCGGCCTTCGGAATGCGCTTCTTATTCCAGTAGTCCGGATTTTTCGTGAGCTCGGCGAGCTCGCGCGGCACCAGTTTTGTCAGCTTGAACGGGCCGGTGCCGGAGGGCTGGCTGGCGAACTTGTCCCAATCCTTGCCGAGCTTCTCGTATTGCGCGGGGCTCGACACCAGAAACCACAGCATCTGATAGGGGAAGAAGGAATCGACCGTCTTGGTGGTGATCTCCACCGTGAAATCGTCGATCTTGGCGTAGCTTGCGACGGAGGGAAGGCGGGTCTTCACCTGCGCGCTCTGCCGCTTGTCGAACTGCGGCGCCTTGTCGTTGAGCACCTTGTCCAGATTCCAGATCACCGCGTCGGCGTTGAACTCGCTGCCGTCGTGAAACGTCACGCCCTTGCGAAGCGCAAAGCGCCATTTGGTCTTGTCGGCATCGTCCACCTTCCATTCGGTCGCGAGCCCCGGCACCAGCTTGCCGGGCCGGTCGGCGACGTCCATCTCCCAGGCGACGAGCGGATCATAGATCGTGTAGGCCGTGAACTGATAGGCGCCGGCGCCGCGATCGGGCTGGCCTGTCGTCAGCGGAATGTCCGCCATCGAGATGCCGTAGCGCACCACCGTTTCGGCGAACGCAGGGATCGCGGAGACCGCCAGCGCAAGCACGGCGAGACAGGTCGATAGACGAATACGCATGGCCCAAAGCTCCAGGGAGAATTTGGGACCAAACTTGCAATCTTGATGCCAGAATAGGCAGCGCGGCCGCTTTGCTCCCGCGCGATCACAAGGACTTGTCGCCGCAGGGGCAATTTGCAGAATAAGTTTCTCCTTGGCATAGCCATTGCATACGATTGCATCAAAATTAATCATCGAAAGCCGGAAAAGGATCGAGGCGATGCTTATCAAGAACAACAAAACACGGGCGGCGCTGATCGCGCTCTTGGCGCTCGGCAGTGCGGCCGCCTGGCCGCGCGTGGCCAGCGCGGAAACCGTGCTGCGCATTGGCATGACCGCTGCCGATATTCCGCGCACGCTGGGCCAGCCCGATCAGGGTTTTGAGGGCAATCGCTTTACCGGTCTCACCATGTATGACGCGCTGACCGGCTGGGATCTCTCCTCCGCCGACAAGCCGAGCGTGGTGATCCCCGGCCTTGCGACCGAATGGAAGGTCGACGACACCGACAAGACCAAATGGACCTTCAAGCTGCGCCCCGGCGTCGCCTTCCACGACGGCTCGCCGTTCAATGCCGACGCCGTGGTGTGGAACGTCGAGAAAGTGCTGAAGCAGGACGCGCCGCAGTTCGACGCCAGCCAGGTCGGCGTCACGGCCTCGCGCATGCCGACGCTCGCTTCCGCGAAGAAGATCGATGACATGACCGTCGAGCTCACCACCAAGGAGCCCGACAGCTTCCTGCCGATCAACCTCACCAATCTCTTCATGGCGAGCCCGGCGAAGTGGCAGCACTTCTATGACAAGGCGGAAGGCGCGGACGCCAAGGCCAAGTCGCAGGCTGCGTGGACTGCCTTTGCCAAGGACGCCGCGGGCACCGGCCCGTGGAAGATGGCGAGCTTCACGCCGCGCGAGCGGCTCGAGTTGGTGAAGAACGCGAGCTACTGGAACAAGGATCGCGTGCCCAAGGTCGACAAGATGGTGCTTTTGCCGATGCCGGAGGCGAACGCGCGCACCGCGGCGCTGCTCTCCGGACAGGTCGATTGGGTCGAGGCGCCCGCGCCGGACGCGCTGCCCGAGCTCAAGCAGCGCGGTTTCAAGCTCTATGCCAACGAGCAGCCGCATGTCTGGCCGTGGCAGTTCTCGCGCGTCGAGGGTTCGCCCTGGAACGACATCCGCGTGCGCAAGGCCGCAAATCTTTGCGTCGATCGCGAAGGCCTCAAGGACGGGCTGCTCGCCGGCCTCATGGTGCCCGCGACCGGCACTTTCGAGCCCGGCCATCCCTGGCGCGGCAAGCCGGCCTTCGAGATCAAGTATGACAAGGCGGCCGCGCAGAAGCTGATGCAGGAGGCCGGTTTCGGCCCAGCTAAGAAGCTTGCGGTCAAGATCCAGACCTCGGCCTCCGGTTCGGGACAGATGCAGCCGCTGCCGATGAACGAATATCTCCAGCAGGCGCTCGCGGAGTGTTATTTCGACGTGAAGCTCGATGTCATCGAGTGGAACACGCTGTTCACCAATTGGCGCCGCGGTGCCAAGGACCCCAGCGCCAACGGCTCGAACGCGACCAACGTCACCTATGCGGCGATGGACCCGTTCTTCGCGCTGGTGCGCTTCCTGCAATCGGGCATGGCGCCGCCGGTCTCGAACAATTGGGGTTTCATCAACGACCCCAAGTTCGACGAGCTGGTGAAGAAGGCGCGCCAGACCTTCGATCCGGCCGCGCGTGACGCTGCGCTCGCCGAGCTGCACGCAGCCTCGGTCGACGATGCCGCTTTTCTCTACGTCGCCCACGACGTCGGCCCCCGCGCCATCAGCCCGAAGGTGACCGGCGTGGTGCAGCCGAAGAGCTGGTTCATCGACTTCTCGCTGGTGTCGATGAAGTAGTCCGCGCCACAAGCTCAGTGCACCCTCTCCCCTTGTGGGAGAGGGTGGCTTCGCGGCAGCGAAGCCGGGTGAGGGGTCTCTCTCTGCGGGAGCTGACCCCTCGACCGTTACAATAGAATCCGCGGAAACAACCCCTCATCCGGCGCTTGCGCGCCACCTTCTCCCACAAGGGGAGAAGGAAGAGAGAAAAAAGTGCTCGCCTATATCGCCAGACGCATCGTCTATGTCGTCCCGATCGTCATCAGCGTCGCGCTGGTGTGCTTCCTGCTCGTGCACATCACGCCGGGCGATCCGCTCGTTGCGGTGCTCCCCGCAGACGCCTCGCAGGAGCTCGCGGCGCAGCTCCGCGCCGCCTACGGTTTTGACCGCCCGCTGCCGGTGCAGTTCGGGCTTTGGCTGCTTCGTGCCCTTCATGGCGATCTCGGCAATTCCATCGCCACCGGGCGTCCCGTGCTCGCCGAGGTCATGCGCGCCGTCAGCAACACCGTCACGCTGGCGATTGCCGCCGCCATCATCGGCTTCACGATGGGCATCCTGCTCGGGCTGATCGCCGGCTATTTCCGCGAGACCTGGATCGACAAGGTCGCGACCTCCTTTGCCATCGCCGGCGTCTCGGTGCCGCATTACTGGCTCGGCATGGTGCTCGTCATCATCTTCTCGGTGCAGCTGAACTGGCTGCCGGCAGTCGGCGCCGGACCCAACGGCTCCAACTCCTGGGCCTGGGACTGGGCGCACCTGAAATATCTGGTGCTGCCGGCGATCACGACCTCGGTGATCCCGATGGGCATCGTCACCCGCACCGTGCGCGCGCTCACCGGCGACATTCTCTCGCAGGATTTCGTCGAGGCGTTGCGCGCAAAAGGCCTGCACGAAACCGGCGTGTTCCGTCACGTCATCAAGAACGCCGCGCCCACCGCGCTCGCGGTGATGGGCCTTCAGCTCGGCTACATGCTGGGCGGCTCGATCCTGATCGAGACCGTGTTCTCCTGGCCGGGCTCGGGCTTCCTGCTCAACTCCGCGATCTTCCAGCGCGACCTGCCGCTGTTGCAAGGCACGATCCTGATCCTGGCGCTGTTCTTCGTCTTTCTCAATCTGCTGGTCGACATCACGCAAGCCGCGATCGATCCGCGCATCAAGCGGGGTTAGCGATGAGCGAGCTTCCGTTGTCCGCCACCGCCGATGCCGCGCTCCAGGCCGCGCCCGCCACCAAGGCGCGCGGCTATTGGGCCACCGTCGGCCGCCGCATCAGGCGCGACAAGGTCAGCATGGCCTGCGCGCTGGTGCTGCTGCTGATTTTCCTCTCCGCGATCCTCGCGCCGTGGCTCGGTCTCGAAGACCCCTACAAGGGCTCGATGATCCGCCGCCTTCGCCATATCGGCACAGTCGGTTACCCGCTCGGCACCGACGAGCTCGGCCGCGATATGCTGGCGCGGTTGGTCTATGGCGGGCGGCTGTCGCTGGTCATCGGCATCCTGCCGGTGATCCTCGCCTTCTGCATCGGCACCTCGCTCGGCCTCATCGCCGGCTATGTCGGCGGCAAGCTCAACACCGCCATCATGCGCACGGTCGACGTGTTCTACGCCTTTCCCTCCGTGCTGCTGGCGATCGCGATCTCCGGCGCGCTGGGCGCCGGCATCCTCAATTCCATCGTGTCGTTGACGGTCGTGTTCGTGCCGCAGATCACGCGCGTCGCCGAGAGCGTCACCACGGGCGTGCGCAACATGGACTTCGTCGAAGCCGCGCGCGCCTCCGGCGCGGGGCCGTTCACCATCATGCGCGTGCACATCCTCGGCAACGTGCTCGGCGCGATCTTCGTCTATGCCACCAGTCTCATTTCGGTCTCGATGATCCTGGCCGCCGGTCTCTCCTTCCTCGGCCTCGGCACCAAGCCGCCGGAGCCGGAATGGGGCCTGATGCTGAACACCTTGCGCACCGCGATCTACGTCAATCCCTGGGTCGCAGCACTTCCCGGCGCGATGATCTTCGCGGTCTCGATCTGCTTCAACCTGCTCTCGGACGGCCTGCGCAGCGCCATGGATATCAGGAACTAGGCCATGAGCGAAGGCAACACATCCGTTGAAATGCTGGAGCCGGTCGAAGACCGCGGCGGCGTCGCGCAGCCGCTGCTCCAGGTCAACGGCCTGACAAAGCACTTTCCCGTGCGCGGCGGGCTTTTCGCCGCAAAGCGCACCGTGCGCGCCGTGGACAACGTCTCCTTCGCCGTCGCCAAGGGCGAGACCGTCGGCATCGTCGGCGAGTCCGGCTGCGGCAAGTCGACCACCGCGCGGCTGCTGATGCATCTGATGCCGCGCGATACCGGCGATATCATCTATGACGGCATGACCGTCGGCCAGTCGTTGAGCTTGCGTGAGCTGCGCCGCGGCATGCAGATGGTATTCCAGGACTCCTATGCCTCGCTCAATCCGCGACTCACAATCGAGGAGTCGATCGCCTTCGGCCCGAAAGTCCACGGCATGGCCGATGGTGCGGCGCGGACGCTGGCACGCGAGCTGCTCGGCAAAGTGGGCCTGCGCCCCGAAAACTTCGCCAACCGCTATCCGCACGAGATTTCTGGCGGCCAGCGCCAGCGCGTCAACATCGCCCGCGCATTGGCGCTGTCGCCGCGTCTGGTAATCCTGGACGAAGCCGTTTCCGCGCTCGACAAATCCGTCGAGGCGCAGGTACTCAATCTTCTCGCCGACCTCAAGCGCGAGTTCGGCCTGACCTATCTCTTCATCAGTCACGATCTCAACGTCGTCCGCTACATCAGCGATCGCGTGCTGGTGATGTATCTCGGCGAGGTCGTCGAGCTCGGCCCGGTCGACCAGGTCTGGGACAGCCCTGCGCATCCCTACACGCGCGCGCTTCTTGCTGCGATGCCGTCCTCCGACCCTGATCGCCGCACCGAGAAGCCGCCGATCACGGGCGATCCGCCCAACCCGATCGACCCGCCCCCGGGCTGCCGCTTCCACACCCGTTGTCCGTTTGCGGAGCCGCTCTGCGCAAATGCGACACCAAAGCTCACGGCGCTGGATAATATGGGCCACGAGGCCGCGTGCTACATGGCGATTCCGGCTTCAGGCCATAGCCGCGCGCCGGAAAAGGAAACCGCATGACGAGACCGACACCGAAAGAGATCAAGCCGATCGCGCAGATCGCCGGCGTCCCCGTGGATGACGAGATTGCGACGCGCATCTCCAACTCCATCGGGCCGGCCTTCGAAGGCTTCGCCGCCATCGCCGGCACGCTGCCGTTCGACCTCGAGCCCGCGCTCTATCCGGTCGTGCAGGCGCGGAAGGTGTCGAAATGAGCACAGAACCTGCATTGATGACGCTCACCGAGGTCGCGCGTGCGATCGCGATGAAGCAGGTGTCCTCGCATGAGGTGACGCGCGCGCTGCTCCATCGCATCGCGCAGTGGCAGCCGCATCTCAATGCCTTCATGTCGGTTGAATCGGAGGCCGCGCTGAAGGCGGCCGATGCCGCCGATTCCGAGCTCGCCAAGGGTAACGTCCGCGGTTCGCTGCATGGCGTGCCGCTCGCGCACAAGGACATGTATTACGATGCCGGACATGTCGCGACCTGCGGCTCGCTGATCCGCCGCGATTTCGTGCCGACCGTGACGTCCACGGCGCTGCAGCGGTTGAAGGATGCCGGCCAGGTCCGCCTCGGCACGCTGCATCTGGCCGAATTCGCCTATGGCCCGACCGGCCACAACGCCCATTACGGCCCGGTGCGCAATCCCTGGAACGTCGCGCACATCACCGGCGGCTCGTCATCCGGCTCCGGCTCGGCGGTGGCGGCGCGGTTGACCTATGCGGCGCTCGGCTCCGATACCGGCGGCTCGATTCGCATGCCGGCGCATTTCTGCGGCGTCACGGGTTTGAAGACAACCTGGAGCCGCGTCAGCCGCGCCGGCGCGATGCCGCTGTCGCAATCGCTCGACACGGTCGGCCCGCTGGCCCGCACCGTCGAGGACTGCGCGCTGCTGCTGGCACTAATGGCCGGTCCCGATCCCGAAGATTCGACCGCGAGCCATGAGCCGCTGTCGGACTATGTCGCGGCGACCAAGGGCTCGCTGAAGGGCCTCAAGATCGGTGTGCCCGCGTCCTTCTATGTCGATGATCTCGACAGCGAGGTCGCGCGCGTGCTGGACGAGACCATCGCGGTGCTCAAGCGCGAGGGCGCCGACATCGTCAAGGTCGAGCTGCCCGATCAGCGGCAATTGTCCGCGGCAAGCCAGCTCGTGCTCGCCGCGGAAGCCGCCGCCTTCCACAAGCGCTGGATGATCGAGCGTCCGCAGGATTATGGCGCGCAGGTCCTGATGCGGCTTCAGAACGGTCTAGCCGTTCCCGCCATCACCTATCTCGAGGCGATGCGTTGGCGCGGCCCTGCACTCGCCGCGCACAACGCGGCGACATCGGGCGTCGATGCCGTGATCGCGCCGGCCTCGCCGGTGCCGGCGCCGACGATCGAGGAGAGCGACGTCGGTGGCGGACCGAACGCGCCGGCCATGGTGCAGCGGCTGACGCTGTTCACCCGCCCGGTGAATTTCCTCGGACTGCCGTCGCTCACCGTACCCTCGGGCTTCACCAGGAGCGGCCTGCCTGTAGGCATGCAGTTGATCGGCCGCTCCTTCGATGAGGCGACCCTGCTCACCATCGGCGCCGCCTTCCAGCGCGTCACCGATTATCACGACCGGGTACCCAGACTGCCGTCATGACAAAGCTCGTCGACATCTCAGGCCTCAACATCCGCTTCACCGGGGAGCGCACGGTCTATGCCGTGAACGATCTCAGCCTGTCGCTCGGTGACGGCGAGGTGCTGGGCCTGCTCGGCGAATCCGGTTCGGGCAAGAGCGTGACCCTGCGAGCGCTGATGCGGCTGTTGCCGAAGAAGCGCACACAGATCACGGGGCAGGTCAACGTGATGGGCCGCGACTTGCTTGCCATGAACGACGAGCAGCTGTCGTCGTTCCGCGGCCAGACCGTCTCGATGATCTTCCAGGAGCCGGCACTGGCGCTCGATCCGGTCTACACCATCGGTGCGCAGATCGCCGAAAGCGTGGTGCGTCACGAAGGCAAGTCCTATGCGGAGGGCAGGGCACGCGCGCTCGAAATGCTCGAGGTCGTGCGCATTCCCTCGGCAAGACGCCGGCTCGACGCCTATCCGCACGAGATGTCCGGCGGCATGCGCCAGCGTGCGATGATCGCGCTGGCGCTCGCCTGCCGTCCAAAAATCCTGCTGGCGGACGAGCCGACCACCGCGCTCGATGCCACCGTGCAGATTCAGATCCTTCTGCTGTTACGCGAGTTGCAGCGCGAGTTCGGCATGTCCGTCATCTTCGTCACTCACGATATCGGCGTTGCCATCGAGATCTGCGACCGCGTCGCGGTGATGTATGCCGGCCAGATCGTGGAGCAGGGCACGCTTCGCGACATCGTCCGCTCACCAGTGCATCCCTATGCCAAGGGCCTGCTCGCCTCCACCATCCACGGCGCCAAGCGCGGTGCCCGCCTCGAAACCATCCCCGGCACGCCGCCCTCGCTGGCCGAGAAGCCCCACAACTGCTCCTTCGCCCCCCGCTGCAAGCTCGCCGAGCCGCGCTGCCTGGAGCACCTGCCGGCGAATGTGGAGGTCGGCCCGGGCCGGGCGGCGCGGTGCGTGCTGGCGGAGCCGGCGCTGTCGCGAACCTGACGCGATTTACCCACCGCCATCGCCACGCGCACTACTGCGCTTCCCTCTCCCTTGCCGGGTCCTCCAGGAGAGGGCAAGACGTCACTTCAAGACGTCACTTCAAGATCGCCCTGATCGCATCGAAGGTGCGCTTCACGAAGGCTTCCGGCTTGTCGTGCAGGCCTTCGCCGATCCAGCTCTCGCCGCCGACGCGCATCGCGCCGGTGGCGATCATGGCGACGAGCCGCGCCTTCAGCCGGTCCGATTTGTTGCTGGCGCGCTGGGCAAGCCCGTCGGCGAGCGCGCGCTCGATCTTCTCGTATTTGAGCTGGTCGCGTGCCTGAAGCGCGGGATTGTCGCGCTTGAGCCGTGACATCGCGGCGGCTTCCGCCGGGTCGAGCCGCTTGACGGTGGCCGCGATGGCATTCTCCGCTGCCGTCAGCATGGACTCGCCCGCGGGTCGTGCGACGACTTCCGCGACCAGCGCACTGGCGGCATTTTCCTGCCAGGCCGCGACCACGTCCTCCTTCGACGCGAAATAATGGAAGAAGCTGCGGCGCGACACGTCCGCCGCGGCTGCGATGTCGTCGATCGTGGTGGCCTCGAAGCCGCGCTCGAGAAACAGCGCCATCGCCGCGCGGGTCAGCCGCTCGCGGGTGGCCTGCCGTTTGCGCTCGCGCAGGCCTGCAGCCGGCGGCAGTTTCCCGCCGGCCGACAATGACCTGGTGCGTTTCCGGACGGCCTTCGAAGCTTTCAAACTATTTCACCTCTTGCAAAGTTGCACTCAGTGCACATTTAGACCGATCGTGGGCCTTTTCCACCCCCCTGAAAGCCCTGGAGACATGGCATGACCGACTGGACCACGGCAGACATCCCCTCCCTCAGCGGCAAGACCGCCGTCGTGACCGGAGCGACGGGCGGCCTTGGCTATGAGACGGCGATGGCGCTGGCGGGCGCCGGTGCCATTGTCATACTCACCGGACGCAATGACGCAAAGGGCCTGCGGGCGATCGAGGGCATTTGCGCGCGCTTTCCCAATGCGCTGATCGCCTACGAGCATCTCGATCTCGCCAGCCTGTCCTCCGTCGCCGATTTCGCCAGGCGCTTTGCCGCTGGTAACGAGCAGATCGATCTCCTCATCAACAATGCCGGTGTGATGGCGCTGCCGAAGCGGCAGCAGACCGCGGATGGTTTCGAGATGCAGCTCGGCACCAACTATCTCGGCCATTACGCGCTGACGGCGCACCTGTTGCCGCAGCTCCGCCGGGCGAAGGCGCCTCGCGTGGTCAACCTCTCGAGCCTCGCGCACCGCTCCGGCGCGATCAATTTCGATGATCTGCAAGGTAAGCATTCCTATCGTCCGTGGCGGGCCTATTGTCAGTCCAAGCTGGCAATGCTGATGTTCTCGCTGGAGCTGCAGCGTCGCAGCCTCGCCGCCGGCTGGGGCGTGACGAGCCTTGCCGCCCATCCCGGCTACGCGCGGACCGATCTCATTCCGAACGGGCCGGGCAGCAACACCTTGATGTGGCAGGTCGGTGGGCTGCTGCAGCCTTTGATCAGCCAGTCCGCGACGGAGGGTGCGCTGCCGACCCTGTTCGCGGCGACCTCTCCGGCCGCCGAGCCCGGCGGCTACTATGGTCCGAACTGGTTTTACGAACTGAAGGGATCGCCGGTGCAGGCGAAGATCATGCCGCAGGCCAAGGACTTCGCCGCCGCGGCGATGCTGTGGGATGTCTCGGCGATGCTCACCGGTGTGTCCTTCGACGACATCGCGGCCGCCGCATGAGCCGTGACATCGATGCGGACGTCCCGATGCGAGTCATCATCTTCGGCGCGACCGGCATGGTCGGGCAGGGTGTGCTGCGCGAATGCCTGATCGATCCCGGGATCGACCGCGTGCTCGTGGTCGGCCGCAGCCCGACCGGCGTGCGCAACGCCAAGCTCGCCGAGATCATCCACGATGATTTCCTGAATTATTCCACGATCGAGCCGCAGCTCACCGGCTTCGATGCCGGCTTCTTCTGCCTTGGCGTCTCCTCGATCGGCATGAGCGAGGAACGCTACCGTCATCTGACCTACGACCTCACGCTGGCGGCCGCGACTACGCTGGCGCGGCTCAATCCGCAGATGACTTTCACCTACGTCACCGGCGCCGGCACCGATTCCACCGGGCAGGGCTCGCGGATGTGGGCGCGGATCAAGGGCAAGACCGAGAACGATCTGCTCAAGCTGCCGTTCAAGGCCGCCTACATGTTCCGCCCCGGCGCGATCCAGCCTCTGCACGGTGCCCGTTCCAAGACCGCCTGGGTGCAGGCCGTGTACACCGCAACCTGGCCACTCTGGTCGGTGCTGCGCCGGCTCTCGCCTACGCTCGTCACCTCGACCGAGCAGATCGGCCGCGCCATGATCCGGGTCGCCCGGGAGGGGTATCCGCGGAAGGTGCTGGAGATGGCGGATATCAATAGCCTCTAGTCCGCCGGCCCGTTAGTTTGCAGGAAATTTCCCCGCCCGCGCGCGTTGAGCCCGGTTCCGCCCCGAAGGAGAAGCGTTGGCGATGTCTCCCCAGCTCAAACTGATCGCACTCGATGCCGACGATCTCGCGGTCATCTCGACCCATGTCCAGGACGCCCGTGTCCAGGCCTCGGACATCATCTGGCGGCAGAGCGAAAAGCGGCTTGTGGTCGGCATGAGCCGGCTGGACTGGGAGCAGACGCTGGAGGGCGAGGCCGAGCCGCGCCGGCTGGTCGCCGCGCTCCGCTTCGACCGTGTGCTCGCCTGCAAGTCGCGCAACATCGACCTCGCCGCGCCGGACGAGGTCCTGGATCTCGTCGGCATCGAGTTTCACCCCCAGGACGGCCACGACGCGGAGCCCGGCGGCAGCGCCCTGCTTTTGTTCGCCCAAGGCGGCGCTATCCGCCTCGACGTCGAATGCCTTGAATGCGAGCTGACCGATTTGGGAGCGGATGAGCTGGGAACGGGGCTGGAGGTCGAGGGGGAGGGCTGAGGTGGCATGCCAACACCGCATTCAGCCGTCGTCCTGGCCTTCGCCGGGACGACCCACGGCCAAGGGTTGACGCAGCTTCCCCGCCGCGCCATTGAGCAGGGGACCTGGTGCGCCAATCCACCCACGAAACCAGCCAGAGCCAAGCCAGATATGCCCGTTCGCCTCGACCGCAGCAGCGCCGATTTTGACCAGCGATTCGCGGCCTTCCTCGCCGCCAAGCGCGAGGTCTCGGCCGATGTCGAGGCCGCCGCGCGCGCCATCGTCGATGACGTGGCGAAGCGGGGCGATCCGGCCCTGCTCGAGGCCACGGCAAAGTTCGATCGGCTGACACTGGATGCCGCCTCCTTGCGCATCACGGTCGCCGAGATCGAGGCCGCTGTGAAGGCCTGCGAGCCGGCGACGCTGGATGCGCTCAAGCTCGCGCGCGACCGCATCGAGACCTATCACCGCCGTCAGCTGCCGAAGGACGAGCGCTTCACCGACCCGCTCGGCGTCGAGCTCGGCTGGCGCTACACCGCAATCGAATCCGCCGGCCTCTACGTCCCCGGCGGCACTGCGGCCTATCCGTCCTCGGTGCTGATGAACGCGGTGCCCGCGAAGGTCGCTGGCGTTGCTCGCCTCGTGATGGTGGTGCCCTCGCCGGATGGCAAGCTCAATCCGCTGGTGCTGGCCGCAGCCGCGCTCGGCGGCGTCACGGAGATCTACCGTGTCGGCGGCGCGCAGGCCGTGGCCGCGCTCGCGCACGGCACCGCGACGATCGCGCCGGTCGCCAAGATCGTCGGGCCCGGCAATGCCTATGTCGCCGCTGCAAAACGGCTGGTGTTCGGCAAGGTCGGCATCGACATGATCGCCGGTCCTTCCGAAGTGCTCGTCATCGCCGACGACACCGGCAATGCCGACTGGATCGCCGCCGACCTGCTGGCGCAGGCCGAGCACGATGCCAGCGCGCAATCGATCCTGATCACGGATTCCGCGCGCCTCGCCGCCGATGTCGAGAGGTCGGTCGAGGCGCAGTTGAAGACGCTGCCGCGCACCGCGATCGCCAGTGCCTCCTGGGCCGATTTCGGCGCCATCATCATGGTGAAGACTCTCGACGACGCCATCCCGCTCGCGGACGCGATCGCCGCCGAGCATCTCGAGATCATGACTGATGATCCCGATGCGCTCGCCGCGAAGATCCGCAATGCCGGCGCGGTTTTCCTCGGACCGCACACGCCGGAGGCGATCGGCGACTATGTCGGCGGCTCCAACCACGTGCTGCCGACGGCGCGCTCGGCGCGGTTCTCCTCGGGGCTCGGGGTCGCCGACTTCATGAAGCGCACCTCGATCCTGAAATGCGGGCCGGACCAGCTGCGTGCGCTGGGACCTGCCGCGATGACGCTCGGACAAGCGGAGGGGCTGGACGCCCATTCGCGCTCGATTGGATTGCGCCTCAATCTGTCATGACAAAGCCGCCCGAACAGGACGACTCCAACAATCGCATCGTCGGCGTCACGCTCGACGAGGACTCGATCGGCCGTTCCGGGCCGGACATCGAGCATGAGCGCGCGATCGCGATCTACGACCTGATCGAGCAGAATCTGTTCGCGCCCGACGGCGCCGACGGGCAGGGCCCGTTCACGCTGCATATCGGCATCACCGGCAACCGCCTGATGTTCGACATCCGCCGCGAGGACGGCGCGCCCGTGGTCGCGCATCTGTTGTCGCTGACGCCGTTCCGGCGGATCGTGAAGGACTATTTCATGATCTGCGACAGCTACTACCAGGCGATCCGCACCGCGACCCCGGACAAGATCGAGGCGATCGACATGGGCCGTCGCGGCATCCATGACGAGGGATCGCGCACGCTCCAGGAGCGGCTGAAGGGCAAGGTGCGGGTCGACTTCGAGACCTCGCGCCGGCTGTTCACGCTCATTACCGTCCTGCACTGGAAGGGGTAAACGCGGATGGCTGCGCCCCCACGCGCACGCGATCCGCAATCGGTGCTGTTCGCCTGCGCGATGAACAGCGTGCGCTCGCCGATGGCCGAGAGCCTGTTGCAGCACATGTTTCCGCAAGGGCTCTACGTGAAGTCGGCCGGCGCCAGGAAGGGCGAGCTCGATCCTTTCGCGATCGCCGTGATGGCCGAGCTCGGCCAGGACATCTCTACGCACAAGCCGCAGACCTTCGAGGAGCTGGAGGACTGGGAGGGACTGAATTTCGACCTCATCATCACGCTCTCGCCAGAGGCGCACCACAAGGCGCTGGACCTGACCCGCACGCTCGCCGCCGACGTCGAGTATTGGCCGACGCACGATCCCACCACTATCGAAGGCAGCCGTGACCAGAAGCTCGCCGCCTATCGCGACGTCTGCGACCAGCTCCTGATGCGCATCCGCAAGCGGTTTGCCAAGGTGGGGGCGGCGAGCGGGTAGCAATCGGCGGGCGTAACACCCGCGTCACAGACCGCAGGCACAGCCATGTCGGAAAGCTCGAATCACCAAACCTCCGGTTCCCGGGTTGTGAAACCGGCCCCCTTCCGATAGGTTCCGCGCGCAATTCACCCCTGCCTCATCCCCCAAATCACCTGATGCTTGGCCGCCCCAAATTCGTACTTGCTTCCGGTTCGCCGCGCCGCCTGTCGTTGCTCAACCAGGCCGGCATCGAGCCGGACGCGCTCCGGCCGGCCGACGTCGATGAGACGCCGAAGCGGGGCGAGCTGCCGCGCGCCTGCGCCAATCGCCTCGCGCGGGCCAAGGCCGATGCGGCGCTCAAATCGGTGCAGCTGGACGATGAGCTGAGGGGCGCCTTCATCCTCTCCGCTGACACGGTGGTGGCGGTCGGCCGCCGCATCCTGCCCAAGGCCAACCTCGTGGACGAGGCCGCGCAGTGCCTGCGGCTGCTGTCGGGCCGCAACCACCGCGTCTACACCGCGATCACCCTGGTGACGCCGCGCGAGGCCTTCCGCCAGCGCCTGGTCGAGACCCGCGTCCGCTTCAAGCGGCTCTCGGAGGACGACATCCAGGCCTATATCGGCTCCGGCGAATGGCGCGGCAAAGCCGGCGGCTACGCCGTGCAGGGCATCGCCGGGTCCTTCGTGGTCAAGATGGTGGGGTCCTACACCAACGTGGTCGGCCTGCCGCTCTACGAGACCACCACGCTGCTCGGTGGCGAGGGCTTTCCGATCCGCTTCGGCTGGCTCAACTCCACCGCGGTGTGAGCCGACAAGCCCGCTTCTGCAAAAATCTCGAAAACAACCCCATGCACAGTAGAATGGCCGCGCCGGACTCCGGCGGGCCCGCCTGCGCCGCCGCCCCGGGAACCCGTTTGCCGACAGGCGCTTGAACTCCCTCACCTCGTGTAAGCTACGCACCTCATGGACGACCACGTCGAAAAGCCCACCGGACCGCTCAAAACCTGCCCGATCTGCGGCAAGCCGCAGGCGGAAGCCACCCGTCCGTTCTGCTCCCCGCGCTGCCGCGACGTCGACCTGAACCGCTGGCTGAAGGGCTCCTACGTCATCCCCGGTCGCGACGACGACGTGGACGACGTCGAATAATATAGTAATTTCAATATCTTATATAGGTGGTCGACGCGCCGCGCGAAAACCGCGGCAAGCCCGCCCCAGCTTGTGCACAGCCGGGCTGCGCCCGGCGAAGCCAAAGGCGAAGCGTGGGTGGACAGGCCGCTCCGAGCCCACTATAAACCGCCCGCTCGATGGGCTTTGGCCCCTCTCTTGGAGCACGCCCAGGTAGCTCAGTTGGTAGAGCATGCGACTGAAAATCGCAGTGTCGGTGGTTCGATTCCGCCCCTGGGCACCATCTCCCACCATTCGGTAAAACCGCGAGCCATTGCAGAGCTCCCGTAGGCCTGTTCGGTCCCCGATCGGCATCTGCGGCGGTGTCGTCGCCGACGCCTCAGCGGATAGCAGCCTGCCGCTCCACTCCCTGTCGCCAGGGCGCCACTTCGACCGCCGAAGCCAAAAGGCCCGGCTGGAGCAGGACGGTGAACTCTTCGAGCGATACCGGCGGAGAGAAAATGTAACCTTGCGCCATGGTCGCGCCGTTTTCGGCCGCGAACCGAAGGTCTTCGGCCGTTTCGATGCCTTCCACGACCGTTTCGAACCCCAATTCGTCCGCAAGTCCGAGCGCCAGGCGAAGGATCGTCTGCTTCTCTCGGTCTTCCGCGACACCCGCGACGAGCGTGCGATCGAGCTTCACGGCGTCGAAGGGGAGCCTCGCCATCGTCGAAAGATTCGAATAGCCGGCTCCGAAATCATCCATTGCGAAGCGTATGCCCAATTGCCTGAGCAGGCTTATTCTCTCGCGCACGACATCAGGATTGCGCATCGCGACCGACTCCGTGACCTCGATCTCGAGGTGGGGCGGCGGGAAGTTGGCTTCGCGAACGGTCGTGACGATATCCTTGATGAACAGCGGGTCCTCGATTTCCGACGCCGCGACATTTACGGCGAGCACGAGGTTTGAGCCGGCCCGGATCAAGTCCCCGATTTCGGCGAGCGCGCGCCTGAGCACAAAGCGGTCGATCTCCATGATGAGGCCGATCTCTTCCGCGATCTTGATGAAACGCTGAGGAGGAATGTTGCCCTCCTTCGGATGATGCCAGCGGGCCAGCGCCTCCACCCCCAGGATGCGGCCATCCAAGCAGGACACCTTGGGCTGGTAATGGACGACGAGCTCTTCATTGCGGATCGCCAAGGCGAGATCGGTTTCGAGCGCATGCCGGGCACGCGCGACCTCTGCGAGATCCGGAGTGAAGAACGCGTGGGTGTTGCGCCCCGAGCTCTTCGCGACGTACATCGCCAGGTCGGCGCGGATCAGGAGATCGTCATATGTTGTGCCGTGGGTGGGCCAGATCGCAACGCCGATGCTGACGCCGATAGTCGCATGGTTGCTCTGGAGCTTGAAGGAAACCTGCAGCGTCTCGATCATCTCGCGGGCGCAGAGGCTCGCGGCCTCGACCGTCTTCACCCCAGCGATGATGGCGACGAACTCGTCGCCCCCGACCCGGGCGAGCAGACTTTTGCCGGCCGCGATCTTGGACGTCAGAAAATTGCTTAAGCGCTCAGCCACCATCTTGAGCAGCTCGTCGCCAGCCTTGTGCCCGAAAGTGTCGTTGATGGATTTGAAGCCATCGAGGTCGAGGAAGAACAGCGCTCCACCTTCTTCAGCGTCGATGAGCGCCGGCGCATCGAGGCGCATCTTCTCCCGATTGGGAATGCGGCTCACCGTATCGTAGAAAGCGAGCTGACGAATTCTTCGCGTGCTGGCCCGCAAATGCGTCAGCATTCGCTCGAATGCGAGGCCGAGGCCGCGAACCTCGCCGATGCCCGTTGCGCGGAACGGAACGTCGAGATTGCCTCCCGCGATTTCCTGGGCGGTCTTGGCGAGCGCCGAAAGTCCTTTCGTCAGGTGCCTTACGGCGGCCAATAGCGCGACGACCAAGGCACCGAGCGCCAGCGCCGCGGATGCCAGGAACTGCCACATCAGCGAACGGGTATGGGCGGCGCCGATCTGGAACATCTGATCGCGTGTCGTCGTCACGAGCGACGCGCTCGCGAACGTACACACCTTGAGCGTCGCCTCATATTCGACACAGCGCGCGACGTAGTTGCCGTCATCCGAGCGCTGCAGCCCGCCCAAACGCGTCCTGGCGCCGCTGAATTTCACCCCTTCAGGCCCCGCGGAAGACACGATCTCGTTGTCACCCGTGATGATGACCACGCCGGCATTAGCTAGCGAAGTGAAGTTCTCGAGAGTCCGTTCCGTCCGCCCGAGCGGTCGGATGGCAACAAGCGCGCCGATGAGGTCGCCGAAGTCGTCGAACACGGGCTCGATTGCGGTGTGCGCTATAGTGTGGCGCTGCGTCAGGCCAAGCGCTGACAATTCACCCAATTTGAGCTCATAGGTGCCTTCCTCACCCCGCGGGTGCGAGCGGCTATTGTGCTTGAGGATCGACCTGAGATTGACAGAGAGGTCGGTCCCCTCGATCGCCCCGTTCAGAGCGAGGAGGTCGAGGGGCGTGTTGGCACCGATCACGCGGCCGGTTTCGTCGAAGGCGATCAGCCTTTCGAAGCCGGAGGTCGAAGCAACGATGCTGAGCAGCTCGCGGATAGTCACATCGTTGTTCGAGGCGACCGCCTTTGCGATATCGGCGCGCTGAGCGATCTGACGCAGGCGTGATGCGGTTTCCGCGCCGAGGACCTCGATTCGCGCTCGCGCCAACTGCGCCTCGCCGTCGAGGCGATGAGCGAGCTGGTCTTCCGAGAGTTCACCCAGTGCCGCAGCCTGCTGCCCCAGTTGCTGCTGCAGGCGTAGCGCCGTCAAGCCACCGATGAGGCCGAGCCCGAGCACGCCGGTCGCGAGCACGACGGCAACAAGGCGCATGGCGATAGACGAGGGGAAACCTGGAGGCCCGGGCGGAACGGCCCAACGACGCCAGCGGGGCGGCGCCCTCGATGCCTTCGCCATATCGGTGTCAGTCGCCACCACTGCCAGCCCCTGAACTTGCGGGGACCGATCAGTGTCGCTCACTGAGGCCCCACTGACTAGTCTTCCAGGCGCCGAATTTAGGCGAGTGAAACCCTCTAAATCGTCTATTTGTCGTCTATTTGTGGCTAGTTAATTACCAATTGGTTTTTCGAAACCATCAGATTGTGTGCTTTCACATTCTGTTCGCCACACTGATGATTCCAAAAGGCACGGCGTTGCGACAACAGAAGGTTTAGGTTTCTTTGCCAGATTGTGCACCTCGTGGTTCGAAGGGGTCTGCAATGGCATTTTCGAGGACAATGGCAGCCCTTTTGGGCCTTTGCCTTGCGGCGGTGAATGCCGCTGGCGCCGAAACACGCAGGCTCGACATCGTCGGGACCGGAGACGGCATCGATGTCCTGCGCGCCATCGCCGCGAGCTTCATGCAGCAGGAAGGATCGGCACTGGTCGAGGTCCCGCCGAGCATCGGTTCTGGCGGAGGCATCGCGGCCGTGGGGTCCGGTAAGGCGATCTTAGGGCGCGTCGCACGCCGCCTGACCGACGCCGAAGCGGCTTCCGGCATCGTCTACAAGGCGATCGCCCGCCTGCCCTCGGCTTTCATCGTCCATCCCGGCTGCGGGGTGAGTGCCGTCACAAGCGCTCAGCTCGTTGCGATCTATTCGGGCCGCGTTGCGAATTGGAAGGAGCTCGGCGGCGCCGATATGCGCATCCGCGTCGTGCGGCGCGAGGACCAGGACAGCACTCTCACCGTGCTACGGGCCAGCATGCCCGGCTGGAATGATCTCGAGATCACCGAGAAATCGAAGATAGCAACGACCACACAGGAAGCGATCGAGACGGTTCGCGATGTTCAAGGCGCGATCGGCTTCGGTCCTTTCTCGCGGCCGTTGGAACAGGGGCTCACGGTGCTTCGCGTGGACGGCCATTACCCGACGGACGCGGATTATCCCTCGAGCGTGGTGCTGGCGCTGATCTATTTAAATACGCTGCAGGATCCGGATGCCCTGGCCTTTCTACGCTTTGCCGATGCGAAGAAGGCAGCCGACGTCATCACCAACCTCGGTAGTCTGCCCGTCAAGCCATGAGGCGCCGGGGCTCGGCGGCCGCCGGCGTTGCTGAACTCGGCATCGGCTCACAGACCGGGGCGATGAGGCTGCTCCCGGCTTCGCCATAGACGGGCGACTTTGTCCATCAGCGATGGGGTTTGAGAGCTCGGCAGGAAAGGATCGGCGTAGCATTGCGCATTGGCCGAGCGCGCCTTGTTCTTCACGATCTCGACGAGACCAACGGGGCCGGCGACGTAGACCGTATCCTCCAGCCCAAGCAGGGGCAGGTAGTGCGATGGGCGCCCGGGCCTGATCTGCAGGGTAGACCCGACCTCCGTCGTCGCAATAACGTCGCGGACACCGTCGTCGATCAGCCACTGCAACGAGGGAAGCATATAGAGATTATCGACATCCCGGCTGCCGGCGACGATCGCCATCTCGCGGTTGCGCTGGGTCGAGCGCGCCGAGCGGGCGAGCGCCCAGATCGGGGCCCAGCCGGCTCCGCCGGCGACCAGCACCAGCGGCCCCTGGCCCTGTCGTAGATAGGCTTGTCCGAAGGGGCCTTGCACATGCGCCGCATGGCCGCGCCTGATGGACTTGCCGAGCTGCCCCGACACGGTGCCGTCGCGCAGGCGCCGGATGTGGAAGACCATTTCGACTTGCTTGAAGGAACCATCGAGCCTGAAGGTCGGGCTGTACTCGCGCGACGGATAGCCGGAAAACTTGACGCGCACATATTGGCCCGGCCGAAACTCGAGCGGCGCTGAGGTCGTCAGCACGACTTCGGCGATCTCCGGCGAGAGCTCGTTGATCTCGGTGACGGCGCCCGCCCGCTTCACCGGTAGCGGCAATTCTTCGAATTCGATCTCAGCATCGCCTGCGACCGCGGCCTGGCAGGCGAGCACAGTGCGGCCATGGCCCGAGCCGCCGTCATCGACCGAGCCCGAAACGACCGTCACCCGGCAGCTCTGACATTGTCCCGATCTGCAGTCGTGAGGAACGAGAATCGAGCCGCCGAGCGCCGCGTCGATCAGGCTTTCGCCGGCGCGGGCTTCGACGAGCTTGCCGTTGATGACGAGCCGACAATGCCTCTTCATCGCGAGGCCTCTAGGAGTGGCCTCCGGTCGAGCACGTCGCCCCCCATGAGACGCCTATTTCTGCGGTACGACACGCACCGGGCGGTTATGGCTCGCATGCCGCGTCTGTGTATGGTCGAAGACAGCGACCCACATGTAGAGATCGTGGCCTGGCACGAAGGCTTTGTCATATCTGCCATCGCTTTTCATGTTGCGCGTCAGCTCGAGCGTCCAATGTCCGTTGCTCCATCTTGAAACCCCGGTGACATTGGCCCGCTCTCCGTCGTTGTCGCCGGCAATAATCACGCCGGGCAGGATCGTGCCAACGGGAATCCTGGCGTCGGCCTCTGGTGTGTAGGGTTCGCTCTCCCGGTCGAACATGTACCAGCGGCCGTTCTCGTCGTCGCTGCTGTTGGGATTGAGATCGAATTTGCCGAGGGCTGCGACCTGCGCCTTCCAGTCCTTGGGAAGCCGCAGAACCGTGACGGGCCCTTTGTCGTCCCGGTGGATGAACTTGAAGTTATACGAATAAAGACTGCGGCCAGGCTTATTCCAATAGCCGCCCTGATAGCGGGCATTGTAATTCTGCTCGTCCAGGGTCGGGGCGTAGGGTGGGCCGATATATTGGCTGTCGACGCGCCCGAGCATGCCCCCGCGCGACGCCTTCCACTGCCACATGTCTATGTAGCTGCCATCCGTCGTGTAGTGGAAGCCCCGGCCGTTGATCGGCATCGGTTTGCCGGGCAGCGGGTTGGCGCCGAGATCCGTCGCGCCTGCGCCGCCGAGCGCTGGATTATCGGAGAAAATGACCGACAATTTGTCCTCGTAGAAGTCGACGGCGTCTTGCAGGCCCGCACGCTCGTCGAGGACGTGCCAGCCATCCTCTTTCTTGATGATCGGAATGCGGCGCAGGGAGCGCGTGGGATCCTCCCAGCGGAAGGCGAAATAGATCTTCTGCCCGTCGTGCAGGGCGCGCACTTCCACCAGCGATTCGCCCGATCCGTCGAGATTGGCACCCTGCTGCGTGCGAATGAAGACGGGGCGCGCGCGCGACCAGGCGGGATCGCCCATGGCCCCGTCCAGCTTGGGCGCGGCGCTCACCCGCGCGACGACGAGCGTATCGCGCGTCGCCCAGTCGAGCCCGGCGACACCGCACGCGATTACCACCCCGATTGCAGCGGCGACGAGAAGAGGCCTCGGCCGCACGGCCTTCGTGATCGCGAGCGGCGTCGGCCGAAACACGCGGAAAATCTGCTGCCAGCCGCCATAGAGATAATGCGCGGCGACATGCGCGAAGATATAGGCGAGCGCGACGAAGGCGGCGATCGAGTGGAGATAAGCCCACCAGCCGCCATAGCCGAGATACATCATGACGCCCGTCCCCGTGAGGAAGATCACGAGCGCATAGACGAACCAGTGCAGGATGACGTTGACGGCTCCCCATTTGAGGCGAGCCGGGGCGCGCATCGCGAGGATCCGCGTCTTCTTGGGGCTGTTGCGCTCGACGAGGCCGCTGCGCGCGAGGTAGGCGACGTAGGCCGACCCGCAGAAGAAGACGGCGAGCCCCGCGAGGAAATGCCAGGAAAAGATCTCGCCCTGCGGCAGGACCGGAGCGAGCCATTTCGAGAAGGGGGCGTGCAGCGCGTCCGCTGCGATGCGTATGCCGGTAACGAGGCTTACGACGAACGCGAGCGCGGTCGCCCAATGGAGGATGATCGTCCCGACATCGGTGCGTGGCGGGCTTTCTCGAGTCTTTGTTTGAGCGAGGCGTTTCTCGGTCAAGGCATCGGCGTTCGTTCGAGCGGCGACATCGTTCATTGCATAAAGCTTACCCGCGGTAAACCAGCAGTTGCGCCGGAAAGGCTGCGAAGCAGTGGGGATTTGGCGAGTGGGCGTGGTCGCCGAAGAAGCCAAGGCGACCGGCAACGATCATTATCCCAATCAATGCGGTCGGCCAACGAGCCGCCCTCGGGGCATGCGCCAGTCTCGAAGTCTGGTCTCTAATTCCGCCTAGCTCTGGTGCTGGGGCACCTCAGAGCGCGGCCGTTGCGCGGGTCGCCAAGCCGCGTCCATCGCACACTCGGCGCAAACGGTTGGGGGCGTAGGTAGCCGACGCTCCCGCGCAGCTTGAATTTATATAGCAATTTCAATTATATACGAGTTCGTGGTTCTGTTCTGACTGGTGCACCATCCATCGAGGGACGCCGTCGCCTCGGCCTGACGCCAACCTCGGGGCAGCGACGTGCATTCAATGCACGCGCGAGCGGGCTCCGCGGCCGCGGGTGTTTGCAGCCGCGGAATCGAGCCGGCGTTGCCATCAATGATGGGCCGACACGCCCTTGACGCATTGGGTCAACAGATCAACGGTGGCGAATTGGCCGACATCACCAAGGCTGATCATGCCGACCATCCGCTTGCTCTTGTTGATCACGGGCAGCCTGCGGATCTTCAGCGTCTCCATGTGATGAACGGCCTTCGCCAGATCGTCGTCTTCCCGGCAGCAATGGATGCCTTCGGTCATCACGTCCCGCGCTGTCATGCCCGCGGCGTTGAAGTCCTTGCGCGCAAGGCCTTTGCAGACGATGTCGCGATCAGTCACCATCCCGATCAACTGGTCGTCTTCGCCAATCGGAATGCAGCCGATGTCGCGCCCTTGCATCAACTTCGCGATCTCGGCGATCGGGGTGTTGGGGCTGACCCAATCGACGCCCTTGTGCATCACGTCCTTGACCTTCATGGAGGACCTCCGTTGCGAACGCAGCCCCCGTGACGTGACTATACAACGAACCGGACGCCACCGCACGCGCGCCGCGACGGCGTGCCGGGGAACATCGCGCCGCGTTAGTCGTGCATGCTGAAGCGTCCATGCGGTGCACCGGCCGTCAGGCGCGCGAACTGCGCAGCGGTGAGCTGAAGCAGCGTCTCGTGATCGCCGGCTTCGATATAGACCTTGGGTTGGGCGCAGATGCTGTCGTCGACGATGAGATCGAGCCCGTAGCACCGGCCGACCGCCGGAACGGCTCCGTGCGCGCAGTCCACGAACAGCCGGTTGATCTCGGTCTCGTTGGCCATCACGAGATCCTCGCCCAGCCTCTCCTTCAAGTCCGGCAGGTTGAGATGGTGCGACGCCGGCACGATTGCGAGCATATAGCCGCCGTCATGCCGCAGCACGACGGCCTTGGCGAGATGATCGCCCGAGACGCGGCAGGCCTGCGCCGTGCGCGCGGATGACATGGTAAGAGCGTGTGGGATCTCGGCATACTCGATGTTCTCGGCAGCCAGATATCGGTGCAGTGTGGGGGCAATGGTCATGGCGTGGCCTTTCGACGGGTATGTGAGCCACCCACCGTGAGGCTGCCCGCCGCACGATGGGCGGCCGCTTGATTGCCGGGCTTCAGCATAAGCCTTGCCCTCGAATGCCGCAATCAGTGCGTTTTCCAGCGCAGTGGACACTGGTTTGCGTGAAGAAAACGCGTCAAAACAAGAATCTAGCGCCCCGTTCCGACGCAATCGGAACGGAAGCGGCTCCAGGTCGGAGGTTCGAATCGTGCCGCCCGGCGGAACGACAGGGCCGCGAAAATACCGGTGCCGATCAGGGTGATACCGTCAGGTTGCTCGGAAACGGCCGACGTCCGTGTTCGTACGGGTGTCGTAAACTAAAAAATTGAGATTTCTCCGAACCAAAACTTAAGGCTGTTGCTCCTAGGCTCACATCCTCGGTTGACAATACTGAAAGCTTGCGGCCGTGCGGCCCCGAGCAATCGGGGCGGACATCGCGATGCCATCTTGGCGGCAAGCAATGATCTGCCCCGGCAGCTGATGCGGGTGTGTGCATCGTGATTCTCGGCAGATCAGTTCGCAAGGTTGTGATGACAATTCTGCGGAATGCCCCGCTGCAGATCGCATTGTTCTTCCTGCCCCTCGTCTGGATCGGGTACTTCGCGATCACGTCATCGGAACGGGCGGATGCCGTCGAGCAGGCGCGGTTGCAGGGCAATAGCGCCGCCGAATTGTTCGAGGAAAATACCGAGCGCATCTTTGAGCGCGTGGACCAGTCGTTGCTGGTGGTGCGCGCACTTTACGCTCCGGATCCGCTGACCTTCAGCCTGAAATTCTGGGCCGACAAGGCGCGCATCGCGACCGGCGACGTGGTTCAGTTCTCGCTGATCGGACTGGACGGCTACCTGATCGATACGACGACGGGCTATGCCGGTCCGCCGCTCTATCTCGGCGATCGCGAGCATTTCAGCAACGTCATGTCGCAGGCCGATGATCGCCTCTACGTTGCGAAGCCGGTGTTGGGGCGGGCCTCGAACAAATGGACCATCCAGCTCGCAAGAAAGCTGTACGATCTCGCCAGGAATCCGGCAGGCGTGGTCGTCGGCTCGATCAGCGTCGATGTCGTCGGCAGGTTCTATGACACCGCAAAGCTCGGCGTCGGTGGAACGCTGGTCCTCAGAAATACAGACTATGTCGTGCTCGCCGCGCGGGGCATCGACCAGGGCACCGTGTTGGGGCAGCGCGCGCCGAACCGCGTCGAAAGCGAGCTGGGGGACAACGTCCACGCACAATACTGGAACGAAAACCGTCCGAACCGCAGCGACAGACTGGTCACCGCGCGCAGATCGCGCGTCTTTCCGCTCATCTTCACCGTGGGTATTTCGGAGCAGGAAATCTATTCACGCTCCGCTTCCAGGCAGAAGATCTATCTCGGCGGCGCGATGCTGCTCACATTCATCATCCTGATCGCCACGATGTTCCACTGGCGGCGACAAAGGGCGCTCGATCGCGCCCAGGGCGAGCTGCGCGATTTTGCGAGCAAGTTCGAAGACGCGCTCAGAAACCTTCCTCAGGGGTTGAGCATGTTCGACGGCCGCGACCGCCTGATCGCGTTCAATCGACAATGGCTCGAGCTCTATGGGCTTGCGCCGGAGGAGATTCGGATCGGCATGGATTTCCGGGAGGTGTTTGCAAAACAGACCTCCGTGCTCGACGTCGAGGCTTACCTTGCCGGTTTGAAGAGACGGCTCGCCAAGTCGGAGCACATCTCGAGCACCGTGCAGTTTCCGGACGGGCGCTTTGTCTATGTCTCCTACGGCCGGCGCGAAGGCGGGGGCTGGGTCGCCACCCATGAAGACGTCACCGCGCGCAAGGCATCCGAGGACCGGATCGAGAGATTAGCGCATTACGACAGCCTGACGGGCCTCGCCAATCGTAACCTGTTCAAGGAGCGCATCGACGAAGCGCTCGCGAGGCATCCATCCGATGCACCGTTCGCCGTGCTCCTGCTGGATCTCGACAAGTTCAAATCCGTCAATGACGCGCTCGGTCACCAATGCGGCGACGCGTTGCTGAAGCAGGTTGCCGGCCGGATCAAGGCGCAGATCCGTGACGTCGATACTGCGGCGCGGATCGGCGGTGACGAGTTTGCCGTGATCGTGGCAGCAGGCGAGGTCTCGATGCAGGATGGCGCCGCGACGCTCGCGGCGCGGCTGGTTCAGGCCATCGCCGAGCCCTATCACATCGACGGCCATCTCGTCGTGATCGGCTGCAGCATCGGCGTCGCCATGGCGCCCGAGCATGGCACGCGGGTCGATGAGATCCTTCGCAACGCCGATCTTGCGCTCTACAAGTCGAAGAACGCCGGCCGAAACTGCTTCCATGTCTACTCGGCGGAGCTCAAGGCCGAAGCGGATCAGCGCAACGTCCTCGAGATCGAGCTTCGCGAGGCGATCTGGCGCGAGGAGATCGACGTGTTCTATCAGCCCGTGATTGAGCTCGGCACTGGCCGTGCGAAATCGGTCGAGGCCCTGGCGCGCTGGCATCACGGCACCAGAGGCTTCATTCCGCCCGTCGAGTTCATTGCGGTGGCGGAGGCGAGCGGACTGATCGTCGAGCTCGGCAATCAGGTGCTGGCCAAGGCGTGTCGCGATGCGATGACCATGCCGGGCGATGTCAAGGTCGCCGTCAACCTCTCCGCCCTGCAATTCGCCGGCACGAACCTTGTCGACTCCGTGACGTCGGCGCTGGCGCAGAGCGGACTTCCGGAAAACCGGCTCGAACTCGAGATCACCGAGAGCGTGTTTCTCGCCGATACCCAGGAAAACCTCAAGACCCTCGAGCGCCTCAAGGCGCTCGGCGTATCCATTGCACTTGACGATTTCGGTGTCGGTTATTCGTCATTGTCCTATCTGACGGCCTTTCCGTTCGACAAGGTCAAGATCGACAAGTCCTTTATCGACAGGATCGACCGCTGCGAGACCGTCGCCGTACTGAAGTCCATCGTGCAGCTTGCGAAGACGTTGAAGCTTTCGATCGTCGCCGAGGGTATCGAGACCTCCGAACAGGTCGCAAGGGTGCATTCGCTCGGAATCGCGCTTGGTCAGGGTTACTTCTTCAGCAGGCCCGTGCCCCTGGCCGACCTGCCATTGCAAAGCCCGGTCCCGCGGCGGCGACGCCAGGCCGTGGCGTGAGGCGAGCATCAGAACCGCCGCGCCTGTTCACGATGTCGCGCCCCGGCCGCGGGGTCGTGACGAGCGATGATGGAGCGGGTTCAGAGCATTGTGAGGCAGTCGCGGCGGCCCGGAAGCCGACGCAACGAACGGCGCGGCGGCGGCCCGTGAATCAAGCCGGACCGCATCTGGCTGCGCCGTAGCGGCATAACGTGCGACGAGAGGGTCACCGCTGGGGAGGGATCGGGATGCCGATGCCTCTCCGGCCAAGCACCGCCCTTGGCATCCCGCTTGCTCAGTCAACGCCAAATCCCGGCCCCAGCGGGGAGGCCGTTTCAGGTTGAGGCAAAGCAATGCAACAAGTGTCCCATTCTGGTTCTACAGGCGAACATGCAGGTGAACTCCGGCTCGATGCGTTGATCGCCGATTTGTGGTGGCGCGTTCGGCTCCTGAATACCGATATTCTCGAGGAAGAAGCGCGCGCCGGGGTGTTCGACGCGCTGCAGCCGACCTATCCGCTGCTTGCGCAAAACCTTCGTGCGCGTCGCGACAATTTGGTCGCCACGATCGGCGTGCTCGAGGAGCGCGCGAGATCCACGTCACAGGCGGCTTGAGAGCGAGTTCCGATCAGACCGGAAACGTCAGCGACTTCGCGGATCTCGGCCGGCGTCAGATCGTAGAGCTGGTTGAGCGCAACGTGAGGCATGTGCGGCGGCCCGGAGGCCGACGCCACGAACAGGTCGGCGGCGCTCTGGATCGGGCCGGTGTCCGGCGCTCGATCTGTGGGGTGCGTGACCAAAATTGCGGCAGACGCTACGTCGATCGCGAGATTGTAGATTCGCATCAAGTTGCAGGATTCGACGATGCAACTTCGGTTGACGCGTGATATCGTTTCGCCCGGGCGATGGAATTGACTGTCTTCGCATTTGGAAGGATCCGGCCATGACGTTGTCGTCACGCTTCGCTGCGCGTCCCGTTGTCGCTATCCCCTCGATTGCACTGCTGCTACTCGGCCTGAACGGCACGGCCATGTCGCAACCGACACCTGCCGACACCCAGCTTCCCGGCATCACGGTCGACGCGCCGAAGCAGGTGGCGAGGCCTCACAAGCCGGTGCATCACGCAGCGACCCGCAGCACCCGGTCTGTCGCAACCTCGCCAATCCCGGCAACGGCCTCGCCTGCGCCGATGTCGGATGCCGCGAAGCTCGCCAAGCTCGCCGCCGCCACCGGCAGCTGCGTCGGCGGCTGCCAATCGAGCTTCAAGACGGGCAATCAGCCCTGGGTCGGCTGCAACGTTTCCGGCGGCGTGTACTCGTTCACGTGCCGCAACGTCGGCAACTACAAGACCTACGACGAGTGCAAGGAGGCCGGACGCATCACCGGCTGGCGCTCCGGTGAAACCTCGGCGTATTGCAGCAGCCTGGCGCTGAAGTAGAGCATTACGCCTGCGGTGCGTAGCCCGGATGGAGCGAAGCGGAATCCGGGTTTCGTGCTGCGTGGGCAGTCGTGCGATGCGGTTCATCGGTCCCGGATTGCGCTTCGCTCCATCCGGGCTACAAAAACGCTGCGGCTGGCCTGTTTTCCGATTGGACCATGCGTGGTCGCCGGCGTATCGATAATCGCCGCGTGATCGACGACACATATCATTTCAGCCGGTCAGTCTAGCCTGTTGTCAGGTGGCTCGCAGTGATCCACCCAGGCAAAGGACAAGACTCATGCGCAACTACATCCTTGTGGCTTTCGCAGCGATCACGTTGGCAGGCGCGGTGACGCCCGCCAACGCGCTGACCATCGTGCGCGATCATCGCGACCCGCCCATTGTGCGCGACCATCGCAACCAGACCATCGTCAGGGACCACCGCAATCAACCCGAAGTCCGCGATCATCGCCACTAAACGTTCCGGCGGCGGAGCCGAACCAGATCGGGTTCGGCTCCGTGTCGCGTGATGTAGACGGTCATGCTCCTTCCCAGCAGAAATTGCGGTGACACTCGATCCACGCTCGAACCGATCGCGAGTTTGATGGTCCGAAAATCACCGAACCAAATGCACTGTCGTAATAATCGCTGTTTCGCGGGCCGCCCCAGGCCATCGAGGCTGCGCGCGTCGTTTTCCCTTGGCGAAGTCCTTTGAGGCCCGACAATCGTCTGCGCGTAGCGCCTATGTCCATTCGCGATTGTGAGGCTTGGGCACGAGCCAGATTCCCGTTCCCGTGCTATTGCTGCCTCCGCAATTTTCCGCGAGGCCAGCCATGCTCCCCATTCCCGCCGACATCTTCACCGAGCCCGAGGACGTCTCGCCCGACGGCCTTGCCAATCTCGGCCCGCTCCGCCGTCTCGCCGGCATCTGGCAGGCCGACAAGGGCATCGACATCAATCCGAAGGCGGAGGGGCCGGAGCGGCGGTCCTTCATCGAGCGTATCAGGATGGACCCGATCGATCCGCAGGCCAACGGGCCGCAGCTGCTCTACGGGCTGCGCTATCACATCCACATCAACACGCCCGAGGAAGACATCACCTTCCACGATCAGGTCGGCTACTGGCTCTGGGAGCCCGCGACCGGGCTGATCATGCAGACGCTGGCGATCCCGCGTGGACAGGTGCTGCTGGCCTCGGGCAAGGCCGGGCCGGATGACGGGACGATCTCGGTGGCGGCGAAGCGCGGCGACACCGCTTACGGCATCTGTTCGACCGATTTTCTGGAACAGGCGTTCCGCACCGACTCCTATCGCTGCGACATCACCTTCAACGACGACGGCAGCTGGACCTATCTGATCCGGACCGAGTTGTTCGTGCGCGGCGCGCCGTTCGACCATCGCGACACCAACACGCTCCAGCTCGTCGCGCCGCCAAAGCTCAATCCGCTCGCGGAGATCGTGAACGATCGCGCCAAGGGGAATGAGAAGGGCGATGGGCCGGCGGTGTAAGGCGCAGTCCGGAGAGTCACATGAAGCCCTATGTCATCTGTCTGATGCATTCGAGTCTCGACGGCCGCACGCATCCCAGCCGCTGGCGTCCCAGGCAGGCAGGCGGGGACTGGTTCGAGAAGATCCATGACGAGCTCGGCGGCGATGCCTGGGTGATCGGCCGCGTCACCGGCTCGGAGTTCGCCAAGGGCAAGCCATATCCCGCGACGACGGGCGCGAAAGTGCCGCGCGAAAGCTGGTTCGCGCGGAAGGACGCGAAAACCTATGGCGTCGTGCTCGATGCGCAGGGCAAGATCGGCTGGGGCCGCTCCGACATCGGCGGCGATCCGATTGTGGTGGTGTTGACCGAGAGCGTGCCGGATTCGCATCTCGCAGGGCTGCGGGGCGAGGGCGTGTCCTACATCTTTGCCGGCAAGTCCGAGATCGACCTGGCGCTGACGGTCGAAATCCTCAACCGCGAGCTCGGCGTGAAGCGCCTGCTGGTCGAGGGCGGCGGCGTCGCCAATGGTGCGTTCCTGCGTGCCGGTCTCATCGACGAATTCAACCTGATCCTCAGCCCCGCGATCGATGGCGCAAGCGGCGCACCCTTCGTGTTCGATTCGACGGAGGCGGATCGCGACCGGCGCGCGCCGATCACGGCGATGACGCTCGAGAACACGCGCGATCTCGGCGGCGGCGTCCTGCTGCTGCGCTATCTGATCAGGAACGACCCGCAAGCCGCGAGCCAGTGAAGCGCGGCCATGTCCGAGACATCAGAGCATATCGTCATCGTCGGTGCCGGCGCGGCTGGTCTGGTGGCGGCGCGCGAGCTGGCGCGCGCGGGCAGGACAGTGACCGTCCTGGAAGCGCGCGAGCGCTGCGGCGGCCGCATCCATCCGCTGCCGTCACAGGAATTCGGCTATCCCGCCGACGGCGGCGCGGAATTCGTTCATGGCGAGGCACCGGTGACGCGCGCACTGCTGCGCGAGGCGGGGCTGTCCCTTCGGGAGATCGCGGGCGAGCAGTGGCGTTTTAACGGGACAGGATTTTCGCGCGAGGAGCGCGACGACCCGCACGAGGCCGAGCTGCAAGGCGTGCTTCGGGACTTGAAGGACGACCTCACCGTCGCCGACTTCCTGCGCCGGCATTTTGCCGGGCCTGAGTACTCGGCGATGCGCCATTCGATCGAGCGGATGGTCGAGGGCTATGACGCGGCGGACCCCGAGCGCGCCTCGACGCTGGCGCTGCGCGAGGAATGGATGGATGGCGGCCATGCTCCGCAGGCGCGCATCATCGGCGGCTACGGTGCGCTGATCGATTTCCTGGCGGCTGAGTGCCGCAGGCACGGCGTTGCGATCCGCCTCGGCTGCGCGGTGTCGGCCGTCGCGGAGGAGGGCGGCGCGGTCGTCGTTCGCTGCGCGGGCGGTGACGTGCATGCCTGCGATCGCGTGATCCTTACCGTGCCGTTGCCGCTGCTGCGCGAGATGGCGCTGCCGACGAGCACGCGCGCGAAGCTTGCTGCCGCCGATGACATCGGCTTCGGCAACGTCATCAAGATCCTGCTGCGCTTTTCGCGGCCATGGTGGCGCGAGCAAAAGGAAGATCTCGTGGACATGACCTTGCTTTTGTCCGATGAGACGATCCCGGTGTGGTGGACGCGCTATCCGGACCAGCATCCGGTGCTCACCGGCTGGTTCGGCGGCCCGCGCACTCAGGGGTTCGCGAAGCTCGATCCGCAAGGACTGATCGATGCCGGGCTCGAGTCCCTCGCTACGATCTTCAAGCGGTCGCGTGAGGACATCGCGCGCGATCTCGTGGCGTCCGCGGCGACCAACTGGGGACACGATCCCTTCGCCCGCGGCGCCTATTCCTGGGCGACGCCGTGGACGCGCGCGGCGCAGACGATGCTCGCGCGCGCTGATGGCTCTGTGTTGTTCTCCGGCGAAGCGCTGTATCGCGGCCCCGACATGGGCACGGTCGAGGCCGCGCTGGCGAGTGGGCTGGAGACGGCCGGGATGATCCTGCGGGGATAGGCTGACGAGCAGAAAAAAGGCCCGCTGACTTGCGGGCCTTGTCTCTTACCAGCGGCTGCCGCCGAAGCCGAAGGTGACGCCGGGACCGCCACCGCCGTAATACCCGTACGGTCCGCCGCCGTAATAGCCGTGATGCCGCGGGTAATAGCCGTAGCTGCGGTAGTGCGGGCGATAATAGCCGTGATGGCGGTGGTGAGAGCGCCAGTGATGATGGTGGCCGTGGTGCCGGTGCTGCGCGCTGATGTCGGTCGATTGGCTTGCTTGCGCGTTCTGCCTCGCGCCTGAATTATTGGCCGCGTTCGCCGCCGATCCGCCGGCAAGCGTCGCGGCACCGACGGCCATCGCGACAAAGAGATATTTCATGTCATCACTCCAGTTGAATGTCGTGTGACAACAGATGGGCGCTCGCTGCGTTCCGGCCAGTGCGGGCGTCGAAACGACGCAGCGCGCGGCTGTGTCAATGCGCGCGCGTCGTGAGATTTATTGTCGCGGCATCGGCGTTGATCGTGCCTCTGCCATCACTCTGCCGCGAATGACGCGACCACATCATCAGTGGTGACGATGCGCGCGAACTCGCCATTGAGGTTCGACAGCGTCATCGCGTGAATCTCCTCGGCGGAATGCCTCTCGCCGTCGGGTCCGATTCGCTCGAACGTCCAGGTCGCGTCGCGCACGAGCTGCGCGTCGAAACCGAGATTGCCGGCCATCCGCGTCGTCGTCTCCACACAATGATTGGTGGTGGCGCCGCAGATGACGAGCGTGGTGAGGCCGGCCCCGCGCAAGCGCGTTTCCAGATCGGTGCCGATGAAGGCGCTGTTGACGCGCTTGACGATTACCGTCTCGCCCGGCTGCTCGCGCGCCTCGTCCTTGACGGCGTAGCCCGAGCTTTGGGGGAGAAACGACGATGTCGGTTTGGTGCCTTCGTGGCGGATATGAAAGATCGGCGTGCCGCTTGTTCGGAACGCCCTCAGCAGATCGGCGATGCGTGCTACCGCATCCGGATTATTGCGCCGTTTGCCCGCCGCCTCCCATTCGTCGAACGCGCGCTGGACGTCGACGACGATCAGGGCGGGGAGAGGATTGGGCATGGTCGGACCTTTCGGACGATTTGTTGAAGCAAATATGCGAGGCGAGGAGGACAACGCGCAATGTCGATCTTCCCTCGTTTCGCGACCTGTGGCTCACCCGGCTACGATCGCGTGCCCCGGACGCAGCGCAGCGTCTCTTCGACGGTGCGCTGCAGAGCCGGGGCCCATGTTGCCTCGGGACTCGTTGCGGCATGGGTCCCGACTCTGCGGAGCATCGCTGCGCGCTGCACCGCGTCCGGGACACGAGGATGAGTGTTGCGACGACCTTATCATCCTCACGGATGCGGGTCGGGAAAGCCGTGGCGTTCGGAGAGCGCGGCGAGGATCGCGTCCTTGTCGGCGATGAAGGCGCGGCCCTGATGGACGCCGGTCTGGTGCGGCGAGGTCGCTCCGTCTGCCAGTACGAGCAAGGGCAGCCACTGATTCTCCTCGCCGACCACCGCGATCACGGCCTGCCGCGGGCGCGGCCATGCGATGCGCTCGACGTCGAGCCGTTCGGCAAGCTTCGGAAACGAGCCGAGCAGGCCCTCGATCAGCGCGCAATGCCAGCAATAGAAGCGGCGGCCCGGATAGGCCGGGTCCTCGAAACCGGGTTGCACCAGAAACAGGCGGTCGCGGGTCATGGATCGCTCCGAAGCATGGCGGCCTTGCTGAGGATCAAGGCGGAGAGGTCTGGCCGGTCTAGTGTCGAAGCCCCAAATGGATGGGGAATCGCCAAGTTGCGAAAGGACGCCATGCCGGAGCCGATCAGTCAACCGGATGGACTTGCCGAGGTGAGGACGCTGCCGGAGCTGCTGCGCTCGCGCGTCAGGGCGACGCCGGCGACGGAGGCCTATCGCCATTTCGACGCGGATGCCAGGCGCTGGATCAGCCAGTCCTGGCACGAGATCGATGCAGAATTCGAGTTCTGGCGGCGGGCGCTGGCCGCAGAGCATTTCGTGCCAGGTGAACGCGTCGCCATCCTGATGCCAAACGGCATTCCGCACATTGCGATGGACCAGGCGGCGCTGTCGCGCGGCCTGGTGCCGGTGCCGATGCATGCGGTCGACAACCCCGACAGCATCGCCTACATCCTCGCCGATTCCGGCGCGCTGCTGCTGTTCGTCGATACGATCGAGCGCTGGCAGGCGATTGCAGCCACCGGCCAGCCGCTCGATCATCTCAAGCGCGTCGTCTGCGCGGATGCGGCAGGGACCACCGTCGCCGATGCGCGCATCGTCGCGCTCGACCGCTGGCTCGCGGACGCACCGGGCGCGAGCGCGCAGCTGCCCGACGTCGCGGTCAAGCCGGACGATCTCGCCGCCATCGTCTACACGTCGGGGACGACCGGACGGCCGAAGGGCGTGATGCTGTCGCATGACAACATCGTCGCCAACGTGAAGGCGATCGCGCATCGTATCAAGGCCGAACCCGACGATGTCTTCCTGTCCTTCCTGCCGCTCTCGCACACCTTCGAGCGCACCGGCGGCTATTACTATCCGATCGCGGCCGGGGCGTGCGTTGCCTATGCACGGTCGGTGCCGCAACTCGCGGAGGATTTGAGGCATGTGCGGCCGACCGTTCTGATCTCGGTGCCGCGAATCTACGAGCGGGTCTACGCACTGATCATGCAGCATCGCGCATCGGCCGGACGCATCGAGCGCGCGCTGCTCGACCTCACCATCGCCGTCGGCGGCCGGCGTTTCGACGCGCGTCAGGGCCGTGACGCAGTGTCGCCACTCGACCGGCTGGCCTGGCCGCTGCTCAAGCGGCTCGTCGCCGACAAGGTGCTGGCACAACTCGGCGGCCGTTTGCGGGTCGCGGTCTCCGGCGGCGCGCCGATCGCCGAGCCCGTCATTCGCCTGTTCCTCGCGCTCGGGCTCGACATTCTCCAGGGCTACGGCATGACGGAAACCTCGCCGGTGGTCTCCGTCAACACCATCGACGACAACGATCCGCACTCGGTCGGCCACGTCCTCGACGGCATCGAGGTCACGCTGGGCGAGAACGACGAGCTGCTGGTGCACGGCCCCAGCGTGATGCTCGGCTATTGGCACCAGCCCGACGAGACGCGCCGCGTCAAGGACGCGGATGGCTGGCTGCATACCGGCGACCAGGCGCGCATCGAGAACGGACGCATCACCATCACCGGTCGCATCAAGGACATCCTGGTCACATCCACCGGCGAGAAGATCGCGCCGGTGGATCTGGAGACCGCGATTCTCGCCGACCCCCTGTTCGAGCAGGCGCTGGTGGTCGGCGAACAGCGGCCGTTCCTCGCTGCGCTGGTCGTGCTCAACGCAAAGGCCTGGGTGCAGGAGAAGGAAAGGTTAGCTGCGAGCGGCAAGCAGGGCGGCGCGGCGGAGCGGGCCGCTCTGCTCGCGCGGATCGCGGCGGCCGTGAAGACCTATCCATCCTACGCGACACCACGCGCGGTGTGGTGGACGCTGGACCCCTGGACCATTGCCGCCGGCTTGCTGACGCCGACGCTGAAGAACAAGCGTCCCGCGCTCGAACGCCGCTTCGCCTCCGAGATCGAGCAGATCTACGCGAAGAAGCCGGCGCGATAACGTCGACGTGATTTCGCCTCCTCTCGCGGTTGATCCAGCGCAACCTCGGCCGCCGCGACGCGATGCAATGTCGCCGCGACATTGGAAGGCAATCGAGGCAAGTCATGAAGGCGTATTTCATCGGTGGTGGCATCGGATCGCTCGCGGGTGCGGCGTTCCTCGTTCGCGACGCGCAGCTGCCGGGGCGTGACATCGTGATCTACGAGGCGCAGCCGCTGGTCGGCGGCAGCCTCGACGGCGCGCTGCTCGCGAACGGCGCCTACTCGCTGCGCGGCGGGCGCATGCTAACCACCGACCATTACGAATGCACCTGGGACCTGCTCTCGAGCATCCCCTCGCTCGAACATCCCGGACTCAGCGTGCGTGAGGAGACCATCGCGTTCAACCTGGAAAATCCGGCGCACTCGCAGGCGCGGCTGGTCGACCGCAATCGCTTCAAGATCGACGTCTCGCATATGGGCTTCTCCGCACGTGACCGGCTCGAGCTGCTGCGGCTCACCGAGGCCTCCGAGGACAAGCTCGGCAATAGCCGCATCACCGACTGGCTGTCGCCGAAATTCTTCGAGTCGAATTTCTGGTACATGTGGCAGACCACCTTCGCCTTCCAGCCCTGGCACAGCGCGGTCGAGCTGAAGCGCTATCTGCACCGCTTCATGAACGAGTTCCCGCGCATCGAGACGCTCGGCGGCGTCAAGCGCACCGTCTACAATCAATATGACGCGATCGTGCGGCCGCTCGCGGACTGGCTGAAGCGGCAGGGCGTGCAGTTCGTGCGCGGCACCCGCGTCACCGACATGGCGATCGAGAGCGAGGACGGACGCTTGCGGGTGCGCCAGCTCGTGCTCGACCGTGACGGCCGCACCGCCAATGTCCGGCTCGAGGACGGCGACCTCGTATTCTTCCAGAACGGCTCGATGACCGATGCATCGAGCCTGGGCTCCATGACCGAGCCGGCGCCGCATCTGACCAAGAAAGACAGCCAGGGCTGGGCGCTCTGGGAGAGCATTGCGAAGGGACGCCCCGAATTCGGCAATCCGTCCGCGTTCAACGCCTCGATCCCCGAATCCTACTGGCTGTCCTTCACCGTGACCTGCCGCGACCCGGGCTTCTTCGAGAAGATGGAGGCGTTCTCCGGCAACAGCGCCGGCACCGGCGGGCTCGTGACCTTCAAGGATTCCAACTGGCTGATGTCGGTGGTGCTGTATCACCAGCCGCATTTCGTCGGCCAGCCGAAGAACGTGCAGGTGTTCTGGGGCTATGCGCTGCATCCGGATCGCGTCGGCAATTTCGTGGGGAGGCCGATGTCGGAGTGCGGCGGCGCGGACATCCTGAAGGAGCTTTGCGGGCACCTGAACTTCGACACAAGCGTGTTCGAGGACGCGATCTGCGTGCCCTGCCGCATGCCTTACATCACTAGCATGTTCATGCCGCGCACGGCCACGGACCGGCCGCTGCCGGTGCCGAAGAATTCCGTCAACCTCGCCTTCGTCAGCCAGTTCGTCGAAATCCCCGACGACGTCGTGTTCACCGTCGAATATTCGGTGCGCGCGGCGCAGACGGCGGTCTATCAGCTGATGAAGATCGATCGTCCCGTGCCGCCGGTGACCCGCCACGACAAGTCGCTCGCGGTGATCTTCGCGACGCTGGAGAAGGCGTTCGCGTGAGGCCCGGCTTTCGCCGGGGCGACGTCGCCGGCTATCGCGACGCCGCCAGCGGCAGGCTGATGTGAAAGACGGCGCCCCCTGACGTCGCGTTTTCGGCCCAGATCTGCCCGCCATGCGCCTCGACGATGGTGCGCGCGATCGACAGGCCGATGCCCATGCCTTGCGTCTTGGTCGTGAAGAACGGCCTGAAGATCTCGGTCACTTTTTCCGCAAGGATGCCGTCGCCCGTATCGGCGATGGAGACGAGGGCCTGATTGTCGTCGGCAAGACTGGTCCGGCCGACGACGCGGCGTCGATCGTCCGGAAGATGGGCCACTGCATCCATGCCGTTCACGACGAGGTTCAGGATGGCCTGCTGGAGCTGGACCTTGTCGCCTCTCACGCGAATGTCCGCGGACGACGGCTCCGTCGCGAGCCCGACGTCGTGGGTCAGGGCCTGCACCGAGAGGAATCGAAACACCTCGTCGACCGTCGCGTTGAGATCGATCTCGCGCCGTTCGGTCGGGTCTCTCTTCAGAAACGAGCGCAGCCGGCCGATGACCTCGCTGGCGCGCTGATCATCGCGGCGAATGTGGTCCAGGATGTCCCTGAGCTCGCCGAGGTCGGGAGCCGGATGCCGCAACACCTGCTCGGCCGTCTCGGTGTTGATCAGGATCGCGGCGAGCGGTTGGCTCAGCTCGTGCGCGATCGAGGCGGACATCTCGCCCGCGGTCGCGCGCCGGTTCATGTGGGCGAGCTCCGACATGCGCTGACGTGCCTCGACCTCCGCCACGAAGCGCAGCCGGCGCTCGCGCAGCAGAATGGCGATCATCAGCGCCTGCACCAGCACGACGCTCGCGACGATGGTGGAGTGCCAGTAATACTGCTCCCAGAAGCTCGGCTCGCGGAATCGCACCTCGCTGCCCGCAGGCAGATTGGCTTCGTCCACGTTCCAGCGTTTCAGCTGTCGCCAGTCGAAGATCGGCTTCACGTTGTCGCCGTTGAAGGGCTGGATGCTGGACGGCGCTTCGCCGTCGAGAATCCGCATCGCCACTTCGCCGGCCTCCCGTCCGATGCTGTCCGGCAGCAGCAGGAAGCCGCCCACGCCCGAGCGCCCGAGGAACGTATCGGACGTGATGACGATCGGGCGGTTCGCGCTCTCGGCGACGCGTGCGAGCGCCGCGGCCGGGGAATAATAGGTGCCTTCGCCGTCGGAATACATCGCCGAGGTCAGGATCGCGGAGCGGTCGGGCAGGGAGGCGACCTGCTTGCGGACCTCACGCAGCACTGCGTCGGACAGATCGGTAACCTCCAGGCCGGGCATTGCGGCCGCGAATTCCTGCTTCCAGTGTCCGTACACCAGCGGATTCTTCCAGGCGTCGCCCACGAGGACGACACGGGTCAGGTCGGGAACGATGGCGCGCGCTGCAGTCAGGAGATGCGCCGGCCTCACTCTGGCGAAGACGGCCGTCGTATCGGGCAGGAACAGCGCGCGCGTCTCGGGTAGATCGGGCACGAAGCCGTACACGACAGGGGCGGCGGGCCAGATCTCCTGCTTCCGCGCCTGAAGGAATTTCGCCGAGGTGACGCCGATGGACACGATGACGTCGATCGGCCGCTGCGCATATTTGGTCTTGAGGTGATCGACCAGGCTCTCTTCGTAGCCCGGTCCCGGGAAGCGGGCGAGATCGAGGCTCTCGCCGTAGATCACCGTATGGATATTGCCGTTCTGCTTCGCTGCGGCGCGGATGCCGGCAAAGATCTCCGAATAAAACGGCGAGCGAAAGTCGGCTTCTTCGAGAACCAGGATCGAGCGCTGCTGCGGGCCGCCGGCTGCGATGCATTCACGCGACAGGCTTGCGAGCAGGCAGATGATCAGGATGCGCGCGAGCCCGGTGATGATACGCATTGCTGGACTCTCGGGCCCCGCCGCCTCCGGTTGCAATCGGGCTCCTCAACGAGGACGCGCCAAAGAGCATACAAGGCTGACCCGGAGTTTCAACGGAAGGATGCGCGTCCGCTCCGCTGACGAGGAGGGCGGGACGAAGTGCCGCTACTTGAACGGGTCCTGGATCGACGGCGACGATTGCCGGATGCGGCGCACACTGACCGGTGTGCCGTCGGATACGAACAGCAGTTCATATCGACGTCCTTCGCTGTCGGTGGCCGAGCAGGTCACGTCGTTCACCTTCCTGGCAGCGAAGTTGCCGGTCTGGCGGCAGACCCCGGTCGAGGCCTGTTCGGCCGGCACCGGCAGGCCGTCGACCTTCGGTCGGTCCTTGGAGTTGAGCAGCATGCGGTCGATCGGCAGCTCGTAGGAATTATCGTCGGCGCGCTTGCCGTTCTCGCCCGAGAACGACACGACGTGATTTTCGTCGGCGGGATCGTCGACGGCGACCGCGAAATTGACCCGGCCCTTGTCACCGTGGGCGTAGGCCACGGTCTTGCATGCGAAGGTGCGCCCGGCGACCCTCAGCGTCTTGCAGTGGCCGGACATCAGCGCCAGCAGGTCGATCAAGGCGTTCTGCTGCGCCGGCGGGTTGTTGACCGGAATGGGACTGGAAGTTTCGGCGAAACAAGGGCTTGCCGAAGCCATGATCGAGGCGGCGAAGACCGATCGACAGAGGCGCATCGTCAGGCTCGTATGCCAGGGGGCCGTGGCGGCGGAAAAGTTCCGTCCAACAACCATCGAACCGCAAATTGGTTGCGATCCCGTTTTCACAGCAAGTCCCGACTGGAATACCACCGCGCCACCCCGACGGCGATTCGTCCAAATCGCCCAACCCGTCCCGGCCGGCACTTGCCGTCAGGCCGGTGTTTTTTTCGTGGCAGGGCTAACCCATGGCCGCCTGCCACCGCGTATCGCGCAAGGACGGGCGGCGGTGCAGGCGGGCGTCCAGCAGGGCGCGGGCGCGGGGCAGCTCGCCGCTGCGCATCAGCGCGACGATGAAGGTGTCCTCGATCAGTTCGCGTTGGGCGTGGCTGCCGCCGATGCGCACGACCTCGGCGAGAACCGGCGCGAGCGTTTGCGCGCAGGCCGTGTAGTCTTCATCGGCAAAGGCTGCCAGCGCGCGGCAGATCGCCGGCACCACGGGGCCGGCCGGCAGCTTGCCCTCGGCGAGGCGCTGCTCGATCACGACAAGGCGTGCGGCGAGCGCCTCGCGATTTTGCGTCGCCGCGGCGAACAGCGCCATGTGGACGTCGGCAAAGGGCAGGCTCGATTTCGGAAACAGTTTTTGCGCGGTGGCGTCGGCATCCAGCCAGAGTGCCTTGGGTACGGCGTGGCCGTAGGCCGACAGGCGCCACAAGAGCGACGAGCCGTCGGTGATGACGTTGAGCGGCGGAGCCTGCGTGGCGGAGGGCTGGAGCACGTCGGCATAGATCGCAAGCGCGCGCGCCGCATCGCCGTGTTCGAGCGCGCCGAGCGCCTGATGCCAGCGGATGTGGCCGTGCAGAATCCCGGCGCGGTCGTAAGAGGGGATCCAGTCGTCGACGAGCCGATCGGCTTCGTCGATCGAGCCGTCCTCGAACATGGCATGCAGCACCGCGTGCGCGGCATGGGCGTTGGCCCGTCGGAGGCCGAAGCCGCGCTCGGTGACGCCGCGGCCGCGCGCGACGTCGCCATTCTCGGTCATCGCCCAGCCGTACAGCGTGAGGAACCACCAGTCCTCGCCATAGTGATGCGCGACGCTCCGGCATAGCTCGTGCCGCGCGCGGTCGTGATCGGCCATGCCGGAGAACGCGAACAGGCCGAACGCGCCGAGCGGCAGCGACAGCACCACGGCATCGCGCGGCCATGCCTCGATGTGTTTCCGCATCGCCGCGATTGCTTCGGGCAGCCGGCCCTCGATCGCGAGCGCCAGCGTCTCGACATGCGAACGCTCGCGTTCGGTGCCGTGCCTGGCCACGAGCTCTCGTGCGGTCGCTGCCCTTTGCCGTGCCAGATCACCCTGCTGGTAGAATGCGTGCACGCGGGCGCGGGCAATCTGGGCCAGCGCGAAGTCCGGATCTGCTGCGACGGCGCGCTCCAGCGTCTCCGCCGTGCCGGTCCAGCCGGCAAGCATGAGGTCGACGCCCTCGCGATAGGCGGATGCCGCGTCGTGTGACGAGGTGGACAGTGGCAGTCCGTAGCGGTCTTCGTGGGCCATTCGATGTGCCTGGAGTTCAAGCCGTTCGCGCGCGGCGGCCCTCGATCGGATAAGCGGGGTCGTTGTAGCCCGGCGTCGAGGGATGGCCCGGCACCACCAGCCGGTCGATCAGCGCCTCGTCATCAGCGGTGAAACGATAGTCGAGCCCGCCGATGTAGCCGTCCCACTGCTCCTCGGTGCGCGGACCCGCGACGATCGAGGAGACGAAAGCGGAGTTCAGCACCCAGGCGACCGCGAACTGGCCGGCGGTGATGCCTTTCTTCTCGGCGTGGTTCTTGATCTCCTGCGCGAGCTGCAGCGATTCCGGCCGCCACTCGGTCTGCATCATGCGGGTGTCGTTGCGGCCCGCGCGCGTCTCCTTGTCGGGCGCTGCATCCGGCTTGTACTTGCCTGTCAGCACGCCGCGCGCGAGCGGGCTGTAGGGCACGATGCCGAGGCCGTAGTAGGAACAGGCCGGAAAATGCTCGACCTCCGGCATGCGGTTCATCGCGTTGTAATAGGGCTGGCTCACCGCGGGCCGGTCGATGCCGAGCCGGTCGCAGATGTTGCAGATCTCGGCGACGCGCCAGGCGCGGTAGTTGGAGACGCCGAAATAGCGCACCTTGCCTGCGCGGATCAGGTCGCCCATCGCGCGCACCGTCTCTTCCAGCGGCGTCGCGTGGTCTTCCTTGTGCAGATAATAGATGTCGATGTGATCGGTGCCGAGCCGCTTCAGGCTTTCGTCGGCCGCCTGCAACACCCAGCGCCGCGACAGGCCGACGCGATTGGGATCGTCCCCCGATTCAGTGTTCATGGGGTTGGCGAGCTTTGTCGCGAGCACCCAGGCATGACGATTGCCGGCGATGGCGCGACCAACGACCTCCTCGGATGCGCCCTTCGAATAGGCGTCCGCGGTGTCGATGAAGTTGATCCCGGCGCCGTGTGCCTTGTCGATGATCCGCTTCGAGGCAGCCTCATCGGTCGGCCCGCCGAACATCATGGTGCCCAGGCAGATCGGCGACACTTTGAGGCCGCTGCGGCCGAGTTGGCGGTATTGCATGGGGTCTTTCCTCAACGCTTGCGTTGGCGCCAGCATAGCCAGCTACGCTGGTCATTGCGAGGGCAGTGAAGCAATCCAGCAATGCCGCCTCCTCTCGTCGTCCCGGACAAGCGCGCCCCAAGCGCGCGCAGATCCGGGACCCATAGCCACAGGATTGCGCTTGGCGAAGCCTCGGAGTTACCAGCTTCGCGCCACAACTCCTCCCTGTGGTTATGGGTCCTGGCTTTCGCCAGGACGACGACGGAGTTTGTCGTGCGCAGTGTGGCCTTATCCCGGCCCCTTCAAGATCTTGAACACGCCATTCGCCATCACGATGCAGCGGCCGTCGACGGTGACTTCCGTGCTCATGAAGATCAGGCTGCGCGTGGAGCGCACGACGCGGGGGCGGGAGATCAGGATGTCGCCGATCTGGCCGGCCTCGACGAAATGGGTGTCGAGTTGCACCGTCGCCATGAATTCCTTGCCGGAGGTGTAGCGGGCGGTCATGCCGCAGGTGCGGTCGGCGAATGTCATCATCACGCCGCCCTGGACCATGCCGCGGCGGTTGTGGTGCTTGTCCTCGGTCGCGAGCGCGAATTCGTAATGGCCGTCGACCTTGCGCTCCCACAACGGGCCGATCAGATGCATGAAGCCCGTGGTCTCCAGGATGGTCCAGCCGTCCGATTTGAGCCTTGCGGCGACCTTGCTGGTCATGTCGTCGTCCATCCTTGCACGCGTATCTCTCCTCGTTTCATCAGATGCGGTCCTGGTGTAGTCAAGCATCATGAGAGCTTTCGACGATGCCACCAGACGGAATATCGCGGAGGCCTGCGCTTCATTCGCGCGGCTGCCTGACGAGGCCGGGCCGTCGGCACTGAAACGTGCCGCGGTGGTGCTCGCGCTGACCGCATCCAATGACGGCGGAGACACCGCTTTTCTGCTCACCAAGCGTGCTTCACACCTGCGCGCCCATCGCGGCCAATGGGCGCTGCCGGGCGGACGCTGCGATGCCGGCGAGACGCCGGTCGAGGCGGCACTGCGCGAGCTCGACGAGGAGCTCGCGCTCAAGCTTCCGGCCGATGCGGTGCTCGGCCTGCTCGACGACTATCCGACGCGCTCCGGCTATCTGATCACGCCGGTCGTGGTGTGGGCCTCGGGCAGCGCAGCGATCAGACCAAACCCCGACGAGGTCGCCTCGGTTCATCGCATCGCGCTCGATACGATCGAGCGCGACGAGGCCTTCGATTTCACCGATATCCCCGAGAGCACCCGCCGCGTGATCCGCTTCCATCACCAGATGAGCCTGATCCACGCGCCGACCGCGGCGCTGATCTACCAGTTCCGCGAGGTGCTGGCGGGCCGGCACACCCGCGTCACCGAGCTGGAACAGCCGGTGTTCGCCTGGAAGTGACGCAAAAGGACGAAAAAAATAGGTAAACGGCGCGTTAACGTGACGGTTACCGGATGCCTGCTAAGAGGGCAGCATGCATCATTCCCCGATTCGACATGCCCTGACGCTGGTTCCACTCGCGCTCGCGCTGTTCGCGCCGCCGGCGCTTGCCCAGGACTCCGCAGCGTTGCCGCCCGCCGTCCGCGATGCCAAGGCCCAGCTGCTCTCGCAGTTCTTCGCGCAAGGCGGGGCCTCGCCGGCGGTGCTCGAATATCGTCGCAAGCTTGGGGAATATCAGGCCGCGCGCGCGGCCTTCGACGAGGAGGCCGGCGCCTATTGGAGCCAGATCTCCGAGAAGCGGAAAGGCCGCAATGCCAAGCGGCGCAACGGACAGCAGGTCACGCTCGACGACTACGTGCTGGAGCATCCGCCGCTCTATAGCGGACCGAAGCGGCCGGTGAACCCGGAGCCGGAAGAAACGCCCTCGCGGCCCGAGCGCAAGCCCATCCCCGTCGTCTCCGATCTCCTGCGCGCGGCGCAGGAGCTCTACCAGTTCACGCCGCAGCGACCGGCCAGCGAGGTCGAGTTCAAGCGCGCCTATGCGCGCTACGCGCTCGCCTCGGGGCTGACGCGCGAGCAGGCGGTGCGGGTCTATTCGTTCGAGACCGGCGGCACCGGCAGCTACGACGTGCAGGCGGGCATCGAGCATGGCGGCAAGCGCGCGATCTCGACGGCGATGGGCTACAACCAGTTGCTGACGACCAACAGCGTCGAGCTGCTCGCCGAGCAAGGCCACGAATTCATCCGCGCGCTCTCCGACAAGGTGGCGCGGACATCGGGGCCGGCGCGCCAGTCGCTCGAGCACAAGCTCGCAGTGCTGAAGAGGATGGTGGCGCATGCGAAGGCGGTGCCCGATACCTGGTCGGAGCACGAGAAGATCGGCAACACCGCGCAGGGCTGGGCCATGCATGCGATGGTGCTCGACATCGATATCGGCCCGATGCTGCAGACCCACAAGCTCTTGACCTCGGTGCTGTTCGCGCGCGCCAAGGGTTACAGCCGTCCGCTCAGTGCGGCCGAGCTCGAAATGATGAACCTCACCGGCGACGGCACCGGCCTCGACATGGTGACGATGCCGCAGGCGATGCGCGAGCAGGTGCCGACCTCGAACTTCTTCCAGCGTGGCGGCTATGAGCGCAACCCGGTCGCCATCCGTCACAACACGGTGGCGAAGCTGCTCGCGGTGACGGACACGCGGATGGACTCGAACAGCAGCAATGCCGGCGCAAGGGAATTGGCGGGGGCCTTTTAGGAGCTGCCGTAGGGTGGGTTAGCCCTGCGGATGCACGAAGTGCATCTGCTCGGCGTAACCCACCTCTTCTGTTTCCGCGGATAGAGCGAGTGGTGGGTTACGCCTTCGGCTAACCCACCCTACAAGCTCCCCCCCTACTGATCCGACCCGAACTTGAACTTGCCGTCGCCTTCGAGATACGGGCCGCTGCGCATGTAGAGCTGGCCGTTGTGGCCGAGGAAGAACAGCGTGCCCTTCGGCACTTTCTTGGCGCCCTTCAGCAGCTCGCCGGCATTGCTGGTGCCCATCTTGTAGGAAAAGGTCTTGCCGTCCCTGTCATAGGCATAGCCCGTGTCGGGCTTGAGCTCCCACGGCGTTGCCGGGGCTTGCGCGCATGCAGGTGTGGCGAACGCCGTTACAATCGCTACCGAAACAAGTCCAAATGTCTTCGTTGAAAATGCCATGATCCCATCCTTCCCCATCCATTGGGGTTGCCCATCTTGAACAAATCACGAACGATATTTCCGGGTCAACTTGCGAAAGCGCCGCAGCGCATCACGACTTGCCCAGCAGTTTGTGATTTTCCCTTCGTCCCCTCGCGACTATGTTCCGCTTTCCGTCTAGAACGCAATTCGACAAAGATATTGGTGGGGGATGATTCGGATGCGCCATGTGATGAAACTTTGCTGGGCTGCTGCATTGTCGCTGACGGCACTGGCGCCGGCCGCCCGGGCCGACGATTACCAACTCAGTCACAACCAGCGGATTTCCTGCAGCCGCGGCCTTGCTCCGGGCAAGCTGAACACGGCGACCTGCAAGTCCTACACTTACCTCTTCAACACAAAAACCTCGGAATATTTCCGTTGTCAGGTCTCCCTGGCGCTGACGCGCGACAACAAGGAAGTCATCAACGTCCAGACCGACGGCGGCTGCACCAAGAAGCCGCGCATCTTCGAGACTGACGGACATTACGATTTCGACGCAACCGAGACCGAGCCGCCGAACACCAACTCGTTCTTCGGCCCCGGCGGCTATTCGGTCTGGGCCGCCGACGTGACCGCGCAGAAGGTGCGCGGCTGCATCATCATCTCCTCCGGCCTCGGCTCCGACATCTCCAAGTGCCTGGACATGACGTTCCAGTAGGATTTGCCAGTAAGGGGTGACTCTCTCCCCGCTTGCGGGGGAGAGCTATCGCATATGAGCTTGGCGGGGCCTGAGCGAACGCCTCGTCCTTCGAGACGACCGCTCCGCGGTCTCCTCAGGATGAGGCTGAGCGGCAGCTTTGCCTGTTGAAATTGTTGCCACGCCGTAGGCGGGCGTCTCGAAGGATGTGTCGCGGGCGGCTGCGCCACCTCGCCGCACCTGCCCGGTTCCCCAAAAGTCGAGCTGGATCTGCCATTTGCCGCAGTCCTGTTTTGCCTTTTGGATGGGTTGACCCGCTCCCCTCATCCGGCCAATTTCGCGCCGGTTTGGGGAGTACAAAAATCATGAAACGGACGATTTTCGGCGTGGCCGCGGCTCTTGCCCTGGCGGCGTCGGCACCTTGCGCGCATGCGCAATCCTTTATCAACGTGCTGACCGGTGGCACCTCGGGCGTCTACTATCCGCTCGGGGTCGCGATCGGGAAGATCTACGGCGACAAGATTCCGAATGTGAAGACGCAGGTGCAGGCCACCAAGGCGTCGGTCGAGAACCTGATCCTGCTGCAGCAGGGCCGCGGCGAGCTGGCGTTCACGCTGGGTGACTCGCTCAAGGCCGCCTGGGAGGGCGAGGAAGAGGCGGGCTTCAAGACCAAGCTCGACAAGCTGAGGACGATCGGCGCGATCTATCCGAACTACATCCAGATCGTCGCGACCGCCGAGAGCGGCATCAAGACGCTGGCCGACCTCAAGGCCAAGAGCCTGTCGGTCGGTGCGCCGAAATCCGGCACGGAGCTGAATTCGCGCGCGATCCTCAGCGCCGCCGGCATGAACTACAAGGATCTCGGCAAGGTCGAATATCTGCCGTTCGCCGAATCCGTCGACCTCATGAAGAACCGCCAGCTCGCGGCCACGCTGCAATCGGCCGGCCTCGGCGTCGCCTCGCTGAAGGATCTGTCGACCTCGAGCCCGATCACGGTGGTGTCGGTGCCGAAGGAGACCGTCGACAAGATCGGCCCGCCCTTCATCTCGGCGATCATACCGGCCAACACCTATACCGGCCAGGACAAGGATGTTCCGACGGCCGCCGTCGTCAACTACCTCGTGACCAGCTCTGCGGTGTCGGACGACCTCGCCTATCAGATGACCAAGCTGGTGTTCGAGTCGCTGCCGGAATTGCAGAATGCCCATGCCGCGGGCAAAGAGATCAAGCTCGAGACTGCCGCCAATGGCAGCCCGGTCCCGCTGCATCCCGGCGCGATCCGCTACTACAAGGAAAAAGGGCTGATCAAGTAAGTCGCTCGGTCGTCATTCCGCGGCGATGCGAAGCATCGAACTATGGTGCGCAATTGCGCACCTGAGAATCTCGAGATTCCGGCTTCGGCTCTGGCGAGCCGCCCCGGAATGACGGAGAGAACGCAATGCCCGGGTTCAGCCCACGGCTGTCCGGTTCAAAATTATTGGACAGAGCGCATGGCGTTGATTCTACTCGATCCTGGACGTCTGCAAGCGTTCCGGGACACGAATGGAGATCAGCGCCATGCCGCACCACAATACAGT
>NZ_JAVAYM010000094.1:0-530 GCF_054185205.1 Bradyrhizobium sp. 14AA | reverse complement strand
GCGCATCGATTACGACGATGTGCGCCGGCTCGCGCAGCGCCATCGGCCGAAGCTGATCATCGCGGGCTATTCCGCATATCCGCGCGCGCTCGACTTCGCCGCGTTCCGCGAGATCGCGGACAGCGTCGACGCGAAGCTGATGGTCGACATGGCGCATATCGCCGGCATCGTCGCGGCCGGCCGCCATCAGAGCCCATTGCCGTTCGCCGACGTCGTGACGTCGACCACGCACAAGACGCTGCGCGGCCCGCGCGGCGGTTTCATCCTGACGAACCAAGCCGACGTCGCGAAGCAGATCAACTCGGCCGTTTTTCCGGGGCTGCAGGGCGGCCCGCTGATGCACGTCGTCGCGGGCAAGGCGGTGGCCTTCGCGGAAGCCCTGCGCCCGGAGTTCACGCGCTATATCGACCAGATGCTGCGCAACGCGCAAGCGCTCGCACAGGTGCTGACGGCCGGCGGCCTGACGCTCGTGACCGGTGGCACGGACAACCACCTGCTGCTGGTCGACCTGCGCGCGCGGCGCATTACCG
>NZ_JAVAYM010000093.1:0-530 GCF_054185205.1 Bradyrhizobium sp. 14AA | reverse complement strand
CGGAAGAGTCGGGGATCGATGCCGATACTGGCGAACTGCCCTTTGTCGACGACCTTGCCCAGCCGTGCCACAAACTCCTTGGCGGAATTGTTCGGAAAGCCCCTGAATACAACCACACCGCCAGCGCTTGAGGTGTCGCGCACGAGTTGCTTGAGCGTGGCGTCCGGCATCGACAGGCTGGCGAAGACGATGAATTGTGGCGCCTCTCCACCCTTCGCACTCGCATTCTGGGACGCGCCCTTCACGATCTCGTCGAAATCGACCGGCCCTGCCGGACCCTTCGGAAGATCGGTAGCCGCGACCTTGCGCATATTTTCGGTGCCGCCGTCGCGGACCTGAGCGGCCTCTTCACGGAACTGGTCGCCCCTGTCCTTGACCTGGTCGACAAAGGCCTGCGCTTCGGCGGCGAGGTCAGTCGAGCGCTTCTTGACCGCCTGAACGTCTACGCCGTCGACGGTCTGGGCGAGCAGCGCCGACACACCGGCGGTGCCGAGGACTGCGAGGATGCCGATAGTGAGATGGCGCATCGT
>NZ_JAVAYM010000092.1:0-530 GCF_054185205.1 Bradyrhizobium sp. 14AA | reverse complement strand
CGCTCTCTCTGTCGAACTATGACGACAGCGGGTCGTCGTCTGTGGACCTCAACTCGACCGACAGGGCCTTCGACCTGTCACTGAGCGGCAACGCCGATGCCAACGGCACCAGTGTGGCCTATGAGGTGTCGACCGACGGCGGTGGCAACTGGTCGACCACGACCTCGGCGCAAAGCAACCTGGCCGACGGCAGCTACCAGTTCCGCGCGACCGTCACCGATCCCGCCGGCAACTCCTCGACCAGCAACATCGTCACGGTGGTGGTGGACACCACGGCGCCGACCGCGGGGACGCTGTCGCTGTCGAACTATGACGACAGCGGGTCGTCGTCTGCGGACTTCAACTCGACCGACAAGGCCTTCGATCTGTCGCTGAGCGGCAATGCCGATACCAACGGCACCGGTGTGGCTTATGAGGTCTCGACCGACGGCGGCGCGAGCTGGTCGACGACCACAGCCGCGCAGAGCAACCTCGCCGACGGCAGCTACCAGTTCCGCGCGACCGTCACCGATCCCGCCGGCAACAGTTCG
>NZ_JAVAYM010000091.1:0-531 GCF_054185205.1 Bradyrhizobium sp. 14AA | reverse complement strand
TGGAACGCTTATTTCGAAGGACCAATAAAGCTGCACAAAGAATTTACAATACCTGTTAAGTTCACTATCAAAGTAGTACTAACAGACCCTTACAAATATTCAGTAACAGGAAATAAAAATACTGCGATTTCAGACCAAGTTTCAGTTGTAAATAGTGGGACTGCTGACACTCCTTTAATTGTTGAAGCCCGAGCAATTAAACCATCTAGTTACTTTATGATTACTAAAAATGATGAAGATTATTTTATGGTTGGTGATGATGAGGTAACCAAAGAAGTTAAGGATTACATGCCTCCTGTTTATCATAGTGAGTTTCGTGATTTCAAAGGTTGGACTAAGATGATTACTGAAGATATTCCAAGTAATGATTTAGGTGGTAAAGTCGGCGGTGACTTTGTGATATCCAATCTTGGCGAAGGATATAAAGCAACTAATTTTCCTGATGCAAAAGGTTGGGTTGGTGCTGGCACGAAACGAGGGCTCCCTAAAGCGATGACAGATTTTCAAATTACCTATAAATGTATTGTTGAA
>NZ_JAVAYM010000015.1:0-207328 GCF_054185205.1 Bradyrhizobium sp. 14AA | reverse complement strand
CGCGCTGCGAGCCAGGAAGCCCGAGCGGCTGGTCGCCGTGGCTCTCGCCAACAAGCTGGCAAGGATCTGCTGGGCGGTCATGACCACGGGTGAGGGCTTCCGTACCGACACCTATGTCAAGGCTTGAGTGCACCTCACCGTCTCAAGTCGCCTTCAAGAGGAGTAAGCCTGTTCAAGTTTGGTAAGCACGAAAGAAGTGATGAGCGATACGGTCACCGCCGAAAGCCATGGACACCCCGACATCGTCACGAGCCGCCAAGCTCGCCGCAATGATAGGGACCGCGGCAATCGGATTTCATCAGGGCCAGCGGTCATAAACCCCGCACCAACAGGCCGGACATATGACCGAAGCAGACCAACTCGTTCGATACTTCAAAAAGCGCTTGCCAATAGGGGCCGTCCACATATGACGAGGAGGAGACAGCGGTCGCCCGTCTATCACCACCTTACGGCGGCGACGACAGCCTAGCCCGCCCCGATCAGCGGGATCGCCTCGTCCCGCTCGTAGAGGTACAGCAGGCACCGCAGCGCCTCGCCGCGCTCGCCTTTCAGCTTGGGATCGTCCTTCAGGATGCGCAGCGCCTCGTCGCGGGCCTGGGTGATGAGCTGGCCATGGACCTCCGAGCGCGCGATGCGATAGCCGGGCAGGCCGCTCTGGCGCACACCGAGCACGTCACCTTCGCCGCGCAGCTTCAGGTCTTCCTCAGCGATGCGAAAGCCGTCGGTGGTCTCGCGGATCACCTTCAGGCGTGCCTTCGACATCTCGCCGAGCGGCTCCGAATAAAGCAACAGGCAGGTCGAGGCCTCCGAGCCGCGTCCGATGCGGCCGCGGAGCTGGTGCAGCTGGGCGAGGCCGAAGCGCTCGGCATTCTCGATCACCATGATGGTCGCGGCCGGCACATCGACGCCGACTTCCACCACGGTGGTCGCGACCAGGAGGCCGATCTCATGGGCGGCGAACTGGCCCATCACGCGGTCTTTCTCGGTGCCCTTCATCTGGCCGTGGACGAGGCCGACACGGTCGCCGAAACGTTTTTGCAAACTCTCGAAACGCTTGGTCGCATTGGTGAGATGCTCGGTGCCTTCGGCCTCGGACTCCTCGACCAGCGGACAGATCCAGTAGACCAGCTTGCCGGACTGGAGCGCGCGGCCGATGCTCTCAGTGACCTCGTCCAGGCGACTCATCGAAATGGTGCGGGTTTCGATAGGTTGGCGGCCGGCCGGTTTCTCGCGCAGCTCGGAGATGTCCATATCGCCAAAGTAGGTCAGCACCAGCGTGCGCGGAATGGGCGTCGCGCTCAGCACCAGCACGTCGACCGCTTCGCCCTTCGACGTGAGCGCGAGGCGCTCGCGCACGCCGAAGCGGTGCTGCTCGTCGACGATGGCGAGGGCAAGATCATGGAAGATCACATCGTCCTGGATCAGCGCATGGGTGCCGACGAGCAGGTCGATCTCGCCGGCTTCGAGTTGCGCCAGCAGTTCGCGCCGTTCCTTGCCCTTTTCCCGCCCGGTGAGGATCGCGACCCGCAGGCCGGCGCGCTCGGCGAGCGGCGCGATGGTCTTGATGTGCTGGCGCGCCAGGATTTCGGTCGGCGCCATCAGAGCGGCCTGCTTGCCGACTTCGGCAACGGCGGCGGCAGCGAGCAACGCGACCACGGTCTTGCCGGAACCGACATCGCCCTGGAGCAGGCGCAACATGCGCACGGGCTGTTGCAGATCGCTGGCGATCGCCGCGGCCGCGTCACGCTGGGACAGCGTCAATGCATAGGGCAGGGCGTCGATGATCTTGCTGCGCAGGTGACCATCGCCGGCGTTGCGCACGCCGGCCGGCCGGCGCAATTGGGCGCGGATCAGCGCGAGCGCGAGCTGGCCGGCCAAAAGCTCGTCGAAGGCGAGGCGCGACCAGAACGGCTTTTCGGGCAGAATGTCCGTCAGCTCGACCGGCTGATGCACGCGGGTGAGCGCCTCGGTGACCACCGGGAAATTGCAGCGGCGCAGGACCTCCGGGCTGATCCATTCGGGCAGGGCCGGCAGCTTCTGCAGCGCCTGCGCGATCGCGCGGCGGAGCGAGCCGAGCGCCAGGCCCTCCGTCAGCGGATAGACCGGGTCGATCCCGGAGAGTTTCGAGATCGCCTCCTCGTCCAGTACGCGGTCGGGATGCACGATCTGCGGGATGCCGTCGTACATCTGCAGCGTGCCGGAGACGTAGCGCTTCCCCCCCATCGGCAGCAGCTTTTCGACATAGCCGGGTTTGGCGCGGAAGAACGTCAGCACCACGTCGCCGGTGTCGTCGCTGGCGTAGACCAGATACGGCGCGCGCGCATTGCGCGGCGGCGGCGGGCGGTGGCGATCGACGGTGACCTCCAGCGTCACCATGGTTCCCTGGACCGCGTCGCGGATTTTCGGCCGGGCCCGGCGGTCGATGACCTGGCTCGGCAAATGCAGCAGCAGGTCGACCAGCCGCGGCGTCTCGCTCCGGCTGAGCAAATACTGCAACAGCTTGTCCTGCTTCGGACCGACGCCGGGCAGGCTGGTCACGGGGGCAAACAGCGGATTGAGCAGACTGGGGCGCATCAGGCGAATCTAGGATCGTTTCGGCTCGTCATGCCCGGCTTTATGCCGGGCATCCACGTCTTTTTTCGTGCCCGCAGCGGGTACCAAGCCAGATCAAACCGAAAGGCCAAATCGAGGGCTGACACGACCGGTTCGAGTGGCTATATCACCCCGGCCCGGCACGTCCGGGCTTTCTGCGTTTGACTGGATTTGAGACATGACGGGAACGACACGATCGAGCAACGGGCTGGACGATCGCCGCAAGCGGCTTCTGTTCCGCTGTTGGCACCGCGGCACGCGCGAGATGGACCTGATCCTGGGCCGCTTTGCCGATGCCGAGATCGGCAATCTGTCGGACGCCGAGTTGACCGAGCTCGAGACCCTGCTCGAGGTCAACGATCCCGATCTCTATGCCGCCATCACCGGCGACAAGGTGCTGCCAGCCGATGTCACCGGCGCGTTGTTCGCCCGCATCAAGGCCTATCCGATCGCGGACCGCGACGTATGAAGCAGGGAATGAAATCTCCGGCCGAGCTGCTCACGCCCGGCCGCGCGCTGACGCTTGCCAATGTCGCGGAAGGCGCCGAGGGCCTGGTCGTCTCCGATCTCGCCCGCGCCCTCGCGGCGCGCCCGAAGAAGCCGGCCGTGAGCCTTGCCGTGGTCTGCCGCGATGGCCCGCGTATGCAGCAGCTCGAACGCGCCCTGCAATTCTTCGCGCCCGATCTGCCGGTGCTGATCTTCCCGGCCTGGGACTGCCAGCCCTATGACCGCGTCTCGCCGCATGGCGGCATCCTGGCGCAACGCCTGACGACGCTGGCGCGGCTGGCCTCCCTGACCGGCAGCGACAAGCCGCTGATCGTGCTGACGACGGTGAACGCCATCGTGCAGCGCGTTCCCGCACGCGAGCTCGTTGCCGCGCAGGCGCTGTCGGTTGCGCCCGGCAACGTCGTGCCGATGGACACCATTGTCGCCTGGCTCGAGCACAACGGCTACAACCGCTCCTCGACCGTGCGCGAGCCTGGCGAATATGCCGTGCGCGGCGGCATTCTGGATCTGTTTCCGGCGGGCCTCGAGCAGCCGGTCCGCTTTGACTTCTTCGGCGACAGCCTGGAATCGATCCGCACCTTCGACGCCGAGACCCAGCGCACGCTGCTCGATATGCGCGCGCTCGATCTGGTGCCGATCTCGGAATTCCAGCTCGTCACCGACACCATCCGCCGCTTCCGCATGGGCTATGTCGCCGAGTTCGGCGCGCCCGAGCGCGACGATGCGCTGTACGAGGCGGTCAGCGAAGGCCGCCGTCATCCCGGCATGGAGCACTGGCTGCCGCTGTTCCAGGACCGGATGGACACGCTGTTCGACTATCTGCAAGGCGCGACCGTCGCGATCGAGCCGCAGGCCGAGGACGCCATCCGCGAGCGCTTCAAGCAGATCCAGGACTATTACGAGGCCCGCCGCGATGGCATGGAGCATCCAGCCGGCGGCGCCATCTACAAGCCGCTGCCGCCGGACCGGCTTTATCTCACGGACGAAGAGTGGACCAAGCGCGAAAGCACGATGCCGCTGGTGCGGTTGACGCAGTTCTCTGTCCCGGCCGACGGGACGAGTGTCGTCGACGCCGGCGCCCGCAAGGGCCGCGACTTCGCGCCGGAGCGCAATGACACCACGGTCAACGTGTTCGAGTCCGTCGTCAGCCACGTGATGGCGCTGCATGCCGAGCGCAAGAAGGTCGTGATCGCGCTGTGGAGCGAAGGCTCGCGCGATCGCATGAATTCGATGCTGCGCGACCACAAGCTGACCCACACCACCAGCGTCAACACCTGGCGCACGGTGCAGGCGACCCCGCGCAACGAGACCATGCTCGCCGTGCTCGGCCTCGAAAGCGGCTTCGAGACCGACGAGATCGCGCTGATCAGCGAGCAGGACATCCTCGGTGATCGCCTGGTGCGGCCCCGCAAGGCGAGCCGCAAGCTCGACAATTTCATCTCGGAGATCACGAGCCTTTCGGCCGGCGACATCGTCGTCCACGTCGACCACGGCATCGGTCGCTTCGTCGGCCTGCAGACCCTCGACGTCGCCGGCGCGCCGCATGACTGTCTCGAACTGCACTATGCCGCCGAAACAAAACTGTTCCTGCCCGTCGAGAACATCGAGCTGCTGTCGCGCTATGGCTCCGACCAGACCACGGTCGAGCTCGATCGCCTCGGTGGCGGCGGCTGGCAGACCCGCAAGGCGAAGCTCAAGAACCGCATCCGCGAGATCGCGGGCGAATTGATCAAGATCGCCGCCGCGCGCCATCTGCACGAGGCGCCCAAGCTGCCGGTGCAGCCGGGCCTCTACGACGAGTTCTGTGCGCGCTTCCCGTATGATGAGACGGAGGACCAGCTGGGTGCGATCGAGTCCACCCTGAAGGACCTCGAACTCGGCCGCCCGATGGACCGGTTGATCTGCGGCGACGTCGGCTTCGGCAAGACCGAGGTGGCGTTGCGCGCGGCGTTTGCCGTGGCGCTCGAGGGCAAGCAGGTCGCCGTCGTGGTGCCGACCACGCTGCTGGCGCGCCAGCACGCGAAGACCTTCACCGAGCGCTTCAAGGGCTTTCCGGTGAACGTGGCACAGGCCTCGCGCCTGATCGCGACCAAGCAGCTCAACGAGGTCAAGAAGGGCATCGCCGATGGCTCGGTCGACATCGTCGTCGGCACCCATGCGCTGCTCGGCAAGGCGATCAAATTCCGCGATCTTGGCCTCGTCATCGTCGACGAGGAGCAGCATTTCGGGGTCACCCACAAGGAGCGGCTGAAGGCGCTGCGCTCCGAGGTGCACGTGCTGACGCTGTCGGCAACGCCGATCCCGCGCACGCTGCAGCTGGCGCTCACCGGCGTTCGCGAGCTCTCGATCATTGCCTCGCCCCCGGTCGACCGCTTGGCGGTCCGTACCTTCGTCGCTCCGCACGATCCGCTGATGATCCGCGAGGCGCTGTTGCGCGAGCGTTACCGCGGCGGCCAGGCATTCTATGTGGTGCCGCGCATTGACGACCTCGCCGAGGTCAAGGACTTCCTGGACAAGAACGTGCCGGAGATGAAGGTCGCGGTCGCGCACGGGCAGATGCCGCCCGCCGTGATCGAGGACATCATGACCGCGTTCTACGACGGCAAGTTCGACATCCTGCTGTCGACCACGATCGTGGAATCCGGCCTCGACATTCCCAACGCCAACACGCTGATCGTGCATCGCGCCGACATGTTCGGCCTCGCCCAGCTCTATCAGCTCCGCGGCCGCGTCGGCCGCTCCAAGCTGCGGGCGTACGCGCTGTTCACGTTGCCGGCGCAGCAGAAGATCACGGCGCAGGCCGAGCGCCGGCTGACCGTGCTGCAATCGCTGGAGACGCTGGGGGCGGGCTTCCAGCTTGCCTCGCACGACCTCGACATCCGCGGCGCCGGCAACCTGCTCGGCGAAGAGCAGTCCGGCCACATCAAGGAAGTCGGCTTCGAACTCTACCAGTCGATGCTGGAGGAGGCGATCGTCAACCTCAAGGCCGGCGTCTCCGAGCCCGCCGCCGACCGCTGGTCGCCGTCGATCACCATCGGCATGCCCGTGCTGATTCCGGAGGACTATGTCGGCGACCTCTCGGTGCGGCTGTCGCTGTACCGGCGCCTCGCCGATCTCGACACCGAGGAGGAGATCGAGAATTTTGGCGCCGAGATGCGCGACCGTTTCGGCGTGCTGCCGGACGAGGTGCGTTACCTCTTCAAGGTTGCCGCGATCAAGGCGTTCTGCCGCAGGGCCAATGTCGGCAAGATCGACGCCGGCCCGAAGGGCGCCGTCATCGCCTTCCGCGACAACTCGTTCGCCCATCCCGAACGGCTGGTGTCGTTCATCAAGAGCCATGGCCAGGCTGCCAAGGTGCGGCCCGACATGAAGGTGGTATTTTTACAGGACTGGGAGACTCCGGAAGAGCGTCTCGCCGGAACCACCGAAATCATGCGGCAGTTGGCGCAGCTCGCCGAGAGCAAGAAGGCGGCGTAGGGGCTCCCCGGGCCCGGTCACGCGGTATTTGGATACGAAAACAGCGACATCTGGCCACTTGCGGAATGCTCGAACAACAGCCATGTTCGATTCGTGGAGTTTCGGCCAAACGACTTGGCCCCGTCACAGAGCCTATGGTTCGTGCGACCCGCGACTGGTTTACCGGCCGCGGGTTTTTTGTACCCGCCCTTTGAAAAGATTGAGGTCGCAAGTTTGTCTATCAATATCGATTCAGGCCTGGACAACGACGACGAGCACGACGACGTCATGTATCCGCAGGTCCTGCCGTTCGTACTGGTCCACCTGGGATGCGTCGCGGCGATCTGGTCGGGCATCTCGTGGCAAGCCGTTACCATATGCGTGGTTCTGTACTGGTTGCGCATGTTCGGGGTCACGGCCGGCTATCATCGGTATTTCTCGCATCGCTCCTACGCGACCAGCCGGGTGTTTCAGTTCATCCTGGCCTTCCTGGCCCAGAGCAGCGCCCAGAAGAGCGTGCTGTGGTGGGCCGCCAAGCATCGCCATCATCATCTTCACTCGGATACAGCGAAGGACGTGCATTCACCCCGGCACAAGGGCTTCGTCTACAGCCATCTCGGCTGGATCTTCTACCGGCAGCACGATGCGACCGACCTCGTGAAGGTGTCGGATCTGGCGGCCTATCCCGAGTTGATGTGGCTGCACAAACTCGAGCTTCTGCCGGCATTCGTGCTCGCGGGCCTCTGCTTCCTGATCGCCGGATGGTCGGGACTCGTGGTCGGATTCCTCTGGAGCACCGTGCTGGTGTATCACGCCACCTTCTGCATCAATTCCCTCGCGCATGTGCACGGCCGCCGGCGCTATGTGACCGGTGACGACTCCCGCAACAATTGGCTGCTCGCCTTCTTCACGATGGGCGAGGGGTGGCACAACAATCACCACGCCTATCAGGCCAGCGCCCGGCAGGGCTTCTACTGGTACGAGATCGACTTCACTTATTATATCCTGGTGGTCCTGTCCTGGTTCGGGATCGTCCGGGATTTGAAAGCGCCCCCGAAGCTGGTTCTTCGCAACGAGCACCGGTTGGGCTCGCGCGTGGTCAAGCAGGCGGCCGAGCAGCTCGCTGCCCGCTTCAATCCCGAGCACATCGCGCAGGCGATCAGGACGTCGATCCATGAGACCGAATTGTCGGTGCGGGACGCGATCACCCTGTTGCAGCAGCGTGCCGATTTGCGTCTGGCCAGCATGCCGACCCGCGAGCAGTTGCTGGCTGAAGCGCAGCGCATGTTCACGAAGACGATCTCCCTGGACGACATCGTCGACCGCGCCCACGAACTTCTGAATGACTCTGTCGGATTTCTCCTGGCCGCGCCTACTCCCGCTCTGGCGACCAACGCCAAACCAGGGACGAATGGCGGCGGCTAGCACGAGCTACCGTAGGGTGGGCAAAGCGGAGCGTGCCCACGAGTTTCGTCGTTGTTGAAAATGGTGGGCACGGCGCTACGCGCCTTTGCCCACCCTACGGCAGCGAGGTTGTGGCTACGACGCCGCGCGCGAGGCGTCGGCCGACAGCCGCCCAAGCAGCGACCGTGCCGTATCCGACGGCGACAGCGAGTCCACGCTGACGACGGGATCGCTGCGCATCTCGTGCTTGCCGTTCGAGGTGTGCCGCATCACCGCGGATAGGCGGCGCGCGATCATGTGAGCGGTGCGGAAGTCGGTCTCCGCGAACACGACGATGACCGAGCCGTCCTTCTGCGCCGCGCCAAAATCCATCTGCCGCATCAGACGGCTCAGGATGCGCGCGGCATCGAGCTGGGCGCGGGGATTATTGGGGTCGAAGGCGAAACGCGCGACGGAGAGGCCGCCGCCGCGGGCGAGTGCCTGGTCGACCGCCTTGGAGAAATCGCGGGCAAAGGCTTCCACCGTGAGCAGGCCGCTGCGCGGATCGAGCCAGCCACCGGCGTCGATCGAGCGCAGCGTGCGGCTCAGCTGCGCTTCCATCGCGTGCTGGCGGATCAAGGGCAGCGCGTTGGCTGCGACCGTCGCCGGCTCGCCCGGGATCAGCTCGAGATTGGGCAGGTCGTAGGTCTGCGTCAGTTGGTGTGCGGTGACGACAACGGGCAGGCTGCGGAAGCGGGTGTCCTCGGCGAGCACCGTGAGGAAGGCATCGGTCACGCGCGCCGTGAAACCCTCGGCCAGCACGACGCCGTCGAGGTCGCGGGTATTGAGATGTTTTGCCGCGGCCTCGATCGAGAGCGCGCCGATGACGCCGGCCCGTTCACCGAGGGCGACGGAGAGGGCGGGATAGGCCGCACCGCGGCCGATCAGGAGCACGGTGGCATCGCGGGCGGGATCGGCCTCCGGCAGCGCGACCTTCACTTCCGGCAACCGGCGCAGCACCGTCGCATGCAGCGTGCGCACGCGCAGCGCGGCGCGAAGCCGCGCGATCAGGCGGTCGGAATTGCCGCCGCGCGAGGAGAAGGGCAAGGCGTTGTGCGGGAGCGTGCCTGGCGCATCGAGCGCCACGAAGGGCAGGTAGAGCGATTGATCGGCGATCTTCTTCGCGAGCAGCGCCAGGTGCGGCTCATGTCCACCATGCATCGCGGCAAGAACCGCAGCCGGCTGCACCTGCTCGACCGCGCGCGCCGCGCCGGCCCAGTCGGTGTCGACCACGGGAAAGAGCCGGGCCTCGTCCAGCGCCGCAATGAAGGCCGGCCGCCCGGCATTGGACACAAACAGGATCGGGCCCGCCTGGGACATCAAAAAACTCTGATCACGCAACAGATGCTGCGCAATCTAGTTTAGCCGCCTTAATGCTGCGTCAACGGAAGCGCCGAAACTGCGCCTAGACCGGACCGGAGCGGTCGCGAAAAGCCTCGACCATCAGGGGGTTAAGCCCGAGCTCGCTGAGCGCCTCGCGGGCGCGGGCATTGTCCTGGGCGCGGCCCGCCAGCCGGTGTCCCGAGAGCCGGTCGGGCAGCGCGGTGAGCAGGGCGCCCTGGCCGAGGCGCCGCGCCCATTCCTGGAGGTCGTTGGAGAGGAAGCGGTAGCCGCCGACAGCCATGATTCCGGAGGGCGGCGCGGTAATGCAGATCGCGCCGCTTGGACGGTCGAGCCGGGCGGCATAGCCGGTGTCGACATAGTCGCGCGGCGGCTGCGCCGTCAGGGTGTCGCCGACCGGCTGCGGCGGCGCATAGGCCGCGATCGGCACCATCGCCCCGCGCAGGCCGAGCGTGCCCTTCGGCGTCAACAGAATCTCGCCGGCGATGGAGGAGCCGGATTGTTCGCGCGGTGCGCCGTGCGGCCCCGGCATCACCGCAACAGGCATGCCGTCCTCGCCACGGCGGGCGCCGAACAGGCCGGCCTCGCCGAAAAGATAGACGTCGGTCAGCGGCGCATGCGGCGCGATCCAGGCATCGCTCGCCGCCACCTGCTCCGGCGCGCGCCAGAGGCCGACGACGTTGCGCAAGGTCGGCATCCGCGCCGCCAAATCGGCATCGCCGAGCCGTAGCGCGAGCTGCGCCGGCGCGATCAGCACCTCGCATTCGTGCTCGTTGATCTGCCGCTCCAGTACCTCGGTCTCGAAGGGATGATGCAGCGCCAGCGCGCCGCCGGAGAGCAGCCACACCGCGAGCGAGGAGGCGAGGCCCGCGAACGACATCGGCGTGAACGCGGCCATCACCGTCGCGCCCTGCCTGATGTCGGCTTCGAGCGACATCGCAAGGCCGCCGGCGATCAGGCTGAAATGCGGCCGCGGGACGGGGCGAAAACCTTCCGCGGTGACGTCGAAGGAGATCATCGCCGCCTTGCGGCCGTCTTGGATTACGGCGCGCGTGGTGCCGGGCGGGCGGGCCAGCACCTCGTCGAGCGAAGCCATGCCCTCGGGCAGGTCGGTGCCGAACCCGCAGACGTGACGGATCGAGAAGGCTTCGGCGGCCGCGTGCATGGCCAGATCGGCGTAGCTGACGCCGTCGACTGTGCTCATGGTGACGATGGCGCGCGCCGCGGTGCGGTTCAGCGCCGCGGTCAGTTCCGCATGGCGCCAGAGCAGCGGCAGCACGGCGACGACGAGGCCGGCGCGATGGGCGGCAAGCACGGTGAGCACGAACTCGACGGTGGCAGGCAGCTGGATCGCGATGACGGAATTGGCCGGCAGGCCCGATTCGACGAAATAGGCCGACAGCGCCTCGATGGCCGTGTCAGCCTCGGCATAGGTCATTCGCCGCGGCTGGTGCCCGGTCACGCGGGCCTTGTTGAGGGGATCGAGCAGAGCGGGCGCGTGCGGCTGCCGCATCAGCGTGCGCTGAAACAACGTGTCGAGCGTCGGCGATACGGCTGGCTGGTTCACGGCGTCACTTTGCCTGAGTCGCTGGAGGCTGCCCCTTCGACCACCAGGTCTCCGGCAGATAGCCGGACAGCGAAGTGGCCTTGGGCCGTTCTATCCGATTCCAGCGCGCGATCCATTGTTCGGATACGTTAAACAGGGGGATTGTGTAGAAGCCCGCGATCAAGGCGCGGTCGAGCGCCCGCACCGACGAGACGAAGGCCGTATGTTCACGGGCCTCGAGCAGTGCGGCGATCATGGCATCGACCGCCGGATCCCTCGCGCCCATGTAGTTGCGGGTCCCCGGATTGTCGGCGGCGGCGCTGCCCCAGTAGAAATATTGCTCGTTGCCGGGCGACAGCGACTGGTCCCAGCGGTTCTGGATCATGTCGAACTCGTAGCCGAGCCGGCGCTGGTCGAACTGCACGGGATCGACCGTTCGCACGCTCGGCTCGATGCCGGCACGCTTGAGGTCGCGCTGGAAGGCGAGCGCGATGCGCTCCTGGTCGCGGGTCGTGACCAGCATCTCGAAGGTGAAGGGCGCCTTGGTCGTGCGATTGCGCAGCACGGTGCCGTCGAGATCGTAGCCGGCCTCCGACAACAGCTTCAGCGCCGCGCGCAGCGTGGTGCGGTCGCGTCCCGATCCGTCGGTCACTGGCAGGCGATAACTGCCGTCCATGATGTCGGGCCGAATTTGTGCGGCGAAGGGTTTGAGCAGTTCGTGCTCGCGCGCGTCCGCGGGATGGCCATAGGCGGATAGGTCGGAGCCTGCGAAATAGCCGGCGACGCGCGAATAGAGTCCGAAAAAGTAGTTGCGGTTGACCAGCTCGAAATCGAACAAAAGTGTCAGTGCCTGGCGCACGCGGATGTCGGCGAAGATCGGGCGCCTCGTGTTGAACACCAGGAATTCCGAGGGCTGCGGCACGCCTGGCTTGATGGTGTCGCGGATCACTTCGCCGCTTTTGGCGGCTGAAAAATCATAGCCGTCGTGCCAGCGCAGCGGCTCGTGCTCGACGCGGAAGTCATAGAGGCCGCGCTTGAAGGCTTCGAACTGGCCGTTGGCCTCGCGAAAATAGTCGAGCCTGACCTCGTCGAAATTGTAGAGCCCGCGATTGATCGGCAGGTCCCGGCCCCAATAATCGGGATTGCGCGTCAGCGTCACGCTGGCGCCGGGTTTCACCGCCGTGACGCGATAGGGGCCCGATGCCACCGGGGCGGTCAGCGTCGTCTCCTCGAAGGTCGCGACATCGACGGCGTGCTTGGGCAGGATCGGCATCAGGCCGAGGATCAGCGGCAGCTCGCGGTCGTTGGCACCAGTGAGTTCGAAGCGGACGGTGAGGGGATCGCTCGCCTCGGCCCTGGCGACCTTGGCGTAATATTGCCGGTGGTTGGGGCGGCCGTGGTCGCGCAGCAGCTCCCAGGAGAACAGCACGTCCTCGGCCGTGACCTGCTTGCCGTCGGAGAAGCGGGCGCGGGGATCGAGGCGGAACGTGACGAAGCTCCGCTCGTCGTCGGTCTCGACTGACCTGGCGAGCAGGCCGTAGAGCGTGAACGGCTCGTCCTGGCCGCGCGCGAGCAGGCTTTCGACGACGTAGTTGCGGATCGGCTGCACGGCCAGGCCTTTCACGATGAAGGGATTGAGGCTGTCGAAGGTGCCGAGGATGCCCCAGGTCAGCCGGCCGCCCTTGGGCGCATCAGGGTCGGCGTAGGGCATGTGGGTGAAATCGACGGCCATCGCCGGCTTGCCGTGCATGGCGATGGCGTGGGCCTGCTCGCCCCGTGCGCCGGTTGCCCATAGCCCGACGGCCGCGGCTAGGACGCAAAGGCGGACGCCGGAGCCCTCGAGAAGGCGCTGGAACATGAACATTTGCACACGTTGATTCGAGGATCGGCGCGCCTGAATCCTATCACAGGGAATTTGGTGGGGCGCTGCCACCAAGGCGGTCAAAGACGCTTGTCGGCATTGATCTTTTCGTCGGCCACGTTAAGAAGGCACCCGATCGCGCAAGAGCGTCGAGCCCGTCACTTATCCGCCTCATTTGACGGGGAGAGAGCCGCGCCCAACGCGGCTAGGTTCGTCGCTTCGGAGCGGTTCGGGCGCTTCCCGTTCAGAAAGGGTTTTCCGCAATGAATTTCCGTTACTTGGCCGCGTCCGTCCGGCCGCGCGGGCGACTTCTCGCCTTGTTGACGGCGACGGCGTTGGCCGTTCCGTTTACCGCCGAGGCCCAGACTCCGGCGCCGGCGCCTGGTGCACCCGCCGCTCCCAAGGCGGCCCCGGCTCCGAAAGCTGCTCCCAAGGCGGCCCCCAAGGCTCCGGCCCAGGCCCAGCCGGCGCAGCAGGCTCCCGCCCAGGGCGCTCCGGCGCAGCAGGGCGCGGCCCAGCCGGCGGATCAGCAGATCCAGCTGATCTACGCCCCCTGGACCAAGTTCTGCCTCAAGGGCCAGGACGCCAACGCCAAGCAGGTCTGCTTCACCGGCAAGGACGGCCGCATCGAGTCGGGCCAGCCGGTCATCGCCGCCGTGATCATCGAGCCGGAAGGCGAGCCCAAGAAGATCCTGCGCGTGACCTTGCCGCTCGGCATGCAGCTCGTGCACGGCACCCGCATCATCGTCGACAGCAACGCGCCGCTGCAGAGCCCGTACGTGATCTGCTTCCAGAACGGCTGCATGTCCGACTACGAGGCGACGCCCGAGCTCATCGCCAACATGAAGAAGGGCCAGAACCTCGTCGTCCAGGCGATCAACGCCAACGGCGCGCCGCTGACCCTGCCGCTGCCGCTCGCCGGCGAATTCCAGAAGGCCTATGACGGTCCGCCGACCGATCCGAAGGTGTTCGAGGAAACCCAGAAGAAGCTCCAGGAAGAGCTTCAGAAGAAGGCCGACGAGCAGCGCAAGAAGCTCGAGCAGCAGGGTGGCGCGCCCGGCGCACCTCCGACCGCTTCGAAGTAATCGGGGCTTAATCCCGGACATGAAAAAGGCGCTCACCTGGAGCGCCTTTTTTACTGGGCCGTTGGGTCCCGGCGAAGATCAGTTCAGCGACGGATTGCGCGGGCGATAGCCGCCGGTCTTGTCCTTGATGAAGATCTCGGCGACCTGGGAATGCCGGATCGGCTCGCCGGAATCGTCGGGCAGCAGGTTCTGCTCGGACACATAGGCGACGTACTCGGACTCCGCATTCTCCGCGAGCAGGTGATAGAACGGCTGGTCCTTGTGGGGCCGCACCTCCTCGGGAATCGACAGCCACCACTCCTCGGTGTTGTTGAATTCCGGATCGATGTCGAAGATCACGCCCCGGAACGAGAAGATCCGGTGGCGTACGACCTGTCCGATCTGGAATTTGGCGGTCCGCGCTTTAATCATTCCCCGTCGATAGACCAGGATTGTGGCCGATGCTAGTGCCCTCATCTGGAATTAGCCCCCGCTTCCGGGGCGGATAGCCCCCAAGTCTTCAGAAAACACTTCATCAATGGTCGATATCCTCAATCTGGCGCTGCCTTATTTCGGCTTGATCTTCGTTGGTTTCGCCTGCGGCAAGCTCAAGTCCCTGCCGGAATCGGGGCTCGCCTGGATGAACTTCTTCCTGCTCTACGTGTCGCTGCCGGCGCTACTTTTCGCGATCATGTCGAAGACGCCGTTTGCGGAATTGAACAACCCGCCGTTCCTGATCGCGACGACGCTCTCGACGGTCGCGGCGTTCACCCTGGCGCTCGTCGTCGGCAAGGTTTTCGGCCGGCTGTCGCTGCGCGAGGCGACGCTCGCGGGCCTGTCCGGCGGCTACGGCAATATCGGCTATATGGGCCCGGGGCTGGCGCTGGCGGTGCTCGGGCCGAAGGCGTCGGCGCCGACCGCGCTGATCTTTTGCTGCGACAGCATCTTCCTGTTCACGATCGTGCCGCTCTTGATCGAGCTGTCCGACCGCGATCATCCCTCGCTGGTCCATGCCTTCGGCGTCGTGCTGAAGCAGATCGTGCTCAACCCGCTGATCATGTCGGCGTGTTTCGGTGCGGCCGTGGCGGCGCTGCATATCGAGCTGCCGGTCGCGCTCGACCGCACCATCACCTTCCTCCAGAACGCGGCCGCGCCGACCGCGTTGTTCGTGCTCGGCGTGACCGTGGCGCTGCGCCCGTTCGACCGCGTCCCGTGGGAGGTCCCGGGCGTGATTGCGGTGAAGCTGTTGATCCATCCGCTCACCGCATTCGGCCTGATGCTGGCATTCGGCCCGTTCGCGCAGCCCTGGGCCGCGACCGCCGTGCTGATGGCCTCGCTGCCGCCGGCGCTGAACGTGTTCGTCATCGCGCGGCAGAACGATGCCTGGATCGAATCCGCCTCCGTCGCGGTGCTGCTCGGGACGTTTGCGTCCGTGGTCACGCTGACCAGCGTGATGTGGGCGATCCAGACCGGGCGGCTGGCGTTTCCGTGAGAGACGCTATTTTCGCCAGGTCGGCGTCAGGCCCTCGCGCATCGCAAAGCGCCTGAGTGGGCCGATGGCACCGAGCAGGTGCATGCCGACGGCACGGACCGGCTGGAGCGGCAGGAAATCGTTGAGCAGGGAGCGGTTGGCGATGTCGATCGCATACGTCCGGCTCAGGATGTCCGGGCGCCGTGCGCGGTCGTAGCGCTTGAGCACCTCGTCCGCGCCGGGATCCTCGCCCGATGCGATGGCCTCGGCGGCGAGCCGAGCAATGTCGGCGGCATCGCGCAGGCCGAGATTGAGGCCCTGGGCGCCGATGGGAGGCACCACATGAGCGGCCTCGCCGACCAGCGCGATGCGGTCGCGGCCGAAGGATTTGGGCCGTTCGATCGCCAGCGGGAACAGGTTGCGGCCGGGCTCCACCGTCATGCGTCCGAGGATCGAATGCGACTGCTTCTCGATCTCGGCGGACAGCTCCGCGTCGCTCAAGCCGCGGAGCCGTTCAGCCTCGGCTGGAGCCGAGACCCAGACGATGCTGGAGCGGTCGCCGGGCAGGGGGACGAACACGCAGGGACCGTGCGGTGTGTGGAACTCGGTCGAGACGTTGCGATGCGGCCGCGTGTGGCCGACGTTGAAGGTCAGCGCGGTCTGCGTCAGCTCGCGCCGCGTCACCGCAATGCCGGCGGCCTCCCGGCACAGCGAATGCCGGCCGTCGGCGCCGACCACGAGGCGGGCAGACAGGAATTGCGCGGAGGCCGTACGGATTGCGACGTCATCGGCTTCGATGACAACGCTCTCGGCCTCGTCATCGAAGCGGGTGAGGTTGGGCAGCTCGGCCGCGCGCTCTTCCAGCGCCAGCATCAGCGAGCGGTTGTCGATGTTGTAGCCGAAGGCATCGAGTGCGATTTCGTGACAGGAGAACCGGACCTCCGGCGCGCGGAACAGCCGGCCGGTGTCGTCGACGAGCCGCATGATCTCGAGCGCGGCAGCCTTGTCCCTGCAGCGCGGCCAGACATCGAGCGTCTCCAGGAGATCGACAGAGGCACCCAGCAGCGCGGTGGTCCGGTTGTCGGCATAGGGCACGCGTCGCGCCACCAATGCGGTCCGCGCCCCGGCCTGCGCCAATGCGATGGCCGCCGCAAGTCCGGCCGGTCCACCGCCGATCACGGCCGCGTCAAAGTGTGTCGATGCGTCTGTCATGGAACGACAAATGACACGCCCCGCGGCAAATTCAAGCCCGCTGATTTTGCCTGATTTTATGACGAATTGTGCGACCGGGCGGCGCAATGGCTTATGTGCAAACCGGTCCCGTTCTGATAGCAGAAGCCATGGATACCCAGCAGGATTCCCTGAAGCCGAGACCGGCGATCCGCGCCGCGGCCTTCACGGTGCACATCTTCACCGCCTTCGGCGCGGCGATCGCGCTGCTCGCAATGCTGGAGGCCGTGCGCGAGCACTGGGCGGCGATGTTTCAATGGTTGGGCGTCGCCCTGATCATCGACGCGATCGACGGTCCGATCGCGCGCCGGCTCGATGTCAAGAACGTGCAGCCGAACTGGTCGGGCGACGTGCTCGACCTCGTGGTCGATTTCGTCACCTATGTCTTCGTGCCCGCCTACGCGATCGTGGCGAGCGGGCTGTTGCTGCCGGTCGCAGCTCCCTTGCTCGGCGTCGCCATCATCGTCACCAGTGCATTATATTTCGCCGATCTGCGCATGAAGGCGGACGACAATCATTTCCGCGGCTTCCCGGCGCTGTGGAATGCGGCGGCGTTCTATCTGTTCCTGCTGCACTGGCCGCCGCTGTGGTCGACGCTGCTGGTGGCTGCGCTCGTCGTGCTGACCTTCGTGCCGTTCCACGTGCTGCATCCGGTGCGCGTCGTGCGGCTGCGCTGGCTGACGATGTCGCTGATCGCGCTCTGGGCGCTGCTCTCCCTCTACACGCTGGAGGTGGATTTCCGCGTCGGCACCGGCGTGACGGTCGCACTCTGCGCCATCGCGCTATGGATCAGCTTCAGCGACGCGTTGATACGGCTGGCAAGATCCTTCGCATGATGCATCTGCTGACCAGCCCCGAGGCGTGGGCCGCGCTTCTCACCTTGACCTCGCTCGAGATCGTGCTCGGCATCGACAACGTCATCTTCCTGTCGGTGATCGTCTCGCGCATCCCGGAGAAGCAGGCGCATCGCGCCCGCCAGATCGGGCTGGCGCTGGCGCTGGTGTTCCGCATCATCCTGCTCAGCCTCTTGGTCTGGCTGATCGGCCTGACCGCGCCGGTGTTTTCGTTCCAGGGTTACGACTTCTCGTGGCGCGACCTGATCCTGATCGGCGGCGGCCTGTTCCTGATCGCGAAGGCGACGCACGAGATCCATGCCGAGGTCGAGGCGGATGACGGCGAGGGCGATGAGAAATCCGGCGGCAGCGCCTTCTTCTGGGTGATCGTCCAGATCATCGTCATCGACATCGTGTTCTCGCTGGACTCGATCATCACCGCGATCGGCATGGCGCAGGACATCGAGATCATGATCGCGGCGGTCGTGATCGCCTGCCTGATCATGTACATTTCGTCGGGGCCGGTGTCGCGATTCGTCGCGGAGCATCCGACCACCAAGATGCTGGCACTGGCATTCCTGGTGCTGATCGGCGTCGCGCTGGTTGCGGACGGTTTCCAATTCCACATCCCGCGCGGCTATATCTACTTCGCAATTGCGTTCTCGGCGGCTGTCGAATTCTTCAACGTGCTGGCCAAGCGCAACCGCAGGAAACCCGGCAAGCCGTCGGTTTAGGCGCTCCAGCCGGCGTCGAGTTGACAAGACGGGCGCGATGTCTTTCGCTTGGCGGCGAGAAGAGGAGGTCAGGCGATGACCAAAGCGGTCCGTGTGCACAAGGTCGGGGGCCCCGAAGCCCTGGTCTATGAGAGCATCGACGTGCCGGCGCCCGGCCCGGGCGAAGTGCGCATCCGCCAGCATGCGGTCGGCCTGAACTTCATCGACGTCTATTATCGCACCGGCCTCTACAAGGCGCCGGGGCTGCCCTTCATCGCCGGCAACGAGGCCTCGGGCGAGGTGGTCGCGGTTGGGCCCGGCGTGACGCATTTCCATCCGGGCGACCGCGTCGCCTACTATCACAATCTCGGTGCCTATACCGGCGAGCGCAACATCCCCTGGGAGAAGCTGGTCAAGCTGCCCGATCACATCACGCACGAGCAGGGCGCCGTGCTGATGCTAAAGGGGCTGACCGTCTGGTATCTCCTGCACAAGACTTTTAGGGTCGAGCCGCATCACCGCGTGCTGATCCACGCCGCGGCCGGCGGCATCGGCCTGCTCGCCTGCCAATGGGCTCGGGCACTCGGGGCCCACGTCATCGGCACGGTCGGCTCGCGCGAGAAGGCCGAACTCGCCGAGGCCAATGGCTGCGACCACGTCATCCTCTACAATGAGGAGGACTTCGTCGCGCGCGTGAAACAGATCAGCCGCAACGAGGGCTGCGACGTCGTCTATGACGGCGTCGGCAAGGCGACCTTCCCGGGCTCGCTGTCCTGCCTGAAGCCGCGTGGCATGTTCGTCTCCTTCGGTAACGCGTCAGGTCCCGTGCCGCCGTTCTCGATCGCCGAGCTCAACAATCACGGCTCGCTGTTCGCGACGAGGCCGAAGCTCAACGACTATGTCGGTACGCGCGCGGAACTCCTGGAAGGCGCCGACACGCTGTTCGCCGCCGTCATCAACGGCAAGCTCCACGTGCCGATCAACCACGCCTACGCGCTGAAGGATGCCGCGAAGGCCCATATCGATCTCGAGAGCCGCAAGACCACGGGTGCGTCGATCTTGAAGCCTTAATTCCTTCACCATCATCCGCCCCGTGTCCCGGACGCGCCGCAGCGTTCTTACGCTGCTGCGCAGAGCCGGGACCCAGAAGGGGCACGCGACGCTGCGGGGAGATGGGCCCCGGCTCTGCAGCGCACCGCCGAAGGGGCGCTGCGCTGCGTCCGGGGCACGAGACTTGTCCTACGCCACCCGTCTTGCCGCGCCGGCCTTGGTCAAAATTCCGTCGAGACAATCGATCATCTCGGCGATCTCTCCCTTCGTGACGTTCAGCGCCGGCATGAAGCGCAGCGTGTCCACCTGCGGCGCGTTCAGCAGCACGCCGGCCTCGAACGCCTGCGCGACGATCCCGGGCGCGATCGGCAGCTTGAGGTCGAGCGCGAGCAGCAGCCCGCGTCCCCTCACGCCGCCGAGCCCGTGCCGAGCCGAGACCTTCTGCAACTCGCTTTCCAGCAACAGCCCGGTTTCGGTGACCGACTTGAGGAAGTCCGGCTTGCCGATCTCCTCAAGCACTGCCAGGCCCGCCGCGCACATGATCGGGTTGCCGTTGAACGTACCGCCCTGGTCGCCGTGCTCGAAGCAGGAGGCGCGTTCGGTCGCGAGCAGGGCTGCGAGCGGCACGCCGCCGCCGATGCCCTTGCCGAGCGTCATGATGTCGGGCGCAATCCCGGCGTGCTCATAGTGGAAGAGTTTTCCGGTCCGGCCCATGCCCGTCTGGATCTCGTCGAAAATGAGCAGCAGGCCGTGCGTCTCGGTGAGCGCACGCAGCTCCTTCAGGAACTGATCGGTCGCCAGCCACACGCCTGATTCACCCTGGATCGGCTCGAGCATCACCGCGACGGTGTTGGCGTTGATCAGCTTCTCGACCGAGGCGATGTCGTTGAGCTTCGCCTTCTTGAAGCCTGATACCTTCGGCTCGAACAGCGGCTCGAACGCCTTCTTGCCCGAGGCCGACATCGTCGCCAGCGTCCGGCCGTGGAAGCCGCCTTCGAAGCTGATGATCTCGAACGCGCCGCCTCTGTGCAGGTTGCCATATTTGCGCGCGAGCTTGATCGCGCCCTCATTGGCTTCCGCGCCCGAGTTGGCGAAGAACACCTGGTCGAAGGCGCTGTTTGCGACCAGCGCCTGCGCCAGCTTGAGGCTCGGCTCGTTGTAGAACGCCGGGCTCGGCGTCAATAGCCGCTTGGCCTGCGCGGCGAGCGCATCAGCGATTGCGGGCGGGGAGTGACCGAGGCAGTTGACGGCCCAGCCCTGCACGAAATCGAGATAGCGCTTGCGGCCGTCGTCCCAGAGGTAGGAGCCCGCGCCGCGGACGAACACCGCCTTGGGCCGTGCGGTGATGTCCATCAGCGCGTCATACGGATGGGTGGCGGTGGTCATGTCGAACTCCTCTGGAGGCGGGTGGAAAAGGGACGCGAAAAGCAAGAAGGCCGCACTTTGCGGGTGCGGCCTTCTCGAAAACTGTGCTGAATTCAGGTGTTCAGCGGCGTCGTCGGACATGGCGCAACCCATCATCGTCGCGGGAGCGACGACGCATGGCTTGGCGCAGATGGGTCCGAGAGTTGATCATGGGGCGCGGCAATACATGCGATCGGCAGGGCTTGTCAAGCAGGTGTTTTGCGCGACACCCGCCTGGCGTGCTTCGGTCAGGTTGGATGTGCGGCCGCTTCACTGAGCATCGTAATGGGCGAACACATCGGCGATGCCGGCGTTGATCGCCTTTGCCGCCGCGATGTCGCGCTCCGCCCCATCGGTGTCGCCTTTCTTGCGCTTCGCAAGTCCGCGGCCGTAAAGCGCGCTGTCGAGGCCGGGCTTTGCGCTCAGCGCCGCATCGTAGTCCGCAATTGCCGCGTCGAGATTGCCGAGCTTGAGGTGGGTGAGGGCGCGGCTGTCCAGCGTATAGGGATCGTCCGGACGCATCCGCAGCGACTGCTCGCAATCGGCAAGCGCCTCCTGCAAGCGTCCGACGATCGCGCGCGTCATGCAGCGCGAATTGAATACGCCGGAATAATTCGGATTGGCCTTGATCGCGTGGTCGTAATCCTCGAGCGCAAGTGCATAATCATGCGTCTCGAAATACATGTTCGCGCGTGCATAGAAATCGAGGTCGTTGTTCGGGGAGAGCTGAAGCGACTTGGCGAAATCGGCCAGCGCGCGGGCACGGTCGCCGCGGTCACGATAGACGCGAGCACGGTTGCCATAGGCCGGGCCGTAATTCGGGTCGAGCTTGATCGACAGGTCGAAATCGGCGAGCGCGCGATCGGCCTCGCCGTGCTCGCGATAGGCCGAGCCGCGGTTGTAATAGGCCAGTGCGAATTTTGCATCCAGCTTGATCGCCTGATCGTAATCGGCGAGCGCGTGCGCGTAGTCGTTCTTGCCGGCGTAGGAGTTGCCGCGGTTGTTGTAGTAGAACGGATCACCGGGCTTGAGCCGGATCGCGCTCGTATAGTCGGCGATGGCATGGTCGCGATCGCCGAGGTCGTCATAGACGATGCCGCGATTGTACCAGGCGATGGCGTCCTTGGGATCGAGATCGATGGCGCGGTTGAGGTCGGCCACGGCGCGCTCGGTGTCACCTTGGCGGCGGAACGTCTCGCCGCGGTTGGCGAGCGCCCGTGCATGCGAGGGGTTGGCTTTCAGCACCACCGAGCAGCCCGCGAGGCGCTGTTCGTCGCTGACCCTGTCGGTGCCGAAGCACCATTGCCGCGCCTGCGCAGCCGATTGCGCGGCAGCCGGATGGGTGAGCAAGGTCAATGCGATACCGATCGCGCCTAGTCCGGCGCGGATGCTGATGTTGTGAATGCGTGTCATCTGATTGCCGCGCGGAAACCATTGAACCTCTAGCGCGTTTGTGATCGATGGACGCCAATTGGTTCGAACCGGACGCATGGCCGTTCCGACCAAGAGAAGCGGGACCAACCAGATAGTTTTCAGCCTTGTCCGACACCCCTTATCCGATCGATCTCGACAGCATTCGCGGCGCGTTTCCGCCGGGCATCGAAGCGCCTCCGCTGCTGGTCGACTTCGCCGCCTGGCTCAAGGGACGCCCCTGGGGCAGCGTCGGCTGTTTCTCCCTGCTGGGCCAGTTCTCCGATTCCGCGCCGATTGTCGACGGCAGTCCCTTGCGCGACAGGTTTTCGCTGTTCATGCGGCTGCCTGACGGGTCGGCCGTCGGCGGCTGGTATGGCGCCGGCCTCGATCGTGACAATCCGCCGATCGTGGGGCTGGGCTCCGAGGGCGATTACGAGCTGCTCGCGCCGAGCCTCGACGGGTTGCTCGCCAAACTGACGTCGCAGCGATTCGACAAGGCCTGGAGCGACCTGCTGCCGCATGACGAGGTCGAGCCTCAAACGGTCGAGCTCGCGCAATGGCTTGCCGGACAGCCGGCCGCCGGCGACAGCACGGCGTGTGATGACGGTGCGCCTGATATGCCCGACTTCCGTGGCTTCATGGAAAAATGGAGCCGGGATCGCGAAGATTATTGGGCCAATCACCGCTTGATGGCCGAACTCGGCTGGCGGCTTGCGGCGCATCTGCCGAAGGGCAAGAAGCCCTGGGACAAGACGCATTTTGAAGTGGCGATCGTCGGCAAGCAGTACGAGGCGCGCGTCCTGTCGCGCGGTCCGCAGCCGTTCGAGGAAGCCGCCTCGATCGAATCCCTGCTGCGGGACTTGCGCGAGGAGATGCGCCGCGCGCAGCCCGAGCTTGGCCTGTGGTACGCGATGAAATTCGGCCTCTATGCCGATGGCCGCGTCATGCCGACCTTCGAATACGATGTGCGCCCGACCATCCACGGCGAGGCGGCGCTGCTGGCCGAAGCGAAGGCCGATCTCGCCCGCGCACCGCGCCCGGAGCGCTGGGTGCCGAAATGGCTGGCGTGACAGCATCCACAACATCATTGCGAGCGTAGCGAAGCAATCCAGACTGTTCCCGCGGAGGGATTCTGGATTGCTTCGCTACGCTCGCAATGACGGAGGGTGTCAGAACCCCGCGACGCTGCCGTGCAGATCGTACTGGTCGGCGCGCTCGATCTTCGCGGTGACGATCTCGCCGACGCGCAACGGGCGGCGGCTCGACAGATACACCGCGCCGTCGATCTCCGGCGCATCGGCCTTGGAGCGGCCCTTGGCAACGGTCGGGCCGACCTCATCGATGATGATCTGCTGGCGCGTGCCGACCTTGCGTTTCAGCCGGCGCGCGGAGATCTTCTGCTGGCGGGCCATCAGCGCGTTGTAGCGCTCCTGCTTGACCTCTTCGGGCACCGGGTTCTCGATCGCGTTCGACGTCGCACCCGCAACCGGCTCGTATTTGAAGCAGCCGAGGCGATCGATCTCGGCTTCATCGAGCCAGTCGAGCAGATAGGCGAAATCGGCATCGGTCTCGCCGGGGAAGCCGACGATGAAGGTCGAGCGCAAGGCAAGATCGGGACATTCCTCGCGCCAGCGCTTGATGCGCGCCAGCGTCTTGTCCTGTGCCGCCGGGCGCTTCATCGCCTTGAGCACTTCGGGGCTCGCGTGCTGGAACGGGATGTCGAGATAGGGCAGCACCTTGCCCTCGTTCATCAGCGCGATGACTTCGTCGACATGCGGGTAGGGGTAAACATATTGCAGCCGCACCCACGCGCCGAGTTCGCCGAGCTCGCGCGCGAGGTCGAGAAATTTGGCGCGGACCTGGCGGTCCCTCCACGGGCTCTCGGCATATTTGAGATCGACGCCATAGGCCGAGGTGTCCTGCGAGATCACCAGCAGCTCCTTGACGCCGGCGCCGACCAGGCGCTCGGCCTCGCGCAGCACGTCGTTGGCCGGGCGCGAGACGAGGTCGCCGCGCAGCTTCGGGATGATGCAGAAGGTGCAGCGGTTGTTGCAGCCCTCGGAGATCTTCAAGTACGCGTAGTGGCGCGGCGTCAGCTTGATGCCCTGCGGCGGCACCAGATCGAGGTGCGGATTGTGCGCCGGCGGCAGCGCGCGGTGCACGGCGTCCAGCACGCTCTCATATTGCTGCGGGCCGGTGATGGAGAGCACGCCGGGATAGGCCTCTTCGATCTGCTCGGGCTCGGCGCCCATGCAGCCGGTCACGATCACCTTGCCGTTCTCGGCCATGGCCTCGCCGATCGCCGAGAGCGATTCCTGCTTGGCGCTGTCGAGGAAGCCACAGGTGTTGACGATGACGATGTCGGCCCCGTCATGCTTGCGGGCGAGCTCGTAACCTTCCGCGCGCAGGCGCGTGATGATGCGCTCGGAATCCACCAATGCCTTGGGGCAGCCGAGTGACGTGAATGAAATACGCGGCGCTCTGTCCATATCGCCTGGGACCTATTCAGCTCAATTGTTCGGATTTGCGATCCAAGTAATTGATCCGATGGTGAAATTCAACAACTAACGTGCGCGGTGCGATGCTAAAGCAGTACTCACGGAAATATGATGCGATCGGCCAGTAGCTAGGGAGGTGGAGGTGTCGACTAACTGAGGGCCCCCTGATGGTGGAAGCTAGTTCCGATCGAGCGAGTGGCGAGCCGAGATAAATTGCTCGAACGTGCACGTTTTAGTTGTTGTTCTGTTTCTTGCCTTGATTCCATGGAGCTTTACTGCGATGCGCCGTTTCATCTTCGGCCTGGCTTTCGTTACCGTTTCCTGCGGCGCGATGTTTCCGGCGCGGGCCGAAGTCGACAAGATCATCCATGTCTGCGACCGGCAAGAACGAATGTGTCCGGAATTCAGGCCACGCGTGAACGCACCTGATGGGTGGGTGAGAGACGAGGCCGCGAGTCTCAAGTACGGCGCCTCAATGTTCGTGCCTAACGGGAAGAGCTTCGGTAAAGCCGAAGCAATCATCTATGCCGAAGGCAGATACAACAAGGATCGGACCGAATTGGTCCAATGGATCGCAGCCGGCGATCGGGATTGGACGACGACATCCGGCAAGAATGCCAAGATCACCACGCTTCCCTCGGTCAACCCGAAGGTCATCATCAACCGCTACGACAATCCGTCCCTGAAGGACCAGCCGATCGAAGTCATCGCGCATTACGCCGATCTCGACAAGGACGGCAATTCTTACGTCGTGCGGCTAGCGGTCTCCGGCCTCAACGAGACGGCGGTGCTGGCCGCCGTGCCACTTCTCGACAAGATGATCGTTGGCGCGAAGATTCCCTGAGGGCACAAGCCCAGATGACAGCCGCCTTCGGGCGGCTTTTTCTTTTGGGAGCAGCGCGGGTCGAAAAGCATACATTCGTTGTCTCGGGAGCACCCGAGCGACACGAAGCTGACCTTGGGCGCAGCCGTGTGATCCATATCTGATCTGCCTGATGGACCTGCCGCAGCTAGTCCCAATTGCCCATAATTACAACCCTTTGCAGGGCGATCCGGCGTGCTATGGATGAATCACCTGCCGTGAGTGAGCTATGAGCGCCGAACAGTCGCCCAAAATCGTGATCGTCGACGAAAGCCCGATCCGGGCCGCGATCCTGGAGGAAGGATTGCGGGAGGCCGGATTCACGCAGGTCGTCCATATCCGCGAGATGCAGAGCCTGCTCGCCCGTATTTATGCGGTCGACCCCGACATCATCCTGATCGATCTGGAAAACCCCAGCCGCGACGTGCTGGAGGCGATGTTCCAGGTCAGCCGCGCCGTGAAGCGGCCGATCGCGATGTTCGTGGACCAGAGCGATTCAGCCTCGATCCAGGCCTCGGTCGAGGCGGGGGTATCCGCCTACATCGTCGACGGACTGAAGAAGGAGCGCATCAAGCCGATCCTCGACCTCTGCGTGTCCCGCTTCAACGCTTTCGCCAAGCTGCAGGAGGAGCTGGAGCGCACCAAGTCGCAGCTCGAGGACCGCAAGATCATCGAGAAGGCCAAGGGCATTCTGATGAAGGTGAAGGGCCTCACCGAGGACGAGGCCTATGTGCTGCTGCGCTCCACCGCGATGCGCGAAAAGAAAAAGATCGGCGAGATCGCGCAGTCGATCATCACCGCGTCGGAGATGCTGAAATGACCGCTCCCCTCCGTATCGGATTCATCCCGCTGGTCGATGCCGCAGCCCTGATCGTCGCCGTCGACAAGGGCTTTGCCGCTGCCGAGGGCCTCGACGTCGAGCTGGTGCGCGAGGTGTCCTGGTCCAACGTCCGCGACAAACTCAATATCGGCCTGTTCGACGCCGCGCATCTGCTCGCGCCGGTGGCGATCGCGTCCTCGCTCGGGCTCGGCCACGTCAAGGTGCCGATCGCCGCGCCCTTCAATCTCGGCATCAACGGCAATGCGATCACGGTGTCGCCGGCGCTTCATGCCGCGCTGATGCAGGAGGTCGACGGCGACCGTTTCGATCCGCTCGTGACCGCCAAGGCGCTGGCGAAGGTCGTTGCCATCAGGCGCAAGGCGGGGGCCGAGCCGCTGACCTTCGGCATGACCTTTCCGTTCTCGACCCACAATTACCAGCTGCGGTTCTGGATGGCGGCGGCCGGCGTCGATCCGGACGAGGATGTCCGGCTGGTGGTGCTGCCGCCGCCTTACATGGTCGACAGTCTCGCCAACGGCCATGTCGATGCGTTCTGCGTCGGGGCGCCCTGGAATTCGGTCGCGGTCGATCTCGGCATCGGCCATATCCTGCATTTCGTCTCCGACATCCTGGTGCGCGCGGCGGAGAAGGTGCTGGCGGTTCGGCAGGTCTGGGCCGACAAGCACCCGGACGTGGTCGCTAGCCTGGTGCGCGCGGCGGTGAAGGGCGCCGAGTTCATCGAGAGCCCTGCGAACCTGACCGAGGCCGCGCAGATCCTGGCGCAGCCCGAGCGGATTGGCGTCGATGCCGAGGTGATCAAGCGCTCGCTCACCGGGCGCCTGAAGATCTCGCCCGAGGGCGAGGTGCGCGAAAGCGGCCGGTACCTTCTGGTCGGGCGTGAAGGGGCAGGGCGCCCGGAGCCGGTCCAGGCGGCCTGGCTCTACGCGCAGATGGTGCGCTGGGGGCAGACGGCGCTGACCCCTGATGGCGTCAAGACGGCGATGGCCGTGTTCAGGCCCGATCTTTACGATGCCGCCGTCGGCCAGCGGCCGCCGCATGAGGCTCCTGCAGCGTTCGGGGCATTCGCAGGGCCAACCTTCGATGCCGGAGACATCCCGGGGCATCTGAGGGCCTTCGAAGTGGGGCGCTGGAAGGCCTGATTCGACGCTGCATCGTTTTTGGGCGCTACTGATTATCGTCCAAATTTTAGGCTGACTGCTCGAATTTCATGAGAGCGTCCAACCCGGGATTTTCCCGGGAGTTCTTCTATGTAACTGAAATAACAACATTTTTCATTTCCTCAAAGCTGGCACGCAACTTGTATGTTGCACTGCGGCCAGCTTGTCACAGGTGCCTGCTGAGCCGAGTCCCGCAGCAACGAAGCTGATCGGACCGTTGGGTGACAAAGCCGGCTCTTTGGGCCAGCCGAGTTCCTCGCGGGTCGCGCAAATGTCCGTCGATGCCACCGAGGTGGCCGCAGGAGCTTCGTTACCGACCATGAAAATCGATACGCTCGCAGTCGACTTCACCGACGAGCAGAAACGCTACCTCGAAGGCTTCACGACCGGTTTGCAGATCAGCCGGGTCGGACGCGGCCTCGGCGGCGGTGGCGCCGGCAAGGCGAATGCCGAGCCGACCGGTCCCGATGCCGTGCACCTCAAGGCGCAGGACAAGGTCATCGCGTCGGGCAAGAAGCTCAACGACCAGGAGAAGGTCAAGCGCGACGAGCATCCCTTCGATGCCTATCCGCGGCTGCGCCAGCAGGCCCTCGACAACGCGCCGCCGAGCCCGGCGGACAATTTCCGCTGGCGCTATTACGGCATCTTCTACGTCGCGCCGACGCAGGACTCCTACATGAGCCGCCTGCGCATTCCGAACGGCATCATGAAGCACTGGCAGATGTCCGGCCTAGCCGATCTCGCCGACGATCTCTGCGGCCCGTACAGTCACGTCACGACGCGGGCCAACCTGCAGCTTCGCGAGATCCCGCCGAAGAATGCCATCAAGCTGATCGAGGGCATCCAGGATCTCGGCCTGTGCTCGCGCGGCTCCGGCGCCGACAACATCCGCAACGTGACGGGCACGCCGACCGCCGGCATCGATCCGCAGGAAATCATCGACACGCGGCCCTATGCGCGCGAGTGGCACTATCACATCCTCAACGACCGCTCGCTCTACGGCCTGCCGCGCAAGTTCAACGTCGCCTTCGACGGCGCCGGCAGGATCGCGGTTCTCGAGGAGACCAACGACATCGCCTTCACGGCGTTCGAGGTGAAGGACGGGTTCGGCGTCGAGCCCGGGGTCTGGTTCCGCCTCGGCCTCGGCGGCATCACCGGTCACAAGGATTTCGCGAAATACTCCGGCATCATCGTCAAGCCGGAGCAGGCGACCGCCGTGGCAGACGCCATCGTGCGCGTCTTCATCGAGCATGGCGACCGCACCAACCGCAACAAGGCGCGGTTGAAATACGTGCTCGACGCCATGGGGCACGACGGCTTCCTTAGGCTGGTCGAGGAACGGTTGAAGACGCCGTTTACGCGCGTGCCGGAAGAGGCGTTCGCGCCGCGGCCGGCGGCGGACCGCATGGCCCATATCGGCGTGCACAAGCAGAGGCAGGACGGCCTCAACTGGATCGGCGTGTCGCTGACGCTCGGCAAGCTCAGCTGCGACCAGATGCGGGGCCTCGCCAAGGTTTCGCGCGACCTGGGCGATGGCGAGATCCGCCTGACGGTCTGGCAGAACCTCTTGATATCGGGCGTGCGCGACGAGAATGTCGAGCTTGCCGTAGCGGCGATCAAGCAGATCGGGCTCGCGGTCGAAGCCTCGCATATCCGCGCCGGCCTGATCGCCTGCACCGGCAATGCCGGCTGCCGCTTTGCGGCCTCCAATACCAAGCGCAATGCCGCCGAGATCGGCGACTGGTGCGAACCGCGCGTCGCCATGGACAAGCCGGTCAACATCCACGTCACCGGCTGCCACCATTCCTGCGCGCAGCACTACATCAGCGACATCGGACTGATCGGTGCGCGCGTGCCTGTCAACGATGAGGACACGGTCGAAGGTTATCATCTCTTCACCGGTGGCGGGTTCGGCCCCGACGCCGACGTCGGGCAGGAGGTCTATCACGACCTCAAGGCCGAGGACGCGCCGAAGACCGTCGAGGGACTGCTCAAGGCCTACATGGCCCATCGCTCGTCTCCCGACGAAACCTTCCTCTCCTTCGCGCGCCGCCATGACGGCGAGACGCTGCGCAAGCTTGCCGATGCACAGGTGTCCGCATGAACCAGATCACGCCTCCGCCGAAACTCGATATCATTCCCGCCAGCGCACCGTTTTCGGACGCGCAGCGTTCCTGGCTGAACGGCTTCTTTGCCGGGCTGCTGTCGCCTGAGGTGGCGACGCCGCTGTCGGCAGAGCAGGGCGCCGCTGTCATGCAAGCCGGCGACGGGGACGATGGCGAAGCGCCGTGGCACGACCAGACCATGCCGATCGCCGATCGGATGAAGCTCGCCGAAGGCCGTCCCGTGCGCCGCAAGATGATGGCGGCGATGGCGCAGCAGGATTGCGGCCAGTGCGGCTACAATTGCCACGACTATTCGGAGGCGATCGCGGGCCGCAGCGAAGCACGGCTCAATCTCTGCGTTCCCGGCGGCAAGGAAACCGCGCGGATGCTGAAGTCGCTGTACGAGGAGCTGGACAAGGCGCCGGCCGCCAAGGCGGCTGACAAGCAGGACGCGGTGGCAGCCCCGGCTGTGACCGTGACGATCGCAGAGCCCGGCCGCTCGCGCGACAACCCGGTTGCCGCGACCTTCCTGTCGCGCCGCCTGCTCAACAAGGGCAAGTCGGAGAAGGAAACCTATCACGTCGAGTTCGATCTCTCCGAGAGCAAGCTCGACTACGTCGTCGGCGACAGCTTCGGTGTGTTCGCACGCAACGATGTCGGCCTCGTCGACCAGGTCATCGCACTGCTCGGCGCCTCCCACACCACCAAGGTCAGCGGCAAGACGCTGCGCGAGGTGCTGATCGACGACGTCTCGCTGTCGCCGGCACCGGACTCGCTGTTCGAACTGCTCTCCTTCATCACCGGCGGCGCGCAGCGCGAGAAAGCGCGGGCGCTGGCGCAGGGCGAGGATCCCGATGGCGATGCCGCGACGCTCGACGTCATGGCGGCGCTGCAGAAGTTTTCCGGCACGCGGCCGCATCCCGAAGCCTTCATCGAGGCGCTGGAGCCGCTCCAGCCGCGGCTCTATTCGATCTCGTCGTCACACAATGCGACGCCGGGCAAACTCTCGCTGACGGTCGATTCCGTGCGTTACGTGATCGGCAAGCGCAAACGTATCGGCGTCGCCTCGACCTTCCTCGGCGAGCGCATCGCTGAGGGCGAGAAGCTCAAGGTCTATGTGCAGAAGGCGCACAATTTCGGCCTGCCGCAGGATGCGAAGACGCCTGTCATCATGATCGGCCCCGGCACCGGCATCGCGCCGTTCCGCGCCTTCCTGCTCGACCGCAAGGCGACCGGCGCGCCCGGCAAGAACTGGCTGTTCTTCGGCCATCAGCGCAGCGATTGCGACTTCTTCTACCAGGAAGAGCTCAATGCGATGAAGACGTCGGGTCAATTGACGCGGCTGTCGCTGGCCTGGTCGCGCGACGGCGAGAAGAAGTTCTACGTGCAGGACCGCATGCGCGAGGTCGGCCGCGAATTGTGGACCTGGCTCGCCGACGGTGCGCATCTCTACATCTGCGGCGATGCCAAGCGCATGGCCAAGGACGTCGAGCGCGCGCTGGTCGACATCGTCGCCCAGTTCGGCGCGCGGTCGACCGACGAGGCCGTCAGTTTCGTCGCCGAGCTCAAGAAGACGGGCCGCTTCCAGGCCGACGTCTACTAGGGGCGATGGGCGGGGGTCCAAGGCCCGAGTCCGACTGTCATCCCACCGTCATCCGAGCCGGTTCCAACTGGCTCGGATCTTAACGAATAAGATTCTCGGAACCCGGGCTTCAGAAGAATTTGCGCCTGCGAAGCGGTGTCTCCGGAGAAGGCGCATCGCTATTTCCTCCGCCATCTTGCCTCCCGCCAGGGTTGATCCTTCATAATCCCGCAAATGGGGCGTTGGAGATCGACCATGCGCGAACTATCGGCGGAAGCCAGGCTGCACTTCTACGCGCGCTCGCTCTCACGGCGGACCGGGGCGAGCATGCATCATGTTGGGCTCTACAGCGCCTTCGCCGTCATCGCGGCGATCGTGTTCGGTACGCTCTCGGTGCACCCGTTCTGATCACGCCCCGCGCTTGAACGGCGCGACCTCGATCCCCGCATCCTTCAATGCCTGACGCAAGGTCCGCGCGATCTCCACGGCGCCGTGCGTGTCGCCGTGGATGCACACCGTGTCCGTACGCATCTTGATGACCTTGCCCGTCACCGACACCACCGCGCCATCCTGCACCATGCGCACCACGCGGTCGGCGATCGCCTTGGCATCATGCAGCACCGCGCCGGGCTTCTTGCGCGAGACGAGGTTGCCGTCGTCCTCATAGGCGCGGTCGGCGAACACCTCGTGCACGAGCGGCAGGTTGGCGTCTTCGCCGGCCTTTACCAGTTTTGAATTGGCGAGCACGACGAAGATGAGATTGGGATCGACCGCCTTGATGCCCGCGGCGATGGCCTTGGCGGTCATGTCGTCCTCGCAGGCGACGTTGGAGAGCGCGCCATGCGCCTTCACATGCGTGACCTTGTGGCCGGCGGCGGTCGCGATCGCCTGCAGCGCGCCGATCTGGTAGGCAACGAGGTTCTCGATCTCGGAGGCTTTCAGGCCGGCGATCGGATGCCGGCCGAAACCATGCAGGTCGCGATATCCAGGATGGGCGCCGACCGACACGCCGCGCGCTTTCGCAAGCTCCACCGTCCTGCGCATGATGTCGGGGTCGCCGGCATGGAAGCCGCAGGCGACGTTGACCGAGCTTGCGAGGTCGATCATGGCGGCGTCGTTGCCCATCTCCCACGCGCCAAAACCTTCGCCGAGGTCGCAATTGAGATCGATCGTCTTCATGGGTGCTCTCCGCCTCTGGTCTTGCTGCCGCTTACGGTTCCGCCGTGACCTGCCAGGTGCCGGCATCGACGGCGCTCACTGCATAGCCGGCGACGTTAGCATCGCTGAGTGCTTCGATGTTGAGTTCGACGGTGTCGGAGGAGCGCAGGCGATCGGGCAGGTTGCGGATCGCTTGCGCGAACTTGCGGGCCTCGTCCTGTGCCTCCGCCATGGTGACCTGCTTGAAGCGGAACGCCGTTCCCGCCGAGGTCTGCGCGAGGCGGCCGACATCGGCCGTGATGACGGTTGCGATCTTCGGATAGCCGCCACTCGTGCCGCGGTCCATCATCAGCGCGATCGGCGAGCCGTTGCCGGGCACCTGGATGCTGCCGTTGACGGTGCCGTCGGAGACGATGTTGTGGCCGTGCAGATGCTTGATCGCGGGTCCCTCGAGCCGGTAGCCCATGCGGTCTGAGGTCGCCGAGATCTTCCACTCGCTGCCCAGGAACAGCGCCTTGTTGGCGTCGTCGAACTCGTCGTCCTGCGGTCCCAGCAGCACGCGGATCGGGCCGCTCACCGGCTTCGGCAATTCGATCCGCAGTTCGGGCGCGCCGCTTGCGGCATCGACGCTGAATTCGTCGCCAGCCTGGAGCGGACGCGGGTAGGGGCTGCCGAGACCGGCGCGGGCATTGACCGCGAGGCTGCCGAACACCGGCTCGCCTTTGATCCCGCCTTCGATCGCCAGATAGGTGAACGCGCCGCCGCGGGCAAAGCCCAGCGTCAGCGTCTCGCCGTCCTTCAACGACACCGATGTGTCCATGGCGACGGGGCGCCCCGCAACGTCGGCATTGCGCGGCGCGCCTGAAATGGCGACGCGCACGGCGCCGTCTCGGGCGGTGAAGGTGGCGCCGAACGGGCCGATCTCGACGCTGGCTGCGAACGGCTCGTTGCCGACAAGCGTATTCGCGGCCGCGAGCGACAGCCGGTCCATCGCCCCGCTGACCGTCAGGCCATAGCGCTGCGCGCCGTGGCGTCCGCCGTCCTGCACGGAGCTTGCGGGACCAATGCTGGCGACCACGAGCCGGCTCATGCCGTCACCTGCTCGGCGACGATCTCGCCGGCTTCGGCGGCGCGGTCCTGCTCCTCGAACGTCTTGTGGTCGATGGCGAAAAACGTCACGCGATCACCGGGTTCGGTGAGGAAGGTCGGATTGCGGTGAAGCTGATAGGTTCGCACAGGCGTACGGCCGAGCAGGTGCCAGCCGCTCGGCGCAGCCAGGCACTGGATGCCGGCCTGGATGCCGCCGATGGAGATCGTGCCGGCGGGCGTCAGCAGCCGCGGATTTTGTCGCCGCGACATGTGCAGGGATTTGTCGAGGCCGCTGAGATAGGACCAGCCCGGCGTGAAGCCGATCATGGCGACCTTGTAGTCGCCGCCGACATGCCGGGCGACGATGTCGTCGGGCGTGGTGTTCAGCGCCTTGGCGACATCCTCGAGGTCGATGCCGTGCTCGCCGCCATAGGCGACGGGAATGCGCCAGCGGCGAGCCTTGGCGGCGGGCGGTAGCGGTCGGCTGGCGATCGCAAGCAGCTTTTCGCCGAGCGCGTCGAAACCGATCTGGCCGGGATCGTAGTGCACCAGCAGGGAGCGATAGGTCGGAACGGACTCGGTGATGCCGTCGATCGGGCTTGCCGCGAGCGCCTTGTCGAGCGCCAGCACGCGCTGGTTGGCGTCGTCGTCGATGGTGCGGCTGAACTCGACCGTGACGGCGCTGTCGCCACTGGGCAGAAGGCGGGGCGGGGGAAGCGTCGCGGCCATTGAGCTGTCAAAGCGCTGTCGAAATCGGGCTTCTGGAAAAGCGGGCTCGACCTTGAGTTCCGCCTCACCCTGCTTCGCGTAAATGCGCCCGCAAGTCCAATAAATTAATGCAGGGGGAAGCGATAAAGCCTTGTTATCGCGTCGCATAACAGCCCAGCGGCCCTGCGTTATTGATGCCCTCTTGGCCCTTGACGCAAGGCGCCCGGCTCGCAAGATGCGCGCGTTCTATCCCGCCCATCCGGAGCTCGTTGTCGTCCATGTCGCTGTCCCCCGAAGCCCGCAAGACCCTCGCCGGCATCACCACTGCCACCATCACCACGGTCCTGCTGAAGAAGGGCCTGCGTAACGTCTGGATGCGCGGCGCGCGTCCGCTGCGCCCGGGGCTGCCGCGCCTGGTGGGGCCGGCCTTCACGCTGCGCTTCGTGCCGGCGCGCGAGGATCTGGCGACGCCGGAATCCTGGTCGTCGCCGATCTCGACCCGTACCGCGATCGAGGCGATGCCGGAGGGCTGCATCGCCGTGGTCGATGCCATGGGCATCACCGACGCCGGCATTTTCGGCGACATCCTCTGCGCGCGCATGATGAAGCGTGGGGTCACCGCGCTCGTCACTGACGGTGTGGTGCGTGACGTCGAGGGCACGCTCGGCACCAACCTGCCGGTGTGGTGCGACGGCTATGCCGCGCCGCCGTCCGTTGCCGGCCTGACCTTCGTCGGCTGGGGCGAGCCGATCGGCTGCGGCGGCGTCGCCGTGTTCCCCAACGACATCGTGGTCGCCGACCAGGACGGCTGCGTGCTGATCCCGCAGGCGATGCTCGATCACGTGCTCAACGAGGGCGTCGAGCAGGAGCGCATGGAAGCCTGGATCGTCAACGAGGTGAACAACGGTGCCGTGCTGCCGGGCCTCTATCCCATGAACGCCGAGACCAAGGCGCGCTACGCCGCCAGCAAGAAGTAACAGGCAAAAATTACTGGAAGGAAACGAGGTACCCCATGGATATCACGCTCGCCGGTGCGCGGCCGACCCGCCGCGCGCCGAAGGAACACTTCACCGGCACCGTGCTGCAGGACCCCATCAACATGGCGCCCGCACCGGCGCGGCTGAACGTCTCGCGCGTCTCGTTCGAGCCGGGCGCCCGCACCAACTGGCACCACCATCCGCTCGGGCAGACGCTCTACGTGATTTCGGGCGTCGGCCGCGTCCAGACCAAGGGCGGCCCGGTCCAGGAAATCCGTCCCGGCGACACTGTCTGGATTCCGCCGGGCGAATTGCACTGGCACGGCGCGTCGCCGAATAACAGCATGTGCCATATCGCCATGCAGGAAGCGCTCGACGGCGTGTTCTCGACCTGGCTCGAGCCGGTGACCGACGCGGAGTATGGCGCCGCGCTTGGCTGAGGCATTGGTGTCCCGGACAAGACGCATTGCCCTCAAGGCGATGCGTCGCCGATCCGGGACCCAGATCTTCTAACAACCAAGAATGCTGGGTCCCGGCTCCGCGCAGCAACGCTTTGCGCCGCTGCTTGTCCGGGACACGGCACCTACATCCGCTCCGCCGTCCAAGTGCCCGTGCACAGCGCGCCGCGCCAGGTGCCGGAGCCGGAGGTGCCGCTGAGGTGGCCGAAGCCGACCGCGCGTTTGATGCCGGTGCTCAGGGTGACATTGATGCTGCCGGCGTCTGCGACGCGGCCCGACGCCGTCACTGCGGCGCTGCTCGATGCGATCTGACCATTGTTGATGCCGATCGCGACGGTCGCGCCGTTGCCGCAGGTCCCGCTCGATGACGAGATGCGCACGTTCCAGGCGCCGTCGAAGGTGCTTGTCGCAGCGCCTGCCTGCGTCAGCGGGAAGGCGATGGCGATGATGGTGGCGAAGAGACCCTTGCGAAATCCGTTCATGGCACGCCTCGATGGTTGACCATGGGCGGATCGTGGCACGGGCGTGGAACCGACGATGTGAGGGCTGTCACGTGCGCGAGGGGCTCTGTGAGCTGGCGCACGTCCAATGACGCAACCAACCAAAGCAAAGGGGCCCGGATCACGGGCCCCTTATTTTGGTCAAAGCGTCGAAGCCGAATTCAGTTCACGCGCGTCCAGGTCTGGCCGCCGCAGAACATGCCGCCGAAAGCGCAGCCCTGCACGCGCAGCCGGTCGGTGCCCTTCATGGCGATCGTCGAATCGTAGGTCGAGCCGGAGTTCGGATCGAGGATGCGGCCCGACCATTTCTGGTCCTTGTTCTGATCCTTGCCGGGCTTCATGTTGATCAGAACCTGCTCGCCGTTCTGGTTCGATTTGCTGTCGACCGAGTAGCCGCAGAGATTGCTGCCGCATTGCTCGATGCGAACCTTGCCTTCCTTCTCCTCGGTGAGCCAGACGCCGAGCGGGGAACTGAGATCGCGCGTCGGCGCGGCCGCGGGAGCCGGCGGCGCGACCGCAGCCGCCTGAACAGGGGCGGGAGCAGGCGCCGGAGCAGGCGGTGGGGATGGCGCCGGAGGGGCGGCAGCCACGGTCGGGGCCGGCGGTGGTGCTGCGGCGGGGGCTGCCTGCTGCTCGACGGGAGCAGGGGCCGGAGGCGGTGCGGGAGGCGGCACGAGAGCCGTATCAGCCGGAGCAGCAGTAGCGGTTGCCGGCGGTGGCGGAGCAGGTGGCGCTGGAGGCGGTGCGGCCACGACAGGCGCAGGAGCCTGGGTGGCTGCGGGAGCCGCCGCGGCGGGGGCTGGCGGAGGCGCTGGTGCAGCCGGCGCCTGCGGATCGGCCTTGGCCTCCTGCGGCGCCTGCTGGGCGGGGCCGGTCTCGTTCTTCTTGGCCTTCTTCGCCTTGCCCTGGCTGGTGTTGTCATAGACGCCGGGGATCTGCACCGTGCCGCGGTCCGGATCGATGCGGATGGTGCGCCCACCATATTCGAAAGTGTACTGCGCTTGCGCAGCGGTGCTCGCCAACAAAAGGAATGCGGCCGTGGCCAACAGCTTCCTCATTTCGATCTCCTGAGCAGGTGGTCCCCGCACCGACGCTTACGCGCCGGTTCATTCGCAAAAAGTGATCTAGATCACTGTCACGGTATGAGTCGTCGTCCTGCGGTTCCGGGTTCAATACGCCCGGAGCGGGCCCAAAGTTTGGCCGGGGCAAGCGACAGGAGGACGCGGCCCGCTCGAAAACGCTCTAGTCGAACCAGGCGGCGTAGATCTTCCTGTAGCTGCCGTCTTCCATCGAAATGTGCAGCCACTGGTCGACGAAGGCCTTCAGCGCCATGTCGCGCTGGAGCCAATAAGCCTTCTCGGAGAAGTCGAACGGTTTTTCCGGATGCACCGCGCAGAGCACGCCGGCGTGCTGCTTCTGCTGGTAGCGCGTCTCGGAGGCGTCCGTCATCATCAAATCGACATTGCCCTTGGCGATCTCGTCGAAGATCACGGTGTTGTCCGGGAATACTGTGATGTCGGCGTCCTTGATGTTGGCGCGCGCGAAGCGCTCATTGGTGCCGCCGGGATTGACGATGACGCGGGTGCCCTTCTTGTCGATATCAGGGAGCGTCTGGTACTTGCCGACGTCGGCGCAGCGTGCGATCGGCGTCTTGCCCTCGCGCATGATCGGGGTGGAGAAGAAGCCCTTCTTCTGCCGGTCGAGCGTGACCGAGACGCCGCCCATGGCGATGTCGAACTGGTCGGCCTCGAAATCCTTCATCAGCTTTGGCCAGGCCGTCGGGACGAACTCGACCTTGACGCCGATCGCCTTGCCGAGCGCCTCCGCCATGTCGACGTCGAAGCCGCTGAACTGCTGCGTCGTCTTGTCCAGATAGGTGAAGGGCTTGTAGTCGCCGGTCATGCCGACGCGCAGGGTGCCGCGCTTGACGATCTCGTCGAGGCGCGAGGGTGATGCCTGCTGCGCGTGGACCGAAAGGCTTGCCAGCAACGCCACGGCCACTGCCGCCACGATTCGAACGATCATCTCTTCTCCACCCCAGCGCGAGCTGTCATTGTGCAGCTATCCAAAGCTGGATTTAGACCAGATGCCAGTCGCTGGCGAGGCGGAATTGAAAGGAATCTTGAAGTGACGATCTCGATGTACGAGGCCTCGGTCGGCCTTTTCGTGCCCACCTTGCGCAACCTGTCGGGACTGCTCGACAAGGGTGTCGCCTATGCGGAGACCCGCAAGTTCAATCCGGCCGTCCTGCTCGGCATGCGCCTATCCCCGAACATGTACGACCTGGCGCAGCAGGTCGGCGAGGCCTGCCGTCACGCCACCGTGGCGCCGGCCTTGCTGGCGCAAAGCGAGCCCGTGGTGCTGCCGGTGCTGGAGCACGACATGGCCGGGCTCCAGGCGCGCATCGCAACGTCGATCGAATTCATCGAGAGTCTGCCGCGCGCGGACATCGATGCGGCTGCGGAGCAGAACGTCTTCTTCAGGCTGAAGAACGGGACCGAGCTGCCCTTCACCGGGCGGACGCTGCTGCTGACGTTCAGCGTGCCGCAGTTCTTCTTTCACGTCACGACGGCCTACGACCTGTTGCGGCACGCAGGCGTCGAGCTCGTGAAGAAGGACTATCTCGGAAGGAAGTAGTCCTAGGATTCGCCTCTGCGCTCGTAATCGGCGAGCGAGCTGCGGCCGGCGATCTCGCTGCGCAGCTCTTCGAAGCGTCGATGTGCCTCGTGCTCCTGCGCGTCGACGAAATGCACCGCGGCTTCACCCGTCATCGGGCCGGTGATCACGGGCGTTGATTGCTCGCCGATGGTCTCGTGGACGTAGTACTGGCCGTCGTCGCCGCGATGCACCGTCCATTTGAGGCGGATCGCCACCATCGGGCCGGGACCGACCTTGCTGTAGCCGTCGGCGTCGGTGTGCTCCGGCACCAGCGGCTGCTCCTCGACGACCGGATGCTCCTCGGTATGTTCCTCGACGGCCGGATGTTCGTCGGCGACCACATGCTCATCGGCGACGGCCGCTTCAGTCTCGTTCCCGGTCTCGGTTTCACGGACGACGAGAACGGGCTCGGGGCGCTCCAGGATGCTGGCGATGGTGGCCAGCGCGTGGTCGGTCGGGTCGATTTCTGACAAGGGTCCATCCTCCAGCTCGACGCGGCCGGCAAGTCTGTCCCACTGCCGCCGCGGCCGGGAACATTAGGCGCGTTTGATTAAGGCTGAGTTTGGGCTCGATCTGCACCAAAATGGGACGCATTCTGGCGTTCCGAAGGCGGGCGGACAATTCATCGCGCTTTAGCCGCCCGCCCTTCAAATCCTTCAAGCCAGCACGTCCTGATTGATGACGTTCTGCGTGATCGGATCGCCGTCCAGCACGCTCAGGATGTTGCGCGCGGTCTGCTCGCTCATGCGCTGGACGGCCTCGACCGTGACGCCGGCAACATGCGGGGCGATGATGACGTTGGGCAGCGCGAACAGGGCATTGGCGACCGGCGGCGGCTCGACCTCGAATACGTCGATGCCGGCGCCGGCGAGCTTGCCGGAGACGAGCGCGTCGTACAGCGCTGCCTCCTTCACGATGCCGCCGCGCGCGGTGTTGATGAGGTAGGATCTCGGCTTCATCCGGCCGATCCGCGCCGCGTCGAACAGGCCGACCGTCTCCGGCGTCTTCGGGCAGTGGATGGTGACGAAGTCGGCGTGGGGCAGCGCGGCATCGAGATCGGCAACGGCCTCGCACCCGGCGGCCTTGATCTCGGCGGCTGGCTTGTAGGGATCGTACACCTGCACCTTCATTTCCAACGCGAGGCACCGCTTGGCGGTGCGACTGCCGATACGGCCGAAGCCGATGACCAGCACGGTCTTGCCGTAGAGATCGAACGGCAGCATGCCGAGCCGGTCGGCCCATTTGCCGTCCTTGACGCAGGCGTGCAGCTCCTGCGCGCGCTTGGCCAGCGTCAGCATCATGAACAGCGCCGCTTCCGCGACGGAGGGCGAGTTGGCGCTGCCTGCGACCATCAGCGGCACCTTGCGGCGGGAGAGGGCGGGCACGTCGACCGCGTCGTAGCCGACGCCGATGCGCGTCACCACCTTCATGTCGCGGGATGCCTCGAGCTCGGTCTCGCCGAAGGCGGTGGCACCTAACGCCACGCCGTGGACCGGCGCATGACTCTTCAGCAAGGCCTCGAAGTCCGTCGCCGAGATCAGGTTCGGAAACTCGACGAGCTCGATATCGTCCCGCTGGGTGAGGAGGACGCGTGCCCCTTGCGACAAAGTTTGTGTAACGAAAATCTTCTTCTTGTTGGTCGCCATCGTCCCCTGCCTGCGCGAGTTTCTTGGACCAGCGTCACAACACGACGCCGGTTTCCTCGTTTAGCAGGTGCATATTGTTGAGGTCCATCGCCAAACGCATGGGTGCCCCGTCCTTGGCGCCGGCATTGGGATCGACGCGGCCGCAGACGGGCGTGCCGTCGAGCCCGAAGTAGACCAGTGTCTCCATTCCCATCGGCTCGGTGACGTCGAGCACGGTGTCGAAGGTCTCGACCCCCGGGCCCAGATGCGCATGCGACTCGGTGAGATGCTCGGGCCGGATGCCGAGCAACAGCTTGTCGGTGCGCGGCAATGCGTTGTAGCGCGCCGCGCGGGCCGGCGGCAGCGCAAACGCGATGCGGTCGGTGAGGCGGATCTGGAGCGCACCGCCGGCGTCCTCGAGCCGGCACGGGAGGAAGTTCATCGCGGGCGAGCCGATGAAGCCCGCGACGAAGCGTGTCGCCGGCTTGTGATAGAGCTCGTTCGGCGTGCCGATCTGCTCGATCCGCCCCTTGTTCATCACCACGACGCGGTCGGCCAAGGTCATCGCCTCGACCTGGTCGTGGGTGACATAGACTGTGGTGGTGCGGACCTTCTGATGCACCTTCTTGATCTCGATCCGCATCTGCACGCGCAGCTTGGCGTCGAGATTGGACAGCGGCTCGTCGAACAGGAAGACCTTCGGATTGCGTACGATGGCGCGGCCCATGGCGACGCGCTGGCGCTGGCCGCCGGAGAGCTGCTTCGGCTTGCGGTCGATCAGGTCGGTGATGTCGAGCAGGCGGGCAGCTTCCGTCACGCGTGCCTTGATCTCAGCCTTGGGATAGTGCTTCAGGCGCAGCCCGAACGACATGTTCTCCGCGACCGTCATGTGCGGATAGAGCGCGTAGTTCTGGAACACCATCGCGATGTCGCGGTCCTTCGGCGGAACGTCGTTGACGACGTCGCCGCCGATCATGATGTCGCCGTCGCTGATGTCCTCGAGGCCAGCGATCATGCGCAGCGTCGTCGACTTGCCGCAGCCGGAGGGGCCGACCAGAACGATGAACTCGTGGTCGGCGATGTCGAGATCGATGCCGCGCACGGCTTCGACATCGTCGTAACGCTTAACTACCTTCCGCAAAGCAACGTCAGCCATCGAACTTCAGCTCCTCGCCATCAACCCTTTGTCGCACCGGCGGTCAGGCCGGCAATGTAATAGTCCATCAGGAAGGCGTAGATGATCAGCGGCGGCGCCGCGCCAAGCAGCGCGCCGGTCATGATCTGTCCCCAGTTGAACACGTCGCCCTTGATCAGCGTCGTGGTGATGCCGACCGGAAGCACGAGCTGGTCGATCGACGTCGTGAACACCAGGGGATAAAGGAACTGCGCCCAGGAGACGGTGAAAGCGAAGATGGTCGCCGCGATCAGCCCGGGCAGGGCGACGGGGATGAAGATCCGCGTCAGGGTCTGCAGCCATGAGGCGCCGTCGATCAGGGCGGCTTCATCGAGTTCCTTCGGGATCGAGGCGAAATAGCCGATCATGATCCAGGTGCAGAACGGCACGGTCAGCGTCGGATAGATGAACAGCAACACGTACCATCTGTTGAGCAGCGTGATGCCGGTCAGGTCCTGGACGAGGCCGAGCGTCTTGAACAGCGGAATGAACAGCAGGCTGTCCGGGATCAGGTAGGTGAGGAAGACGCCGGTGGCTAGCGTCGCCGAGCCCCAGAACTTCATCCGCGCCAGCGCAAAGGCGGCGGGGATGCTGATCAGCATGGTCACGATCACGACGATGATCGAGATGATCGACGAATTCCAGAAGAACCGCAGGAACTGGTTCGAGCTCAATAGCTCGACATAGTTCGACAGCGTCGGGTGGAACACCCACCAGGGATTGGTCGCCGCCGAGATCTCCGCGCTGCTCTTGAGCGAGGTAATCAGCATGTAGATCGGCGGCGTCAGGAAGAAGATCGCAAACAGCACCAGGAAGAAGTAGGACCAGCGCAGCGCCCAGGTGCGGTCGCGGCTCATGCTGCCGTATTTGACCTTGCGGGAGGGGCCGGCCTTGTCGATTGCAAGCGTGCTCATCAGGCTTCGTTCCCGCGTTTGTTGACATCGCGCAGGATGAAGATCGCTGCGACGGCGAGGATCGGCACCATGAACAGGGAGACGCAGGCGCCGAGCGGAATGTCGCTGCTCTGGATGCCGACCTGGAACGCCCAGGTGGCGAACAGATGCGTGGTATCCAGCGGACCGCCTGATGTCAGGATGCGCACGATGTCGAAATTGGCGAAGGTGACGATCAGCGAGAACAAGGTGGTGATCGCGATGATGTTGCGCATCATCGGCAAGGTGATATGCCAGATCTTCTGCCACCAATTGGCGCCGTCGATCGCCGCGGCCTCGTAGAGCTGGTCGGGGACCGACTTCAGCGCGGCGAGGTACATGATCAGGAAGAACGGCGCTCCGTACCAGACGTTGACGAGGATGACGGAGAAACGCGCCCAGAAGGTGTCACCGAGCCAGGGGATCGGACCGACGCCGAAGAAGGACAGCGTGTAGTTGAAGGCGCTGTAGGAGGGATCGAACAGCCACAGCCAGGCCAGCGTGCTCATCGCGGGCGGAATCACCCAGGGGACCAGCAGCATGCCGCGCCATTTGCGCTGCTTCTTGCCCGGAATGTTGTGGACGAAATGCGCGACGATGAAACCGATCAGCGCCTTGAAGACCACCGCGGTGATCGCGAAGATGCAGGACTGCCGCACCACCATCCAGAACGTCTCGCGCTTGAACAGGAAGGTGAAGTTGCTGAGGCCGACGAACTTCGTCATCGCCTTGTTCAGCGTCGCGAGGTAAACCGAGTAGAAGGCGGGGTAGAGCACGAGCAGGGCGATCAGAAGGATCAGCGGCAGCGTCAGGAAGAACGCCACCGTCGATTTTCGCCCGAGCGCGTTGCGCAGGCTCGATCCTTTCCGCGCGCCCGTCGCACGGACGACGCGACCCTGCTCGACGACGACATCGGCCATGTCAGATTCCTTGGGTCAGTCTGCTTGTAAACTGTCCAACCGGGAAGCCGGCCGACACCGGTCGGCTTCCCGGTCATGCGGATGGGAGGACGTTAGCCCTGGCGGCTCACGCGCGACGCGTAAACCGTCCTGGCATCCGGCCTAGCTCCGCATGAAGCCTTCGCACTCGCCCTCGGCCCAGGCGAGCGCCTGATCCATCGTCTCGCCGCGCGCAAAACGCAGCGCCATCTTGGTCAGCGTCGCCTGGAAGTAGATCTGCTGTGCGATCTTGGGCGGCGCTGGGGACGCCGCGATCGACAGCGTCTGATGCTTGTAGGGGTCCGGATAGTGGAACAGCGTTCCCTTCGGCGGTCCTTCCTCCTCCCAGGTCTTGAACTTGGTCATGTTCGCATAGGCCGGCAGGTCATAGCCGCCGCTCACCGCAACGAATTTCTCGATCGACGATGGCGAGGACATGTGAACGAGCAGGCTCTTGGCAGCCTCCTTGTTCTTGCCGAAGCTCCAGACGCCCCAGAAGTAGGGCAGGTACGGCGCAAACCGCCCCTTCGGACCGGACGGGAAGCCGTGCGTCCAGCACTGCTCGGCGACCTGGGGTGCGTCGCGCTTGGCAACGGCCCAGGCGCTCGGCGGATTGAGGATCATCGCGCCGCGGCCGGAGATCAGCCATTTGTTGTTGGAGGCATCGTCCCAGGACGGCGCATCCGGCGGTAGGAAGGCGATCAGCTTCTTGTAGAACTCCATGGCCTGGCGAACCTGGTCGGTCTTCACCGTGATGTCGCCCTTGGCATTGACGAGCTCGGCGCCGAACGACTGGAAGATCGCGCCGGCGGTGTCCACGCTGTCGGTGGTTTCGCCGAGACCAATGCCGAACGGGAAGCCGGCCTTGTGGCAAGCCTCGGCCGCCTTCAGGAAGGTCTCCATGGTCCAGTTCTCGACCTTGGGCGGGCCGCCGGCCGGATACATCTCCTGCACGTCGATGCCGGCATGCTTCTTCATCAGATCGATGCGGGAGCAGGGGCCCTTGATCTGGCTGCCTGGCGTCGCGGGCACTGCGAGCCATTTGCCGCCTGACTGTCCGAGATATTTGACGGTGCCGTTCACCTCGCCGTTCTGCTTGAGCAGCGGCTCCATGACGTCGTTGAGCGGCTCGAGATTCTCGGAATAGGCCTGCGGCCACCAGCTCGGCATCTGAAGAATGTCATGACCGGACTTGGCCTGGGCCTCGGCGGCGGAGGTCAGCTCGAGCTTCTTGTTGTTGCTGGTGATGTAATCGATGGAGACTTCGACCTTCTCCTTCGCGGCCCATTCGTTGACGAGATCGGTCGAGGCCTTGTTGGCGCCTGGGACCCAATGGTCCCAGAATCCGATCGAGAGCTTGCCGGCGGCGTAAGCGCCCCGGACGTAGGGCGCTGAGATCAGCGCCGCGGAGGACATTGCAGTGGCAGCCACAAATTGACGTCGCGTCAGTGTCTTGCGTGACATCTCGTTTCCTCGCTTGGGTGTTTTATTGTTCTGGCGTTTCCTCGAACTCTTCCGAGTCTTGCTTTTGATTTCTTGTTGGGAGTTTCTTGTCGGACGTTTCTTATTGGCGCCGTCGGCCTCGATGAAAATCATGCGAGGCACGGCAAATTGGTAGCGCGATCAGATCATGATTGACCGCGTCTGTCGAGAAAGCCGAAGGGCCGTTGTCTAGAACTAACGTTGTGCTCCGAACACGCGCGGTGCCGCCGCCATCGCGCGCCGGACGTGAACCGCGCACCCTCGTTTTTGCGACGCACACGTCGTGCGGGCCAGCCTGGAACGATCCGTGCGCAATTACGCCGCAGTTTCGAATAAGCCTGCATAACCGCTTCGCCCGAAAGACTTTTCGGACGTGGACAGCAATCGGCTGCGTCTGGACCTCGTAGCGGGGGAAACGATAGAGTTGCGGTGGCGGGTGGCTCCCACCCGGACAAGCCAAGCAAGATCGACGATGGAGACGAGAATGATCAACCGGGCGCCGCCAGCGCGGCTTTATCTGCGACGATGGTTCGCGCTGGGGTCCGTGCTCGCGCTGCTGCTCGGCGCAGCCGCGGTCGCGAATGCTCAAGGTTTGGTCAAAGGCGTTCAGGACGGCGCCGCGGCCGGGAACAAGGCGGCGGGGCCGGTCGGCGGCGTGCTGGGCGGCGCCATCGGCGGTGTGGTCGGCGTCTTCACCGGCGTGCTCGGCGTCAACAACAACGGCAACCAGGCGGCGCCGGCCGCCAAGGATGCCAGCAAGGATGCCAGCAAGGATTCCAAGCAGCCGGGCGCCGGCAAGGACAAGGACGCCAAGAGCGCCAAGGAGAATGCCAAGGCGGGCAAGGGCGCCAAGGCGACCAAAGAGGCCAAGAACACGCCGCAGGATAACAAGGACGTCACGGTCCTGACCCAGAGCGGCGCGCCGCAACAGACCGCCGAGCAGATCGTGGCCAACAGCGATTCCTATATCGAGCGGATCAAGACCGAGCTGAACCTCACGCCCGATCAGGAGAAGCACTGGTACGGCTTCTCGAGCGCTATGCACTACCTCGGGCATAATGGTGCGGAGCGGCTCAACCTGCGGGTTGCGCGTGCCAAGCGGGATCCGCCGGACGACATCATCGAGCAGATGCGCAACGAGTCGCAATTCCTGATCGATCGCGCCGCCGACCAGCGTAATGTCGCCGACGCCGCCGAGCCGCTTTATTCGAGCCTCGATGACAAGCAGAAGCAGGTCTTCATCCAGGAGATGGTGCGCCTCAGCCACGAGCGAGGGCTGGATTGATCAAGTTGAATCGGATCGGGGGCGTCTGAATTAACGGCGCCCGCCACGAATTCGTGAATCCTCTCCGCAATTCGGTTATGATTAGCTTCACAAGCTGACTGCGGGGTTGATATGGCGGACGGACTCTCCGTTTTCCTGGTCGAAGACGAGACGTTGATCCGGATGATGATCGCGGACATGGTCGAGGAGCTCGGCCACCACGTCGTCGCTGAAGCGGACAATGTCCGGGACGCCAGCGCCTTTGCCATGACCGCCCAGTACGATATGGCCATCCTCGACATCAATCTGATGGGCGTCTACGTCGACCCCGTTGCCGACCTGATCGAACGTCGCGGAAAGCCGTTCCTGTTCGCCACGGGCTACGGGCCGGAGCTGCTGCCGTCCTTGCTCCGGCGCAGGCCGATCCTGCGTAAGCCGATCTCGATCGATCAGCTCAAGGCGATGATCGATTCGATGTTTCCGGAAGCCACGGTGAAAGAATCGCACTGAGCGACGGCAAACGGCCGCACTGAGTGACGGCGAAACGCCGCACTGGGATCGTCAACGAAAATGGCCGCCCGTCTGGGGCGGCCATTTCACGAAACAGCTTGTCGCAATCTCACATCAGGCCGGCACCGAGATCGATGCCGCGCGCCATCAGACCGAACGAGGCGACGAGGCCCGTGCAGCAGAACAGCAAAATTGTCTTGAACGAAGAATTGGCAAAACGCGTTTCGACAGCGGCCGGCATCGCGGCGAGCGAAATCATGCTCATGTTCATTCCCCCTGTGTTGCCCCTGAATTGGATCAGGTGAGGGAACTCCTAGAGTAAAAAGTTTGACGCGGGCTTTCGAGGGATCGTTAACGGAATCGTCATCGGTACTGCGTTCGCGTTGCGCAGTACCACACTCGCAAGTCTCAGTTGCGACCGTTCTTCAGCACCGTGGCGATGGTGTGGGCGGTCATGGCGGCGCGGTCCGAAGCGCGCTGGGCGGCCAGCCGGTCCCGCGCCCTTTCCTCGATCAAGAGCTCGATCAGAGCCAGCCGCTTGTCCTCATCGTCCGCCTCGGTCAGGAGGCGGTGATAGCGGTGATAGTCGAAACCCAAATCCTGCTTACGCATGTCACGCCCCCGCAACTACGCCACACACACGGCAGGATTGTTTCTCATTGGAAACACGCACGCAAGCACCATTGCGCGCGGAACCGCGTGTGCGATGCAATCAGCTGTGCATGACTGGAACTGCCGCTGAGCGCGACCTCAGGATTGGCTGTGGTCGGCAAACATCTTCAGGCCGAGAAAGCTCGCATCGGGTTTCGTGACCAGCCTGGTCGGGATGTTGCGCAGGTAATCCTGGAAGCGTCCCTTGGCTTCGAAGCGCGCCCGGAATGCGGAGGCTGCAAGGAACTCCGGAAAACGCGGTGCGATTCCGCCGGCGATATAGACGCCGCCACGCGCGCCGAAAGTCACCGCGAGATTGCCGGAGACCGAGCCAAGAGTGGCGCAAAACATGTCCAGCGTCTCGCGGCTGATGGGACAAATGTTCTCCAGTGCCGCCTTGGTGATGGCAGCAGCGTCCCGGTGCGGCACCTGCGCGCCGTCAACCTCGGCCAGGGCCTCGTAGAGGGTCTGCAGCCCCGAACCAGACAGTGCGCCGCGCTCGATGGAGACGTGGCCGAGGCGCCGGCGCATGCAGGCGATCACCCGTTCCTCGCGCTCGTTCTCTGCCGGAAGGGTCGCGTGTCCCGCTTCGGTGACGACCGCAAGCCGGGCGCCATGGCGCTCGACCAGACAGGAGACGCCAAAGCCGGTTCCGGGCCCGACCACCAGCAGCGGCTCTCCGGGCAGGCCATCCTGTCCGCCGAGCGGGATCAGATCGGCAGGCTCCAGGGCGGGCAGGGACCAGGCGACCACCTCGAAATCATTGAGTACGTGGACACTGTCGAAGCCGAGGGCGGGTTGAAGCTCGTTGCCGTCGATGACCCACGGGCTGTTGGTCATGACGCAGCGATTGTTGGTGACGGGACCCGCCACGGCCAGCACGGCTCTTTGGGGCTGCCCGCCGCCGGACCGGCGCGCGAGCACATCGACAATGGCTTCCCGGACGGTCGGGAAGTCGGCGACCTTCACATAGTCGATCGGTCCGGTCTGATTGCCGCCGCTCAGCGCGAAGCGCGCATTGGTGCCGCCGATATCGGCGAGAAGAATCTGTCCTGTCTTGCCGATATTCATGGCTTGGGGTTGCCGCCGCCTTCCCGGTGGCGCCAACGCTGTCCTCCGCTCCTTCGCCCCGAACCGCCTGTCGTGGCCAGCACGAGAATCCGCCCTTGGGTGCGCCTAGTCAACACGGACAACGTCAAACCGTTGCATTCCGGGAATCTTCCCGTGACCAATTCGCGCAAGCCTCCGCGCGGGCCAGCGGTTGCGAAGCAGCGCGGGAAGACCGACACTATGGAAGCGTGCCTGGCGCCGTCGCACCGGGCAGATGGGAATGAGACCCGCGATGAAGATTTCCGATCGCGACGTGCTGCTGGTGATCGACGTGCAGAATGATTTCTGCACCGGCGGGGCGCTCGCCGTTCCCGGCGGCGAGAAGGTCGTCCCCGCCATCAACCGCATCGCCCAAAAATTCGCCAATGTGGTGCTGACCCAGGACTGGCACCCGCGCGACCACGTCTCGTTCGCGCCGAACCACGCGGGCAAACAGCCGTTCCAGACCATCGAGCTCGATTACGGCACCCAGGTGCTCTGGCCGGCACATTGCGTGCAGGGGACGGCGGGCGCTGAATTCCATCGCGATCTCGACGCCACCCGGGCGGGCCTCGTCGTGCGCAAGGGATTTCGCCGCGGAATCGATTCCTATTCGGCGCTGTTCGAGAACGACAAGACGACGCCGACGGGCCTGCTTGGCTATTTGCGCGAACGCAAGCTGAACACCGTGTTCGTCGCCGGCCTCGCGCTCGATTTCTGTGTCCGCTTCTCGGCGGAGGATGCCCGCAAGGCGGGGTTCGAGGTCGCCGTCGTCGAGGATGCCTGCCGCGGCATCGATCTCGACGGCTCCGTGGCCGCGACCCATCGGAGTTTTCGGGCGCATGGCATTTCGGTGGTCAGCCTGGAGGCGTTCCTGTGAGGCATTTGAGATAGCCATGGTGGAGAAGCCCGGCAAACAGAGCGGTGCACAGGGACCCGTCCCGGACGACCCGTTGTTGTGGCCGTTTACGGCGGCGCGCCTCGCCATGGACAGCTGCTTCTGGTGGCTGGAGCGGGTTCCGCCGGAACAGGATCAGGGCGATCTGCCCTGGACGACGCCAAACAATGTGGCGCTCGAACTGGCCACCATGCGCCTGCGCGATTGCGCGCAGACCCGGTCTGGACAGCCAGCGCTGGTCTGCGCGCCCTATGCGCTGCATCGGGCCCTGATCGCCGACTTCGCGCCTGGCCACAGCGTGGTGCAGTCCCTGCAAGCCGGCGGCATCGATCGGGTTTATCTCACCGACTGGCGATCGGCCGGGCCTGACATGCGCTATCTCTCGATCGACAGCTATCTGGCCGATCTCAACGTCGCCGTCGACGAGATTGGCGCGCCGGTCGACCTCGTGGGTCTTTGCCAGGGCGGATGGCTGTCGCTGCTCTATGCGGCGCGCTTTCCCGCCAAGGTGCGGCGGCTGGTGCTAACAGGTGCGCCCGTCGACCTCTCGATCGATTCCGCGTTGTCGCAGCTCGCCCGCACCGCGCCCGGGATGGTCTACGATCAGCTCGTCGCGCGCGGCGGCGGCAATGTCAGCGGCGAGGAGATGCTGCGCTTCTGGTCCAAGGCGCCAAGCCGCGACGACATCGCAGTGGCCTTGCAGAAGGATCTCTCGGACGAGGAGGGCGCCGCATTGCTGGCGCGCTTCGACCGCTGGAACACGGAGACGCTGAATCTGCCGGGCACGTATTATCTCGAAATCATCAACCGGATATTCCGGGAGAACCAGATCGCCGGCGGCGATTTCGTCGCGCTCGGCCGCGCAGTCGATCTGAAGGACGTCAAGGCACCGATCTTCCTGCTGGCCGGGCTGGACGACGATGTCGTGCCGGCCGTGCAGGCGCTCGCCACCGCCGGCCTCGTCGGCACGCCGCCGGCCTTCATTGCGGCGGCCTCCGAGCCAAGCAACCATCTCGGCCTGTTCATGGGCGCGCGGACCCACGCGCATGCCTGGCCGCGGATCGCCGCGTGGCTCCGCAGCGATCTGTCCGGCGTGCTGGCCCGCAGCGCCTGACCTTCGCCGGGCCGCCGGGCGAACATGCAAATCCGTTATGCATGATGGCGGACGGCCTGCACGGGACCCGGTCGATGGGTTACATAGGGTCCGGAGCTGACGGCTGCGGCCGCAAAGAGATCAAAGGTACTGCGCTCGATGAGTTTTCACTCGATCTACGCCCACGGATTTGCGCGCGTGGCGGCCTGCGTCACCACCTCCCACGTGGCGGATCCCTCGGCCAACGCAAAGGCCGTCCTGGCGGCGGCCAATGCCTGCCACGAACAGTCGGTGGCGGTCGCGGTGTTTCCCGAGCTGTGCCTGTCCGGCTATGCGATCGAAGACCTGGTCAAGCAGGATCCGCTGCTCGATGCGGTCGAGCGCGGGCTCGCGGCCATCGTCGAGGCCTCCGCTGCTTTGATGACGGTCCTGATCGTAGGCGCGCCGCTGCGCTTTGGCCATCGCATCTACAATTGCGCCGTCGTGATTCATCGCGGCAACGTGCTCGGCGTGGTGCCGAAGAGCTACCTGCCGACCTACCGCGAATTCTATGAAGGGCGGCATTTCGCCTCCGGCGCCGGTATCGCCGGCGAGACGATCGCCTTCGGCGGGCTGCATGCGCCGTTCGGCGTCGATCTGCTGTTCGCGGCCGAGGACGTTCCGGGCCTCACCATCGGCGTCGAGATCTGCGAGGACATGTGGATCCCGGTGACGCCGGCATCCGAGCTCGCGCTCGCGGGCGCGAGCGTGCTGATCAACCTCTCGGGCAGCCCGATCACGATCGGCCGGGCGCGCTCGCGCGCGCTGCTGTGCCAATCGACCTCGGCGCGCTGCCTCGCGGCTTACGTCTATTCCGCCGCCGGTGCAGGGGAATCGACCACCGATCTCGCCTGGGACGGCCAGACCTCGATCTACGAGAACGGCGTGCTGCTGGCCGAGGGCGAGCGGTTCCGCCAGGGCGGCCAGATCACGCTCGCCGATGTCGATCTCGATTTGCTCAGGCAGGAACGTGCCATGATGGGCACGTTCGACGACAACCGCCGGCAGCGCGAGGCCTTTTTCCGCAAGGTGACATTCGCGCTGAACGTGCCAGCCGCCGATATCGGATTCCTGCGCAAGGTCGAACGCTTTCCGTTCGTGCCGAGCGACGAGAGCCTGCTCGAGCAGGATTGCTACGAGGCCTACAACATCCAGGTCGCCGGCCTCGTCCAGCGCATGCGCGCCACAGGCACCAAGCGCGTCGTGATCGGTGTCTCCGGCGGGCTCGATTCCACGCACGCGCTGATCGTCGCCGCCAAGGCGGTCGACCTGCTCGGACTGCCGCGTGAAAATATCCTTGCCTATACGATGCCGGGCTTTGCCACCGGCAGCGAGAGCAAGACCAATGCGCTAGCGCTGATGAAGTCCTTGCAGACCAATTGGCAGGAACTCGACATCCGCACCACGGCGACGCAGATGCTGAAGGACATCGGCCATCCCTTTGGCAAGGGCGAGCAGGTCTACGACGTCACCTTCGAGAACGTGCAGGCGGGCCTGCGCACGGACTATCTGTTCCGGCTCGCCAACCATCATGGCGGCATCGTCATCGGAACCGGCGATCTCTCCGAGCTTGCGCTCGGCTGGTGCACCTATGGCGTCGGTGACCAGATGGCGCATTACAACGTCAATGCCGGCGTGCCGAAGACGCTGATCCAGCATCTGATCCGCTGGGTGATCGCATCGAAGCAGTTCAGCGACGACGTCAACCGCACGCTTGCCTCGATCCTGTCGGCCGAAATCTCGCCCGAGCTGGTTCCGGTCAAGCCCGGCGAAAAGCCGCAGAGCACGGAAGCCTCGGTCGGGCCCTATGAGCTGCAGGATTTCAACCTGTTCTACACGCTGCGCTTCGGCATGCGGCCGTCCAAGATCGCCTTCATGGCGCTGCAGGCCTGGAAGGACGTCGCCAAGGGCGAATGGCCGCCGGCATTCCCGAACGACCGGCGCAAGGCCTACGACCTGCCCGAGATCCGGCGCTGGCTGGAGGTGTTCCTGCGACGCTTCTTCGCCTTCAGCCAGTTCAAACGCTCGGCGATGCCGAATGGGCCCAAGGTCTCGGCCGGCGGTTCCTTGTCGCCGCGCGGCGATTGGCGCGCGCCGTCAGATTCGAGCGCGGCGGCGTGGCTCGAGGATCTCGAACGCAAAGTGCCGAACTGATTGGAGCGGCGGATCGATATTGTTGGGGAGATGATCTGGTGTCGGCCGGGGATGGAGCGGAAACGGGTGAGGAGGCCAGGGTCACCAACGGCCTCTACATCTTCGACATCGAGATGCGCGACGGCAAGCGCGGCCAGGCGAGGGGCGTGGTCGTGCTCTGCGACGGACGCATCATGGGCGGCGACAGCTATTTCTACTACACCGGCAGCTACACCTTCCGGAACGGCAAGTGGCGTGGCGACATGATCGTCAACCAGCACACCGAGGCGGTCGGCAAGACGCTCGCATTCGGCGGCAGGGAGGTCACCTGCGGCTTTTCCGGCGCGTATTTTTCCGGCGGTGCGGAAGTCGAAGGCATGGCGCTGGTCGGCAAGACCAGCGTGACCTTCACGGCGCGGCTGACGCTGAAGGATGCGATGTGAACTGAGGTGTCGCTTGGGGTGATCGGGCTGTGGGCCGATATCAGCCCTGCGAGATGCTGGCGCCGCTCGCGCTGTTGGAAAGCGCGAGGTCCGGAGTGCCTAGGAGTCCGGACCTCGTCACCTTGCCCCAGCCTTCAATCCCCCGCCCCATACGGTCCCCCAACCCCATGGTGCGCGATCAGAGGGTGATGCCCGTGGAAGTGGCCGCCGATCGATGTCCCGCGATGTACGCGACATCAGAATAGGATTCCATTCCGGGTCACTACGGACACGAATACCGCTTGCCATGTGCTCATTCGGCATCAGCGTGCGATCGCTGCTGCCTGTATCCGCGACGCGCGGCCAGCAGGATGTCCACATCTCCCGGCGCTGCGGAACCAACGTTTCACCGGCCTGTCATTGAACTGGTCTAGCGCTGCTCCCGTCATCGCTGACGGCCAAGGGAGCAAGCCATGTCGAAGCCGGTGTTGGGCGCCGCATTGTCCATCAAGTCGATCCCCGCGCATCGCGACTGGCTTCTCGAACGGCAGCGCGATCTCGAAATCCAGGACTTCTTTCGTGCGGATCTGCTCGACGGCGACTGGCGCAGCGCGGCCGGCGAGATCAAGCAGATGCTCTCAGGCCATACCGGCCGGCTCGGCATTCACGGCCCGTTCTGGGGCTTCAAGATCGACAGCCACGATCCGATGATCCGTCAGGCCGTGACGAAGCGCCTGCTTCAGGGCCTCGAAGCCGCCGAATTCCTCGGCGCGACGCAGATGGTGATCCATTCGCCGTTCACGACCTGGGACCACAACAATCTCGATCTCTATCCTGACAACCGCGGCAATCTGGTCGAGCGCGTCAGGTCGACGCTCGCCGAGGTCATTGCGCGCGCAGAAACCATCGGCTGCGAGATCGTTATCGAGAACATCGAGGACAAGGATCCGCGCGACCGCGTGCGCCTCGCCAAGGCGCTGGAAAGTGCCAAGGTTCGCGTCTCCCTCGACACTGGGCACGCCAATTACGCGCACGTCTCCACCGGCGCGCCGCCGGTCGATTTCTATGTCGAGACCGCCGGCGACATGTTGGCGCATGTGCACCTCCAGGACACCGACGGTTTCGCCGACCGGCACTGGGCGCCGGGCGAGGGCAACATCCCCTGGGTCGCCGTGTTCCGCGCGCTCGGCCGGCTGACGTCCAATCCGCGGCTGATCCTCGAACTCCGCAACCACGACGACGTCCGCGCCGGCGCCGCGCATCTCGCCGCGCTTGGGCTCGCGGAATAACCGACCTCACAAAGGGCAGGACTTATCGTCATGAGCAAATTCACCCGTCGCACCATCCTGAAGTCCGGTGGCGCCGCTGCCGGCACGCTTCTTCTGCCGCGCTTTGCGATCGCGCAGGGCGACAATCGTCCCTCGGTGACGATCGCCGTGCAGAAGGTCACCAACGCCAACGTGCTCGACGTGCTGCGCGAGCAGTCCAATGTCGGCGAGCGCGTGTTCTTCTCCTCGATCTGGGAAGGGCTGATCTCCAAGAACTGGCGCGGCAGCCTCGAGGCCGTGCCGGGCCTTGCCACCGAATGGCGCCGCATCGACGACCAGACCGTCGAGGTGAAGCTGCGCCAGGGCGTCAAGTTCCACAATGGCGACGAGCTCACGGCCGAAGACGTCGTCTTCACCTTCAGCCGCGAGCGCATGTTCGGCGAGACCGAGGCCAAGAGCCGCTCGACGATCCAGGCCTTTGAGAAGATCCCGACGCCGCGCCCGGGCAAGGAACTGCCGCCCGACGTGCCGGCCGTTGCGCGCCGGATCTGGCCGGACCTCGTCCGCGTCGATGCCGTCGACAAGTACACGGTGCGCTTCTACAACGCCACGCCCGACGTCACGATCGAGGGCCGGCTGTCGCGCTACGGCTCCGACATCATGAACCGCCGCGCCTGGGACGAATCTGCGAGCTATCTCGACTGGGCGCGCAAGCCCGTCACGACCGGCCCCTACAAGGTCGTCGAGCTCAAGCCCGACGTGTCGCTGACGCTCGAAGCGCACGACGAATATTGGGGCGGCCGTCCGCCGCTCAAGCGCATCCGCTTCCTCGAAGTCCCTGAAGTCGCGAGCCGCATCAACGGGCTGCTCTCGGGCGAATACCAGTTCGCCTGCGACATCCCGCCGGACCAGATCGCCGGCATCGAGAAGAATGCTGCGTTCGAAGTACAGGGTGGCACCATCCTCAACCACCGCCTGACCGTGTTCGACAAGAACCACGCCCAGCTCGCCAATCCGCTTGTCAGGCGCGCCTTCACCCACGCGATCGACCGCCAGGCCATCGTCGACAGCCTGTGGGCCGGCCGCACCCGCGTGCCGAAGGGGCTGCAGTGGGAATTCTACGGCGACATGTTCAACGCCGACTGGAGCGTGCCCGCCTATGATCCCAAGCTGGCGCAGGATCTGTTGAAGCAGGCCAATTACAAGGGCGATCCGATTCCGTATCGCCTGCTCAACAATTACTACACCAACCAGGTCGCGACCGCGCAGGTGCTGGTCGAGATGTGGAAGTCGGTCGGGCTCAACGTCCAGATCGAGACCAAGGAGAACTGGTCGCAGATCATGGAACGCGCGCCGACCCGCGCCGTGCGCGACTGGTCGAACTCGGCCGCCTTCAACGATCCCGTGTCCTCGCTGGTGGCCCAGCACGGACCGAACGGCCAGCAGCAGCAGATCGGCGAGTGGACCAACACCGAGCTGAACACGCTCTCGGAATTCCTGGAGACCTCGACCGACCGCGCGGCGCGCAAGAAGGCGTTCCGCCGCATGCTTGAGATCGCCGAGCGCGAGGATCCCGCCTATACGGTGCTGCACCAGAACGCGACCTTCACGGCCAAGCCGAAGTCGATCAAGTGGAAGGCATCGCCGGCGTTCGCGATGGATTTCCGCGCCGGCAATTTCGAGGCGTAGGCCGTGACGTCGCTGGTCAGCATTGCAGGTCTGAGCGTCGCCTTCAGCGGCGTGCCGGTCCTGCGCGGTGTCGATCTCGCTCTCGGCAAGGGCGAGGCCCTCGGTCTCGTCGGCGAGTCCGGATCGGGCAAGTCGGTGACCTGGCTTGCCGCGCTGGGCCTGCTGCCGCGGCATGCCAAGGTCTCCGGCTCGGTGCGGCTCGACGGACGCGAGATTCTCGGCGCGCCTGCTTCCGAGCTCGACAAGGTGCGGGGCGGGCGCGTCGCCATGATCTTCCAGGATCCGGCGAGCGCGCTCAATCCGGTGCTGACCATCCGCAGGCAGCTCTGCGAAGCGCTGGCGCTGCATCGCGATCTCCGGGGCGAGGCGGTGACAGCGGAAGCGCGGCGGCTGCTCGATCTCGTCGGCATTCCCGATGCCGCGCGGCGGCTCCAGGCCCATCCGCATGAATTCTCCGGCGGTCAGGTCCAGCGCATCATGATCGCGATGGCGCTCGCCGGAAATCCGGACCTGCTGATCGCGGACGAGCCGACCACCGCGCTCGATGCCACCATCCAGGCGCAGATCCTGGAGCTGCTCTCCACCATCCGCCGTGAGATGAACATGGCGATGGTCCTGATCAGCCACGACCTTGGCGTCGTCGCGGAAAACTGCGACCGCGTCGCGGTGATGTATGCCGGCCGCATCGTCGAACAGGCCCCCGCCAACCAGCTCTTCGCCGATCCCGTGCATCCCTATGCGCAGGGCCTGATCGGCGCATTGCCGCCGCTCGACGGGCCGCGGCGGCGGCTCACCGCCATTCCCGGGACGGTGCCCGATCCCGCCGACATGCCTGATGGATGCGCGTTCGCGCCGCGCTGCACCCTGGCAACCGAGGCGTGCGGCGTTGCCGCGCCGACCCTGGCGCCGATCGCGAACGATCGTGTCGTCGCCTGCATCCGCGCCGAGGCTTCGCGCCGCGCGCTGCTCGGGATCGCCGCCGAATGAGCGCGCCGCTCGTCGAGGTGTCCGCGATCTCGCGCAGCTATTCCATGCGCTCCGGCATGTTCGGCCGCGCTACCGCCGTTCATGCCGTCGACGGCGTGTCGCTCACGGTTCCCAAGGGGCAAACGCTCGGCCTCGTCGGCGAGTCCGGCTCGGGCAAGTCGACCACCGGCCGCATCGTGCTCGGCCTCGAGCCGCCGGATCACGGCGAGGTGCGGTTCGACGGCAAGCCGATGGCGGCACCCGGGACGGCCGCGTGGCGCGCACAACGCGCGCGCATGCAGATGATCTTCCAGGACCCGCTGGGCGCGCTGGACCGGCGCTTGCCCGTCGCCGCGCAAATCCGCGAGCCCCTCGACATTCACGGCCTCGGCACGCCCGCGGAGCGCGAGGACCGGGTCCGCGAATTGCTGCGTGCGGTCGAGCTGACCCCGGCGCATGGCGCACGCTATCCCGGCGCGCTCTCGGGCGGCCAGCGCCAGCGCATCGTGCTGGCAAGGGCGCTGGCGACTAAACCGGATTTCCTGGTCTGCGACGAGCCGGTCAGCGCGCTCGACGTCTCGATCCAGGCACAGGTGGTGAACCTGCTTTGCGATCTCCAGGCGCAGCTCTCGCTGACGCTGCTGTTCATCAGCCACGATCTGCGCGTCGTCAGGCAGATCAGCAATGTCGTCGCGGTGATGTATCTCGGACGCATCGTCGAGATCGGCAGCGCCGACGATCTCTTTGCGCGTCCGGAGCACCCGTATACGCAGGCGCTGGTCTCGGCGTCGCCCGCGCCGGGCCGCCGCAGCGCGGGCCGCATCGTGCTGGCGGGCGATCCGCCGAACCCGGCGGCGCGGCCGAAAGGCTGCGCCTTCCATCCGCGCTGCCCGCGCGCCATCGCGCGCTGCGCGAGCGAGGTGCCGTCGCTCTCCGCTGTCGGCGGTAGCAGGCAGGTCGCCTGTCATCTCGTGACCGGGCCGCAGGCCGAGACGCGGGACGCCGCGTGATGGGACGCTATTTCGTCATCCGGATCGCACGCGCGGCGCTGACGATCGTGCTCGTCGTCACCTTCGCCTTCGTCGTGCTGCGTCTGTCAGGCGATCCCGCCCTGATGATCCTCGGACCGGAAGCGCCGCCGGAGGTGCTCGCGGCGTTCCGCAAGGCCTGGGGCCTCGATGACCCCATCTGGTTTCAGTATCTCGACTATTTCAGCGCCATCGCCAAGGGCGAGCTCGGCCGCTCCATGCGTGACGGGCGGCCTGCGATCGAGCTCGTGCTGGAGCGCATCCCGGCGACGCTGGCGCTGACGCTGCCGGCCTTCTTCTTCAAGGTCGTGCTCGGCATTCCCGCCGGCATCTACGCCGCGCTGCATCGGGGCTCGGCAATCGACCGCGCCGTGATGATGACGGCGGTCGCGGGCTTCACAGTCCCGAGCTTCGTCCTCGCGCTGCTGCTCGTGCTGGTGTTCGCCGTGCAGCTCGGCTGGCTGCCCTCGGGCGGGCAGGACAGTTGGCGTCACGCGATCCTTCCCATTGCGACGCTGAGCCTTGGCGGAGCGGCCGTGCTGGCGCGCTTCACCCGCAGCGCCATGCTGGAGGTGCTGGGCCAGCCCTATATCCGCGCCGCCTCGGCCAAGGGCGTGCCGTGGCGCAAGGTGGTGACGTCGCATGCATTGCCGAATGCGGCGATCCCGACCGTCACCATCCTCGGCTTCATGGTCGGCACGCTGATCGCCGGCGCGGTCGTGGTCGAGAGCGTGTTTGCCTGGCCGGGAGTAGGGCGCCTGCTCGTCGTTGCCGTCGCCAACCGCGACCTCGCCGTCGTGCAGTGCATCCTCCTGCTGGTCGCGATGACCATGGTGACCTCGAACTTGGTCGTCGACTTCCTCTACGGCCTCCTCGATCCGCGGCTGCGCGCCAAAGGGGCGCACGCATGACCGACGCGACATTGAAGGATACAGGCGTTCGCCGCCGCATCGGCCTGCCGGCAATCCCGGTCTCGGTCGCATTGGCGATCGCCTGGATCGTCGCAATGCTGGTGATTGCAGCCTTCGCCGAGAAGATCGCGCCCTACGGCTATACCCAGCTCGATTTGCGTAACCGGCTCGCCGCGCCCGGCCATGTCGCGCATTGGCTCGGCACCGACGAGCTCGGCCGCGACGTGCTGTCGCGGCTGCTCGTCTCGATCCGCATCTCGCTCCTGATCGCCTTCGGCGCGACCGCGATCTCGGCGATCGTCGGCACCACGCTTGGCTTCCTCGCCGCGCATTTCCGCGGGGTCGTCGAGCAGCTCGTGCTGATGCTGACCGACTTCCAGGCCAGCATGCCCTTCCTGATCATGGCGCTCGCCGTGCTCGCCTTCTTCGGCAACTCGCTGCCGCTGCTGGTCGGCCTGATGGGCCTGTTCGGCTGGGAGCGCTATGCCCGCATCGCCAGAGGCCTGGCCATCTCCGCCAATGCGCAGGGCTATGCGGCGGCCGTCCGCCAGCTAGGCGCGACGCCATCGCGGATTTACCTCCGGCACATCCTGCCCAACATCGCCTCGACCCTGATCGTCTCGACCACGCTGGTTTTCCCCGAGGTGATCCTGATGGAGTCGGGCCTGTCTTTCCTCGGCCTCGGCGTGCAGCCGCCGATGACCAGCCTCGGCAACATGGTCGGCTACGGCCGCGAGTACCTGACCCGGGCGCCCTGGATCATGCTGGCGCCGGCGACGACCATCGTGGTGACGACGCTGGCGGTCTCGGTGATCGGCGACTGGCTGCGCGACCGATTGGATCCGACGCTGCAATAGCGCGACTGGCTTGAGCCGTGCGCCGATTTGCCGTCGGACAGCCGCTTCTAGCCTTGGCCTAGTCTTGGACCTCCAGCTTCTTGCCGCGCCCGAGCGCGAATTGACCGACCGGACCCTCTATATGCAGTTCCAGCTCCGTCATTTTCGCGAACAGATCGATGTCGGTCGTCCCGATGGCGCAGCCACCAAGGCCCATATCGGTCGCTGCCAGATAGAACGTCTGAATCAGGCTGCCGACATCCTTCAGGATCAACGAATATGCGATTGAGCTGTATTTCCAGGAGACCCGCCCAAAGCGCGCTGCGATCGTGATCAGAATTTGCGGCTGACCAGGCGCGTCCATGGCGAACTGAGCCGCCGCCGAGAGAGCCTGAAGTTGTTGGGCGGAGGCGCTGATCGCGACCAGCGCGTGCCCCCCTGCGTCGTAGTGGTAGAGGCCGCGCGCGAGCCCTTCGCAGTTCGAGACCGCCAGGTACAATTCCAGCTCGTATGCGCTGCCCGCCGACGGATAGGGCCTCGTGCTGTAGGTGACTTCGGGACCGCCGTCAAAATACGGTTCGCTCTTCCATTCGGACAGAACGCGCGCGGCGGTGTCGAGAAACTGCGCGAGTTCGCCGAGCGTGACCGGGTGCTTGTCGTCGAAATCCCGTGTTGAATGGCGTTCGCGCAACAGCTTCGGAAGGAGAGAGTTCGGCTCCGAGGAGGAGAATTTGCGCAGGTCGATCTTGCTGCCGGGCCAGGGCGGACGCACCGCGGGCGGCGGCGGAACGACGCTCGCGTAGGTGAAAGCGGCACCGACCGGATTGGCTTGCCGGCCCTCCGTGCTCCGCGTGTGAAATACCAGATCATGGAAATCCCAGAGAACGAGATTGCCGTCGCCTTCATTCACTCGCAAGCCGTCGCCGCCTTTCGCAGCGAGCTTGAGCAGAATCTGGCTTTCCACCAACAGCTCGAGCAGAAGGAGGTTGAAGGAGAGTGCCTTCCGGTTCAGCTTGCCGATCTTCTGAGGCTGCGACAGCGCAGCAAGGGTGGCGGCGATGGCGGGATCGCCAATCCGGAACAGCGCGCCGGCGCGTGGGGATTCCAGCACCATCTCATTGCCGCGCCGGCGCAGATAGGCAAAGCGCGACAACACAACGGTATCACGGCTGCCCAGCTTCGCGCGTCGCGGCCAGTAGTCGGGGACTTGAGGCTCGATGACCACGAGGTCCCGCGCGTCACGCGAGGAGGAGAGGCGGTATTCCAGGAGCCCCTGCCGGGCCAGGCGATGCACCAGGGCGTCGATTTCCCTGGCGAGGATGCTCTTGCCTGCAAACGAAGCGAGCGGAAGACCGGTGCTCAGATGTCGCGCGCGGTCCAGCGCGGCCTCGCTGAATTGTCCGAGGTTGACGGAATAGTCGCCCAGAGAGACGGCGATGTTTCCGTCCGGCTGCATCTGGAGGGAGAAGCGTTGGCTCAATCGGGCAGCAATGTCCGGCGCGATCTTCCTGGTCGGCGTTTTCCTGGGAGCGCGCACGAAAGAGCAACCCTTCAGGTGTGTGGAAGGAATGAAGTCAGATCGCTTTCCAGTCGCGGCCGGTCCAGCAATCCGAGCTTCACCGGCACATCGTAAAGGCGGCCCGGTGCGAAGCGGCGATAAAAATGACGCAGGCCGGGAACGAGCACTCTGACGACCGGAACCTCGACGTCGGGACGTGTCTGGTCGAGGACGAGGAAATCGTAACCCGCGCGGGCGGCGATCTCGACGCAGGCAATGACCTGGTCACGCGTATTGTCGTGAAGCTTCAGGCTCGGCGCAGGCGGGACGATCGGGTGGTCGCTCGGTGTCAGGAACGGGTAGTCCTCCAGGCGCAGCGGTGTGACACCGTCGAGGGTCGGCTTCTCGCCGCTCGCACCGCCCATCATGGCGACGGACATGAATTGGGTCAGCTCGGTGAGGGAGCGCAGCAGGGCTATGCGGCGGTCGAAATGGGCGCCGGAACCGAACTCGATATGCTCGTGTCCATTCTGCATCCAGTGCATGATGGCCACGTAAGAGGGAATGCCGAGGTCGGTGCTGACATCGAGCACCCACAGCTTGCGCCCGGCTTCCGCAAATTGAGTCCGGAGATCCCGGACATAGAAATCGTCGAACTGCTCGAGGTCGACCTCGGCGCGCTGCACCCGGTTGTACCACCAGATCGCGTAGGCATCGCGTTCGATCAGTTCGAGGAAGCCCTGGACAATCGCTTCGTCGCGGGTGTTGCCGGCCGCGCAGCCGTTGGAATCCGTATGAAAGCCGCCATAAAAGAAGTACAGGAGGCCCGTCGGCAGATATTTGAAGCGTTTGTCGCGCAACGATGAGACCGGCGACCACTCGGTCCTCGCTGAGGGATCGAACGGCTCGGGAACCGGATGGGGATCGTCCGGTTGCTGGAGAAATCTGTTCTTGAACTGCGTTTCACTGAAGAGCTGGACATCGTTGGGAAGAAGCGCGTCGCCAGGCGCGAAATCGGCAAATCGACGCGTCGTCCTGATCTCATCGCCCTGGAAAATACCCGAATAGCGTTCGATCGATTCCATCAGCGCGCTGGCTTCGCCCTGCTCGGCGGTCGAGCCCTTGCCAAAACTGCCGCCGCTCAATCCGGACCTGAGCTGGTCGATGCTGTGGGCCGGCGCGGAGAAATTATGCTGGGCGAAGTAGTTGGTGTTCATCGGCAGATCGACGTCGATGCGTTCGAGCCTGGTCACCACCCCTGTCAGTGGGCTCACATGCTTGCGGAAACGCGAGACCGTCGACCGCGACGTAACGGTGCGATATCCACCGCTGGTCATGACGAGCTTCTTGCCCTCGGCAATTTCGACCAGGGCCGGAGATCGGCGCGGGTTGTTCAGCTTCCTGCTGCCGCAGGTCGGACATTGCGGACGTCGCGTCACGTAGTGCTTGGCGATGGCGGCGCCGGTCAGGTCGAAGCTTGCGATGTGATCGCACAAATCGGTGCGAAAATCCGAGGCAATCGCCTTGGCGATTTCCACGGCCGCAAAATGGATTCCAGTCTGGCCGACGCTTTCTCTGACGAGCGGCGATAGGGCAACCGCACGCGCCGGGCCCCGGTCGAGAAACCCCTTGATCTCCCGGTTGCGGATCATGCGATCGAACAGGCAGGTCCAGCAGGCGCTCTCGCCCGGTTTGAACACGGGCCCGACCAGCGGAAACGGGCCGGATGGCTGGACCAGCAACCAGGGCGTCTTGCCGGCCACGCGTTGCTCGTTCAGTTCAGCCAGTCGCCGGTCGAGATAATCGTTCGCCAGCGTGATCGTGAACTTCGGCGCTCGCTTGGCGATTTGAACGCCGAGCTTGCTGAGCGCCGCGATCAGCTCCTTCGCGCCTTTGACGTCAATCGACTCGACCCGGACGGAGCAATTGCGAAGATTTTGTTCCGCGACTCCCAAAGACAGGCCGAGGCTTGCCCAGAACCCCCCGACGGCTTCGTCGAATGCTTGCGGGGCCCGCGCCACGACATACCGGCGATCGAGGAGCCGCTTGATCGCTTCCTCGATCTTGTCGGCCGGAAAGTGCTTCGAAAGCTGGCTAATGATCTCCGGCCAAGCCTTGCCATGTTTTCCGATCGCGGTGGCCAAGGCACAGTAGAGCTCGCCGTGCAGGAAGAACTTGCGATCCTCGGAATAGAGGCAAACCGCATCGGGAGGCAGTACGTAAGCGGTGAAGTTCGGGGCAAATCGGAGAATGTCTTTGCGGGTCTGCCGCGCGGCGCGGGTCTTGCGAGTTGCAGTCATTGAGTCAGCACGCTGATCCTGTTGCCGTCACGCCGGTCGTAGCGAAATCAAGCAATTGGCCGGCCCCTCTCTTGAGGCCGGCCAATGACCTATCAACCCGTGAATTTGACATTCGGAACGCGCCGGGGCCTAGCACAAGCGGCAACGGCCCCACGATGCGCAGCAACCCGCACATGATACGGCGCATCCCACCACACCAACGCCACAGCCGACGGCACAACCCGCACATCGGCAACCGACGCCACATCGGCAACTACGGCAACCCCGGCAGCCTCTGCAGCCGCGGCAACCGCCGCATCCGCGCCATGCCAGCTGCACGCGGCTACCGGCGTTTTCCTTGTCGAAGAGATGGAAGGTGGCCAGGCTGACGTCAGCCATTTCCTCTTCATCGAGCGTGATTGCCTGACCGGTGCCGAAGTGGGGCAATTGTTGTACGTCGGATGTCGGCACGGCGGACGCCGATGCACCTCCCGCCAGCGAGAACGTCAACCCTGCGGCTCCGAACGCCGGCACGGCGACTTTGGTGACTCGCTTCTTCCCTTTAGAAGTCTTCTTCGCCTGCCGCATGGTCGAACCTCCGAGCATTGCAGGAAGCATCCCAGCCGCGGTAAGCCTACGCCCAGGAAATAACGCGAGCAACAATTTCGCGCACAAAAAGCGCGGCGCCGCACGTTCGGGATGTATTCATCTTCATGAACGGCATCGGCACGGCCAGTTGACACAACGCATCAACGAGTGCGCGTGCAGCTTGGTGCAGTGCCGCAAGCGCATCGAATCTCGAACGGAGAGATCGGCGTGGCAAATCGATCGGGGCATTTCGCCTGGTATGAGCTCCTGACCACGGATGTCGCGGCGGCGGGCGCATTTTACCGCAAGGCCGTCGGCTGGGACGTGAAGGATGAATCGACCCCGGAGCTGCCTTATACGGTGCTTCGTAGCGGCGGAGCTCCGCTGGGCGGACTTATGGATATCCCGGAAGAGGGCCGGAGATTGGGGGCGACGCCGCGGTGGATGGGATACGTCGCTGTCGACGACCTGGACGCGACCGCCGCGCAGATCAGGCGTCTTGGGGGCACGATCCTCGTACCGCCGACCGACACCAATATTGGCCGCATAGCAGTCGTTGCCGATCCGCAGGACGCGACGTTCGGGTTGATCAAAGAACCGGGATATGGCCGACGGAAATCGGGCCGGCTGGACGAGCCGGGGTGCGTAGGCTGGCATGAGCTACTGGCTGCCGACCGGGCCGTGATCTTCGATTTCTACAGGGAACTATTCGGTTGGCAGAAGGCCGACGCTCAAAGCGAAGCAGCTGCCTGGTATCAATTGTTTTCGGCGGGTGGGCAGACGGTCGGCGGCATGCTCACGAAACTTCCGAGCGTAGGGCAGCCGAGCTGGCTGCATTACTTCAATGTCGACGACATCGGTGCTGCCACGAAACATGTGAATGCCGGCGGAGGCCGGATCCTCCAGGGTCCGATCGAATTGCCTGATGGCTGCTGGATCGCACGATGTGTCGATCCCCAGGGCGCCTTGTTTGCATTGCAGGGCGCCCGAGGTCAGACAAGCATTGAGCCATCCTCGGCTTCGGAAATCGGCTGGTCCGCCAAATGGGGTGGCATTGCCTCCCAGGGGAGAATTGTGCTGCCCAAGCCGAAGCGCTAGCTGCGGCGTCTGTCCGGCGCTGACGCGACCCTGCAATAGCCCGCGCCGGGAGCAGGGGAGGCCTGCGATAGGCCGATCCGGCCCCATCCAGGCCAAGTTCCCGTTGCGCGCGCCCATCCCGTGCGCTATCCGGCCGGAAAGGCCTGAGGCGGCTCCATATTTTCCCGCCCGGCCGATCCAACCCAGGACGGAAACCGCCATGCCAGCCTATCGCTCCCGCACCACCACCCACGGCCGCAACATGGCGGGCGCGCGCGGCCTCTGGCGCGCGACGGGCATGAAGGACGGCGATTTCGGCAAGCCGATCATCGCGGTCGTCAACTCCTTCACCCAGTTCGTGCCCGGCCACGTCCACCTCAAGGACCTCGGCCAGCTCGTCGCCCGCGAGATCGAGCAGGCCGGCGGCGTCGCCAAGGAGTTCAACACCATCGCGGTCGACGACGGCATCGCCATGGGCCATGACGGCATGCTCTACAGCCTGCCGTCGCGCGAGCTGATCGCCGATAGCGTCGAGTACATGGCCAACGCGCACTGCGCCGACGGCCTCGTCTGCATCTCCAACTGCGACAAGATCACGCCCGGCATGCTGATGGCCGCGCTGCGGCTCAACATTCCCGTCGTGTTCGTCTCGGGCGGCCCGATGGAGGCCGGCAAGGTCAAGCTGCAGGGCAAGACCAAGGCCGTCGACCTCATCGACGCCATGGTGGCCGCGGCCGATAGCAAGGTCAGCGACGACGACGTCAAGGTGATCGAGCGGTCGGCGTGCCCGACCTGCGGCTCCTGCTCGGGCATGTTCACGGCCAACTCCATGAACTGCCTGACCGAGGCGCTTGGTCTCGCGCTGCCCGGCAACGGCACGGTGGTGGCAACCCATGCCGACCGCAAGCGCCTGTTCGTCGAGGCCGGCCACACCATCGTCGATCTCGTCCGCCGCTATTACGAGCAGGATGACGCATCCGTGCTGCCGCGCAACGTCGCAAACTTCAAGGCGTTCGAGAACGCGATGACGCTCGACATCGCCATGGGCGGCTCGACCAACACCGTGCTGCATTTGCTCGCCGCTGCCCATGAAGGGGAGGTCGCATTCACCATGCAGGATATCGACCGCCTGTCGCGCCGCGTGCCCGTGCTCTGCAAGGTCGCCCCGTCGGTCGCCGACGTGCATGTCGAGGACGTGCATCGCGCCGGCGGCATCATGGGCATCCTGGGCGAGCTCGACCGCGCCGGCCTGATCGACACCTCGGTCTCCACCGTGCACGCGCCGACCATGAACGAGGCGCTGGAGCGCTGGGACATCAAGCGCTCGAAGAGCGAGGCGGTCCGCACCTTCTATCGTGCTTCGCCCGGCGGCATCCCGACCCAGGTCGCCTTCAGCCAGGAGCGCCGCTACGACGAGCTCGATGCTGATCGCGAGAAGGGCGTCGTGCGCAATCTGGAGAATGCCTTCAGCAAGGACGGCGGCCTCGCCGTGCTCTACGGCAACCTCGCGCAGGACGGCTGCATCGTGAAGACCGCCGGCGTCGACGCCTCGATCCTGACATTCACCGGCCCCGCGCGCGTGTTCGAAAGCCAGGACGCCGCCGTCGAGGGCATTCTGGGCGGCAAGGTTGTCGCCGGCGAGATCGTGGTCATCATCTACGAAGGCCCGCGCGGCGGCCCCGGCATGCAGGAGATGCTGTATCCGACGAGCTATCTGAAATCGATGGGCCTCGGCAAAGCCTGCGCGCTCGTCACCGACGGTCGCTTCTCCGGCGGCTCCTCCGGCCTGTCGATCGGCCATCTGTCGCCTGAAGCGGCCGAAGGCGGCAACATCGGCCTGGTGCGCACCGGCGACCGCATCGCCATCGACATTCCGAACCGCAGCATCAATCTCGAGGTCTCCGACGAGGAGCTCGCCAAGCGCCGCGCCGCGGAAGAGGCGAAGGGCGATGCCGCCTGGCAGCCGGCTGCGCGCAAGCGCAACGTCTCGACCGCGCTGCAGGCCTACGCCGCACTCACCACCAGCGCCGCGCGCGGCGCAGTGCGCGAGGTGAAGCGTCGCGCGAAGTGAGCATCGCATCGTTCGCGTCGCGCGGATGGTCAACAAGTGCTGAACGGCCGGCGAAAGCCGGCCGTTCGCATTAAGGATGCCCCGATGAACTTCAGCAGCCCAGGATTTCGCGGCGTATACTGCTGCGACCTTCGCAAATCCATTTCGGGCAATTGGGGCACTACATAATGTCTCGTACTCTTGCTGTTGTTTTCTCCGCGGCCGTCGCCGCGATTTCGATGACGACTGCGGCCTCCGCCGGCTGCTACAATTGCTACGCACCGCCGCCGTGTCAGACCTGCTACCAGCAGCAATACGTGCAGCCGCAATACCGCACCGTCGACGAGACCGTGATGGTTTCGCCCGGCGCCACGGTCGCGCATCGCTCGCCGGCGCAGTACCGCACCGTGATGGTGCCGCAGACCGTGATGGTCGCGCCGCCCAGCGTCCAGTACGAGCGCATCCCGCCGCAATACGCCACGCGCCAGCGCGTCGAGATGGTCTCGCCCGGCTATTCCTATTACGCCCCGGTGCAGACGGGCTGCGCCTCCTGCGGCTACTGAGCCCGGCGCAACGACGACGATTTCAAGCGGCGCTCCTCACGGGGCGCCGTTTTCTTTTGCGCGCAAACGAGGGGCCCGGACATGGAGCCAAAACTCCAGCCGGGCCCTCGCAACCGGCGATGCCCTCGGCGGTCTCGACGGTCGCGCGCGAGGCTAGAGCACCGGACTGACGCAGGCCTGACAGAGCTGTTTCCGGGGAACGAGGGCGGGCCGCTACCGGGGCCCCAACTTCGCGTTGCCTTGCGTCGTCGACTACGTTAAGCGACAGCCATTCCAGGCTTGGAAGGGTGGCCGAGTGGTTTAAGGCACCGGTCTTGAAAACCGGCGTGCCCGCAAGGGTACCGTGGGTTCGAATCCCACCCCTTCCGCCACCATCTCATCTTAGCTCATCTCTCCACGTCTTAGCGACACGTGCAAAGCCCTGCTTTCGCGTGACTTTCCGTCTTATCTAATCTAAATGTATCCTCCGAACTCTGCCCCAATCTACGGTCTTGACGTGGGGTAGGACGTGGGTTTCGGAGGACACTTTATGGGCGCGCTCCACGTTTTGACGGCGCTTCAGGTGAAGAATGCAGGGCCGGGAGCGAAGCTTTCCGATGGCGGCGGGCTACGGCTCGACGTTGACCCTCGCGGGGGCCGTTCCTGGGTCTTTCGGTACAAATCGCCGCTCTCGGGCAAAGAGCGCTACATGGGCTTGGGCGCGGCTCCTAACGGCAGTACCGATGCCGCCCGCAAGAGCCTTGCCGAGGCGCGCGAGGCCGCTGACAGGGTCCGCAAGTTGCTGCGGGAGGGGAAAGACCCAATCGAGCATCGGAACGAGCTGCGCACCGCCGCGAAGGTCGAAGCCGCCAAGGCGATCAGCTTTCAAGACTACGCAGCTCAGTACATCACCACGCACGAAGCCGGGTGGAAAAACCCGAAGCACCGCCAGCAGTGGCGCAACTCGCTTCGTACCTATGTATACCCGATCATGGGGGCTAAGGCGGTCCCGGAGATCGCGAGCGATGACGTGGTCAAGGTGCTTGCTCCGATCTGGATGACGAAGAAGGAAACGGCTGCCCGCGTTCGCGGCCGTATCGAGCAAATACTCGACGCAGCGAAAGCCCAAAAGCTCAGAACGGGTGACAACCCGGCCACGCTCAGCATCATCAAACACCTCTTGCCCAAGCAGAAGCGCAAAGCGGCCGTGCAACACCATCCGGCGCTGCCTTATCAGGAGATGCCGAAGTTCTGGAAGTCGCTCACCGCCGATACGAGCAACGCCGCGCAGATGCTGCGGTGGATCATCTTGACTGCCTGCCGGTTCAATGAAGCGTACTCACTGGATGAAGCGGCCGAAGTGAAGGGCGATCTTTGGACAATCCCTTCGACCCGGATGAAGGGCGAGCGCACGCATTTTGTGCCGCTTACCCCGCTCGCGCTCGCGCAATTGCCTTTCCGGCCAGTTAGCGATGTCACCCTCGCAAATTGCATCAAGCGCCATACGAGCAGCCGAGCCACCACGCACGGCATGCGCTCCACCTTCCGGGATTGGGCTGGGGACGAGACAGAAGCCGCGTGGGAGGTCGCTGAGGCCGCCATTGCACACGCTACCGGCGATGAGACGGAGGCCGCGTATAGGCGCGGTACGGCCCTGGCGAAACGTCGAAAGCTGATGCAGGAATGGGCCGAGTTCTGCCTGTCGGCGGGGCGGCCCTAGGACAGGGTGGGGGGATAATCCGGGGGTGAAATTTTCCCGGGAGCCTAAATCCGCCGTTATGCCCCCAAAGTCGTGTCCCCTAAATTGAAAAATCGCCTAGAGACGCGTATATACAAGATAAGCGCCGCGTAACACGGAATGTGCGCGGGGTAGACCAGAGAGGTTTCGGCGCGTCTCTGGCGTCAGACGGAAGCGACACGTCGCCCCGGCCGGGTTCTAACCCGGTCGAGATCAAGACCTGATTGATAAGGGTTCCCGCTCAGCGGGCTTTGCCGATTTATAGCACCGGGTTGCGGCTCGGCTCCGATGATCAACCGCCCACAGATGGGCAATCGGAGTCGAACTATGTCTAAAGCTACCCGGCAGCGCGCGCCGCGCACGACTAATCTGATCAACTTTCCGGCCGACTACCCCAATCAGTACCGCTACCAGGGCACAGAATTCTTCTGCGGTGCTCTCGGTGGAGCGTCGCTGCCCGCATTCTACAAATACAGGGCCGAAGGACTGATCCCGCCGCCTGACGTGAAGCGCGGACATCTGAACGCGTGGAAAGAGACGACCATCGCGTCTGCGGTCGATGCGTTCGCCGCGCGGTCGCGTTCCGCCGCGACGTGAGCCTAAAAATCCATCGATAGACCATGACCCGTGCCGCCGTGACGCCCTTCGACGGGCGGTCGCGCTTGCGCGCTTGTCGAGAAATCCCATGTCCAAAGAAACTGCTCAACCTGACATCAAGCACTTGCTCGCCTCGGAGCATGGCTTCGTGCTCCGACACATTAAGAGCCTGAATCGAAACGTCGATATAGCCGAGATTTCCGTTCAACGCACCCTGTGCCGCGCTCTGTTGGGAGAGTCGGCATGAGTTCGGCGATCGATAACTCAAGCGCGCGGCGCAGCCGGAACAAGAAGAACGCGTTTCAGTTCGCACAGGTCGGGCTTTACGTCTTCCCGAGCGACGGCAAGGTGCCGTTGATCCCCCGCTACAATCGCGCTGACACGTCGCTGTCGAAGGCCGACGTTGAAGCCGCGGTCGAAGAGTTCATGGAGAAACACGAGGTTGAGCCCGCGCACGTCGGCGCCACTCGTGACATCGAAGTCATCAAGCGCATGTGGCGCAAGTTCCCCGATGCCGTGCCGTCGATCTCGTGCGGTCCTTCCAAGCTGGTCGTACTCGATGCTGACAAGAAGGACGACGGTCCTGCCAAGATGGCAGAGCTGTTTGCCGAGATCGGCGGCGTGCCCGAAGGCGTGCCCGTCAACCCGACGAAGTCGGGCGGGCAGCACTTCGTGTTCGTCGACCCCGAGAGCAAATTCAACAACAAGGCGGGCTTGCTCAAGAAGCAGTATGGGACCGACGTGCGCGGGCAGGGCGGTCAGTTCGTCGGCCCTGGCTCGATCCGTGAGGATGGCAAGACGTACGGCTCAGACGCCGACCGTCTGAACTTCCTACGCGCGATCACCAGCGGCAAAATTCCCCGGCTACCCGACGAGATCGTCGAGCTGATCGGCGCGCAATCCTCCGTCGCGCAGGGCGTGGCTGTCACGCCCACCCAGGAGCGCGAGGTCATCAAGCGTCTCGAAGAGGCCGATTGGGAGAAGTACGAGCATGCCTTCGATGCCAATCTCGGCGATTACGACTTGAACGGGCTCCTGGCGTCAAACCCTGAGCTTCGATCGCTCTATAATGCACCGGGAGCTGACTGCTCTACAAACCGCTTCCTCGCGGCCCGACACATCATGCGCGAATGGCCTGACCTTCCGGTTGAAGCCCTCTCGATCTTCTTTTCGTCTTGGGAAGGAGCAGGCGAATACACTGACGATAAGCCTAAGTCAGGTCAGTATGACGACCGTCAAATCGCGCGCGAGTGGATCAAGAATCAAGGGCTGACGAAGAACACGCCGTCCGATGGCTCCGCGTTCGAAGCCGTTGACGACGACGAGGACGACCATACTGAGCTAGGTGACGGAGTCGTAGGCTCAAAGTCACCGTCAACTCTTTTCGAAATGGAACATGAAGTCGCAGCGAAGTCTTGCCTGCCTTCGTGGCTTGTCGAGGAGCTCATTGAAGAGAAGACCCTGGCTGTTGTCTATGGTCCGCCGAACAGCGGGAAAAGCCTGCTGCTGCTTGATATGCTTTATCACGTCGCTGCGGGCAAAAAGTGGCGCGGGCGCGAGGTTCGGCAAGGCTGCGTGCTCTTTGTCGCGCTTGAGGGGCCGAATGGCACCGCTCGCCGTGCGAAAGCTTGGCGTGCCCACCATAACATCGATGATGGCGACAAGCTTCCCCTCGCATTCGTTCGCGTAGGTATGGACTTCTATAAGAGCGACAAAGACGCCAAACGTGTCGTGAAAGCAGCCAGAGAGCTTGAAAAGGTGACTGGCCTGCCTTGCGTCGCGATTGCGATAGACACGCTGTCTGCTGCGACTCCCGGCATGGATCAAAACAGTGAAATGGGAACCTTTGTGAATCGGTGCCGACTTGTGATTCAAGAGACTAAGGCCGCCGTTCTCGCGGTGCATCACCCTGGCAAGATCAGTGCGAGAGGTATGCGCGGGGACTCAAATCTTCTTGGGAGCGTAGATGCTACTATTTTGGTGGAGGACGGGGTGGCCGAGACGCAGAAGATGCGCGACGGTCGCAGCGGCCAGAAAATCAGGTTCAAGATTGGCGTGGTGAACCTTTGGGCGGACGTTAGTGGCAAGCCGGTCGGCGCCCCTGTTGCCATGGAACGTGATCGTGGCGCCGCGCTAGAAAACGTGGATGGCATTGCAGACGACGAGAGGCTAGTACCGCCCGATACCTCGGCCGATAAGGTCGAGGGAGCGTTGAGCGCTTTGAGGACGTGCGCACTGCGGATTGCAGACGCAACGGGCGACAGGCTTGACGATATTCCCATCGCTCCGGGCAAGGTGTTCACACAGCACAATGAGGACCGTAAGGCTGCGGGCCTAACCGAACTGAAAGATCGGAGCATCACCACAAGATTCCTAGCGAAGCTGGAGAAGCAAGGCAGGGTTGTTCGGTCTGGCGAGAACAGGCGAACAGAATATCGGCTCTCAGGCTGAAGCGATCAGTGTCTGATCTTGCATCGGATGGGCGTGCAAGGTCGTTTCAAGGTTGGAAGCAAAGCTGATTTCAAGGTCTGCGCAAAGTTATTTGCAAAGTGAAAACCGAGCAAAATCAAAACCGTGGAGCCGACCTTGAAAGAACCTTGCGTCTCATTTCCCACTAACTTTGCCTCATTCCCCAACCCCTAAGGGTTGGGGAGCAAATTGGGCGGATAGCTAAGCGCCGACGATTGACGGACGGAGGCAGCCGCTGTCCGCGAACGATTGAAAGACCTCACTCGAAAGGAGCTGACGAAATGCTGAAGTATTTGCGACCGCATACCATTGAAACGATCAAGGTCCTTGCTGAGAGGCTAGGCGAAAAATTCCCTCCCTCCGAACCTAAAGGAGTTCAGTGGGACCATGATGTTGCCCGAGAGGCAGGTGAGCGCTTGTTCGCGATCTACGATGACATCACTCACCACAGTCTCTACACGTTGCTTGAATCCTTGTCCCGGGCTGCGATGGATGAGCTGAAGGCCCTCATGTGGCTTGGGCGAGGTGACTACGACCATTTCGCTTCAGCTATGCGGAGAGCCAGGCAAAGCGCCCGGCGTGGCGACGTACACTACCTTCTGGAGAAGTTCGCGGACCTGCCTAGGTGTCTAGCTGAGGGCGAAGCGATCCTTGCACGCGTGAGTTCTTAGGCGGGTGGAAGCCCGGGTGCCGGGTCCCTGCTGAGGGTACCCGGTCTACCGGGGGGCAGTCGCCGCCCCTGAAATCCTGCAGAACTTAAAAAAGAAAAGGCGCTCTTGATGGATCAAGAGGAGGGAGCGGTCCCAAGGCTGCTGCGCAAAACGCGCAGCATGGTGTGGAGGTATCTCATTTTGCAGAACTCCTTGAGAACGTTTCTGGTTTTTCCACTCGGGGAGGGCGGAGAGGGGCACTGAATAGCAGGAAAATGCAGCCGATGGCACTGATGCGTGGGCACTGATGCGTGCGGGTTGCGTGCGGGTTCACCGATCTTTGTTCTTGCTTTGGCTAGTGCAGAATCTGGCCGCAGTTACCGCTCGCTCCATCGCCCCGTGTCTTAAGCCCCACGTGCTCTCATAACGCCCATCGGGCGGGTGGCGTGGGGTCTAAGGTCCGAAGGACGGGCGTTCAGTAAATGATGTGGCTCCAGTGCATCCATGCGCGATATGCGACCGCTGAGATGATTGCCGCGCACAGGGCAGCAAGCACCGCAAGCTCGATCCTATGATGCCGCATACGGCGCTTGTGAGCGGCTTCGTGATCGACCCACGGAAATGGAAGCGGAGGTGTCGTCATGGGCGGCTCCTTCACCGCCCATGGAAGCTGCTTCGCGACTCGCCGTCAACTCTTCGGCCAATCGAAGTCCAGCTTGTCGGCCCATGAACCACGGATAAGGTCGTAATTGCTGGCACCCTTCTTGAACCTCAGCGTCGGCTGGCCGCGCACCGTGGTGTACTCGACCTTGTAATAGATGCTGTTGAGGTCGTGGGTGAAGAAGCGGTTCAGCTTGTCCGCGTTGGTGCGCGTGAAGAACAACGCCAGATCCTGCAGGCGGTCTTTGAACCTGATGGTCTTCGCCTCAGCGTCGCGGAGAATGACCACGGCGGCGTGGCGCTGGGCTTCGGTCATCGAGACGATGAAGTCCAAGGCGTCCTGGCCGTAGGAGTTGGAAGCCACCGATGTCAGTGACCGGTGGATGTCCTCCAGCTCCTTCGTCGGGTTGTAATCTTTGTGGACAGCGATGTGGCCGGAGAAGGTGCCGAAGGTCACGTCACGGGTTTCGACACCATCCTTGCCTCGACCTTTGAAGCCAGCGGGCCCGTAGTAATCCTCCTGATTCTCCTCGGACTGGTCCCGGATGATTTCGACGAGCGTGAGTTCGCCACCGTGATGCTGCTTCATCTTGCGAAGCTGCTCGTGGACCTGGGGCAGGGTGTTGCGAATTTTCCGGTAAGACCGGACGGCCTCGAAAGCCACCGGCTTCAACGTCTCCAGCACCATCAGCTTCGGACCGACCAGCGGCAGTGCATCGAGGAGATAGCTTTCCTCGCTGTCGCGCTTCTCGCGCCACTTCCGCTCCTTCTCGGCCTCGGCCAATACGTCGTCGTCGGCGCAGCAGTTGCCGATGAAGGCGCAGAACTGAAGGTCTGGAAACCAGACCAGCGAACCGGTGAGAAACCGGTTCGGCGTGCACATCGGGCAGGGGCAGTTATCACCGTTGGGCCGCTTAGTGCCGTTGACGGTGATGAGGTGCTTGAGCACTCGAAACTTGGCATCCTTGGGGATGGGGTTTCGGTACAGGGACTCGATCAGCTCCGGCTGGGCGGTCTCTTTGATCCGCTCCGCCGTGTCGTCGATCCAGACACCTGACGGCCGGTCGTTGAATGGCCTCCAGGGTAGCAGCTTGACTTCAGAACCTTTTACACCACGCGACTTACGGCCGCCTTTGGTCATAAACGCCCCTATGAGAACGAACCCAGAAGGCTCATTTTGTTCTTGTTATCGAACCCCAAGCTCAGCGAATCAGATGCCTATAATTAGTATTGGAACAAGGGGGGACTCGCAACATTTTGCGTGGACCTACCCCCGGTAGTCCCGGTTATCCCCAAGGTCAGGATGCGATAGCGGGCGTGTCTGGGGCGACGTCTGGGCAAAATTCGGTTGGCAACGGTTGCGGCGCGACCGGCCCATGAATATCTATGGGGTGAATGCAGAGCTCGGTACCGTGGCGACCTCTCATTCACATCGATGCCGAAGTGGCGTGGCGCGTCCACCTGACGGTACCCGGTCAAGCCCAAAGTCAATCCGACCCAAAGCCCAACGGAGTACAACACGATGAACAAGCTCGCCGTAAAACTAAACCTGCGCCTGCAACTCGCCGCCAAGGTGCGCCTGCGCATCATCAAAGGCATAGCAATTCTAACGGCTCTGGGGTCCCGAGAGGGTATTAGACGTTGTCACGCCAATTTCGGATGTTGTGAAACATTGGAAGCCTGCTGAGAGTAGCCGCCCCACCAGTTTAAGGCCCCGGTCGCCCCGGGGCCTTTTCTATGCCGCAGGGCTTTCACGCTGTTGCTCTTGCGCGAAGTCGAACAAGGTCGGTTCTCGAAATCGTTCGGGGGTCTTGATGCCGTAAACTTGGCGGCCATGGCGATCGTTGCCGCACCTGACCAAATGGGCTTGTCCGTGCGCGTGTTTACGTACGCCCAGCTTCCCCAGATCTTGAGGCCGTTGCCCTTGTACCAAGTGTCAGGATAGCCCGGCCCACAGCTACCGCCCTCGATACCGAGGGCCAACGCCAGTGCGTCAGATACCTGGCGGTCCGTCTTTGGTCCTTCGCCGAGGTAGTGCAGGAAACTTCCGGTGCAGCGCTTGAAAACGTAGAGACGGTCTTCGGCAGTCATCTCGCGGGGTTGAGAGCGGTCCACATCAACGGCCCTCCACTTTGGCGAGGGTTTATTTCAAAGCGTAGATTTTCCGCATGATGTCGCCATGCGCGCCCAAGTCCTTTTGGATCTCGGGAAACTCTGCGATGCTTTGAAAAAGCCTGATGGTGGATGTTAACTGCTCCAACAGCTCATCATGCACATTGCAGGATTGGACGATGAAAGCGGCGTTTTCTTGCGCATTGCGGCCTTCTCCATGCCAGACATAAGCGATGGAAGAAACATCGTCTTCTTGATGAATTTCATAAAAATCGGTGGTGGACTTCAGGGCAATGCGGCAAGAGACCGAGCGGATGTTCGCGAAACATCAGGCGGAAAAGAAAACGCGGGTGAAGCCGCAACCCACTCATCGCAGCAAGAAGGACCGCAAGCTCACCTGGACGGGCAGGGGCTCGATGCCGCGCTGGATGCGGGAGGAGATGAAGGCGCTGAAGCTGAAGCCGGATGCATTCCTGATTGGTAGGAAGTGATGCATATTCCTCCGTCAAGCTTTGCTTATGGCGTGTTTGTGGAAGCACCAGACGACCTCGAAAGCTTGCAGGCCGAAGCGTTGAAATTCGACCCAGACTTTCAAATGTACTATCTCGACAACGGTATGGAGTTTCGCTTCAACGACCGTGTCGCAGCAACGAAGTTCTTGCTCGTGTCCGGAGGTACTTCTTCTCGCCTACTTCTTCGGATGCGTTGACGGTGTACTCGGGTCTACGTGCTCGATGAAGGTGAGGCCGCCTTCGCCGGTCGTCATCGTGTCCCAGATATCCAGGCCGGACTTCTCCACCATCACCTTCCAAAGCTCTTCAAGGTCAGCGCGGGCCTCAAAAACGGAATCCGCTGTGCATTCCGGCTCCCAGCCGGCCAGCAGCTCGGCGCCGCGGTCCAGCTCTTCGTTGTAGCCAATCTCAATTTCATCGTACTCGGCATAGACCGGCTTGCCGTGGGCGAGGGTGTCCCGCAGCACTTTCATCCGCTCCATGGACTTCAATGGCCGCTTGTCCAGCTCGACCGGGATGCCGAGCGCGCCGAACACTTTCTTCAGCTTCTTCGCAAAGCTCTCGCGCTCGTCCCAATTCGGCAGCTTGCCAGCCTTTTCCAACTCGTAACCCATGAAGTTGACATTGGCCTCGAAGGTGAAGGCCACCATCACCGCACAGGCCATGCCGTCGAACATGATGGCGTCCCGGCTGCCCCGATCCAGCTTCTCCTGGATGTTATCGGCGAAGTACATCGCGGCGTGGGATAGGTCATTGTGGACGAACACGCGCTTGGTTTTCTGAACCCGCGCCTTAATCTTCTTCTCTGGTTCGCTCACAGTTGCACCTCTTTGCCCCGCCACGCCGTTTGGCCGTCTTCGGCGCAAAGCATAGCGTAGCTTACGAGACAGCGGGAGGTTGCATGGCCAGCATAGTCGCATCATTCAAAGCCCTCACACTGGACGAGATGATCGAGGCGTACCCGCAGATCACCGCCTTGCTCGCAGCAGCCAAGGACGCTCGGCGCCTCCAATTGGAGGCCGAGATCAAGGCCCTCGGCTTTAAGCCGGGCGAAGGCAAGCGGCCGCCCTCAGCCGCAGTCAAGTATCGCAGCCTCCGCGACCCGTCCAAAACCTGGGCGGGCCGCGGTGCCGAGCCTACTTGGCTGAAGGCCGAGATGGCCGTGAGCGGTAAGTCGTTGGAAGCTTTTCGGGCGGCTTAGTCCTCCTCATCCTTCGGCTGACGGCCGGCGAGCGCCAAGACCGCGACGCTCATGGCGTAGAGGTAGCCGTTGAGGAGGCTGCGAAGGCTCTCGGGGTCACCCCAGATGACGCCGACGCTCATGGCCATTCCGCCGAATGCCAAGGCGACGGCGGCAGAAAGGTAGCTTACGTGAGGGAATGATGATCCCATTTGATACGTCCAAGATTTGGGTATCAGATGGGGTTTTCCAGCGCGGAAGATCCCCACCCGATCCCGGGTGAAAATCTTCGACGCCGACCCGTCAGGGAGAGCATTTCGAAGCGGTTCAACTCAAATGTCAGGCCCTACTGGCCTGCAGCGCCGCGTGGCGCTCTGACGGGTCCGCCCAGCTTGGGCGTCCTAAATGACCCCTTCATCGAGCCCTACTGGCTCTCCAGGATCATTCAGGTCAAATATGGAAGGGCGGATACCCGCGCAAGGCTACTGGAGAAAAAATTTCAACTGAGCCAAGCGTCGGCAAGGACGGCCGCCAAACCGACCCAAAGGACGAACCCCATGATCTGCAGCTCCTTCAGCCGCAGCTCGGCGTCCCGGTAGTTGAATGGCTTGGCGGTGCGGGGGATGAAGCGGGCAAGCTTGAGCACCTGACGGTCGTGCCAGCGGATGAAACGCCTAAGGATATCGGTCTCTCACATCTCTCAGGTACACGACGTTGGTGTTCTTGCGCTTCGGCTGGAAGCTGCCCTCCGGGAGCCGTGGCCCCAGTGCCTGGCTTAAGCACTCGTCCTCCTCGAAGATGTCGAGCGCCCCCGGCGAGGTCAGGCAGTTGTAGGTGATGACGCAGTACTTGAGCACAAATCTGCTGAACGGCATCCAGCTGGGCTCGGGTAGGGCCGACACCACGGTTCTCAAGATACGCCACGCAAGCCCGGCGCCGGATGAACGGCACGCCGTGCTCCGTCACCGAGCCATCGAGCGCGATGGTCATGGTGGGCTTCGCATAATGTTCTTCGTGGTAGAAAAACATGATCAAGGTCGGCATGGGGGCAACGGCTGTTGTTGAGGCGGAGAGTCTATCCAGAAAAAAGCCCTCCGCAAGGGAGGGAAGTCAGGGAGCACTCGATGTTCACGTTGCGCTGGTTTCAGCGAACATTCAGCATCCGCAAAGGTCCGCCAGCGGTGCCGTGCGTGATGCGATGGGCTCGAACGGAGCGCAGTCGGTATCGAAGGTGACGACGGCGTAAGGGTTCACACCCAATGCAAGGCCCGCGAGAAAGCGGATGGACTTGTATTGGTTCTCGTTCGGGAAGTCGAAGTCGCACATGACGCCGACGCGGGCGGAGCAGAGTTGTTCAAGCTCGCCCAGGCAGGCAATGCCGCCGTCGCGGTCTATGAAGTGGGTGTACTTTGCGCGATTGTTCGCAAGCTCGAAAGCGATGCGCTCAAGCATGATGATGTTCCTGATGTGAGAGTAGGTGCCATCAGCATGCGGAGAGAAGTTGTATACTGCAACGAGCTTGAGAAGGCGTGAGAGCGCATAAGAAAGTCCCGCTCTGGGAAGTCGTCAGCACCTTGCGAGTCCTAAGCTCTCAACGCGGCTTTCAAAGTCCTTGACCGCGCCAGCGTGCCTCGTCGCTGCTCTGGGAAGAATCGCACTGACGAGCTTTCGCTATCTGAAGAGGTCGAGCTGCGGAGGATCGACGATGCCGTTGTCCGACTTGAACTTGGCGGTCGTCATGTCCTCGCTCGCCCAGGGGAATTGAAGCAACTCGCAGGTAGGACACGGCGAGTTCTGGGGCTCTGGCGTTTCTCTGGTCCACTGCATGAGCTGGTGGTCCCAATCGCAGCGGTACCAGTGGCGATGCATGTTAGTCGCCATCGATATCCTCATCAGCGTAGTAATTGCTGTCGGTCAGGACCTCGGGCCGGTAGGCCGAAAGCTTCTCCTTCGCGCAATTCGGACAGATCCGGCAGAGTGGAATTCCCCGGGCGTCGTTCACCCAATTGGAAGATAAGCCGCTGCCGCACGGGCACGGCCTGGCATCGTTGAACGCCATAGGCGCCTCCGCAAACATGATTGAGATGTTCGGTAACTGCGAAATCTTGCGCCGTGAAATCACGCTTGTGAATCGGCGTGGAAGTCGCCATCGGCAGCATGTTCGCGGTGATGAACGTATTCACCGGTGGCGACGCCAAGCTCAAGCTGCAGGTGGCGGGCTGGTGTGAAGCCCTCGGTGAATACCCGCTGTTCGCCATCCGCAAGGCCGCGAAGTGGGCGGTGACGGGAAGGGAGAAGCTGCCGAGCGTGTCCGCCTTCATCGACGACGTGAGGCTTGCGATGGCGGCAAAGTAATGGAGCGGCACAGGCTGCTAAAAGATCAGCTCGTCCAGCATGGCGAAGTTAGTTCCGCATCGCCGAGAATATAAAGTTCTGGCGAGCAACCTCACGCCTGTGCTTGATGGGCCTGCGGACGGCGCTGTCCGTAATCCACTAGCCGACGTAGCGCCCGGCGGCGGAAAGAGGTCCCAATGTTCTTCAACATCAGGATCACGATCATCCTGAAAAGGTGATCAAATAAGGGGATGGTCAGAGCTCCCCGATTTAGGTCTTACTGTTCGATTAGAGATTATTTAGAGAGGCCGTCCTTCGGGGCGGCCCTTTCGTTTTTGGCGTCCCCAAACGCTCTCGCTGCACCGCAGCAAGTAGCGCAGACGACATAATCCGGAGACCGCGTTCCTCAACTTCAAAAGGTTCGCGGTAATGAACACTTCCCACCCAACTCTCGAAGCCAACCTCCGGGACGGTCACCTTAAAGGCACCGGCACCCTCGCAGTAGTCGGTATCTTACTGGCAATGCTTGTATATTCGTCCTCCGGCGGAATACGGATTGACTCGTCGTTCTCTATTCGTTCCTATGACGCCGATCCAAAGGTGCGGCCATGGGAATCGACGGACTACGTAGCGAAATCGAGCACATGCGGCGCCAAATCGGTCGCCAGCAAAAAGAAATCCAATCCCTCCGGCGGGCGGGTATCCCAAGTGCCTCGGCGGAAGCCCTGCTTGAGCGGATGCATGCCAAAGTAGAAGGGCTCTGCCAGCAGCGGGATCGGCTCCTTGGCGAGGAAAAGCTGAAGGGGCCGACCTATGCCTCCGGAAAGCGGATCAACGGTACCCCGGCGAACCGCAGACTCTGATGGATAACCTCCGCCGTTTCCCGGCGCCGTGGACGATGGAAGAAGATAAGCACGGCTTCAGCATCAAAGACGCCAGCGGCTTCTATATCTGCGGCGTCCCTCATCGTGAGGATCTGCATCAAAGCGGCTACCAGTACGCCAGCGGCTTCCTCTCTCGGGAGGAGGCGCGGCGGATCGCGAAGGCCATCTCCAGGCTGCCGGAGCTGCTGAAGCGCCCGCAGTACTGACCTGGGAAAATTACGGGGATGCCCGGAATCCAGGGATATGTGATCTCCACCTACAAAACTGTTTTGTAAAAAGTTTTTGGCGGTCTGGCCGAAGAGCAGTTTCGGATGTCGTATCAGCGGCTTCGCGTCGGGCGTTAACGCCGGTCAAGTTTTTAGACGCCTCAAGTGTGAATCAATTTCCTTGCGAGTCTTCGAATCTATGGTCTTATGAATCTTGGTCGGACGCGCTGATCAACAGCAGCTCATAACCAGTCAAATGGAGAGCTGCGCCCATGTCGGACCTTCCCGAACTGCACCTTGAATTCTGGCTTCTCACGCTGACCGCGAAGGGTACGCTCGCGATCGTGGCTGCCGTCATCATCTGCTTCGCTGTTCTTGGCCTGTGGTGGTTTCGGTTGACGCGAAGCTGATGTCGGCTCACGATTCCGGCCATGCAAACAACTCAGCCTGTGAAGCGTGGCGGTCGCCGCATCGGCGCCGGTCGGCCGCGCGGCACGGGCCGTCATGGCGAGCCCACCGTTTCAATTCGCGTCCCCCGTCCCCGTCAGCGCCATCGCAGATGTGAAGCACTTCTTGGAGACCGGAAAAATCAGACTGCCTCTGTTCGACTTTTGCAAACCCAGTGAGAAGCTGGGTGCATAGAATTCAAGGTGCCCCTGAAGCCAATGCCGTGTCCTCGTCCGCGAGTGACACGCGGAGGCATCGCGTACATGCCGACAAACTATCGGAAATGGAAAGCGGACTTCATCAGGTGCATTCCCTACAGCTGCAAGCTGGGTCTGACTGGCCCTGTCAGTGTTTCCATTGATGCGACGTGGTCTGTACCCAAGTCGTACACCAAAGCGAACGTGAGGCCGCGCTGAGCGGTCAGAAGTATCCAGCGGCTGACAACGACAACGTCGCCAAGGCGGTGCTCGATGCGATGACGCAAGGCGGGGTCTGGGTGGACGACAAGCAGGTTGTCCGTCTCGAAGCCGTCAAGGGGTATGGCGCCGAGGACGGCATCACCGTTCGGCTGCAGCCTCAATAGCCGGCTGCTCCACGACGTTGGCAAGTGCGCGATTGATCGGCGCCTGCCAAAACTCCTCGCCGATATCTGTATCCTTGCCCAGATGCTCATTAGCCCGGTTGATGAGGGCGTCGTCGGTATTCCAGGCATACTTCATGGCGAACCGCAGCACGCGATTGTTGCACTCGGAAGCAAAGTCCGATGAGCGGGCGGCAAGGAGCTTCTCTTCCTGGGCCTTATTCTTGCAGGCCAGAAACACCTTGTGCGGGCTGATGGGGAGGGCGAGGTGCGCATCTGGACCATTGAGCCCGTTGGTCATGATGATGGGGCGGTCTGACGTGAACAGGCTGATGCCGGTATCCGAAACGTCGCGGATCGACCATCGCATCTGGTTGAGGTGTCTCCCCATGCCCATGTTGTCGATGACAGAAGTGGCGAAGTCCATGGTGTTGTACTGGACACGGCCCACGACGTAATCCAGGAAACTCGGGTCTTCGGGCTTTTTCTTGGCGTTATAGTCGGCCTCGTTCTCCTCGTAGTTCTCCAGCGCCATGTCTTCGACGTACTTGCGAGTCGCCGCGATCCGCTCGGGGTTACGAAAGAGCAGCCCCAGCACAAACCTCGACCAGGCGCTGCGGGTCGGGATGGTCCATTCCCATTTGCTGCGCCCTAGGCAGATGTCCAGCGCGTCCTTGGCGAGGTTGTCAACCTGATGGAAGAAGACGCGCTCGAACGCCTCCGACGTCTCTTCCGATGGGCCGTCCAGGCGGTAAAGCCCGCGGACGTAGCCCGTTCCCTTGGGGCTGGTCCTGCGAGGGATGACGTTCTGCCGGGTCGGGCGGCTGAATTCGGTCAGGCGGCCGTCTGGCCGGCGCCATTCATTCAGATACAGGACCGGGATATAGTGGTGCTTTGGCAGCTTGTCGGGGGCGGGCATGTTCGGGATCACAAATGCTCTGCAGTTCTACCAAAAACTCGTCCAGGAATTCGATGATTTCTGTGAGAATCAGGGCTCGGCACGGCATGCAATGAACTTCGTCATCACCGCCTACCACTTGCATGAGTGGATCTGGAAGGATTACCTCAAGAACGATGCCGCTCGACGGCAGGTCATGGGTATCGAAAAGGACTTCAAAGCGTATCGGGAGTGGCTTGACAGCCATAGTATTTGGTACGCGCAAATGGAGCCGCTAGCGAATGGCTCAAAGCATTTCCGTGCGGCGAGTGGTCCGCACATCAGCACAGTTGATGTTGGTCCGCTAAACAGCTTCGCTTTCAACGAGGAAGCCTACAACGACGGCTTCTCCTACTTCGTCATGGACATGGGCTTCCACGAAGGTCTACCGAATATCGCACCTGCAGGCATGCTGTTCGAGGCGGTGATGCGGTTCTGGCGAGACTTCCTGCGCGCCCACAGCCCGTACACCGAGCTGCCAAAAGGTCGGACAAAGCTATCGGACGAATGGCCTATGTCGTCTCAGTGATTCCCAACGCGCTTAGGGTTGAGTTAAGCAATTCAGCTTGCTTCCCATATCGCGCCTCGAAGCTCTTCGTCCCATCGTGGACGGCATGGCCGAAGGGCCCGAGGCGGTGATGGTAAGGGCAGAGGGGAATAGTCTCGAAGTTGCTGGCCTTACGCCCCATCGTTCCGTTGAGAACGTGATGGATCTCCGCGGGCGCTTCACACCTAACTAACCCGAACCTATCCGGAAGTGGGCATATGCATCCCAGCGACGCCACCTTTGAGAGGTGAGCCCGCTCAGCCTTTGTCACCCAGAGCCGCTTATGCAAAGCCCGCAACGCGAACGCCGTACCTGGGCGTTGGTCGGAAGCTTTAGTAAGGAGCGAAGGTCTTTGAGGATGCCTCGGATGTCGGTGTACATGGCCTCAGTCAATAGAAGCTGGATCTGCTTGGGACGTTCGCGGCTCATTATGCTGCAGCGACTGTTCAACGGCCTGAGCAAGACCGTCATCGAGCAGTACGTGTCGTTCAACAAGCACCGGAAGGTGAAGCCGTCCGACTTCATCGAGGTCGGCGGACCGTTTGCGTCCCGTCGGCGTGCGATGCGGCTGGTGACGCAACTGGCCGGTCGCGATCAGCGGAAGAAGCGCTAGGGACACCGCTCGTGACCCACATCATCACGAGCGGGCCTATCAAGCCTCTTACCAAAGTCGAGGCTGCGTGCGCGAGAGCGGTGCGTGGCGAGATTACGGAAGGCGGTCTGGTATTTGTCCGCGCGAGCAAAGCTGCTGAGCTACTGGGCTATGAAGGCGACGACAACGCCTTCCAGTATGCGCGCAGAGACAAATGGAGAAGATTATGCGGCCCGCGTCTTCCGTGGGATGGTGCTAACAGCAAGACGAACCTGACAGTGCTGTACTATTGCCGAGAGGACGTAATGCGAACGGCTGAGCGCCTTGAACGAAAGAGAACGAGGCGAAATGAACCCGACAGAACGATAGGCGGCGCATCGAAACAGCGTTAACGCTGTGTAATTTCGCTTGCTCCGTCGGGCAAAACAGTGATTGAATCTCTTCATCGGCCAGCGGGTACACAAGAGACCTAACTTACGGAAAACTTTAAGAAAAACGTAAGTAAGAGTCTATTAACTATCTGGTATCCGGCTCGCCTTATCCTGCGGAAATTCTGTGGTGCGTTGTTGCGGTTGACGGCCAGCGATAGGCCGTAGCCTCGGCGGTGCGTTGCGGTTGACGGCGTCCGGTGGACCATAGGGTGCGTTGCTGCAACGGCTGCACGGCGTATCGAGTTTCCGGGTTTAACAGCCTCGTGTGAGGACAGGGTAATGGCGACGAAAAAACACCCAGAACGGGTGAATGACAGTCTGCGTCCAAAATTCGGGTTGGCGGCCCTCCTGGCTCAGTCTGATCGGGTCGTCGATGCTTTCGGCCCGTGGCGTGGGTTCATCCTGATGGTGTTGGCGATCGTGGCCAGCGCCGGAGTGATGGGCACCGTAGCGGTGTTTCTCGCGAAGCTGGTCGTCAGATGACCTGGCCGTCAGTTATCTTCGCCCGGCGTCTTGAACTGACGCTGCATCTGCTCGTAGAAGCCCGCATCGTCGTGGTCGGGCTTCTTGATGCCGTAGATCTCCTCCCTTAGTGCATCTTTCTGATCCGAGGTGTAGAGGACCTTCTTCACCTTTGCGCCTTTGCAAAGATGTTCGACGCGATCGCCCTTCCGCTTGTCACCGTTCCAATACTGGGTCGCCAGTTCCTTCGCGGTGTCGTCGTCCTGTCCGTGGTTGGCGATGTCGTTGAACAGGTCCATGTCGGCGCTATGGACGATATCCGCCTCGTCAACCTCCACCTCGTAAAGCGTCCGATTGTCTTTGCCGTTGAAGTAGCGTCGGCTCCAATCCGGATTGTCGAAGGTGAAAAGGTGGTCAGCACGGTATCGAGCGCGATGTTCACCGGCTTCACGGCGAAGTATCCGTTCAGCGAATTTCTGCGGCTCGGTCAAGTCTTCGGCATGGTCGCCGGGGGGAGGCATGTGGTCGCCAGCTTTGAAGGTGCGCTGATCGATCCGGTAAAGTGTACGCTTGGCCATTATTTCACGATCATCTTGTAAGCGATGCTGCCCACGGCGGTGATGATCGCCGCGATGCCGAACGAACCGTACCGGGTCTTGGCCAAACCGAACATCAAGATGAGCGCGGCCAGCCGCGGGCCAAGTGCCTCAGACAATGCGGGCGCGTGCGCCATGACCTGGCTGAGTTCGCACTCAACCGGCGGCGGCTTGACCGGCTTCCTCGGTACGGGCAGCTCACTCATTGGGGCACGCTGACTCCTAAAGTTCGTTCTCGGTAAGCTTCTTCACAACGTCGCCGAACATCTCCTTGGCGGTCTTCTGCGTCGCGATGTGGATGTTGTCATCCAGCACGCGCTCGAAATCCTTCTCCTGGATGAACCTGATGCGCTCCATGGCGTAGGGCTTCAGTTTCTCGACCAGCGGCAACATATCGTATTGCTGCGGGTCGTCCCGGCGCAGGCGAGGCAGCTTGGCGAGGAAACCGTTCTCGATGAGCCACGACATCGCGCGCTGAACCGACCTGGGGCTGATGCCCATCCGGTTCGCGATGGTGCTGGTCCTCGGATGCGGCATTCGGCCGTTCGAATGCCAGTGCGCGATGAAGTTCAGAAGGACGTTCAGATGCTCGCTGGAGATCTTCAGGTCCGACTGATGGAGCAACAGCACATAGGGCAGCGTCAGGAAGCCCGGGTCCGTCACACAATCCCATTTCTGCCGGACACGACTCTGCCGCAGCGGCTCCCCGCTGGTGTCGGTGTTGGTCATGGTGCCTCGTCTCGATCATGGCCGTTTTCTACTCAAAAAACGGTAGGCTGGGGTAGTGTTCTTTTATCTAAAATGACAGTAATGGCGGTTTTTCGCACTTTTGGCTCGACCTCAGATACTTTCGTCTTGTGCGACGGTTCCAAATTACCGTCGTCCCAAGCCGGGTAATGGGGGCCACCAACGAAAAAGGCCCCCGTAGCGGGGGCCGTTGGTCGGTCCGATTAGTCAACCTGGACGACGTGGGATGAGCTTTCCAGGAAGGTATCCGCGTTGGGATTCGTCTTCGCTTGGTGAAAGCCGCCGAACAGTCCGCCTACAAGGGCGGCTGCGGCAACAATAACGACAGCCATTTTGGTTTCTTCTCGTCGGTTCATATCCGTCTTGCGACGTGCGGGAATCATGACGCAATTGTAGATTGCTGGGAAGATGAGCTAACGTACTGATTAATATGGGAATAGGGTGAGAGATGGCCGACGAAGGTTATGAGCTGCTGCGCGTCGATATCGACGGCGACTGGTCGGCTACCGAGTTCTCCAAGCTGTTCGATCAGTTCGAAATGCTCAACCTCATGGCTGGATGGGCCATCGCCAGTCAGGACGAGCAGCAAGGGCGCTTCCTGATCGAGACGCCGTTCATCTATCAGAGTCGAGCGATGCGGTTCTCGCCGTCGTGGACGGACGCCTTCGAGCTGGAAGTGAGGGCGGAGGATTACTTCCGGGAGATTGCCTTGAGGAAGTACCTCAACGATCTGACGTACCTGCCGGAGCTGCGGGTCAACGCAGTCCATTACGCCAGCCCGGGTTGGGTCGATCTGCTCGGGGCAGGCAGGATCGTCGGCCACGTCTCGAAATTCATCCTCGGGATCACCGATCGATACCTGGCGCGGGAAGATCGGAAGCTGGCGCGCGATCTGACCAAACAGAAAATCATGAAGGACAAGATCGCCAATGCCAAGGAGCTGCTGAAGCTCGGCGACAAGATCCACATGGACCCGGAAGCGCAACGGCAGCTGATCAGGCGAGCGCTTGAGATTGACGAGTACATCGAGAACAAGGTCATCGATCAGCAGATCACGGGCATCAACCAGATAGGTCCCGGCGACCAGGTCCGTAAACGTCCTCCGAAGTGAACCACCTTGCCAAGGACTCCTGGGGCGTGCCAAGGCGCGGCCGCCCGTCCGACTATCACATTGAGTATGCAGAGCAGGCGGCGAAGCTTTGCCGTCTCGGGGCCACTGACGAAGAGATCGCTGATTTCTTCAAGGACGTTCGGACCATCAACCGGTGGAAGATCGACCATCCGGATTTCTGTCAGGCCCTAAAAGACGGCAAGCTCGTCTCCGACATGGATGTAGCTGACCGGTTGCACCAGCGCGCTCTCGGCTTCGAATACGAAGAGGCGCAAGCCCATAAGCTCAAGACCGTTGAGTACAAGGACGGCAAGCGCGTTAAAGAAACCGATGGTGAAACGGGTTGTCCCGCCAGACACCACGGCCTGTATCTTCTGGCTCAAGAACCGCCGCAAAGTCGAATGGCGCGAACGGCGAGAAGCTCCGCAGAAGGGCCAATCTATTTGGCTCTGCTTTCTGCCTTGATAGACGTCTTCGATGATCGGGTTCGTTCAACGACAGATCGTCGGTAATTGTTCGCGAGACTGATTGTTCGTGGCGCTAAGCAAGTCAAGCTTGGCGCCGATGCCCGGCGCGGTCAAGCGGACACGGCTTTCATCCTCTTGCGCTTGAACTGTTCGACCCAGAAGACCGTATGTACCGAAAGCCGTATGGTTCATTCGTCCTGATGGTTGCGGGAGCGCTGCCGGGTGATCTCGCATTCGAGCAGTCTTACAGTCTATCAGACGTGTTTGAGTGGTTTTGGTAGTGCTCGTGGAAATCCAGCGGACTGTGAGAGGCGCCGATCGCTATTTGAAATGTTCCCGACCGGCGCCGGACATACGGACTAGCCTGAATTGGCTCCAGGGCTAGCAGCAGATGTAAAGAGTTCCTTTAAAAATGACATCGCGCATCTATGGCAGCAAGGACTGCTGGCCAATAACCAAAGTTGGTTCGAAATCTGAACGAGATTAGAGATATCTCAATTGGTTGTATTGACGGCGCGGACACTCGCCAGCTAGTTCTTTCACAAATCACTAGGTAACCCATGTCGTTAGCTTCGTCCAATCTGTGAAATGCCGCATGCACGAAACAAGTCGTGGAGCGAATGGCTCCGGAAAAGTCTTTGCTCCCTTTGTTTTGATCGTCCTCATAGCCACAGGATTGTTCCGCCACGCAACTGACAATTACGGCGCTTCGGTCAACAGCGATGCGCGGGTGCCGACCTCAATCGAGCTCAACCAAGCCAAAAACGCGACAGAGGACGTTTCCGAGAACAAGGAGATGTCGACAGCTTTGTCACCTGAACCATCGACATCGAGTATGGAGCTCTGGCCGTCGGCAGAAGGTCGAGAGTTAGAATCCTCTTCCGCTGGCGCACCTGTTCTTGTCTCTGCGATTCGAGTTGAGCAAAGCCTTTTTACGGACATTCGCGTGCGCGACAATGTTGTCTGCGCCGCAGATTATCCGTTCTTGGGAATCGGAGAAGTCGGCGGTGGATTTGTGGCCCTGAACGGCATCGCTCGACAATGGGCAAGTAAGAACTACCTCTCGGTCTATCGCGGCAGAAAGTGGGTCGCGGTGCGGGATTCCGGGGTTGATCCTCTCAACGTGGGCTTTTCAGAAACCCAGCGGCTAATTCAAGCTGCAAACGATCTGTGTCCGTCATCTTCGGCAGACATCTTGGGGGAAGCTGCAAAGAAAATGAAAGAAGGTGAGGCGAGGCTGGTTCAACTCGGCTCAGCATTCGGACTTGGATCGGCTAACCGACCGCAGCCTGCCAAGAAAGAGGCAGAGAAGGAGGTAGAGGAGGAAGCGACCGAAGTGATTGCTTGGCACTTGACGCAAGGGCTTGGTCGCGAAGCGCAGGTCGGCCAGAAAATTCGGACAACTGGGGGGATGGCTTGCTTTAGATTTGACGACAATGACTATCGATGTGTGAAGTTCGACAGAACGCATGGGCGGACTGCCGTATTAGTGGCGCCGGACATCGATGAACCGGAAAAGCAGATAATTGATGAGCACTGCTTTACATTTGCTCGTGGCTTGAATGATCGACGTTGTGGTTTCAACGTAACGATGGTGGTCGAAAAGCGGCGAACTGATCACTTGGAAACTACGTTCATCTACTCAAGTGACCATATGAAATTGATCCGTTGGTCGAAATACTAACGAAAGAAAATGGAAGCCGTTCATATGGCTAGATACTCTAGTGAGGATCTGCTCCGGCGAACGACGTAGGCTCCCGATGTCCGCTTAGGAAAGCGGACCTGGCGCCGGGCCAAGGGACAGGTTAGCTACGGGCCCAGTTGAGGACGTTGGCGGCAGCACCGCCAAAAGGTCGGCTAAGATCGGTCTGGTGCTACTTCGGTAGCGGCTTGAGCCGTTCACGTTCGAACTCAGAGACCTCCTACCGACTTTGATTTTAAACGCCGCCCAACCGCTGGAGAATGTGACGTTCCTCCGCTTCAGTCCTTCGCTGAACGATGTCTGGCCTCATTAGTAGGTCGTTTAGGACCCAAGCGGGGACTACACCCATCATACCTGTATTCACGCGAACTTTCGTCTTAGCCTCAAGAGGCCGTCCGCTGTCATCCCGGAGATACTCCCAGTCCATGATGTATCCCCAGGAGATGCCGAGTAAGAACGTATCCCAACTGTGCGATTTCCCGTCAGGGCGTTTACTAAAGGGCGACATATGTACGAAGACGTTGGAGCCGCTGAAACCACTAATCGACTTTGCTTCGATCAAATAGCTATCTTGCCTGAAGTTCTGATTCGTTCCAATGATGCGGCGGTCCTGTAGAATAGGCTCGCCCGGCATCTGGGCAATGTTGCCGAAACGTACAGTTGGCCGATTTTGTTGAACGCCATCGGCGTTGACAAATCTTCCCAACGTCACCGTTTCGTCACCAGGGCCAATGCCGTACTCCGCAACAACTTCGCGCGTCGCGATCATTCGCTTGGGTACGCACACGTATTTATGGATGCGAGCATCAAGTGAAGACAGCAAGCAAATGGCGATGTCATCATGAGAGGCGGGTATGATCCAGTCTCGCTCATCGAGGTCTCGCACTTCAACGGACCCATCGTGACGATTGAGGCGAACTGTACAACTACCACTTTCGATTACGTGTGCGTTAGTCACCGCATAGACGGTCTGGAGTCCTGGCAGTCGGTCAGAGTCGAAGCCCAGGAGGAAGCCGCTACCCCCGGCACGAGCGCCTTCGTACGCATCATGCTCTGACGGGTACAGATACAGCGAATTATTTTGCCATTCGTCAGGTATGCGCATCTTTTATTCTGTTGGTGCGAGGCATCGAACATTTCTCAACGGCTGAATCATTCTAGATAGGCTCTCAACCGGAATAAGTATTGAACCTGCCGTGCTTCAGGCCGCGAATGTACCCGCGCGACACCCGCTCTTCCATCTCGCGCTCTAAGAACTCGTTCGCAATCAGCAGCGTCTTCACAGCTTCGCGGGCATCACCGCCGCAAGCTGCGATTGCCTGATCGGCGGCTGCGTCTACCATCGCCGAGTCCAACGGAAGATTCGGCGAGGACCTTTGGGGCTTGGGATTGCTCATGTTGACCACCCAAAATGTTCTCATTATGTTCCTGGCAAGTCAAGATTGCATTTGGGAGGCGAAGGGTGCCGTCGATTCGTCGGGCAGTTTGAGGTAGTTCAGAGAATGCTGAAGCAATTGGAAGAGCACGTCTTTGATCCCATCACCGCCATAGAGGTGCAAGCACTCATTGGTTTGTCCGGAAAGGAATTGAGTTTGAGATACGGATAGGCCGTATCGTGCGCACTGTTTCGGAAGCAGTTCACTTTAATGGGGTGTACCGCAACAGCACTGATGCAAAGAGCCACAATCTCTTTATGAGCCGCAGGGCAGCGGAGCTGATAACCAAATGTGCCAGCAAGAGAGAATTCGAAAAGGGTATCGGACAGGCCAGCGTCATAGATGGCGATACGCTTGAAATTCACGGCAAGCGCATCCGCCTGTGGGCCATCCATGCGCCAGAAAGCTCTCAGCTCTGCCACGGCGACGACAACCTGCCTTATCGTTGCGGGGCGAAAGCAGCGAACGAGCTGGGCAAGTTTATAGTGGGGGAGGCGGGTTATGGCAGTCCTATTAGAACGAATTAAACTAGTTCGTTCCGCCGAGACGCGCACTTTCCTTTCGGGGCCACGAGGGCTTGCGATAATTTCATTCCAAGTTTGGGGAGCCTTGACCGCCTCGCATCCGGGTCATCTACAATAAATTGGCGGTGCGCAAAGCTCGCACAAGCCCATGTCAAGTCAAACTATCCGCTGAGACGCGAGGGAAGGTTGACGAGGTCTAGCGCGAGCTGGGCCTAAGTTGTGCAGTTATCCAATGTCGGCTAGTGAAGGACAACTTCAATTGCTTAGTCTCCGTTGGTATGGGCCGCCTGACGCTTGACCTTTTTCTGTCCCGCGCACGTAAAGCGCACGGTGACAAGTATGAATACGAGCACGTAGTCCTCGTAAATGGAAAAACCAAGATTCGTATTGGTTGTCCCGTTCACGGTATCTTCGAGCAGATCCCGGACACCCATATGCGAGGCTTTGGATGCAAGGCATGTGGAGCGATTGATAGCGCAGATAAAAGGCGATTTACGGCTCATGAGTTCATCAAGAGGAGCCGTAGTGCACATGGGTCCCGTTACGACTACTCGCGAGTGATCTATCGCGGCAACGATCAGAACGTTGCCATTATTTGTTCCGAGCACGGAACATTTTCGCAAACACCCGCCGGTCACATGTCCGGGAAAGGATGCTCTCGCTGCGCGGCGGCGAAACGAGGGAGCGATCGCCGATCGAGCATTGCCACATTCATCGAAAAAGCTAAGGCCGTTCACCGCGGCAAATATGACTACTCTTCGACAGTTTATCGAACATCCAACGATGATGTCGAAATCATCTGCCCTACCCACGGCCTCTTCTCGCAAAACCCTAACAACCATCTGCGCGGCAAAGGATGCAGGAAATGCGGAGAGATCGTGCTCTCGTCCTTATTCCGCAAAGAGTCGGATGTTTACCTCGCCGAAATTCAGGCCGCACACGGCAGCCGTCTTGATTACTCACTTGCCAACTACAAGAGCGCCTATTCACCGGTCACCCTGATTTGCTCAACGCACGGGCCCATTACGAAGCCGGCCCGCGATTGGCTAAAGCATGGCTGCTTTCAATGTGGAGTGAACACGCGCGCCCAGAATCGTCGCTTTTCCACCCAGAAGTTCATACAGCTCGCGCGAGAACGACACGGCGACAAGTACTCATATGAACTTAGCCGTTACACCGGTATCGCAGAGAAGCTAACTATCTCGTGTCGGCTCCACGGCACATTTCGCCAAACTGCGGCGACGCATCTCAAAGGCAGCGGGTGTCGCCAATGCGCGATCGACGAAGCTCTCTTCACTCCACGCCTCACCCAACAAGAGTTTATCGACCGCTGCATCGCAGTCCATGACGGCTTCTACGATTATTCCACCACAGCCTATCAGAGGACACACGACCAAATCGAAATTATTTGCCCATTGCATGGGTCATTTTCTCAGCTCGCTAGCAATCATGTTCGAGGCCATGGCTGCCGACGCTGCGCGGGATATGGACGGACAACTGAGGAGTTTATCGACGACGCGCGCGCCGTTCATGGTGACCGCTACGATTATTCGAACACTGAGTTCGAGACCGTCGATGGAATAGTCAGCATTATATGCAAGATCCACGGATCATTTCAGCAGCGGGCGCTGGGGCATCTGCACGGCAAGGGATGCACTGGGTGTCAACACGACGGATGGCGCCTTAGCCAGGATGAGTTCTTAGAGCGCAGTCGAGCGATGCACGGTGACGAGTACGACTATTCCCAGGTGGTGTACGGTCGGACCAACCGACACAAGGTGAAGATCATCTGCCTTGACCATGGCCCCTTCGAGCAGATGCCTGTGGCGCACTTAGAAGGGCATGGATGCCGTCATTGCTATTACGATGGCCGTCGTATGACCCTGGAAGAATTTCTCGAGTCAGCGCGAGCCGTTCATGGTAACAAGTACGATTACGCTGAAGTCGCCTATCATGGAATGAGTGAGTCCATAGACATTAAGTGTATCGTTCACGGCGTCTTTCGGCAGGCAGCATACACACACGTGCGAGGATCTGGATGCCCAGATTGCAATCTCTTCGGCCAATATTCACTCAAGGCGGCCATCCGCGGCGATTACGATTCTGCCGCGAGCGCCGGTGAGCGCACGCTATATGTTGCGCGCCAGCTTCGCTCCGGCGAACCCACTTTCGTCAAAGTGGGGCTCGCGAAGCAGGGCTACAAAAGACGGTATAGCGCTAGCCATCCCTACGCGACCGAGGGAAGTCCAGACCGCTTGACATTACCGACCGAGCTGGCGGTCATCATGGAGCAATGCATTCTGAGGGCGACAACTCGCTTCCATTATGACCCGGATCTCGAATTCCCCGGCGGAGCCCGAGAGTGCCGCACGTTGGAAGCACTTCCAATTATCGAAGATATGATCGCCGACTTTTCCAGCAATCCCGCGCGTCTAGCCGCAACGCCTTGGGTTGAACAGGAGGCTCGGCGACACGGACTTCTGCATCTCGTAGAAGATTTCCGTAGGCGCATAGGGCAATTGGCCAGCTAGGCGACGTGGAGCGAGGCTTCAAGGAAGCCGCCATGTCCTCTCCGCCTGCCGATCTCCCGAGCTGAGGTCGTGGCGTCTTAAGAAGATAGGCCTCTTACGCTTGCGGACGTGTGTGCGGAGATATTCGATGACCGGATAACGCTAGCAAACCTCAAGGCCGAGCACAGGCGGGGCAACCTTGTGCTTTTCAAGATTGGCCCGGCGTACTTCACGACGCGGCGGCCATGTCGAAGCGATGATTGAGAAGTGTCGTCTTCCTATGCGGGCGTCAGGGTCTAGAGGCAGTTCAGCCGAAAACCGCACGGATGGAGCCAGAGCCGCACGGGCTGCGGCATTGGCATTAGCTGAACACCTCAAGAAGAAACGCCAAAAGTGTTGAAGCTAAACGTCACGCGTCAGCTTCGAGCGTTGCGCCAGTTCTTTCCAGCCCGTTCGCACGCTGCCCGTATGTAAGGCAGCGCTTCTAGGATGTTGCGCCGTGGTGCCCAATGATGGCGGCCGAACGTGTCGGAGAAGCCTATTCGCTGATAGTCCCCCTTCGCCAGCCTTTCATGATCGGGGACGAGATAGGCGGTGTATTGCCCACCCACGGGCACTGGAGCGGGAAGGCCTGCTCCAAAATGCCCTCTCGTAACATCTTGATGAAGTGGGTAGTTGTCGAGAGTTGATAAGAGGCCGAAGCCTTTGTCAGGCGAGAAGCGCTCACGCAGATCAATCATCACATGTGTGAGCGTTACCTCGGAGGGGCCCATGTTTGTGGCTCGCAGTGTTAGAACCTCAGGCGTTTCGTCTGAGCCGAGTTCAACCACCTGAACCATGGAGAATGTGACACTCACCACCGGCTTAGGGTAGATGAATTTCGACCAGACGTTCCAAACGAAAGCCGCGAGCGAAACAATCAGCGACAAAATGCTGATTATGAGTGCCCAATCCCCAGTCTGCATTTGAGTCCCGCGCCCACTTAAAGCTTCGACGAAAAAGCAATCTTGCTAAAGTCGTTCTCTATGGTTGCGATACCCGACAGCGCGAAGAATCCAAGCATGCAGAACTTCTCCTTGCACGACATCTGCTCGTAAATCCATTCGCGCCGCGTTCCGTCTCGCCGCCGGTGCTCAAGCGCGAAATGGGTAGGTATACGTCGCCCCAACAACTTACTGACGGGCTCTTCGAGCGCATCTACGTCGCCCGCAGTCAAGGATTCTTTCTCCCGGTGCGCGAAATCGTTCCTGATGGTGTTGAGCACTTTTGCCGGTTCGATGCGAACTTCCGGCAGTCCGAGAGCCCGCAGAAAACGAATGCGCTGATCCATAAACCGGTGTTGGAGGTGCTGCGCCGCAGGCACCATCGTTGTAACAATGTGCTCTAAGGCGCGATCAATCTCGAAGTGCAGACGTACCACGGCCCCAATATCATCCGGTGTGTCGATAGCTCGCAACATCCTTGCAGTGTCGACGGGGAAGTTAAAAGTAGTGGTATCGGGCATGACTAACGCTGTGCTCAGGGGAGGGTTGGTCCTAAAACGGAGGGACTCCTTGGCCGTTCAACCTGAGTAGCAGCCAAATCGACCATGCTTGAGGCCGCGAATGTACCCGCGCGACACCCGCTCTTCCATCTCGCGCTCTAAGAACTCGTTCGCAATTAACAGCGCCTTCACGGCTTCGCGGGCGTCACCGCCGCACGCAGCTATGGCCTGATCGGCGGCATATTCCAAGGCTTGCGCGTCCGATTGGAGCTTGGGAGCGACGGCTTCAGCCATAAGGAAATCTGGATGACAGGGACTAGGCATTGTTCGCATTATGTTCTAAGCTAGTCAAGCGTGCACGACGGGAGTAACTAAACCGCGCGCGTCTCCAGGGGTGAACTATTGCCGACGCATCTTTTCAGAGGAATCGCCGTCTTTTGCGTGGTGAGTTTGCATGTAGTCGCCTGCTTCGCTGCTGAGGTGCTCGACACCAACGCGCTCTACGAGACGCTCAGAAGGTCGACTTACGCAGACCTTCAGCAGTTTAGGGAAGCTGCGGAGAAGGAGCGGCAGCGCAAGATAAGAGATAAAGTGCCGCCGCTGACCGCCGAGCGGGCCGCGGAAGGGGACTCCGCCATTGCCTTTGTTTTGTACAACAAGACTATGATCTACGTGGCTTGCGCTGAAGCGCTTGCCAATAACCCACCTCAACAGCCTGGCGAAGACGCGCTTAAAGAGTGTGTTTCCGCTAAGGGTGTTCAGTTCAACAAGTATCTAAAGCTGACCGAGTACGCTGACAGTCTTGGAAGCAAAAAGTTCGCGATCTGCGAAATGAAGGCTCGTGATTACGAGCGCGAGACGCGCTTTCCCCCGTATGACTTTCTTCGCGATCCTAGGGGGCCAAGGCTCCTCGACTTCGGCATTATGAACGAGTGCCTTACGTCGGAGCTTCGCTGACACATGCAGCGCTTGCGACTGACCGCGGCTGTTCTAGCAGCCGCCTTTGCTGTCAGTGAAGCGGCTGCTCTTGAACTGATCGGGCGAGCCAGCATCCTTGATGGCGACACGCTCGAAATTCACGGCACGCGCATTCGCTTGTGGGGCATAGATGCACCTGAAGGCTCGCAGCTCTGCCGAGGTGAGGACAGCTTGCCTTATCGTTGCGGTGCGAAGGCCGCGAACGAGCTGGACGCCTTCATAGCGCATCGGCCGGTTAGCTGTGAGCCGGTTGGGCGTGACGTCTATGGGCGCATAGTCGCAACGTGCTCAGTGGGCGGCGTTGACCTGGGGGACTGGCTTGTACGCGGTGGGCTCGCATTCGATTGGCCGCGCTACTCCAAAGGCAAATACGACAGTGCGCAACGCGAAGCGGATCACGCCGGGCGGGGAGTATGGGCGGGCAGCTATGTTGTCCCGTGGCTGTATCGGGCGTGCATCAAGGAAGGCGGGAGGCCGGGCGGCTGTTCGGATGACGTTGCATTGCCTCGGTAACTGTGTTGTGTCGCCAACGTTACGCACTAGAGGGTGACCTAATAATGCGGCTTCTATCTTCCTTGATCGCGATCCCGGCGTTTTTCCTCTTGAGCGGCACTGGAATAGCGGCGGATGTCTATTCCTGCGAGGTAAAAGCGGCATATGCTCTAAGCGATGACGGTACGATTCTGCGAGACGGGATCATCCCAAGTTCTCGCTTCATGCTCGACAAGAATACCGGGCAGGCGGTGGGGACGTTGTTCAATCAATTCACTGAGGGCTGGAAGGTCGTTCAGCGGGGGTCGAGCGCGCACTCGCTTGTAAGCGAAGGCATATACTTAGGCAAACCGATTTACCGCATCGTCGTTTACGGTTTCAACGCGAAGAAGCAGAAGCCTTTTGCGATTGAAGATCACGTAAACCCAGGTTTCGTCCAAATCTTCAGCGGGCTTTGCGAGTAGGCAAGCAAGGTCGGAGATTGTCGGGAGTAATACAGTGCGGCATGTAATCCTAACTGGTCTCGCTCTCGTGTTGTCGAGCGGCAGCGTGCATGCAGACGACAAAGCTCTTATTGAGAAGGTCAAGTCGACTTGGCGGGCGCAAAACGGCGAGACTGCCGAGCAAATCTTCGCCAAGGCCTCGAAGGTAGCGCACTTCGTTCCGAAAGCGTGGGAGGTTGGTCAGAAGACTGACGCGGGCGAGTCCGTGTTCTTCTCGTGGGCCAAACACAAGGCCGATAAATCGGAGGATGAATTCACTATCACGTGGGAAGTCGCACCCGATGGGACAGTGAAGCTGGATACGCCGTATGCAAAGCCAATGGAACTGGGCTGGCAGGCATTCGCGCTCTCCCTGCTCGCTGACGAAGCGTCAAACGACGAAAGGAGCGTCAAACGTCGTTTTCTGCATGATCCGGCAAACTTCAACTTCGTGACGACCGCTCAAGGCAAGCTGGGCGATGTTCTGCGGCGCGGCCGTTGCACTATCGGCGATCCGGTTGGGGTGGAATACTTGCCGAAGGTTGATGAGAAACAGACTGCGAAAGGCGACCTGTGGCGCGTTCAGCTTTCGGTAGACTGCAATATTCCCGGACCGCGCTATTTCACCCGTGATGGAATCATTGTCTTCGAGAAGCCGGAGGGGCGAGATTGGGAGCCCCAATCGTTCTTTGCAAAACGGATCGCCACGTATGCTCCCGGCTCTTGGTTTGATCGTGCGGACCCGAAAGAACAGGAAGTGTTTGAGGTCGGCCGTAGCGCTTTGGAGCGTGCAGGCATCCCGGCGCGGAGACTGCAATCACCTTTTCCGAGATAGAGCGAGAGGCGCCTTCGTCACCGAATACGGTACCGTGAAATTTTCCGCACTTAAAAGCCGAGTTTATAGGCAGGACAGTCGTGCGAATGGAGGTAACTTATCGCACGCGCAATGATCCTAGTGTAACTACCGGCGCCATGAAGGTCGTTGGTGCATCGGACAGCCGTTCCCTCAAGTATATTGGCGTTGCGCGACGTCATGGTCCTCACAGCTTCTAAGCTAAGCGATGGGTCGCGAAATTTCGTTTCATATTTGCAGATGGCCGTCTTGCCATAAATTCTCATGATAGAGCCGCGCATCTCCCACTCGTCGCTGATATTCCTAAAATCGATACGCGTATGCCAAACGGCGTAATGATCTCTCGGCATCTGCGGACCGGTCCAATGGAAATTCCCGGGCGGCCCCTTTATCGGGCGGGAGAACTCTCCGCTGGAGGTGACGGGGACGAAGTCGCGCCGCTCGTACGTGCATGGCTCGCCATTGATCTTGACGAAGTCAACAAGGTCAACTGCGGGGTCAATTGGCTGTTGCAAGATGCTATCATCTTTAACGGTGCCACCGGCTAATGTGCCAGCGTATGATGCAAATTGCAAAACCCGGGTCGCTGCCTTTAGTAATTCCTGTTCGTCATCGGCTCTCGCAAGTCTTGGATGATCTAACGCTGCGATTGCAGCAGCGGTGATTAAGGATATTGCGAATTTTAGGCAGCGCATTCAGGCCGCATCCCTTTGCAGACTTCGACATCAGTGCGCATACCGTCCCCTGATCCGACGGGCTGCTCAACGCTCACCGAGGCTGTGCGTGCGACAAGCTCGGCAGTCTCGCGAACCAGGGTGCCAAGTTCTTTGTTCCAGTCCATCTTGCTTGCTCCCGGGCGCAATTTGCCAGCGGCGAGGGCGGGCGGTCAAATGGCCATGTGATCAACGGGCCTTCCAAGGTTAACGACCCTGACGGCTCGCGGCGTGCTTATCCCGAGGCTAGGCGGGGCGTTCTTTGGGAACCGGGAACGCCTCACGGGCGCTTTTTGTTTGCTCCGCGACAGCCACCCGGCTCGCGTTCAGAATGTGCACAGTAGAGCCATGGATTATCTGCCCGAACTTGAGCGCCTTGAGCATCAGCTCGATTTAGCGCATCGGGCTATGCGGCGCATAACCGATAGAGAGACCGTGCAGCGCCTTCAGGCGTTCGCGCATGAGATCGGCGATAGCTTGCGCAGGCTGCAAGCGGCAGCCCGTGAAGAAGCGATCAGAAGGCGGGCCTACGATCTGTGGCAGAGCGGGGGGCGGCCCCAGGGTAGGGACCTGGAATTCTGGCTGAGCGCAGAGCGGGAGTTTCTACGGGGCACAAGTTGCCAACCCACACGTTCGAGTGGCAACGTGGGGTAAGTCGTGGGGGAATTTGAAAAACAACAAAAAATGTAATGATATCAGCTTTGTCAGGCGGACACCCCTTCCGCCAGCCCCCTCAACATCGTCACATCGGCTGCTGCAGCAACTCCTGCGCGCCCCCCTGGAGCGTGAGGCCTGCTTCAGCAAGCCCGGCCAGGAGGCGTCAGGCTTGGCAAAGATAGGCGATGCCGAGCGCCTGGAAGCGCTTACATGGAGCTTCGCACGCCGGGAAAAGTGAGAGAAGCCCCCGGTATCGTGCGGGCCTTTTGCGTCTTGGATTCAAATCGAATGAGCGTAACATGTAGTTATTTCAAGTCGTTATATTGGGAGGCAGCTTTGCCATCGAGTATTAATTTGATCGTCTCTGCATATGTGCGTTTGAAGAACCGCCGGGCGCTGGAGGATATGCGAGAACTTCGGCGCCAATTGCTTGCCAAGCAACACTCATCATCCGGTATCGATCAGCGTCATTCTCAAGAACTTGTTCTTGAGGATCTGCGAGTGATCGAGCACGGTCTGGAACTACTTCGTCTGCCTCCAGGCGCGTAGAGGCCGCAAGCAACCCCCGCGGTGTTTCCTAATCCGCGCACCTGAGTTCGGACGTTTGCAAATCCGAGTAGGACGATCGTCCCATCGCATCGGGCGCGCCCCTTAGAGCATGTTGGTGTCCCGGGCCAGCGCATGCCTTGGTTGGTCCGGCAACTTGGCCTGAGCTCCAACCCCGCCCGTTGAGTTCGGACCCTTTGCTATCCGGACGTAAAACGCCGCCTTGTCGTGTCGGGAAAAAGATGCAATTGGCGCGACCGAGAATCGGGTAGGTTCTGGCTGCAGCCGATGTCCATTCAAGCCCCTATTCGGCTGCTGGAATGCGGCCTCGCTTTCTCTGCCCGGAGAAGGCGAGGCTGTTTCATTTTTGAGGCTATCGATCGCGTTCGTTTTTCGACGTGCATGGGAACGCTGCTTTACAAGCGCGATTGAAACGGCAGCTTGCGGAGCAAGAGGCGCTTTTGATTGAATTGAAGCGGCAGCAGGCCGAACGGGCGGAAGGAATTGGCCTGTGCGCAAGTTTTCCAACTGGGCCTGCATGTCTTTCATTGCAGCTGCTCCATTCCCCAGCAGAAATCGTATGGCCAATGTTCGGAAGCGAACAGAACGGATTGCGGGTTTTTCCTAGTATCGGAGTGCTTGGTCTCCCCAAGGTCCAAGCGCTCCAACGGCCCCGGCCTCCACACCCCAAACGCCCCCCAACGGCCGGGGCCGTGTTCGCGCGGTAGCCATGGCGCCGGTGATCTGACCTTCGCTCCGCGCTAGCCACAGGCAAAGCAAATGAACGCCGGCCGCCCGGACAAGCGTGGCGCCAATAGAAATTAGGAGCATTCGGCAATGCGCGGTTTTGATCGCCGCTCGCCTTGAAAGGGCGCGGAATTCAAGCTGGGCCGCCGGCGATATTGAGATGAAAAGCCGGCGGCCCGCTTTGAGTATCATACTGACCCGACATTCCCAATTGCGGGAATTTGTCTCGCTTCCTAGCGTCGGTTCTTGTTTCTCTCGCAGAACAGAAGGCCCGCCACTTTTGATTTTGGCGCAGATGCTCCGCCTCCAGCGTCTGCGACGGTAAAGCTCGGACTTACGCCGTTTGCGCCGAGCTGGAACGTGTTGCCGACTCCGGCAACAAGCGCTCCTGCAGCGGGAGTGTACTCCTGCCATCCTTTCGGACAGCTAGGCAGATTGAAGGCCAGGACAGTGTGCTCAGGTAAGTCTTGCGCTTGGGCCGGAAAGTTGGACGCGCTCAGGACAACGATTGACATTGCGGCAGCAATTCTCATGGCTTGAAAATCCCTTCAGCTAAATGGTCACCGGCGCAGCATAGTTTGCCCGGTGTATTTCCGCGTGCCCAAACGGCAAGCTGTTGCACAAGATTGAGGCCGGCGCGGCACCCGCGCGACAACATCGCGCGGAGATCCCGCGCGTTCAGACCGGGCGCCAATCAAGTTCGATTTGCGGAGTGACTTCGCCGCGCGCGTCGATGATCTGCGGCAGGTCGTGGCTCACACCGTGCCGGCGAACGATACGGCCGGCGATCCGAATGAGGTCCTCGGAAAACCCACCGGCCCGCACCGGCGGGTCCTTCTCATCATGCCAGGCAGGCAACGATGGCGAGCACGACGTCGGCGCCGAGCTCGCCCGAATACATCCAGACAGCAATGCCGGCACCGAGAGTAAGCGCAATCAGCTTGAGAGTAATCATCTTCAATCTCCCCCTCCAAATCCCGGGAAAAAGTAGCAACATTGTGTTTCCGGGATGCTTCGCGCGGGGAGGCAAGTTGTTTCCTTCACCGAACCGTTATCGGCTCTCGTCCCACGCGGCTTCGCTGCGAACCTCGGTTTTGAGGGGCGCTGGCCCGGGCGACGGATTTTCCGAAGTTGGCAGAATGCCACTGTTTTGCCCGACGCGTCAAACGGGCTTTTCGCGGCTCCGAAAAAAGGCGTTGTGCCGGCGGGGCTTGGCTACTGTGCATGGGGTTGTTTTTCGGGATTTTGTTGGGAGGGCCTGCGGGCAGGGCCGGCGGCTTGAAATCGTGCGCCGGGGCCTGGCGGTTTTCCGCCGGTAAGGTCCTGAATAAGCGGACATTTCGGGTCGGCGCTTGCCGCCCGCCCGGTTCGGCCCATGGAACCCTTTTGCCGCATCTGCGTTGTCTCCGCATGACCGAAGACCTTTCCTTCCGACGCAAACCCTTGACCCCTGAACAGCGCCAGGCGCGCGATGCGGCACGCCGGATCGAGGCCGAAAAGGCCATGCGCGATCATGAGGAGGCGCAGAAGGCGTTTTACGCCAACAAGGACCGCCTGAAGGCCGAACGGCTCGCGCGTGAAGCGGAGGCAGCGAAGGGGTGACCTGATCCGGTCCTCGCCAACGACCCTCTGAACAGATCCCGCGATGCCGGCGGCTAGTGCCGGCTGGACATCCGCGTCGCGCTCAAGGCCAGCTTGAGCGCCTGGACGGCGCCTGCGAGCGCGCCGCGGGGCGACTGTGCCTCGATCGCTTCGGCAGCCACGCGGCAATCGTCGGCGACCTTGAGCAGCCCGCATCGGGCGAGGTCCAGGGTGGACAGGGCGGCCTGCTCCAGGCAGACCCGTTCAAGTCGTCGAAACTCCCGCAGCTCTTTGTTCATGCGTCAGCTCTCGATGTCCCCGGGCCATGCGGCGCTGAGTCCCGTTAACGAACGGTAAACATCCCAACCTAGCCGGTCTGGCTGGCGCGGGGCTGGCGCCATGCCGCCGGCCGGCGGCGCATCGGCAGGCTTGACGCCGTTTGCCTTCCGCCGGAAGCTTCAAATGATCCTAAACTGACGTGAAGCACGGAGACGTTCGCCCCCAGGCAGTGCGACCCTCATCAGCGAAAACGCAATGGAGCTGACCATGACCACGTTCGACAAGCGCGAGCAGGGCTTTGAAGCCAAATTCGCCCACGACGAGGAACTCATCTTCAAGGCCACGGCCCGGTCCAACAAGCTGCTCGGGCTCTGGGCCGCAAGCCAGCTCGGGCTCAGCGGCGATGCGGCAGCGAGTTACGCCACGGCGCTGGTGACGGACCATCTGCAGAACCAGACGATGAGCGAGGTCGTGGACAAGGTGTCGGGCGATCTCGCCGGGAAGGGCGTATCGCGCGAGCAGGTCGCAGCCAAGCTTCAGGAATGCCTGCACCAGGCCATCCAGCAACTGGAAGCGAACAAGTAAAGACGGCGGGCCTTTAAGCCTCACTCGGCATGTCTGCGCATTCCGGAATCGCTGATCCTGTCGACGTAGGCGATGCCGAGCGCCGAGACGATGAAGGTGATGTGGATCAGCACCTGCCACATCACGCCGGTCTCGGTGAAGCCGGCCCTGTTCGAGCCGAGATTGCCGGCCTCGATGAAGGTGCGCAGCAGCGCGATCGACGAGATGCCGATGATGGCCATGGCGAGCTTGATCTTCAGGACGCTCGACGTGGCCGAGCCATTCCGGCTCGTCGGGATGGCCCTGGAGGTCGAGCCGCGAGACGAATGTCTCGTAGCCGCCGACGATCACCATCACGAGCAGATTGGAGATCATCACGACGTCGATCAGCGCCAGCACGCTCATCATGATCTGCTGCTCGGTGAGATCGATCGCGTGCCAGGAGAGGTGCCAGAGCTCCTTCAGGAACAGCACGATGTAGACGCATTGCGCGACGATCAGCCCGAGATAGAGCGGCAGCTGCAGCCAGCGCGAGCCGAAGATGATCATCGGCAGCACGCCGAGGCGGGGCGAGGGCGGGCGGGCTTCGGTGGTTGGTACAGGCTCAACCGACATTCAGGCTGCATCCTCGCGAGCTGAGATGATCTTGCTTTCATGTAACCCGGCAAGATGGCCGGCGGAAGACGCGACGCGCTCGTCGCCTTCCAGGGACCGTGGCGTTTCGTGCTACCGTGCCGGCTGTCCGTCCGTGCGACGGCGTGGATCGGGAGGTGGGGAGTGTCTTGGAGCGGCTTCGGCGAGGGGCCCGGTGCGATCGCGCTGGCCGCCGCGATCCTGGTTTGCTGCAGCGGTGCAGACGCGTCAGCAACGCCGCTGACGCCGTTTCGCTACGAAGCGCAGGCGCAGCGCCATTGTCCGCATGACCAGGTGGTCTGGCTGGATTTCAAGAAGGGCGTCTACTACGCCAAGCGACAGAAGCGCTATGGCCAGGGGTTTGACGGCAGCTTCGTTTGCCTGGGCGAGGCCCGCGACAGCTTCTATCGCCGCTCGCTGTTGGGACTACGCTGAACGGCAGGCGTCGTGGATGGACCGGTTATTTTTGGCCCGGCAGCTTCATCGGCACGTGCGCGGAGGTGCTGATGATTCGGGGGCTTCCGTCGGGATAGGTGCGGTCGCCGCGGATCAGGGATTCCAGAACCAGGAAAAATTTCTCGGCAAGCATTTGCGTCACCCTCGTTGGTGATGGCCTCTTGAAATGGGTCGAGGCGCCGTATGCAGAAATTCAATCAACTAAACGGGAGCAGGGCAACAGCGGACCGGGCCGCATGCTGCATCGCGGTGTAGTTGTGGTTAGAAAAAGGGAAAGTGGTGGTGGTGCTCAGCCGAAGGCCAGTGCCACGAGGCTCGAGCAGAGCAGGACCAAGCCGCCGGCGGTCAATGCCAGGAAGCCATCCGATACGAAGTCATGGTTGCGCATGGGACACCTGCCGCTCTCGTCTTCGATGCGCGATCGGATCGATCAAAATTGTCCGAACGCGCCGTCTTGAAAGAGGTGATGCTTTGCCGTTCGCGCGAGTGCCTTCAGGCCCTCGTGCGGTAACCTTCGAACGCATGGGCCAGGAAGATCCCCGCGCTTACCAGACCCATCAGTGCCGAAACCGTCTCGATCATCGTTAAATTCCAAATCCCGCCCTTGCACGCGAGAGAACGCGGGCGGCCTTGCACAGTCAAAAGAATTCCAGTGAGCGGCGCGACAATGGGGGTGGAGTGAGGATTTGGCGCAACAGAATGTCCGGCGGTGGCACAGAGCAGGGCAGCCGCGCTCCGTAGATCAACGGGGGGAAACGAACGTCCCGTTTACCATCCCGGCGCGATGGCTGTGGGCTCCCCATTTCCGCCGTGTTCAGGTTGCGTTATCGTTACTTCGTCCGACGCGGTGGTGGGCCGCCTCGGAGCAAAGGACCGGACAGCGATTCCCCGCGGCCTAAGCGGGTACGCCTCCGGCAAGATGGTATTTGGGGCGAATGGGGATCCGACGGTCAGATTCGGTTTTGCGGACCGCGCGCGGTGTTGCGGCGGTCGCGGCCTGCCTCGCGCTCGCCAATTGCGCCTCCTCCAACAAATTCGCCAGCCGGGTCGATCCGAAATACGGCGTGTCCTCGAGTCCCCGGGTCGTGGCCCTGGGGGATCCGGTCCCGAAGGGCGGCGGCACCTACCGCGTCGGCAAGCCCTATGTGGTGGCCGGCCGGACCTATGTGCCGGAGGAAGACGTCAACTACCGTGCCGAAGGCATGGCGTCCTGGTACGGCGATGATTTCCACGGCCGCCTGACCGCCAACGGCGAAGTGTTCGACATGGGCTCGCTGACCGCGGCGCATCCGACCCTGCCGATGCCGTCCTATGCGCGGGTGACCAATGTCTCGAACGGCAAGTCGCTGATCGTCCGCGTCAATGACCGCGGGCCCTATCACGGCAACCGGCTCATCGACGTCTCGAACAAAGCCGCCGAACTGCTTGAATTCAAAGGCAATGGCGTCGCCAAGGTCCGCGTCGAATATGTTGGCCGTGCCCCGCTCGAAGGCTCCGACGACCGCCAGCTGATGGCGACCCTGCGCACCGGGATTCCGGCGCCGTCGCCCTCGATGGTCCGGGTCGCCTCGGCACGGCCGTTCGTGCCGGAGCTGCCGTCCTCGAACCGCGGCGCCATTCGCGGCGAGGTCCCGATGCCGGAGGGACGGCCCTACAATCTCGGCAACACGTCCGCCGACATGGCCTCGCTCAATGCGACCTCGGAAATGTCGGCCTCGAGCCGCAGCCGGGGCCGGGCGCTCCAGAACGCCCGCGCCGTCTCGTATGACGAGGACGGCCGCTATGCCGCCGAGAGCGCTCCGTCGTCGGCCGACGGCGCCGCCGAGGCCCGCAGCATCCTGAGCGGCCGCGGCCTCTACTGAGCCGCGCGCTCCTTCAAGAACTTCACCAGCGCAGCGTTCACCTCGTCGGGTCGCTCCTGCTGCACCCAATGTCCGGCGCCCTCGATGATCAGCTTGCGCTGGAGATTGGGCAGGACACGCTCGAGCTCGTTGACGCGCTTGGCTCCGATCAGGCCGGTGATGACGGCGTCTTTCGAACCGGCAATGAACAACGACGGCTGATGGATCTTCGCATCCTGCCAGGGCGCCGTCAGTTCCCAGTTGCGGTCGAGGTTGCGGTACCAGTTCAGCCCGCCGCGGAAGCCGGACTTGCGGAACGTCTCGGTGAAATAGGCGAGGTCGGTCTCGCTGAGCCAGGCCGGCAGCGGTTCCTCGGCGGTCGCGTGTTCGAGAAAGCCTTTGCCCTCCTGGACGAACAGGGCGGCGGAGGGATCGGCAAGGCCGCGTCCACCGAGCACGATGCGCATGGTGCGGGCAACGTCGCGCTCGAGCTCGGCTTCGGCAACGCCGGGGGCCTGGAAATACTGCCAGTAGAAATTGGTGACGCCGCCCTGGCGCAGCAGATCGAGCGGCTTGCCGCGGCCGCGGAACGGCGGTGGCACGCTCAGGCCCGCGACGGCCGTGAAGATGTCGGGCCGGAACAGCGCCGCATGCCAGGCGACCGGCGCGCCCCAGTCGTGGCCGACCACCATCGCCCTGGTCTCGCCGAGCGCCTGCACCAGGCCGACGACGTCACCGACCGTGTCGAAGATCGAATAGGCCGCAGCGTCCGGCGGGGCTGAGCTCTGACCGTAGCCGCGCATGTCGGGGGCGACGACGTGAAACCCGGCATCCGCCAGCGCGGGGATCTGGTGGCGCCAGGAGTAGGAGAGCTCCGGCCAGCCATGGCACAGCACCACCAGCGGACCGTGACCGGCTTCGCGGACGAAGAGATCGATCCCGTTGGCCTTGATCACGCGGGTGGAGGACATCGCTTTTCCGCCTTGTTTCAGGGATTTGGTCTGGAAACATGAGGTGTCACGATAGGGGCGTGACGAGAATCGTGCAATCTCGGGACAGGCGTCCAACCGCGTGTTGTTCGCGCCAGTTCCAGCTGTTAGAACGCCTCTCTCAGGGCTTGGCCATGGCATTTCCTCTTTTTCCGCTCCGTCGCCCCCGGTTCACTGCCGGAGCGCTGGCGCGCGGGCTGATCGCAGCGGCCGTGGTGGCCGGCATCGGCTGGAGCGGGGCGCTCTACGCCGCCAACCAGAGCGTCCAGGGTGCCAAGAAGACGGAAGAAGCCGGCTTCGACGGCGATGCGCCCACCGCGATCCTGATCGAGGCCTCCAGCGGCAGCGTGCTGTTCGAGAAGAACGCCGACGAGCTGCGTGCACCCTCCAGCATGATGAAGCTGATGACCGCGGAGGTCGTCTTCAACGCCATCAAGAAGGGCGACATCAAGCTCACGGACGAGTACCGGATCAGCGAGAACGCCTGGCGCAAGGGCGGGGCGCCTTCGGGCGGCTCGACCATGTTCGCCGCCATCAACAGCAAGGTTTCGGTCGACGATCTCCTGCACGGCGCGATCATCCAGAGCGGCAACGATGCCTGCATCGCACTCGCCGAGGCCATGGCCGGCAACGAGCGGATTTTCGCAGCCGACTTCATGACCAAGCGCGCCCGCGAACTCGGCATGACCAAGTCGACCTTCGGCAACTCCAACGGCCTGCCCGATCCCGGCAACAAGATGACCGTGCGGGAGCTCGGCATCCTCGCCCGGCACATCATTCTCGACTTCCCCGAATTCTACAAACTGTTCGGCGAGAAGGAGTACACTTGGAATAAGATCCGCCAGCCCAACCGCAATCCGCTGCTCAATTCGATGGAAGGCGCGGACGGTCTGAAGACCGGCTATACCAAGGAAGGCGGCTACGGCATGGTCGGCTCGGCCGTGCAGAACGGCACGAGGCTGATCGTCGTCGTCAACGGATTGGAAGATCCCGAGGATCGCGCCACGGAAGCCAAGAAGATGCTGGAATGGGGCTTTCGCAATTTCGAGACCCGCACGCTGATCGCGGCCGACCAGCAGGTCGGCTACGCCAAGGTGTTCGGCGGCGAGAGCCGCTCGGTGAAGCTCGTCGCCAAGACGCCGGTGAAAGTGATGGTGCACAAGAACGGCAGCGACAAGCTGATCGCGCGTGTCGTCTATAGCGGTCCGGTGCGTGCGCCGGTCGAGGCGGGCCAACGGGTCGGCGTGGTCAAGGTCTGGCGCAGCGGCAACATCGCGGTGGAAACGCCGGTGTATGCGGCGGAGGCGATCGGCACCGGCTCGACCATGCGCCGCGCGATCGACGGCGCCAGCGAGCTCGTGATCGGCATGTTCCGCGCAGGCGCCGAGAAGCTCTGATCATGAGTGAGAGCGCGGTACAGTGGCCGTCCGGACGCGGACGCTTCATCACCTTTGAGGGCGGCGAGGGGACGGGCAAGTCCACCCAGATCAAGAAGCTCGCTGACCGCCTCAAGGCCGCAAGGATGCGCATCCTCGTCACGCGCGAGCCGGGCGGCTCGCCTGGGGCCGAGATCATGCGCCATCTGGTGCTGTCGGGCATGGGCAAGCTGCTCGGGCCCGAGGCCGAGACCCTGCTGTTTGCCGCTGCCCGCGACGACCACGTCCGCACCGTGATCGAGCCTGCGCTCACCAAGGGCGCCTGGGTGCTGTGCGACCGGTTCGCCGACTCGACGCGGGCCTATCAGGGCAGCCTCGGCCGCGTCCCGATCGGACTCATCAACGCGATGCAGCGGGTCACGATCGGCGATCTCAAGCCGGACCTCACCATCATCCTCGACCTGCCGGTCGAGATCGGCCTGCAACGCGCCGCGACGCGTCGCGGCAACGGCACGCCCGACAGGTTCGAGAGCGAGAAGCTCAGCTTCCACCAGGGCCTGCGCGAGGCCTATCGCAAGATCGCGGCGGACGAGCCCGGCCGCTGCGTGCTGATCGACGCCAATTCGGATCCCGACACGGTTGCCGGGCGGGTCTGGACCGCGCTGCGCGAACGTCTCCTTCCCACACCGGCCTCGGTGATTTCGGCATGAGCCCGCGTCAGACGGAGCGTGAAACCGCCATTCCGCATCCGCGCGAGACATCGATGCTGTTCGGTCATCGCGAGGCCGAGACCGCGCTGCTGACGGCCTATCGCAGCGGACGCATCCCGCACGCCTGGCTGATCGGCGGGCCCCAGGGCATCGGCAAGGCGACGCTGGCCTATCGCATGGCGCGCTTCGTGCTCGCCCACGGCCAGCCTCGGGCGCCTTTCGTGCAGCGCGCCGAACACCTCGCGACCGATCCTGACGACGCCGTGGCGCGGCAGGTTGCTGCGAGCTCGCATGGCGGCCTGTTGACGCTGGAGCGCACCGCCAATGACCGTGGCGTGATGCGCACGGTGATCACAGTGGATGAGACGCGCGAGACGATCTCGTTCTTTGGCTCGACCGCGGCGGCGGAAGGCTGGCGCGTCTGCATCGTCGACACCGTCGACGAGCTCAACCCGAATGCAGCCAATGCGCTGCTGAAGATTTTGGAGGAACCGCCACAGCAATCGCTGTTCCTTCTGGTGAGCCACGCGCCCGCGCGCGTGCTCGCCACGATCCAGTCACGTTGCCGCAAGCTGCGCCTTCGCCCGCTCGCCACGGATGACGTGATTGCCGCGGCGGCTTCGGCCGCCGATCTTGATCCGAACGACCCGGCGCTGCGCGAGGCCGCGGAGGCCTCGGAGGGAAGCGTCGCGCGGGCGCTGACGCTGCTCGGCGGCGATGCCCTGAAGCTTCAGCAGCGCACGGCGGCGATGCTCGCGCGGCTGCCGCAGGTCGATCCGCGCGAATTGCACACGCTCGGCGATTCGCTTCCCACCAGCGACCGCGTCGCGCTTGCCGCCTTCATCGACGGCATCGACCGCTGGATCGCGGAACGCCTGCATGCGGACGAGGCCAGCGCCAACCAGAACCTGCCGCGCCTTGCGCGCCTAGCTGAGGTATGGGAAAAGATCGTCCGCGCCGCGCGCGACACCGAAACCTTCAATCTGGAGCGAAAGCCCTTGGTTTTCTCGGTGTTCGGCTGGCTGGCGGACGCAACGCGCTAGAGCATGACCCGGAAAAGTGCGGAGCGGTTTTCCGGGATGATCATGCGCAAAACAACAACCTAACGCAGGTTCGTTTCCAAATTTCGAGAAGCCGGTAAAGGAATTCGTCGTGGCAACGCGAGCTAAGAAAACCGCCAAGGGCAAGAAGAAGGCTGCGAAGAAGGCCGCCAAGAAAGCCACGAAGAAGGCTGTGAACGCGCCTGCGCGCAAGGCTGCCAAGAAGGTCAAGAAGACCAAGAAGGCTGCCGCCAAGAAGGGCGTGAAGAAGAGCGCTGCGAAGACGGCAAAGAAGGCCGGCAAGAAGGCTGCGAAGAAGCAGGTCGTCGCCAAGAAGGTAGCGAAGAAGGCGGCCAAAAAAAAGCCAGCCAAGTCTCCGGCGAGCACCAAAGCTCCGGCGAAGAAGGTGGTCAAAAAGGCGAAGGTGGTCGCGCCCGCCGTGACCGTCGCGCCAGCTCCTGTCGTCACCCCGCCCAAGGCCGCGCAGCCCAAGGCTGTGAAGCCCAAGGTGTCCAAACCCAAGGCGCCGCCTGCGCCGAAGCCCGTTGCAACTCCGCAAGCCGCAGCACCCGCTGCCGTTCCTGTGCGCGACAACGTCTTCTACATCACGACCGCCATCGCCTATCCGAACGGCAGCCCGCATATCGGTCACGCCTATGAGGCGATCGCGACCGACGTGCTGGCGCGCTTCGCGCGGCTCGACGGCAAGGATGTGTTCTTCCTGACCGGCACCGACGAGCACGGCTTGAAGATGGTCCAGACCGCGCAGAATGAGGGGCTGACCCCGTCCGCGCTCGCGACCCGCAATGCCGGCCGCTTCAAGGAGATGGACGAGCGTCTGAACGTATCGTTCGACCGTTTCATCCGCACCACCGAGGAGCAGCACCATCGCTCGACCCAGGAGATCTGGCGGCGCATGGAAGCGAACGGTGATATCTATGCCGACACCTATGCCGGCTGGTACTCGGTGCGCGACGAAGCCTATTACGCCGAGGACGAGACGCGCGTGAATGACGACGGCGTGCGCCTCGGTCCGCAGGGCACGCCGGTCGAATGGGTCGAGGAGAAGAGCTATTTCTTCCGCCTGTCGGCCTATCAGGACAAGCTGCTCAAGCTCTACGAGACGAAGCCGGATTTCATCGGACCGGACTCCCGCAAGAACGAGGTGGTGAGCTTCGTCAGGAGCGGCCTGCGCGATCTCTCGATCTCGCGCACCACCTTTGACTGGGGCGTGAAAGTGCCCGGCGACGAAGAGCACGTGATGTATGTCTGGGTCGACGCGCTGACCAACTACATCACCGGCGTCGGCTTCCCCGACGAGAGCGACCAGAACTGGCGCTACTGGCCTGCGGACGTGCACATCATCGGCAAGGACATCATCCGATTCCATGCAGTGTACTGGCCCGCGTTCCTGATGTCGGCCGGTATTCCCGTGCAGAAGCGGGTCTACGCGCATGGCTTCCTGTTCAACAGGGGCGAGAAGATGTCGAAGTCGGTCGGCAATGTCGTCGATCCCTTCAACCTCGCCGACCAGTACGGCGTCGACCAGATGCGCTATTTCTTCCTGCGCGAGGTGCCGTTCGGACAGGACGGCAACTACAATCACGAGGCCATCGTCGCCCGCATCAACGCCGACCTCGCCAACGATCTCGGCAACCTCGCGCAGCGCTCGCTGTCGATGATCGCCAAGCAACTCGGCGGCGTGCTGCCGGAGCCCGGCGAGTTCAGCGACAACGACAAGGCGATCCTGGCGATGGCCGACGGTATGATCGCGGCCTCCCGCGAGGCCATGGCGACGCAGCAGATCCATCACTGGCTCAACGCCGTGTGGGCCGTCGTCGCGGAGGCCAACCGCTATTTCGCAGGCGAGGCGCCGTGGGCCCTCGCCAAGACCGACCCGGCGCGACAGAAGACGGTGCTCTATGTCACCGCCGAAGTCGTGCGCCAGATCGCGATCCTGGCCCAGCCCGCGATGCCGACCGCCTCGGGATTGCTGCTCGACAGCCTCGGCATCCCGCAAGGCGAACGCAACTTCGCCATGCTCGGCGGCGAGAAGCGTATCGCACCGGGCTCGACGCTGCCGGCGCCGACCCCGGCGTTCCCGCGCTATATCGAGCCGGCGGCCTGAGGCATTCCGACGATGCTGGTCGACAGTCATTGCCATCTGGATTTTCCGGACTTTGCGGAAGATCTCGACGGGATCGTGTCGCGTGCGCGTGCGGCCGGCATTGGCCGCATGGTCACCATCTCGACGCGGGTGCGAAAGCTGAACCAGCTTCTGGCGATCGCCGAGCGGTACGACGATGTCTATTGCTCGGTCGGCACCCATCCGCACAACGCGGATGAGGAGGACGGCATCGCGCCGGACGAGCTGATCGCGCTGACGCAGCATCCCAAGGTCGTCGCGCTCGGCGAAGCCGGCCTCGACTATTTCTACGACAACGGCTCGCCGGAAGCGCAGGCGAGGGGCTTTCGGGCCCACATCGCGGCCGCCCGCGCCACCGGCCTGCCGCTGGTGATCCACACCCGCGAGGCCGACGAGGATTGCGCCCGCATCCTGGAAGAGGAGGCGGCCCGCGGATCGTTTCGCGCCGTGCTGCATTGTTACACCGGGGGGCGCGAGCTGGCGCTGAAGGCAGTGTCGCTCGGGCTTCATATCGGCTTCACGGGCATCCTGACCTTCAAGAAGTCGGACTCCTTGCGTGCGCTCGCGGCCGAATTGCCGTCAGATCGTATTCTGGTTGAAACAGACTCACCCTACCTTGCGCCCGGCAAGTTCCGCGGCAAGCGCAACGAGCCGGCCTATGTGGTCGAGGTCGCCAAGGTCCTCGCCGAGACGCGCGGCGTATCGTTTGACGAGATTTCGCGCCAGACCACCGAAAACTTCTTTTGCCTGTTCTCCAGGGTGAAAGCTTGAGGTTGGGGGCCGCATGACGTTGACGCTGACGATCCTGGGCTGCGGCTCCTCCGCCGGTGTGCCGCGCCCGGCACTCGGCTGGGGCGCCTGCGATCCCAACAATCCCAAGAACCGGCGTCGCCGCTGCTCGCTGCTGGTCGAACGGACGTCCGAGCACGGCACCACGCGCATCGTCATCGACACCTCGCCGGACCTACGCGAGCAATTGCTGTCGACCAACGTCGACCATATCGACGCAGTGTTCCTGACCCACGAGCACGCCGACCAGACCCACGGCATGGACGACCTGCGCTCGGTCGTGATGCACATGCGCAAACGTATCCCGACCTACTTCAACCAGTCGACCGCCAAGGACATCATGGCGCGGTTCTCCTATTGCTTCATCTCGCCGGAGGGCAGCGACTATCCGCCGATCCTGACCCGGCACTCGATCGAGGCCGGCGAAAGCCGGACCATTCTGGGGAAGGGCGGTGCCGTCACGATGACGGCCTTCCTGGTGCAGCACGGCGCCATTCCCGCGCTCGGCTATCGCATCGGGGATGCCGCCTACACGCCCGACCTCAACGACATCCCGCGCGAGAGCTGGGGCGCGCTGGAAAATCTGGATCTCTGGGTCGTCGATGGCCTGCGCTACACCGGCCATGTCAGCCATTTCAGCATCAACGACGCGCTGTCCTGGATCGCGCGCTTCAGGCCGAAGCGCGCCGTCATCACCAACATGACGGCCGATGTCGATTACGAGGTCATCCGGCAGTCGCTGCCATCAGGCGTGGTGCCGGCCTATGACGGGTTGCGGCTGGAGACGCACTGAGCCTATCCAGTGGAAATTTGCCGCAGGCCGGCATGCTCCTTGCTTTCGCGAGCCCCATCGTGTTGGTCTAACGTCTCAAAGACAGGCGTTGGCAGGGAGCGATAATCAGGCAAGGCCAGCATAGCGCCGGGCTTGGTTGTGCCGCAGGATGAGGACGGGGGCCGCGTGGCAGTGGACGGCGACGACGTAGAGGCTGTTGGACTGGTCCGACGCGCTCTGGATTTGCTTTACCTTGGCTCGGGCATTGCGGCCGGCGCCTTTCTGGTTGCGATCTTCGCCATCATGATGGTGATGTCGGTCGGGCGGCAGTTTGCGCTCAACATCCCGGCTGGCGACGATTTCGCATCCTGGTGCATGGCGGCGATGGCGTTTCTCGGCCTCGCGCACACCTTCAAGCGCGGCGAGATGATCCGCGTCGGCCTGCTGCTGGAGCGCCTGCACGGTCGGACCAAGCAGGTCGCGGAAATCGTGGCGCTCGCAATCGCAGCCGCCTTCATTCTCTACTTCACCCGGCACGCGTTGCAGATGACGTACGACTCCTGGCGCTTCAACGACGTGGCGCAGGGCGTCGTCGCGCTTCCGCTCTGGATTCCCCAGCTCGGCTTTGCCGGCGGCCTCGTGATCCTGTCGATCGCGTTGATCGACGAGATGATCAATGTCATCGGCGGTAACCGGCCGAGCTACGAGAAGGGCTCCCCCGACGAGACGCCGGAAGAGTTCGTCGAGCGCATCTCGCAGGGCGGCGGAGGTTGACCATGGCCAATCTCGGCATGATCGAGCTCTCCTTCATCCTGCTCGGCGTCATGATCCTGCTACTGGGAAGCGGCGTCTGGATCGCGGTGTCGCTCGGGCTCGTCGGCTTCGTGGCGATGGCGCTGACCACGAGCCTGCCGCTCGGCTCGGTGCTTGCGACGACCACCTGGAGCGCAAGCTCGTCCTGGACACTGGCCGCGTTGCCGCTGTTCATCTGGATGGGCGAAATCCTGTTCCGCACCAAATTGTCGGAAGAGATGTTCCGAGGGCTGTCGCCATGGGTCCAGTGGCTGCCCGGACGGCTGACGCATGTGAACGTGATCGGCTGCGGCATCTTCGCGGCGGTGTCGGGGTCTTCGGCGGCGACCTGCGCGACCATCGGCAAGATCGCGCTGCCCGAGCTCGACAAGCGCGGCTATGACAAGGGCCTGAGCCTCGGGTCGCTTGCAGGCTCCGGCACGCTCGGTCTGTTGATCCCGCCCTCAATCCCGATGGTCGTCTACGCGGTCACCGCGAACGTCTCCGTGCTTCAGGTGTTCCTCGGCGGCTTCCTGCCGGGTGTGCTCGTGATGGTGCTCTATTCCGGCTACATCATCATCTGGTCGCTGCTGAACCCCAGCAAGATTCCTCCGCGCGATCCGCCGATGCCGTTTCGCCGAAAGCTCCAGGAGTCCGCCAAGCTCGTACCGTGCCTGCTGCTGATCCTCGCGGTCTTCCTCTCGCTCGTCCTCGGCTTTGCGACCGCAACCGAATGCGCGGCCTGGGGTGTCACCGGCGCGCTGCTGTTGGCGTGGTGGAGCGGCACGCTCACGCGCAAGAACTTCCTCGAAAGCATCATGAGCGCGACGCGCCTGACCTGCATGATCATGCTGATCCTGGCAGGCGCGGCCTATACGACCGCGGCGATGGCCTATACCGGCATCCCCGCCGCGCTCGCCACCTGGGTCCAGGGGCAGCAGCTCACCCCCGGCATGCTCGCGCTGTACCTGAGCATCATGTACATCATCCTGGGATGCCTGATCGACGGCATCTCGATGATCGTGCTGACGGCCGTCATCGTGCTGCCGATGGTGAAGCAGGCGGGTCTCGATCTGGTCTGGTTCGGCGTCTATCTCATCATCCACGTCGAGATGGCGCAGATCACGCCGCCGGTGGGCTTCAACCTGTTCGTGCTCCAGAACATGAGCGGTCGCGATACCTTCACCGTCGCGCGGGCTGCGTTTCCGTTCTTCGTGTTGCTGCTGGCCGCCGTGTTCATCATCACGGAATACCCGCAGATCGTGATGCTTCTGCCCAAGCTTGCTTTCCCCGACTGATCTAATTCGACCGTGAGGAGAAGTCCGATGAAATCCCGTCTCATTCGCGCAGGCCTGATCGCCGGCGCCGTGCTGGCCGCAACCCCCACCTTGGCCCAGACCAAATGGAATCTGCCGGCAGCGTACCCTGCCGACAATCCGCACTCGGAAAATCTGGTCGCCTTCGCCAAGGACGTCGAAGCCGCCACCTCCGGCAAGCTTCAGATCACGATCCATCCCGGCGCCTCGCTGTTCAAGGCGCCCGACATCAAGCGTGCGGTCGTCACCGGACAGGCGCAGATGGGCGAGGTGCTGCTGTCGATCCACGAGAACGAGGATCCGGTCTTCGGTGTCGACGTCGTGCCGTTCCTCGCGACCAGCTTTCCGGATGCGATGAAGCTCTATCAGGCCTCAAAGCCCCTCATCTCCAAGAAGCTGGACGCGCAAGGTCTCAAGCTCCTCTTTGTCGTGCCGTGGGCGCCGCAAGGCGTCTACGTCAACAAGCCGCTGGCCTCGATCGAGGACATGAAGGGCCTGAAATGGCGCGCCTACAATGTCGGGACGGCGCGTATCGGCGAACTGGTCGGCGCCCAGTCGGTCACCATCCAGGCCGCCGAGCTGCCGCAGGCGCTCGCGACCGGCGTGGTGAATTCCTTCATGTCGTCGGGCGGCACCGGCTACGATTCGAAGGCGTGGGAGTCGCTGAAATATTTCTATGACGTGCAGGCCTGGATCCCGAAGGACTACACCTTCGTGAACAAGGCCGCGTTCGAATCGCTCGACAAGCCGACCCAGGAGGCCATCCTCAAGGCCGCCGCCACCGCGGAGACGCGCGGCTGGAAGGCCTGGGAAGCGAAGGCCAATTGGTACATCGATCAGCTCAAGGCCAAGGGCATGACGGTCGAGCCGCCCAGCCCGGCGCTGAAGGCCGGCTTCCAGAAGATCGGCGATCAGCTCACGGCCGACTGGCTGAAGAAGGCGGGTGCCGACGGCCAGGCCTTGATCGACGCCTACAAGAAGATGTGAGGGCGGGGAGAAGTGTTAGTGCAAGCAAGTGAGGGCGCCGCGCGCCGTCACCGATCAATGCACTTGGTCACCAGGCATAGCGCAGCGCGGCCTTGCCCGCGCAGGCTCACCACGCTTCCCGGCAGCGCAAGCTGCGTGCTCGTGCGCAGGCCGAGCTCGGTGCGGCTGTCGGTGAAGCTGTCGCTGCCGGACCCGGCCGAAAATGCATTGGCCGCCTCGGGGGGCTGCGCTCCGATCGAGGAGGGCAGGCGGAAGGTGGTGACCTGCGCCGCCGCATAGGGGGGTGAGCCGGTCCGTGTCATCTTGCGATAGCCGGCCCTGTAAGGATCAGCCTTTGCGAACCAATCGCCAGCGTCCTGGCGTGGCGCCCATTGCCGCTGAGAATGCTCTGGTAAAGTGGCTCTGATCCGCGAAGCCACATTTGATCGCAATCTCGGTGAGTGACAGCGTGGAGTTTGCCAACAGAACCTTGCTTTGCTCGATACGCTGATTCATCAACCATCGGTGCGGCGGGATTCCCGTGCTGACTCTGAAGGCGCGGGCAAAGTGGGCGGCTGACACGCCGCACTCGCTGGCGATTCGTGCCAACGCGATTTCGCCATCGAGATTCGCGCGGATTAGTGCCTTCGCCGTCCGAAGTTGCCATGGTGCCAATCCGCTGCGGCAGGAGCGATTGCGAGGGTGGCCGACTGCATATCTCTTGAGGAAATGAATATTGAGCGCCATCGCGACGTGGCCCACGAACAGCTCGTTGGCCTCATGCGGTCTTTCCAGCATCGGCAGAAGGCAACTGCCCAGATGAACCAGGATTGGATCGAGGAAGCTCGCGCCCGCGACAACGTCATATTCAACGCGACCAATGTCGAGCTCGTTCGCCAGCTCATTCAGCGCGTTGTGCGGCAGATACAGGTAAAGAAAATCAAACGGATCCTTGAAGTGAACGATCGTTTCACATCGCAAATCGTAGATGCTCGTCTCGTCCTTCAAGGCGCCCTTGGGCGCATAGCGGCCATCCACCCACGTCTCGGCTCTTTGATGTTGCAGCCGGAGGCAAAGCGCGAAGGCCTCGTCAGGAGGGGACGGCAGCGTCGGATCGCCGACCGGTCCCGAATATGCCATCCGCACGGCGGCGAAGGTTCCCTTCTGTAGCGACTTGAGGAGACCCATGCTCGGCTCGCGGATCATTGGAAATAGCTTCGCAAGCCGATCGCCGTAGAGGCCGTCATCAGTCATCATCTGTTCCCAATGCGCGGCAGGAGATGATTGGTCCAATCTGCATTCAGTCCTGTTACCGTATCTCCATGCAGGCTGGTTTTGATCAATCGGGGCTCAAGGCATTCAAGCGCCAGGGGACGGCCGTCCTTAAAGTTAGGTTCGCATCGGGTTGCCTCCGGAGCAGTTAATGCACGTCACAATGATCTATCTATAGTTGCAAGTTTGCACAATTGCAAAACTTCCCCAGATGACCCGAGGGCGCCATGGAACAGCCACACGAGAAAGATAAGTCACCATCGATCGATCAATTCAATCGAGACTCTCTGAAACTGTCGCTTGAAACTCTCAAGACCGAGAACAGCCGGTTGAAGGATCTTGTGATCCGGCTCTCAGAAACACTCATAAGAACGGTTATGGGAAGAAGGTAACGCCGTCCCAAAGTCGGCTTGCAGGATCGGTCTCGGAGGAAGCGATATCGCTCTTTGCTGCGATCTTGACGAGGCGCGGGTTCGGCTCGCGGATCGTTGCAAATGGTTTCGCAAGCCGAAGCGCGGCCGATGGCGCGATCGGCCAGTCTGCGTTCCATTTGCCCTGGCCTGATTTCCTTGCAGGCTGGTTTTGATCAATCGGGGCTCAGGATGTTCAAGCGTTACCGGTCGGGTGTCCCTAGAGTTCGGCAACACTTCGACTTTCACGCCGGCCGCCTCTGGAGCATTGATGTATTTCACAACGATCAAACCGCACGTCATGTCGGCGTCGGCGCAGACCAATCTGTCTTTCCTGGAAGATCTCGTCCGTGCCGCCCGCTCTCGGTTCGCCGCGCTTGCGGACAAACTTACTGAATTGCAAGCCAGTTCGGTATCGAGGATCCCCTGCGAGTGGAGTTCACGTGACAACAATCCGGGAAGCCGTGCACACGGTCTGGCGGGCGTGACCGAGGATCTGATCGCTATCGTCACGGTTATGGATCGGATGGCCGGCGAGCTCCTGCTGGAATCGAAGCAGTTGTGGGCGTCCGTCGGATTTGTCTCCGGGAACGTCCACAAGATCAGCTTTGGACGATGGCGATTGCTGGGTAGCCGGAAGCGAAACGATCTGTTTGCCGTTGCGGTCGATGAAAGGCTCAGGCGGATGCCGCGCTTGGTGATCTCGCTGCTTGAAGTAGCAACTATATTGGATGGAGCGGTTGCAGACCTGCAGCCGGTCATAACCGGAGAGAGGGCTGGCGATCGGTAGCTACGCCTCCACGGATCACCGAGACGCCGTACCGGGCAAGAACGCCTCAATGCGTAGAGGGGTCCATGGAATCAGCTCAGGCCGTGATCGCCTTGGCCGATCCCACTGCGTTGCGCAGCAGGAATTTCTGGATCTTCCCCGTCGACGTCTTCGGGATCGGCCCGAACACCACGGCCTTCGGCGTCTTGAAGCCGCTCATCTGGGAGCGGCAGAAGGCGATGATCTCGGCCTCGCTCGCACTGGCGCCGTCCTTCAGCTCGACGAAGGCGCAGGGCACCTCGCCCCATTTCGGATCGGGCTTTGCGACCACGGCGGCGAACAGCACCGCCGGGTGCTTGTAGAGGATGTCCTCGACCTCGACGGAGGACACGTTTTCGCCGCCGGAGATGATGATGTCCTTGGAGCGATCCTTGATGATGACATAGCCGTGCGCGTCGAGCACGCCGAGATCGCCGGTGTGAAACCAGCCGCCCTCGAAGGCTTCCTTGGTCGCCTTGTCGTTCTTGAGGTAACCCTTCATCACGATGTTGCCGCGGAACATGACCTCGCCGATGGTCTCGCTGTCGCGCGGCACCTCCCGCATCGTCTGCGGATCGATGACGGTGACGGCCTCCTCGAGCGGGTAGGGCACGCCCTGCCGCCGCTTCAGGCTGGCGCGCTCGGCTGCGGGCAGGTCGTCCCAGCCGGGCTGCTCGGCGCAGACGGAGGCGGGGCCATAGACTTCGGTCAGGCCGTAGACATGGGTGAGCTTGATGCCGATGCTTTCGGCGCCTTCCAGCACCGCGACGGGCGGCGCCGCGCCCGCGATCAGCCCGACGACACGGCGGGCCGCATGGCCGGCTGAAGTTTCCTTGGGCGCATCGGGTGCGTTGATCAGCGTGTTGTAGACGATCGGCGCGCCGCACATGTGGGTAACGCCGTGCTGCTTGATCAGCTCGAAGATTTTGGTCGGCTCGACCTTGCGCAGGCACACGTTGATGCCGGCGGCAGCCGCAATGGTCCAGGGGAAGCACCAGCCGTTGCAGTGAAACATCGGCAGCGTCCAGAGATAGACCGGATGCTGGCCGAGATTGCCCGCGAGGATGTTGCTGACGGCATTGAGATACGCGCCGCGATGATGGGTGACGACGCCCTTGGGGTTGCCCGTGGTGCCGGACGTGTAGCTCAGCGCGATGGCGTCCCATTCGTCGCCCGGCAGGTTGGCCGCGAAATTCGGATCGCCTTGCGCGACCGCCGCTTCGTATTCGATCTCGCCGATGCGCTTGCCGCCTTTGAACGCGGCATCGTCGACGTCGACCACAAACGGTTTTGGCCCGCTCATCTGCGCCAGCGCATCGGTGATCACGCCGGAAAATTCGGGATCGACCAGGATGATCTTCGCGCCGCCATGGTCGAGCTGGAACGCGATCGAGGGCGCATCGAGGCGGATGTTCAGCGCGTTGAGCACGGCGCCCGTCATGGGGACCGCGAAGTGCGCCTCGTTCATCGCCGGGATGTTCGGCAGCATCGCGGCCACGGTGTCGCCGACGCCGATGCCTTTGCTCGCGAGCCAGGACGCAAAGCGCTTGCAGCGCTCAAAGGTCTGCGCCCAGGTGAAGCTGCGTCCCTCATAGACCGTGCTGACGTGATCGGGATAGACGGCGGCGCTGCGCGCGAGGAAACTCAGCGGGCTCAGCGCGACGTAGTTGGCGGGGGTCTTGTCGAGGCCGATATTGTACTGGTTCTGCCGCTCACTCATCGATACCTCCTCAAAACGCGTCAAAGGAATCCGATCGAGATCCAGGGGAAGATCGCGACGATGATCAGTCCCACGAGCAGCGCCAGCAGATAGCCCCAGATCGGCCTGATGCCCTCGGCCGGGTCGACGCGTCCGATGGCGCAGGCGGCATAATAGCCGACGCCGAAGGGCGGAGCGAATAGTCCGATACCCATGGCGAGGATGATCACCATCGCATAGTGCACCTCGTGCACGCCGACGGCGCGGGCGATCGGAAACAGCAGCGGTCCGAACAGCACGATCGCCGGGATGCCTTCCAGCACGCTGCCGAGAATGGTGAAGGCCAGGATCGAGACGGCGATGAAGGTCGCGGGCCCGCCCGGCAGCCCGGTCATGGCGGCAGCCAGCGAGCGCGAGAAGCCGGACTGGGTCAGGCCCCAGGCCATCCCGGTCGCCGTCCCGATGATCAGCAGGATCGCCCCCGACAGCGCGGCCGTCTCGACCAGCATCGGAAACAGCCGCCGCCAGTCGAAGCGGCGGTAGACGAGGAGGCCGACGAGGAGGCCATAGACGACGCCGATGGTGGAGACTTCCGTGGCGGTCGCGATGCCCTCGACCACGGCGTAGCGGATCACGAAAGGCAGCGCGAGCGCGGGAAGGGCGATGATGAAGGTCTTGCCGATCTCGCCGGCGCCGGCGCGGCGGACATGGCTCATGTCCTCGTGGCGGTAGCGCCACCACACCAGCATGCAGAGCGTGATCGCCAGCACGACGCCGGGCAGCAGGCCGCCGGTGAACAGCGCGGCGATCGAGACGCCCGTGACCGAGCCGATCGTGATCAGCACGAGGCTTGGCGGAATGGTCTCGGTCTGGGCGCCGGTCGCGGCAAGAAGCGCGACGAGATCGCCGGGCTTGGCGCCGCGCTGCTTCATCTCCGGGAACAGCACGGGCGCGACCGCGGCCATGTCGGCGGCCTTGGCGCCGGAGATGCCGGAGACCAGGTACATGGCGCCGACCAGCACGTAATGCAGGCCGCCGCGGACATGTCCGAGCAGGCTTGCCAGGAAGGCCACCATGGCCCGCGCCATGCCGGTCATCTCGATCAGCAGCCCCAGGAACACGAACAGCGGCACCGAGAGCAGGATGAGATGGCTCATGCCCTCATCCATCCGCCCGACCAGCACCATCACCGGCGTACGCGTGGTCAGCGCCAGATAGCCGAAGATGGCGAGGCCAAAGCCGAACGCAATGGGAACGCCGGCAAAGACGCAGAAGCCGGCGACGCCGACGAAGAAGATGACCAGGTTGAGATTGCCGAGCGGCCGCAGATAAGGCTGTGCCAGCCAGAACAGGCCGACGACGACGGCAACGGAAAGCACGGCCATCAGCACCATGCGATAGTCGGCGGCGCGTAGCAGCCGTAGCAGCGCGAATGCCGCCATCAGGCAGATGCCGGTCGGCAGCGCCGCGGCGCGCCACATGTTCGAGATCTGGAGCGCCGGCGTGGTGATGAAGCTTTCCTCATAGGCGTAGTCCCAGGACGGCCAGACGACCAGCGCCAGGAACGCCAGCGCCGCAGAGGTTGCCACCAGATCGAGCCAGGCCCTCATCGCGGGCTTGGCGCTCGCAACGACCGCGGTCATGCGCATGTGCTCGGAGCGGCGAAACGCGACTGCCGCGCCCAACATCGCCAGCCACAGGAACAGGATCGAGGCGAGCTCGTCCGACCAGATCAGCGGCCGGTGCAGGCCATAGCGCGCGACCACGCCGGCAAACAGGATCGCGATCTCGGCGACGACGAGGATCGCCGCCGGGATTTCGACGAGGAGGCCGAGTGCGCGTTCCGTTGAGGCCAGCAACGAGGATCGGCGAGGGGACTGAACCGTCACCTCGCCCTCCACTGCGATCACCTCGGCCTCGATATGAGCCATGACGGCCCCGACGCGTTACGACAGCTTGCCGACGGCCTTTTCCAGGAGGTCCCAGGCCTGGTCGCCGTACTTGCCCTTCCATTCAGCGTAGAAGCCGGCGGACCGCAGCTTGTCGCGGAACGGCGCGACGGTGGGCTGGTTGAAGGTCAGGCCCTTGGCGGCGAGCTCCTGCTGGAGGTTGGCATTGAGCTTGGCGGTGTCCTCGCGCTCCTTGACGGCGGCGGCGTTGATGTTCTTGGCGATGATGGTGCGGATGTCCTCCGGCAGCGCGCTCCAGGCTCTCCGGTTGGCCAGGAACCAGAAGCCGTCCCACATATGGTTGGTCAGCGAGCAGTACTTCTGCACCTCGTAGAGCTTGGCGGTCGAGATGATGGCCAGCGGGTTCTCCTGGCCCTCGACGATCTTGGTCTGGAGCGCCGAATAGACCTCGGCGAAGTTGATCGAGGCGGGCGCCGCATCGAACGCCTTGAACATCGAGGTCCACAGCGGCGACACCGGCACGCGGATCTTGAAGCCCTTGAGATCGTCCGGACCGGCGATCGGCTTGGTCGACGACGTGGTCTGGCGGAAGCCGTTGTCCCAGATCTTGTCCATGACCTCGAGCCCGGCCTTCTTGATCTCGCCGCGGACGAACGCGCCCAGATCGCCGTCCATGGCCTTCCAGACCGTGTCGTAGTCCGGGAACGCAAAGCCGATGCCGTTGATGGACGCGGCCGGCACCAGGGTCGACAGGATCAGGCCGGACAGCGTGAAGAACTCGACGCCGCCGGAGCGGATCTGGCTCAGCATGTCGGTGTCGGATCCGAGCTGGTTGTTCGGGAAGATCTGCAGGTCGAACTTGCCGTTCGTCTCGCTCTTGATCGCCGCCGCCATCTCCTTGGCGCGCACGTTCAGCGGATGGGTGTCCGGCAGGTTGTTGGCGTATTTGTAGGTGAACTCGGCGCTCTGGGCGCGGGCCACATGGGGCGCACTGAGGCCACCCAGGACCGCGGTCGCGGCGGAGGCCTTGAGAAGCGTGCGTCGGGAAAAGCTCATGGGTCTGCTTCCTCGGAAGGTTTGTTGTTGTTCTGAGACGCAAACCTATACGGACGGAAGGCCATGAGGTCATCTGCGATCTCGCGAGGCCTCGCTTATTGCAGCCGGCCATCGTCCCGGCAATATCGGCTTTCGGCACATGAGACCGGATTCAAAAATGCGAAAACAACCCCATGCACAGTAGCCGGCGAGAGCTGGGACGAGGTTTCATGCGCCGGGCCGAAAACGGCGCTGGAGCGAAGGCGCGGTGGCAGGAATTGCGCCTAAATATTTGATCTGATTGTATATAAAGATATTCCATAATATACCTTATGCGAATTACGTGTTCCGGGCTTGGTGCGGCCTGGCTGTCGTTCGCGTTTGATTTTGTCATCCGCTCTGCTGAAGCAATTGACCTTTCGGCCAAACAGCACCTCTCACGTTAACCGACGGTCTATGATGCCTTTCTCGGCCGGTGCGAGCCTGCCTGACGTTGGGAGGGCTTGCCGGTCGACGACGTTCCGTGCGCCGCAAGCGGCTCCGCTTGCTCGCGTGCCACGGAGGCGCTCGGCGCCGGCGGTTTCTTTTCCAGGACACGCTGCGGCTTGGGTCGACGCTCGAAAGTGACCTTTTGCTCGTTGCCGTCCCGGCGCACGGTGACGCGGTCGCCGTCCTGAACTTCGCCGGCCAGCATGGCGCGGGCAAGCTCGGTCTCGATTTCGGAGCGAATGAGACGGCGCAGCTCACGCGCGCCGTATTCGGGCTGGTAACCGACCACGGCCAGATGGTCGATCAGCGTCGCGTCGAATTCCAGGTCGACACCCTGGCCATGCGCCGTCCGCTTCAACCGCTCGAGCTGCAGATTGACGATGTCGCGGAGCTGCTCGCGCGTGAGCGAGTGGAAGACGATGATCTCGTCGATGCGATTGAGGAACTCCGGCCGGAAGTGGCCGCGCAGAATCTCCATAAGGTCGCGGCGGAGCCGCTCCTGTGCCTCCTTGTCGCTTGCATCCAGGCGCAGCTGCCGGGCGATCACGTCGGCGCCGAGATTGCTGGTCGCGATGATGATCGTGTTGGTGAAATCCACCGCGCGGCCCTTGCCGTCGGTCAAGCGCCCGTCGTCGAACACCTGCAGCAGGACATTGTAGACGTCGGTATGCGCCTTCTCGATCTCGTCGAGCAGAATGACGGAATATGGCCGGCGCCGAACGCGCTCGGTCAGCTGCCCGCCTTCTTCATAGCCGACATAGCCGGGCGGCGCGCCGATCAGCCGCGCGACCGTGTGGCGTTCCCGGTATTCCGACATGTCGATGCGGATCATGGCGTCCTCGTCGCCATAGACCGCCTCGGCCAACGCTTTGGCCAGCTCGGTCTTGCCCACCCCGGTCGGTCCCAAGAACAGGAAATTGGCGACTGGCCGCCGGCCTTCGCGCAAGCCCGCCCGCGCCAGCCGCACCGCGTCGCTCACCGCCTTGACGGCTTCGTCCTGGCCGATGACGCGATGATGCAGCTTCTCTTCGAGCTTGATCAGCCGCTCGCGCTCTTCGGTCGTGAGCTCGGTAACCGGAATACCGGTGAGCTTTGAAACGACCTGGGCGATGTGCTCGGTGCGCACCTCGGCCGACGCCGAGCCCAGGCTCCGCTTCCAGCGCTCCGTCGACTGCTGCAATTCCTTTTCCTTCGCCTCGTGCTGGGATTGCAGATCAGATGCGCGGTCGAACTGCTTGCGCGAGGTTGAGTAATCCTGCTCGCGCTTGAGCTGCCGGACTTCGGACTCCAGGTCCTGCACCTCCACCGGCCGCGCCGTCGCCGACATCTTCACGCGCGCCGCCGCCTGGTCGACCAGGTCGATGGCCTTGTCGGGCAGATAACGGCCGGTGACGTAGCGGTCGGAGAGCTCGGCCGCCGCGATCATCGCTTCGTCGGTGATGGCGACCTTATGATGCGCCTCGAGCGTGTCGCGCAGGCCGCGCAGGATCATGATCGTCTGCGCCACGCTGGGCTCGGGGATGAAGACCGGCTGGAACCGCCGCTCCAGGGCGGCATCCTTCTCGATATGCTTCTGGTATTCGTTGAGCGTCGTCGCGCCGATCAGGTGGAGCTCGCCGCGGGCAAGTGCTGGCTTAAACACGTTGGCAACGTCGAGGCCGCCCTCACCGCCGGTCGATCCGGCGCCGACGATGGTGTGAATCTCGTCGATGAAAAGGATCAGCTCGTCCTGACGGTCGGTCACTTCCTTGAGAACCTGCTGCACCCGCTCCTCGAACTCCCCGCGATATTTCGAGCCGGCAACAAGCGAGTTGATCGCAAGCTCGACCAGCCGCTTGCCGCGCAATGCTTCCGGGATTTCGCCGGCGACGATGCGCTGAGCCAATCCCTCGACGATCGCCGTCTTGCCAACGCCGGGCTCGCCGATCAGCACCGGATTGTTCTTCTTGCGGCGGGCCAGCACCTCGACGGTGGTCTCGATCTCGCTGGCGCGGCCGATCACCGGATCGAGCTTGCTCTCGCGCGCGAGCTTGGTCAGATCGCGGGAATATTTGTCGAGCGTCGGCGTGTTGGTGGGCACACCGACTTGTCCTTCCTCGGCGCCGCGGCCGACGACTTTGACCGCCTGCTGGCGGATCGCCTGCGGCGTCAGGCCGTATCGTCGCAACACATCACCTGCAATGCCCTCCTCCTCGGCGAGCCCGATCAGGAAATGCTCGGGCCCGACATAGGAATGACCAAGCTCGCGCGAGACCGCGAAGGCATGCCCCAGCGCGCTCTTGACCCGCGGGGTCACGCCGATCTCGCCGCCCTCCTCCATCTTGGTCTTGCCGCGCGGAGCTTCCTGCTCGATCTGCCGGCGCAGATCGTCGATCGAGACCTTGAACTGTCCAAGAAGCGTGCGCACCACTTCGCTGTCGAGCAGAGCGAGCAGGAGGTGCTCGGTATCGACCTCGCCGCGGCTGAACTCGACCGTCTTTCGCGCCGCCATTTGCAAAAGTTCCTGGGCGTGCTCGCTCAGGCGCTCTTCGGCACTGCCGCCTCGCCGGCTGTGGGATGGACGGGACGATTGCGAGGAGCGGATCGGTATGGTGGCGGCGTCCGCGTCCCGATCGATGCCCGCGGTTTCCGCATCGGGGCCGCGGGATGATCGGCTGCCGAGAAAATCGTCGCCGAAGAGATCCTCAAACAGGCCACCGCGCCCGCCGAACAGGGATTCGAGTGGAGAGCTTTGCCTTTGTTGGCGCGCCAAACGCCGGTAATCGACTTCACAGAGGTCGAGAACCTGCGTGTCGCCGTCGCTGGTGGTCACCTGCGCGCGGACGGTGGCGGGCCGAATCCCACAAATATCGCATCGCTTGGCCATGACCGCCTCTCCCTCACTGAACGATTTCCGCTGTCGTTATGTGCAGTTCCGCGCGGGCGACGGCTGCGCGCACAAGCTTCGCGATCAAAAGTCGCCCCGGCCCGCGGGGGCATTGATGGATCGCAAGGGCCGGCAAGGAGGCTTCAGGCGGAGAACGCGGCCAGAGTGAAAGAGTTCGGAAACAATTTGGCGCAATCGCGCGCGAAGGCAAAAAACAGTCGAAACGTGCCGGCTGCGGCATGCGCCTCCCTATCCCATCCCCCGCCTGCAGCCGAAGTCGGTTGTTTCCGACTTTGGCCGGATATTAGGCGGCCGAACTCGGCGATACCCGAGTTCGGCTGGAGGCGAAGTTCTCCGCACTGCAGGAGATTGTGCTTTTTTGCTGAGGTTCGCCGATGGCACTCCGTCATTTCGCTGCTACGCGGCAATTCAGTCGCTTGCGGACTGAAGCGGACATTGGGCCGGATTTATGAGGACACGTCCTCCAGCTGGCGGAGGGAGTGCGACTGGGATCCAACGTTCTTCGGCTCCTTATTGAGCTTTTTGACTTTTGGAACCGAAGGCCACCCGAGGACGGAGGGCGCTTTATCCATGCTTGCGTCAGCCTTAGCCCAGAGCCGACATCGTGAGTGCCCCCTGCAACGTCCGCCCTTAGTGGAGAAGCGGACCTCCAGGCGGAGGCCGTACTTGGTCTGCTTCTGGCCCTTCAGAGACTTGCCGACCGCTACGGTGAATGTCCGCGTTCGAGGGCAAAGCGGAAAATATATGCTCGTACTGAGTTCTCTCAGTTTGACCCATAGCGGGCGTCACGACCGTACGGCATTATCTGTGAAGATCATGCTATGCCTAAAGCCCGCTGGCTGATGGAGCCGACGATGTCCTTGAAAGAGGAATTCACTGATCTGCGCCTGTCGTTCGAGCCGCTGACGTTCTACCAGAAATTCGAGCAAGTTTGCATCCTGATGCTGACCATGCTGATCGCCATCATCATTGCCCTCGCGCTGTGGAATCTGACGCTGAAAATCCTGCTCAGCATCTGGGCAACCAATTTCGATCCGACCGATTATGGTGTGTTCCAGACGGTGTTCGGTATGATCTTTACCGTCATCATTGCACTTGAGTTCAAGCGCTCCCTGCTGGTGGTAGCGGAGCGGCGCGACAGTGTTGTGCAAGTACGCTCTGTCATCCTGATTGCGTTGCTGGCGGTGGTACGCAAATTGATCATTCTCGATCTGTCAAGCACGGATGCCTTCCATCTGCTGGCGCTCGCCGCAGCCATCCTTGCGCTGGGCGCCGTCTATTGGCTGGTGCGCGACCAAGGGCAGCCGCGCGAAGTCATCGCGGCGCGAGACGGATGAGATTGCATTGCAAGGCGGTCGCTACAAAAGCTGACAAAACGATTTCAAATTCGAAGTTCCTGGCCTTGTGCGAGAAACAGGTTGCCAGCAAACCGACCTGCACTTCTGTTGTTGGCCCAAAGGTGGCCCTGGTTCGTTTGACCTGTTAGGGCGGCCCCCGGCCGGAGACGTCGCTCGGCAGATCGTTCCAGCAAAAGGAGCTGCCTACCGCTGGGCATTCGCAATGCAAAGCGAAAAACCAGATCATTGAGAGCTAGATTAGCCAGAGGTCGCTGCAGCCGTGTTCGTTCCAGGGGGCGTGGCGCGTTTGTTCCATCGCTCGGCCGCCTGTGTAACGGTCGGCGCACTGGGGCCGAACGCCCAACATTTCCTGCATGCCACGAATTTCGGCACGATGTCGCTGTTGATCCAAACTTCCGAGCCGCCGCAGAAAGGACAGGGCTGCAGCGGTTGCACAGAAACAGGGAATCCGTGCAGTGGATCGATAGCAGCGCTATGAGTGAGTTTCCTAGGCATGCAATTTCTCGTGTTCTTATCGCAAGGCGCAGGGAGGGACGGCGCGCTTGCCAATACACGCTGGACGGCTCGATGGCGAGGGCGAGTTCGAGCCTCGAGGTGCACGTCGTGAATTACTCAGAGTGTATCCCGTCTATCTGCCGCGTTCAGTTCGGCATCGATCTTGTCGAGGAGACGCTCGATTTCGATCATGGCGCGCCGCCGTTGCACCCGGGATCGTCGCGACGGATGGCCGCTCTGCGGACCCAACGGGGCGTTCTTCAACACGGGTGAAGTTCGCGAGGCGTCCCCCGTGATCGTCCGGCCGGCGATCAAGACGGCGCCGCGAAGTCGTAGGCGATGCGTCCGGCGGGCAGATAGAACAGCGCGATGACGGCGCCGCCGCGGACTTCGGGATAGTGACGGCTGCCGGGATCGGGCGCGGTCCAGCCGGGCCCCTGCCAGCCCTGCAGCCCCTTCAGCTCGGCGCCCTTGTCCAGCGGCACGACCAGGTTCAGCTCCCCATAGGGGTGGCCGTGATATTGCCCGCGCAGCACATCATGGTCGTCCTCGCCCTTGAAGCGCCGTGGATCGGTGCTGTTCATGTAGACGGCCGTGATGCTGAACTGGAATGTTTCGGGCATCGGTTCCAGAATGCGGCTGCGTCGGTAGTTCTGACCTTCGACCTCCTGGTTGGCGGCCCAGCCTTCCTCGACCCCGAGCTTAATCAGGCGCGCCAGGTCCTGGTAGAGCTGGCTACCCTCGCCGTATTTTCGGTTGAGCCACCGCTCCATCTCCGCGCCCGGCGTCATGTCCTTGACCTCGCGCAGAAACGGAATGCTGCACTGAATCAGCTCGTCTCGGCTGCCCATGGCCTTGTCCTTTCCATTTGGATTGCACTTTGTTCTTCGAAGCCTGCGAAAGACGCGAACTCTGCGACGTCGGCGCGCGGCATCAGCCTGCCCTTGGCGACGTCCCTGGCACGGCCGATCGAGATGCCGCACACGACCATTTGCTCCGCCGGGATTGACAGCAACGGGCGCAGAATCCGGTGGTATTTCGAGAACGTCTCCTGCGGACAGGACTGAAGCCCATGGCCCGCCGCAGCCAGCAGCACGTTCTGGACGAACATGCCGAGATCGAGCCAGCTTCCGATTTGCAGACGCCGGTCGATCGTGATGATCAGCCCGACGGGCGCGCCGAAGAAGGTATAGTTCTTGGCGGTTTGCGCGCTCCTGGCGCCGACATCGGTCTGGGCGATACCGAGCGAGCCGTAGAACAACCGGCCGAATTCCTGACGTCGTTGCAGGTAGGGTTCGGGCAGGTTGCTGGCGTAGTAGCTGTATTCCGACACGTGCCCGTCGCGGGCGGTCTCGTGCGCCTCGCGCAGCGCTGCCGACACCCTGTCCTTGGCGGCGCCCGTCAGCACGTAGACGTGCCAGGGCTGGATGTTGGCGCCGCTCGGCGCAAACCGCGCCACGCGCAGAATCTGCTCGATGGTCTCTCGCCCGACTGGCGCGCTTGAGAAATCACGGCACGCAAATCGGCTTGCGATGATTTCGTCGATCGCGCTCTGCACGGCTGTGCCCTCGCCGATCATGGCTGCTTCAGGAGCGGACATCCGCCTTGCTCCATCGGCCGGAAGGCTTCTTCGCCCGGTATTGTCGCCAGCAACTCGTAATAGTCGAACTTGTATCGGGACTGCTCAGGCGACTTGACGCGAAACAGATACATGTCGCGGACCAGCCGGCCGTCGTCGCGGATTCGGCCGTTCTTCGTCATGAAGTCGTTCACGGGCATGTCGCGCATCCTGGCGGCGACGGTCGGCCCGTCCAGCGTGCCTGCCGCCTGGACCGCTTTGAGATAGTGCATCACCGCGCCATAGGTGCCGGCGTGGATCATGGTCGGGACCTTCTGGGTCTTGGCAATGAAGCGCTTCGACCACCCCCGCGTGTCCTCGTTGAGGTCCCAGTAGAACGCCGAGCTCAGCATCAGGCCCTGGGCGCTCTGGAGCCCGAGGCTGTGAATGTCGGCAATGAAGACGAGCAGCCCGACCAGCTTCTGCCGCTGCGTGATGCCGAATTCACTGGCCTGCTTGACGGCGTTGATGAAGTCACCGCCTGAGTCAGCCAGTGCGATCACGTCCGCCTTCGAGGACTGTGCCTGAAGCAGAAAGGACGAGAAATCCGGCGTGTTGATCGGATGTTTCACCGCGCCGATCACCTTGCTGCCCATGGCGTCGATGACCTTGCGACTGTCGGCCTCGAGTTGGGCTCCGAGGGAATAGTCAACCGAGACGAAGTACCAGGAGTTCGCGCCGAGGCGCGACATCGCCCGCGTCGTTCCCTGCGACAGCGCATAGGTGTCGTAGGTCCAGTGAATCCCGGTCGGCGAGCATTCATCGCCAGTCAGGCGCGATGTAGCGGCGCCGGTGGCAAGGAACAGCTTCTTCTTGTCGCGCGTGATGCCCTGCACTGCCAGCGCGACCGCAGAATTCGGTACGTCGAGAATGACCTCGACGTTTTCGTTTTCGATCCAGCGTCGGGCGATCGTACCTCCCACATCGGCCTTGTTCTGGTGGTCTCCCGCGACGATCTGGATGCCGCGTCCGAGCACCTGACCGCCAAAGTCGTCGACGGCCATTTGCGCCGCGACCACCGAGCCCTGGCCGCCATTGTCGGCATAGAGCGAGGACATGTCGGTGAGGACACCGAGCTTCACCTGACCATTCTGCGCAATGGCCGGCGCAGCGAACAGCGCCAGTGCTAGTCCGAAAGCTCCGATCGACATCCCGCAGGATTTCATTGCCCATCTCCTCCAAATCCGGCGCCGGGATCATGACGGGATCGCGCGATTGCGGAAGTGAAACTCTTGCAGAGTGATCCTGAACCGCCTTCAGATTGGTGAGGCGAACGGTCAGGTGATCGGGGCGCCCTGCTCGGTTGCGTCGGCTGCGTGGTTGGCCTTAACTGGACGCGATCGCAGGTACGCAACGGGCGCGCGATCCGCCTTGAGACGGTGTGCTGCTCGTGGCTGTTTCCTTCAAGACCCTCGACCTGAACCTGCTCAAGGTCTTCGACGCCGTGATGGAGGAACGCAGCGTGCTGCGGGCAAGCCAGAGGGTGGCCCTCAGTCAATCCGCTGTGAGCCATTCGCTCGCTCGTCTCCGCGAGATGCTGGAAGACGATCTATTCGTGCGCACGGCGACCGGCATGCAGCCGACGGCGCGTGCATTGACGATGGCGCCGCAGGTTCGGCAAGCCCTGCGATCGCTCGAGGCAGCGGTCGAGCAGCCGCGCTTCGTTCCGGCGGCCTCCACCAGGCAGTTCATCCTCGCTGCCAACGACTTCACCACGATGGTGCTGGCCTCTCCGCTCCTGAATATCCTCAGACTCGAGGCGCCGGCGATCGACCTGATCATCAAGCCCGTGACACGGATCGACCTCGCCGAGCAGATCGACCTCGGTCGCATCGACGTTGCCATCGGCGTGTTCTCGGATCCGCCGAGCCGCTTCCGCACCTCCCTGCTGTTCGAATACGACGACGTGCTGATCGTGGGCGGCAAGCGCAAGCTCGGCCGGATCGACAATACGGCGCTGGCGCGCATGCCGCTGGTCGTCGTCTCCTTCGGCGGCGAGCAGGAGGGAGCGATCGGCGGCTTCATCTCCGAGCGCGGCCTCGCCCGGCGATCGGAAATGTACGACCGCGCGGCGCTCGAACGTGCCCTTTCCGAGAGCGACCGGCCGCCGCGCATAGCGGTCTCGCTGCCGCATTTTCTTGCCCTGCCCGCCCTGCTTGCGGACTCCGAATTGGCGGCCATCGTTCCGCGTCCATTGGCGCGGGCATTCGAACGCGCCCATGCCGTCACCGCTCACGAGCTGCCTTACGCCACAACTCCGGTCGAAGTCCGGCTATTGTGGCACGAACGTATCGTGGGCGAGCCGGCGCATGACTGGCTTCACGACATCCTCAGGCGCGCGACCGAGGACCTCCGGCGCGGACGCTAGCCGGAGACGCTCTCAGTTCTGGTTCCATTGTCCGGGGCCGTTCAATTGCGACGCACGGGTGGAGGTTGTGCTAGACGGAGCGTCGCGGTCGCGACCTCCAGGCACAATGCGCATTGCGCTCGCATGTCCGGGCGGCGTTTACGGCCAGTCGGCAAAATTCAGCGCCGGCCTGGATTGTCCGGCTCTTGCCCGCGCCGCAACGCGCCGGCGCCAGACACCCGGTGCCTCGCCGGTATGCTTGCGGAAGAAGCGGCTGAAATACGCGGTGTCCTTGAAGCCGAGCGCGAATGCGATCTGCTTGACGGCAACGGCGCCGGCCTCGAGCCGCGTCGCGGCTTCCTTGACGACGCGCTGCTGGATCAGCTCGCTCGGCGAGCGTTTCAGCTCGCGGCTACAGAGGGCGTGCAGGCGGTCCGGCGTCATGCCGAGGAGCCTGGCGTAATCGCCGACGCGCAGATGCTGCTGATAGCGTTCCTCGAGCAGCCGGCGGAAGCGGCCGAGGATCTCGGCGCTGCTGCCCTCCTCGTCCCGGTCGCTGTCGCCGGCAAACAGGCGCCAGAAGCGCAGCACGCATAGCGTCAGCTCGGCCGACATGATCGAGGCCGCGCCGCTGCGCGCGGGCGAGGCGATCTCGGCGGCGATCGCCGCGATCGAGCGCGCCATCGTGGTCACGAGATCGGGCTCGACCGGCAGCGCCATGATGCCGCCGGCGCCTTCGAGGGCGAGATAGGCCGGCTCGGCCGACGGCGGCAGATAGCGATGCCACACGCCCGTGCGCAGTTGCAGCAACTCCGCCGACGCTCCGGCCGCTACCTCCAGATACTCGGCCGATCCCGCCGGGAGCCAGACGATCGCGGGCCCGGCCAACGTCATCGTCTTGCCGGTCTTGGCGGCTTGGCCGATTTCGGCGGCGGCGCCGCGGTGAAGACAGAGCAGATGAATGAACGTTCGGGCGGCTTTCGACGTCAGCACCCAGCGTCGCGCAACATAGTGCGACCCGATCAGCTCGGCGCCGACGGGCGCAGCTGCGCCCGCATCGACTGCCGGCGCTGGACCGGCGCCCGCGACGCCTCGACGCACTTGCCCATGGCGACCAGAAACGTCCAATCTTTCGCCGGATTTGTCCATTGTGCGAACAAACCTCGGGGTGCTTGCTAGGTCAAGTCCTGGTCGCGGCCGGCTCAACGAAGCCGCGCCGAAATGAAATCGGGATCACGAGGAAACGACCCACTCACACCGCTTGCGAACAACCGCTTGAGTGAAACACGAGGGAGGATCGACATGTTTTCGGCGAACCGTCGAACGTTGCTGCACGCGACTGGCCTGGTGGCTGTCGCCACGGCGCTGGGGATCTTTGCGTCCACGGCCGATGCGCAGGAGAAGATCCGGATCGGCTATGCCATTTCCAAGACCGGTCCCTATGCCGGCGGTGCCGGCATCACCACCCTGCCCAATTACGAACTGTGGGTGAAGGACGTGAATGCCGCCGGCGGCATCAAGCTCGGCGACAAGAAGCTCCCGATCGAGGTGGTCGAATACGACGACCGCAGCAGCTCGGAAGAAGCCGTCAAGGCGATCGAGCGCCTCGCCAACCAGGACAAGGTCGATTTCATTCTGTCGCCCTGGAGCACGGGGCTCAACCTTGCGGTCGGCCCGACGCTGAACCGTCTCGGCTACCCTCACCTTGCGGTCACTTCGGTGACCGACAAGGCGCCGGAGCTCGCCAAGCGCTGGTCGAACGCGACGTTCTGGCTCGGCACGTCGGCGCAGATCTCCGAGGCGCTGGCCGATCTCATGGGCAAGCTGAAGAGCGAAGGCAAGATCAGTCCGAACGTCGCGATGGTCAGCATCGCCGATCAGTTCGGGATCGAGCTTTCCGCCGCCGGCCGCGAGGCTTTCAAGAAACACGGCTTTACGCTCACCTATGACAAGACCTATCCGATGGGAGCGCAGGATCTTCAGCCGCTGCTGAAGGACGCGATCGCGTCCAATCCGGATGCGTTCATCGCCTTCAGCTATCCGCCGGATACGATCGCGCTGACCGAGCAGGCGCAGCTCTTGAAGTTCAACCCGAAGATCTTCTACGTCGGCGTCGGCACCGCCTTCCCGCTCTACAAGGGCAAATTCGCCGGCAACAGCGACGGCGTGATGGGCATCGGCGGTTGGAACGCGGACTCGCCGCAGCTCCAGGATTATCTCGCGCGCCACAAGGCGGCGACCGGCAAGGAGCCGGATCGTTGGGCGAGCTCGATCACCTATGCGAGCCTCCAGGTGCTCCAGCAGGCGATCGAAAAGGTCGGCAAGGTGGACCGCGCCGCGGTCGCAGCCGAAATCCGCTCGGGCACGTTCGACACCATCATCGGCAAGGTCAAGCTGAAGGATGGGCTGCTCCAGGAAGTGTGGAGCGTCGGCCAGTGGCAGAACGGCGAGTTCTACGCGCTCGCGCCCGCTTCGCTTCCGGGCGCACGTGCGCCGGTCGTGCCCAAGGCGCAGTGGCAGTAGGCTTGGTTGGCAGGCCTTGCGCTGCGAGGCCTGCCTGCCGTCCGGTCCAGGGGACGCCGTTTCATGCTGCTCGTCGACATCGTCCTGCCCGGCCTCGTGCTTGGCGGCATGTACGCGCTGATCGCGCTTGGCCTGACGCTGCAGTATGGTGTGGCGCGGATCATGAACCTCTCCTATGGGGAGTCGCTGGTCGCGGCCGCCTTCGGCGCGTTCTCGCTCTACAGCGGCCTCGGCCTCAGCCCGCTCGCCGCGCTGCTGCTCGCGGTCCCGGTCGCGATGGTGTTGAACTGGCTGCTCTATCGTTTCCTGCTGGAACGGCTGATGCGGCGCGGCAAGGACCGGGGCGCGCAGGAGATCGACAGCATCCTCGTGACCTTCGGCGTGCTGTTCGTGATCCAGGGCGCCATGCTGGTCGCCTTCGGCGGCCAGTATTACAGCTATAGCTACCTCTCCATTCCGCTGACGATCCTCGGATCGACCCTTGCGGTCAATCGCCTCGTCGCGCTGCTGTTCGCAGCGCTGGTCGGCGGGGCCGTGTACCTCGCCCTCACCCGCACGCGGATCGGCACCGCCGTCCGCGCCATCGCGGTGGACGCGAATGCCGCGCGCCTTGTCGGGATCGACGTGGCGGCACTGTCAGGATTTGCGTTTGCCTTCGGCGGTGGCCTTGTCGCCGTCGGCGGCGTGCTCGTCAGCATGTTCCTCACCTTCAATGCCGCGATGGGCGTGGTCTTCACCATGAAGGCGCTGGTCGTCGTGATCATGGGCGGGGTCGGTAACGTCCTGGGCGCGCTGGTTGCGGGGCTGCTGCTCGGTGTGGTCGAAACCGCGGTGGCGCGGCTGGTCGATCCGGGCCTGACGCTTGCCGCGACCTACGCGCTGTTCCTGGGCGTGCTGCTGATCAGGCCGACCGGTCTGTTCGGAAGAGCCGCGTCATGACGGGGGCTCTCAGGATATTGCTGTGGTGCGCCGTCCCCGTCCTGGCTGCGACCGTCATCGCCTATCCGCTTTATGTCAACGGCTATTATCTCGCGCTCGGCATCAGCGTGCTCTATTTCACGATTCTGGCGACGGCGTGGGCGATGTTCTCGGGTCCGACCCGCTACATCTCGCTTGCTACGGTCGCGTTTTTCGGCCTCGGCGCCTACACCGCCGCGGTGCTTGGCGAAACGATGCCCTGGCCGGTCGTGGTGCTGGCCGCGGCCGGCGTCGGCGCCCTCACCGCTGGCATCACCGGGCTTTCGACGCTGCGGCTATCCGGCATCTATTTCGTGATCTTCTCCTTCGGGCTTGCCGAGCTGATCCGGCAACTCGTGATCTGGTACGAGGTCAACATCCACAAATCGGTCGGCCGCTATCTCTTCAGCGCCGTGACGCAGGACATTCTGTACTGGCAGCTCCTTGGCCTCACGGCGCTCGTCTTCCTGGTGGGCTGGCTGCTCGGGCGCTCGCGCTATGGGCTGGCGCTGCGCGCGATCGGTGCCGACGAGACTGCGGCCAGCCATTCCGGCATCGACGCCACCAAGGTCAAGCTCGGCGTGTTCATTCTGAGCGCGACATTCATGGCGATGACGGGCGCGGTGATGGCGCCGCGCTGGACCTACATCGATCCCGCGATCGCCTTCAATCCGACGATCTCGTTCCAGGTCGTGATCATGGCCCTGCTCGGCGGCGCCGGCTCCCTGTTCGGGCCCGTGCTGGGCGTCATTCCGCTGGTCCTGCTGTTCGAGGTTTTGACCGCGACGCTGCCCAATCATTTCAGCATCGTGCTCGGGATCATCTTCGTCCTCATCGTCATGGTGTTGCCGAACGGGGTGATCGGCCTGTTCGGGGCCGGACGCTGGCGGATTCCCGCCGGTCGTTCCGGCACGGCTTCCGCCCGTACGATGGAGTCCCCGCTCCTCACAGTCGATGGCGTCAGCAAGTCGTTCAGCGGGCTCCGCGCGGTCGATGGCGTCAGCTTCACGATCGGACCGGGCGAGATCATCGGCATCATCGGCCCGAACGGCTCCGGCAAGACGACGCTGCTGAATACGCTGTCCGGAGCCTTGCGCCCCTCGTCGGGCACGATCCGGTTCGGTGGCGCCGTCCTCAATGGTCTGCGCGCGCACCAGATCGCGCGCTTGGGCCTTGCGCGTACCTTCCAGTTGGTGCGCGTGATGCCGGACCTGACTGTCGCCGAGAACGTTGCGGCGGCGCGGCTGTTCTCCACGTCAAACGGTTCGGACGCAACGGGAAGCGAACTGCTGGATCTGGTCGGGCTCGGCACCATGCATGAAGCGCCCGCGGGCGAGTTGACCTATATCGACCAGAAGCGGCTGGAGCTTGCCCGCGCACTGGCGCTGCAGCCGCGCCTCGTGCTGCTCGACGAATGGCTGGCGGGACTCAATCCGAGCGAGCTCGAGACCGGCATCGCCTTGATCGCACAGCTGCGCGACCGCGGCCTCACCGTCATCATGGTGGAGCACGTCATGGATGCGATCCGGGCGCTGTGCGGCCATTGCATCGTCATGAACGCCGGCAGCGTGATCGCGCGCGGCACGCCGGACGATGTCCTGGCCGATCCAAAAGTCGTCGCCGCTTATCTCGGAGGCGACGATGCTTGAGGTCGCCGCCCTCTCCCATTTCTACGGCAAGCACCAGGCCCTGGCCGACGTCGCGCTCGACATCAAGCAGGGCGAGATCGTCGCCATCCTCGGTGCCAACGGCGCCGGCAAGTCGACCCTGCTCAAGAGCATCGCCGGCCTGGTCAGGCCCGCGCCGGGCGTTCGAATTGCGTTCGAGGGACAGAGCATCGGCGAGCTGCCGGCGCATCTGATCGTGGAGCGCGGCATCGCGCTGGTGCCTGAGGGACGCGGCGTCTTCGGCGAGCTGACCGTTGCCGAGAATTTGCAGCTCGGCGCCTATCCCGCTCGCGCCCGCGCAGGCGAAGCGGATCGGCTCGCAAGGATACTGCAACTGTTCCCGCGCCTTGCCGAGCGCATGAGCCAGGCCGTCCGCACCATGAGCGGCGGCGAGCAGCAGATGGTCGCGATCGGCCGCGCGCTGATGTCGAACCCGATGCTTCTCCTGCTCGACGAGCCCTCGCTCGGCCTGTCGCCCCTGCTCAGCCGCGAGGTGTTTCGCGCACTGACGCAGATCCGCGCTGGTGGCGTCGGTGTGCTGCTGGTCGAGCAGAATGCGCGGGCAAGCCTCGACATTGCCGATCGCGTCTACCTGATCGAGTCCGGTCGCAACGCCGGCAGCGGACCGGCGAGCGCGATGAAGAACGATCCCGAGATCCAGCGCGCCTATCTCGGCAAGGCGCGCGCCACATCGATTCCAACGTAGTCACCCCCAGCACCCCATGGAGAGCTCCATGAACGCAATCGACCTTCTCATCGGCGGCAAGGACCAGTCGGCCAGCAACCAGCGCACCTTCCAGCGCCACAACCCGATTTCCGGCGAGGTCGCGACCACAGTGGCGGCGGCCTCGATCGACGATGCGATGCGCGCCGCCGACGCTGCGGCGGCCGCCTTCCCGGCCTGGTCGCAGCTCGGCCCCTCCGAGCGCCGCAAGCGGCTCAGCGCGGCCGCCGACATCCTCGCGCGCCGGGCGGCGGAGTTCACGGCGCTGATGGTGGCCGAGACCGGTGCCACGGCGGGCTGGGCCGGCTTCAACGTACATCTTGCCGAAGGCATGCTGCGCGAAGCCGCCGCCATGACGACGCAGATTTCCGGCGAGGTCATTCCGACCGACAAGCCCGACAATCTCGCCATGGCCTACCGCCAGCCGGTCGGCGTCGTGCTCGGCATTGCGCCGTGGAATGCCCCGGTCATTTTGGGCGTCCGGTCCGTCGCGATGCCGCTCGCCTGCGGCAATACGGTGGTGCTGAAGGCCTCCGAGATGAGCCCAGGCGTGCATCGTCTGATCGGAAGCTGCCTGACGGAGGCCGGCCTCGGCGACGGCGTCGTCAACGTCGTGACCAACGCGCCCGAGGATGCGCAGGCCGTTGTCGAAGCCTTGATCGCACATCCTGCGATCCGCCGCGTCAACTTCACGGGCTCGACCCGTGTCGGTCGCCTGATCGCGCTGGCCTGCGCCAAGCACCTGAAGCGCGCGCTGCTGGAGCTCGGCGGCAAGGCCCCGCTCGTCGTCCTCGACGACGCGGACCTCGATGCTGCCGTGAACGCCGCAGCCTTCGGCGCGTTCATGAATCAGGGTCAGATCTGCATGTCGACGGAACGGATCGTCGTCGACGACAAGGTGGCGGACGCCTTCATTGCCAAGTTCGCTGCGAAAGCGAAGAGCCTGCCCCATGGCGATCCCCGCAAAGGCAATGTCGTGCTCGGCTCGCTCGTCAGCGGTGCGGCCTGCGACCGCGTACGCGGCCTGATCGACGATGCCGTCGCCAAGGGCGCCGTGGTCGCGGCGGGCGGGCACGGCAGCGGCACCATCATGCCGGCCACGATCGTCGATCACGTCACGCCGGCGATGCGGATCTATGGCGAGGAAAGCTTTGGTCCTGTCGTGACCGTCGTCCGCGTGAGCGGAGTGGACGAGGCCGTGCGGGTCGCCAATGACACCGAATACGGCCTCTCCTCCGCCGTGTTCGGCCGCGACATCGCGCGCGCGCTCGGCGTTGCCAGGCGGATCGAGGCCGGCATCTGCCATGTCAATGCGCCGACCGTGCACGATGAGCCGCAGATGCCGTTCGGCGGCACCAAGGCGTCAGGCTACGGCCGGTTCGGCGGCCGCGCGGCCATCGACGAGTTCACCGAGCTGCGCTGGATCACCGTGCAGACCGGGCCTCGCCATTATCCGTTCTAAAGCGAGGCCCGCGCCGCGGACCTGCGCCCGGCGGCCATCCGACCGTTGATCGGACGGTCGCCGGCAGCGGTTCGCCTTAGCGTAGCGGCAGCAGGTCCAACTGGCTCTGCGCCTTCTTCACCGCCGTGGCGTACCAGCTCTGGCTTGGCGCCTCCTTGGCGAAGCACTTGGTGTAGGCGTCCATGGCCTGGTCCTCTTTGGCCATGGTGTCCTGCGGGGTCTTCCTGGCCATCATCTGCTTCCAGACCTTTTCGCAGGCCGGGATCTCGGCCGTCTTCACGGCGTCGGTTGCGGCGAGGAAGAAGACCTTATCGCCCTGGATCGCGACCACGTCGATTTCATGCGGCGGTCCCTTCAGGTCGCCATTGCCGCGTAGGCCGAGCACGGCGACCGCGGCGCTCGCTGATGCGGGCTTGGTGATCGGCAGCTCGGCGTATTTGGCAAAGGCGGAGTCCTGGATGGCGCCGTAGTAGAATCGGTCGGACTTGAAGGCCGCGCCAATGTCCTGCGGCATTCCGTCCTCGCGATGCTCGATGAGCCAGTGCTTGAGCAGCGCGGTCGTGGTGACCACGGCCTGCATCTTGTCGCCCTCGGAGGCGAAGCCGAGCCCGTCGAGATGGCCGAAGCCTGAGTCGCCCTTGAAGAGCGTGTCGGCGTTCGACTTGCCGTCGGCCGGCAGCCCCTTGATCGCGACGGGGCCCACCAGACCGCGCAGCACGCCTGTCAGTTCCGCAAGCGCGGCATCGTGCTGCCGAGAGGTCTCGTCGTTCTCCTCGGCTTTAGAGAATTTTGCAATGTAGCGATCGCGCAGGTCGAGATAGTGCTGCTCGGGCGTGGCAGCCTGTGCGGCGGTGGCCAGGACAAGCAGGCAGAGCAAGGCAAGCGATCTCATTGCGATGTCCGGAAGGCTGGAAATGATCTCCAGTCTTTGTGCCCGGATGTCGCGGCAAGGTTCACCGGCCAAGGAGGTGACCGAGTGGCCCTGCCCTATGATTGGCACTCCCTGAAGAGGATGCAGACGGGGCTTCCGACCTTCACCGTCTTGTCGGTCGCCGTGAGGCGGCCATCCCCGGCACGCGTGAACATCGTCACCGTGTCGCTGTCCTCGTTGGCGGCAAACAGGAACTTGTCGGACGCCCCGAATGCGAAGAACCGCGGCGTCTTGCCGCCACTCAAGGTCCAGCCCACCGGCGTCAGCCGGCCACTCGCCGCGTCGATTGCGTAGATCGCGATACTGTCGTTGCCTCGATTCGAGGCATAAACAGTGCGGCCGTCGGCCGAGACCGCGATCTCCGCGGCCCGGCTGTTGCCGGTGAATGTATCGGGCACGGCCGAGACCACCTGGAGCGGCTCGAGCGTGCCAGTGGCCGGATCGAAGCGATAGCCGGTCACCGTCGAATCCAGCTCGTTGACGACATAGGCGAACCGGCCGCCGGGATGGAATGCGACGTGGCGCGGACCTGCGCCCTCGCGCGCCTGCACAGGCTTCGCGGCCAGCACGAGCTTCCCCTTCTCCGCGTCGATCCGGTAGGTGAAGACAAGATCGAGCCCCTTGTCCGGCACGATGATGAAGCCGCCGGAGGGATCGAATTCGACCTGGTGAGGCTTTGCAAATGGCTGCTCCACCCGGTGCGGTCCGATCTTGCCCTCCAGCTTGACCAGATCGATCACCGCGCCGAGCGAGCCGTCGTCCTGACGCGGCAGCAGCGCCAGCGTCGAGGTGATGTGGTTGGCGACCACGACGAAACGGTTGCTTGGGTCGATCGCGAGATGCACGGGGTTCTTGCCCTCGGTGCTCTGGCGGTTGATCACCCGAAGCTGGCCGCTGGCCGGATCGATCGCCATTGCCGTGATGTCGCTGAGATCGCCATGCACGGTGTAGAGGAATCGCCGGGTGCGGTCGAACGCGAGGAACGACGGATTGACGAGCTCGCCGAGCAGCTGGAGGTGGGTCCACGCTCCGCTCGCATTGTCCATGCGATAGACATTGAGGCCGTCGCCACGGGCGTTGCGCTCCTTCGTGGTGCGCGCGCCGACATAGACATACGAGGCAGCTGCTTCGGACATTCTCTGCTCCCCTGACGCCTGACGCGCCTGTGCGTGTGATCGGGATGGCGCGATCGCGGCGAATGCGCCGCCGATTGCGAGATGCGCCAGGCTGCGCCGGGACATCCCGGCCAAATGTGGTGGCGGCATCGTCATCTCCCATATTGCTTTTTATCATTTAAAACACAATTATGGGCTAGGCTCAATGGGCTTGACGCCCCTTGTGCCGGTCCGGCGGGTCGGCCAATGATCCCTGCTCCGGACCTTTTCGAGTCGATCGTATGCCTCGTCCCAACCTTGCCACCCAGATGACCGCGCGGATCCTCGACTACATCCGCGTCAACGATCTCGAGGCCGACCAGCATTTGCCGAGCCAGACGCTGGCGGACGCACTGCGGGTCTCGCGTGCGCCCATCAACGCCGCGCTGCAGATCCTGGAAGACATGAAGGTCGTGCGTTCCGAACCGAACCGCGGCTTCTTCCTGGTCAAGAGTGCGCGCGATCTCCCTGAAACCGTCGATGCCGGCGAGGAACCGGAGGACGAGTGGTACTTCGCGATCGCCGAGGACCGGCTTTCGGGCAAGCTGCCCGAGCGCGTCAGCGAAAGCGAGCTGATGCGGCGCTATGGCCTGTCGCGCACCCGTTTGCTGAAGGTTCTCACCAAGATTGCCGATGAAGGCTGGATCGAGCGTCTGCCGGGCAATGGCTGGGCCTTCGGGCCGCTCCTGACCTCGCGCGAGAGTTACCAGCAAGGCTATCAGCTGCGCATTGCGCTGGAGCCGCAGGCGCTGATGCTGCCGAGCTTCCAGCTCGACCACGCGGCCTTTGCGGCGGCGCGCGAAAAGCAGCAATGGCTGCTCGATGGCGGTTACAAGCGCGCCTCGCGCGCAGAGATTTTTGCCGCCAACAATGATTTCCACGAGATGCTGATGATCTGCGGCGGCAACCCGTTCTTCCTCGACGCCGTCAAGCGCGTCAACCGGCTGCGGCGCCTCGTCGAATACCGCATCACGGTCGATCGCAGCCGACTGCCGCAGCAGTGCCGCGAGCACCTCAACATCCTGGATTTGCTGGAGAAAGGACTGCGCCAGGAGGCCGCCGACTTCCTGCGGGTGCATATCTCCGGCGCGGGACTGATCAAGATCCCCCGCGCCTGACGCAGTACTTCGATATTGTCGTTTATAATTGAAAATGCAATAACGCTCCCGAAGGCGGCTGCCGGAGGGACGGACAAGCGCGCCAACCACAACCACAGGGAAGCGCCGCCATGTCCACGACATCTGTCGAGCAGTCCGCAACGCGCAAGGTGTTCTGGCGCATCGTGCCATACTGCTTCGCGCTCTACGTGATCTCCTATCTCGACCGCGCCAACATCGGCTACGCCGCGCTGCAGATGAACAAGGAGCTGGCGCTGACCAGCGAGGCCTTCGGCTTTGCCGCCGGCATCTTCTTCGTCGGCTATTTCCTGTTCGAGGTGCCGAGCAACGTCGCGCTCAACAAATACGGCGCCCGCATCTGGATCTCGCGCATCCTGATCACCTGGGGCATCGTCGCGACCGCGACCGCCTTCGTGCAGACCGCAACGCAGCTCTACGTGCTGCGCTTCCTGCTCGGCGTCGCCGAAGCCGGTTTCTTTCCCGGCATCATCATCTATCTGACCTACTGGTTCCGCGCCAAGGAGCAGGCCACCACGGTGGCGCTGTTCACCGCCGCGATTCCCGTGTCGTATCTGCTGGGTGCGCCGCTCAGCACCTGGATCATGGACCACATGTCCGGCTTCGGCCTGAGCGGCTGGCGCTGGATGCTGCTGCTCGAGGGCGGCCCCGCCGTGATCGCTGGCGTGGTGAACTACTTCATCATGACGGACAGCCCGGAGCAGGCGCGCTGGCTGACGACAGAGGAGCGCGACTGGCTCTGCGGCGAGTTGCGCAAGGACCACGCCGCCCGTCCCGACGTCGAGCATCTCGGCGTGCTCGCTGCGATCACCAATCCCAGGGTGCTGTTCCTGTCGGTGATCTATTTCGTCTACCAGGTCGGCAATCTCGGCATCGGCCTCTGGATGCCGCAGATCATCAAGGGGATGTCGTCGTCGCTGACCAATTTCGAGATCGGCCTCATTGCCATGCTGCCCTACGCCTTTGCCACGATCGTGATGGTGCTGTGGTCGCGCAATTCCGATCGGACCGGCGAGCGGCAGAAGCATTCGGCGCTGCCGCTGCTGCTCGGCGCCGTCGCCCTCGCCTTCACCGGTCTCGTGGTGCAGCCGGCGATTGCGATGGCGCTGATCTCGCTGGCGCTGGCCGGGATCTACGCCTTCAAGTCGCCGTTCTGGTCGTTGCCGGGGCTGTTCCTCAGTCGATCGACTGCGGCAGTCTCGATCGCCGCCATCAACTCGATCGGCAATCTCGGTGGCTTTGCGGGGCCCTACGCGATCGGTGCGATCAAGGACTGGACCGGCAGCACCTATGGCGGCTTGCTGTTCCTGAGCGGTCTGCTGTTCGTCTCCTTCCTGATGACCTGGTTTGCGCGGATGGAAGGCGCCGCTGCTGCGCGTGCCAAGCCGGCCGAGCAGCACGCCTGAGGACGCTGTCATGGCCGACTTCACCACCCTTTCAGCCGCGGGCAAGACCTACCGCATCGCCGACATCGCCGGCGCCGCGGGCCATGATCTGACGCAGCTGCCGGTGATCCTGCGCATTCTCTTGGAAAACGTGCTGCGCAATGCCGGGGATGAACGCGACGAGGCCGTCGCGGCGATCCGTGACTGGCTGCGAAACGGCAGGAGCGAGCGCGAGATCGCCTTCCAGCCCTCACGCATCCTGATGCACGACACCACCTGCGGCCCTGCCCTGGTCGACATCGCGGGCCTGCGCGCATCGCTGGCCGAGGCCGGCGGCGATCCGGCCCGCCTCAATCCCGTGCTGCCGGTGGATGTCTCGACCGATCACTCGATCGGCGTCGACGTGTTCGCATGCAAGGACGCGATCAGGCTGAACATGCAGCATGAGCTGAAGCGCAATGCCGAGCGCTACCGCTTCATGAAATGGGCGACCTCCGCCCTGTCAGGCGTGCGCGTGCATCCACCCGGCACGGGCATCATGCACACGCTCAATCTCGAGCGCCTGGCGAGCGTCGTCACCGGCTTCGATCGTGATGGCGCGCTCTGGGCGGCGCCTGACACGCTGATCGGCACCGACAGCCATACGCCGATGATCAACGGCATTGGTGTGCTCGCCTGGGGCGTCGGCGGGCTGGAAGCCGAGAGCGTGATGTTCGGGACGCCCGTGATGCTGCGCGTGCCCGACGTAATCGGGGTAAACTTCACCGGCCGCTTGCGCGAGGGCGTGCTTGCCACCGATCTCGCGCTCACCGTCACCGAGCGGCTGCGCCGCGTCGATCTCGCCGACCGCTTCGTCGAATTCTACGGTCCCGGCGTCTCCACGCTGTCGGCCGGCGACCGCGCCGTCGTCGCCAACATGACGCCGGAGTTCGGCGCCAATTCCGGCTACTTCCCGATAGACCAGCACACGCTCGACTACCTCGCGCAGACCGGCCGCTCGCCCGAGCTGGTCGCGCTTGTCGAGGCCTATGCCCGCCGGCAGCATCTGTGGTTCGATCCGGAGGCCAGGCCGCGCTACACCGAGACGCTCACGATCGATCTCGACGAGGTCGAGGTCAGCCTGGCCGGGCCGCGTCGCCCGCAGGATCGCATCGCGGCAAGCCGCACCATCGAGGCGCTCGGCACGGCGGCCGGGCCTTCGTTGGCCGATGGGCCAGCCGACGGTTCGGTCGCGATCGCCGCGATCACCAGCTGCACCAACACCTCCGATCCGCGCCTGCTGATCGCCGCGGGCCTCCTCGCCCGCAAGGCGCGCCGGTTTGGCCTCACCCCGCCCGCCTGGGTGAAAACCTCGCTCGCGCCGGGCTCGCCGACCGCCGAAACCTACCTGCGCCGAGCGGGGCTCATGGAGGACCTCGAAGCCATCGGCTTTGGCATTGTCGGCTACGGCTGCACCACCTGCATCGGCAATTCAGGCCCGCTCGCGCCAATCATGGCCGAGGCCGTGACGTCACGGAGGATCGCGCCCGTTGCCGTGCTGTCCGGCAATCGCAATTTTCCCGGCCGCGTCCACAGCCAGGTCGAGAACGGCTTTCTCGCCTCGCCGCCGCTCGTCGTCGCCTTCGCGCTCGCCGGCGATGCGCGGCGCGACATCCTCCACGATCCAATCGGACGCAGCGCCGATGGGCATGACGTCCACCTCGCGGGTCTCTGGCCGACCGGTGCCGAGATCGATGCTGCCTTGGCGCAGGCGCGCGAGGCGAGCGACTATGCCACCGCCTATGAAGCCGCCGAGGCCAGTGCCGATTGGGCCGCCCTGGATGCCCCGGACACGGCACTGTTTCCCTGGGATCAGGCCTCGACCTATATCCGCCGGCCGCCGTTTGCGAGCCTCGGCAAGGGCACGCGCCTCGGCCGCTATGCCGCGACGCCTTTGCTGGTGCTCGACGACGACATTACGACCGACCACATCTCGCCCGCTGGTGCTATTCCCGCCACTGGTGACGCTGGCAACTATCTGGTGACACGCGGCGAGAGCGCGCATGATCTCAACGTCTTTGCCTCGCGCCGCGGCAATTGGGAGGTGATGCTGCGCGGCCTCTTCACCAACAAGAGCGTTCGCAATCTGCTGGCGGGCGAATTGCGTCCCGGCAGCACGGTTCACGCCGGCACCGGTGAACACATGGCGCTGTGGCGTGCAGCGGATCGCTACGCCGAAGAGGGCCGCCCTGTCGCGGTGATCGCGGGCGAGCGCTACGGCATGGGCTCGTCACGGGACTGGGCCGCAAAGGGCGTCGCGCTGCTCGGTGTGCGCGCGGTGCTGGCGCTGAGCTTCGAGCGTATCCATCGCTCCAACCTGATCGGCATGGGTGTCCTGCCGCTCCGCCTGCCCTCCGATCGCCGGCCGCAGGATCTGGCCTTGCGCCCGACCGACGAGATCGAGATCGACGCGTCGGTCGAGGCCATTCGCCCTCGCGCCGGCGTGGTCGTTCGCATCCGTCGCGACAACACCGAGATCGATCGGTTCGAGGCGATGGCCGCGATCGAGACCAGCCTCGAATGCGAGATTCTCCGGGCCGGCGGCCTCCTGCCGCTGATCTTGCGGCGGGCGCTTTGACACGAACCTGGTGCCCTACTCCGCCGGCGTGAGCTGCCGGCGGCTCAGGCGCATCGCCGCGGTCTCGCGGACGCGGACACGGGCACGGCGCTTGTGCCACCAGATCACGACGCCGGTGACCGAGAGTGCCGCCACGACCAGCCCCATGATCGAGATCAGGATGCGTCCGAACAGGCCGACGATGCGGCCCGAATGCAGCGGAAACTGCGCCTGCACGAAGATGTCGGCGGTGGTGCCGACCCAGGGCAGCCGTTCGCCGATCGGACGGCCGTCCTCGCTGTCGTAATAGAGCTGCGCCGGTCCGACGCCGCCGGCGCCGTGATCGTCGCCGGGATTGAAGAAGGCGGCGGCATAGACGCCATGGGCGGGGCCGTAGTTGATCGAGCCGACCGGGACGATCCAGCCGCGCGCCTTGCCGTCCGCGGCAGCCCGCGCGGCGATGTCGGCGAAGGTGACCTTGGGCTCGATGGGATCGTCGAGGTCGCGATAGGGCCGCTGCTCATAGGGCGTCGGCGTGTAGTTCGACACCATCTTCATCAGCGGCGAGAACACCTCGAAATAGAGGTTCAGCGAGAACGCGGTGAAGGCGATGACGAACAGCACGCCCCAGGTCCAGAGGCTGAAGGCGCGATGGATGTCGAAATTGATCCGGTAGGCGCTGCCCGATGTCTTGATGGCCCAGGCCGGCGCCCAGCGCGCCCAGAAGCCGCGGTCGAGCTGGCGCGTGACCTCAGGCGCCCGCGCCGCCTTGGCGCGTCGCCGCGAGGGCAGCGTCAGGTAGAAGCCGACGAAGCAATCGATGGTCCAGATGATGGCGATCACGCCGAGCACGCGCATGCCCCAGCGGTCGCTGCCCCAGAATTCCGGGATGTGCATCGTGTAGTGCAGCTTGTAGAGGAACGAGACGAAGTTCTCGCGCGTCACCGGCCACACCGCGCCCCAATAGCGCCGGCCAAGCTCAGCGCCGGTGTTGGGATCGAGGAAGATCTGATTGTAGTCGAGGGCGTAACGCTTGCCGGTCGCGGGATCGATCCGCGGCATGATGAAGAACCACAGCGAGTGGCCCTCCTCCGGCGTCATGAAGAGATAGACCACGCGCGCGCGGGGATCGCGCTGCTCGATCGTTTTGGCGAGCTCGATCGAGGGAATGGCCGGGCCCTTGCTGGTAACGTCGAACAGGTGGCTGTTCAGGACGTCGTCGATCTCGTGGTCCCAGGAGATGATCGCCCCGGTGATGCCGGAGAAGAACAGGAAGCCGGCCGTGAGCAGCCCGGCCCAGCGATGCAACCTGCCGAATATCGCTCTCATGGTTCAAATTTCACTCAGCAGATCGGGCATCATGGCCGGCAGTCTTACTGCCGGCCCGGCGAATGCCATTTTTGATGCCCCGCCCTAACTCAGGCGATTTCGGAGTGCGATAGGAACAGCGTTAGAATTTCTCCAGACGTGTGCGCAGCCCGTGCGGCGAATGCGCCCATTCACGATGTGCCGCGCGATGGGCGCGGTCCGCGATGCCGTGCTTTTAGAATTGGAATACTTCCAAACGGGCAAATGACTGCCCGTCTGCGGCGCGGCGTCGCGCCAGGCGCACTGCCTGACGCGCGTTGGGCTTTACCAGGTCGGCAAATACGTGCCCTTGAAGCGCGTCTCCAGAAACGCCTTAACGGGATCGGAGTGATAGACTTCGATGAGCTGCTTGACCCAGGGCTTGTCCTTGTCCTCCTCGCGGACGGCGAGGATGTTGACCCAGGGTCCATCGGGATTCTCGCGGGCGATCGCGTCGGTCGCTGGATTGAGGCCGGCCTGCACGGCGTAATTGTTGTTGATGGAGACGACGTCGACGTCCTGGAGCGCGCGCGGCAGCTGGGCGGCATCGAGCTCGACGAAGCGCAGCTTCTTCGGGTTGTCGGTGATGTCGGCGATGGTCGAAGAGACGTTGTTCGGGTCCTTCAGCTTGATCACGCCGTGCAGCGCCAGGATCATCAGGCCGCGGGCGCCGTTGGAGGGATCGTTGGCGATCGCGACGCGGGCGCCGTCCGGCAAGTCGGCCAGCTTCTTGTATTTCTGCGAATAGACGCCCTGCGGCGAGCCGATCGTGTTCGCCACTTTGACGATCTTCCAGCCGGTCTTGGCGATCTGGTTCTTCAAATACGGTTCGTGCTGAAACGAGTTCGCTTCCAGGTCCTTCAGCGCCAGCGCCTGGTTCGGGATCACGTAATCGGTGAACTCGACGACCTTGATGTCGAGGCCGCGCTCGGCGCCGACCTTCTTCACGACGTCCAGGATCTCGGCATGGGGACCGGCGGTGACGCCGACCCGGATGGTTTCGGCGCGAGCGGTGGTCGCAAGCAAGGCTGCAGCCGCAAGGGTTGCGAGAAAACGCATTGAAGTCTCCAGTTTCAGAAAATTCGGCTCAGCGATGCCGCAGCCGACGGTTGACCCGTCGCGCCAGATAATCGCCCGCGCTCTGCACCAGCTGCACCAGTGCGATCAGCACGACGACGACGGCCAGCATCATCTCCGGCATGAAGCGCTGATAGCCGTAGCGGATGCCGAGATCGCCCAGACCCCCGCCGCCGACGGCGCCGACCATGGCGGAGTAACCGAGCAGGCTGACCACCGCGAGCGTCAGCGCCAGCAGCAGGCCCGGCAGCGCCTCGGGGATCAGCACCTTGAGCACGATCTGCATGGGCGATGCGCCGAACGAGGACGCGGTCTCGATCAGGCCGCCATCGACCTCGCGGATCGCGGCTTCGACCAGGCGCGCGATGAACGGCGTCGATGCGATCGTCAGCGGCACGATCGCCGCGGTCGAGCCGATCGAGGTGCCGGCAACGAGCCGGGTGAACGGGATGATGGCGACGACCAGGATGATGAAGGGCGTAGAGCGCGTCGCGTTGACGACGATGCCGAGCACGCGATTGACGGCGGGCGCCGCGAATAGCTCGCCCTTGCGGCTGGTCGCGAGAAAGACGCCGAGCGGCAGGCCGAAGGCGGTGCCGAGCAGCGCCGCGATGCCGACCATGTACAGGCTCTCGAAGGTGGCCTGGATGATCAGGTTGATAAGTTCAGGAGACATAGCCGAGACGCTCCGCCGGGAATTGATATTGAGACAGCCAGGTGAGCGTTCGCGTCACCGCGTCCTCACCACCGGGAATACCGAGGGTCAGCGAGCCGACATGCTGGCCGCCGATCTCGTCGATGCGGGCGGACAGCAGCGCCACGTCGAGGCCGAGCTCGCGGGCGAGCCGCGCGACCAGCGTATCGCCGGCCCCTGCCCCTCGCACCTGGACGCGGATCACGGCCTGCCCGCCGGCCGACGGTTCCGGAACGATCCGGCTCGCCAGCGAGACCGGCAGGCTGTCGCCGATCACCTCCGCCAGGAAGGACTGCGTGATCGGATGCTTTGGATGGGTGAAGATGTCGGCGACATGGCCGCTCTCGACGACATGGCCGGCGTCGAGCACCACGACTTCCTTGGCGAGCTGGCGCACCACGGACATCTCGTGGGTGATCAGCACGATGGTCACGCCCAGCTCGCGGTTGATGTTCGCGAGCAGATCGAGGATGGCGCGCGTGGTCTGCGGATCGAGCGCCGAGGTCGCCTCGTCCGACAGCAGCACGCTCGGTCGTGTCGCGAGCGCCCGCGCAATGCCGACGCGCTGCTTCTGTCCGCCGGAGAGCTCCGACGGATAGCGGTCGTGCTTGTCGGCGATGCCGACCAGCGCCAGCAGCTCGGCGACGCGGGTTTTGATGTCGGCCTTGGCCCAGCCGGCGATCTCGAGCGGCAGCGCGATGTTGTCGGCCGCAGTGCGCGACGACAGCAGGTTGAAATGCTGGAAGATCATGCCGATCGAGCGCTGCGCCAGCCTGAGTTCACGGCCTGCCAGGGCTGAGATATCGCGGCCGTCCACGATCACGCGGCCGGAGGTCGGCTTCTCCAGCCCGTTGATGAGCCGGACCAGGCTCGACTTGCCGGCGCCCGAGCGGCCGATCACGCCGGTGATGGAACCGCGCGGTATCGCGAAATCGATATTTTGCAGCGCGTTGACGCCGGGCTTGCCGCGATACGCCGGATAGGTCTTCGAGATGCCTTCGAAACGGACCATCGCGCCCGGCTCGGTTGCGGCTGGTGAAATCGCTTCAAGCGTTTCGATCGGTTGTCCGATCGCGAGCGATTGGTGGGCGTTCATGGAGACGGCCTTCATGCAGAATAATTCGCTCGCCCGCCCGAAAAGGCAAAACGACCGGGTCGCATCAGCGACGGGAGGTGAAGCAGTACCACGCTCGGAGCGGAACGCGCTGCACTGCAGCACGCACCATCGCTCTTTCCGGTCTTCCTTGCAATTTCAATGATTTGGGAGGAGTTGGACGAAGATTTCCCAATCCCTCCCCGGCGAAGAATATTCCTTCGCCGGGGAGGGATTGGCCTCGCACCCGGCTCAACGGGTCTGCAACCAGGGCAGCACGATCAGCAGGAGGCCGGCGAAATAGAGCAGCCCGAAGATCAGGCCAAAACCCCAGAACTGGCCCTTCCCGATATAGCCGCTGCCGAAATACATCGGCGCAGGCCCCGTCGCGTAAGGCGAGATCACGCCCATCAGGCCGAGCGAATACATACAGAGCATCGCCAGCGTCGTGACCGGCAGGTCGGCGATGCCGGATCCGACCGCCAGCACCACCGGCAGCACGGCGGCCGCATGCGAGGTGATGCTCGAGAAGAAATAGTGGATCCAGAAGAACAGCGCGACCAGCAGCAGCATCGCGGTGGACGGCGATAGCCCCGCGAGCGGTTTGGCGTATTCGGTCGCGAACCATTTGATGAAACCGATCTCGTTGAGACCCGAGGCCAGCGTCAGCAGCGAGGTGAAATAGAAGAACACCTCCCAGGCGCTCTTCTCGCTGACGATGTCGGCAAACTCGATCACGCCGGTCACCAGCATCAGCGAGATCACGATGAACACGACGGTGGTAGCGTTGACGAAGTTCGAGCCGAGCAGTGGCACGTGGATGTCCGGGCTCGAGCCCGCGATCCACAGGAACATCGCGAGCACGATCAGGCCGAGCATGATCCACTCGTTGCGCGACATCGGGCCCATCTCGGCGAGTTCCTTCGCCGCCCATTCGGAGATTTCCGGGCTGCGCTTCACCTCGGGACGGCACACCAGATAGCTGAGCAGCGGAACGAGCACCATCAGCAGGATGCCGAGCGGTGCAAAGCCCAGGAACCACTGCCCCCAGCTCACCTCGACGCCCACGGTCTTCTTGGCGATCGCCAGCGCCGCCGCATTGGGCGCGAGCGCGGTGAAGAACAGCGAACTGGTGACCGCGGTCGACGCAAAGGCGGTCCACATCACGTAGGTGCCGATCTTGCCGGCGGTCGGTCCCGGCTCGGAGCCGTAGATGCGCGGGATGTTGCTGATGATGGGATAAACGATGCCGCCGCTGCGCGCCGTGTTGGAGGGCGTTGCCGGCGCGAGCAGGAAATCCGACATGGCGACCGCATAGCCGAGCCCGAGCGTGTTGCGGCCGAGCCGCCGCACCAGCACCAGCGCGATGCGCCGGCCGAGCTGGCTCTTGCGATAGCCGATCGAGAACACGAAGGCGCCGACGATCAGCCACACCGTGCTCTCGGCGAAGCCCGCGAGCATCCAGCGCAGCGATTTGCCGGGATCGGCATCGATATAGCCGGCGACACCCGCGACGGTGAGGCCGATGAAGCCGACCGCGCCGACCGGCATCGATTCCAGGATGAGCCCGGTGATGACGGCGGCGAAGACGGCAAAATAGTGCCACTGATTGACGTTGAGCCCTGTTGGCACCGGCCACAGATAGATCGCCAGCCACACCGCGATCGGCGCGATCAGCTTCCAGCGAAATCCCTTCGTCGCCTCAGGCGCCTGCGAGCTAGCGGTCATGGGCCCTCCCCCTTGATTGTCTTCGCATTTTTCCGGCTCGTTGGCCGGGCCGATTTTGTCCCTGCGCGGCGTATACGGACTGTCCGCGGCCCGATCAATGGCTGACCTGGGGTCTACCGCCCCCTGAACCGCGGCTTGCGGCGTCCCGGGAACGCCTCGACGCCCTCCTTGTGGTCCTCGGTCAGGCTCGCCAGGGCGAACTGGTCGACGTCCATGTGGCTGGCGAGATCGTCCAGCGCATGCGCGAGCCGGTTGACGGTCAGTTTCGTCATCGCGACCGAGAGCGGCGGCTGCATGGCGACCTTCCGGGCGAGGTCCATGGCGGTATCGAACGCGTGGCCGGGATCGACGACGTGCTCCACCAGCCCCCATTCATGGGCTTCCTCCGCCGAGATGCGCTGATCGGCCAAAATCACCGCCTGCTTGGTGCGGGCCGGCCCGATCAGATGCAGCATGCGCGGGATGCTCTGCCAGCTCATGTTCATGCCGAGCCCGATCTCGGGCACGCGCAGATGGGCGTCGCTGCCCATGACACGGAAGTCGAGCGCGACCGCGAGCGCCACGCCGCCGCCGATGCAGAAGCCCTCGATCGCCGCGATCGTGATCTGCTCCATCTCCTGCCAGGCCTGGGTGAGGCGCGGCCCGAGCTTGAGGTGCCGCCGCAGCGTGCCGAGATCCATGTCCTTGCGCGAACGTCCCTCGGCATCCTTCAGGTCGAAGCCGGCGCTGAATGCGCTCGCGCTGCCGGTCAGCACCACGACGGAGGTTGCGGCATCGTCCTCAAAGCTGCGTGCAGCTGCCGTGAGTTGCCGCAGCGCCTCCGGCGACAGCGCATTGATGCCGTCGCCGCGGTCGAACCGCACGACCGCGATCCGCCCCTCCGGCCCCAGGCCATTCTCGATCTTCACATAGTCGGTCAACTCAGCCTCCCCGTTCTTGTTGCTCTTGGACAGCTTACAAATGCCCGGTGCGCCGATGCTCGGGCTCGCTGCCTCCGACCGGAAACCGGATCGTGGTGCCGATGGTGATCCAGTTGGCGTTTTCGCCGGTGATGTTGCGGCCGTAGATCAGGTCGACGGAAAATATCTCGTTCGGCCGGTAGCGGACACCGGTCTGGAAACGTGGCTGCACGACGCTTGCGACGTCCGAAGCACCGGCCTGCCCATAGGCCTCGATCGTCCACTGCAGGGTGTCGGTGAACTTCCAGTCGAAGCCGATACCGTAGGTCAGATAGTGACGGTCGATGGTGCGATCCCACAGCCAGCCACCGTTGACGTTGATGCGCATGGTCTCGGACAGGCGGAAGGTCGCGGGGATGACGGCGAAGGCGGTCAGTGCCTCGCCGGTCGCCGCGTCGAACGATCCGCCCCCGTAGGCCGACAAGCCCCACCGCCCGATTCCGGTCGGGATGAAATTCGTCTTGGCTTTCGGCGCAATCGTCGTGCTCCAGTCGCCGTCGCTGCGCGCCCGGACGGTCTGCAAGCTCAGCTCGATCGGCCTGAACGGATCGACCACGCAAGAGGGATTGGCGACCGCGGAGAAATCCGTGTTCGTCGCCGCCGACATCCAGCTTTCGACCTTGCAGGAGCCGACGTCGGAAATGTCGGCGGCATCGACCGCATAGGCGCCATTCGCGGCGCGCGCATCCTGGATCGCAAGCGCGGCAAAAGCCGCTGTTGCGACAGCTATTCCGGTTCGTTTTGCAACCCAGCCCATGCTGCGATGCTAGCAGAGTCTTCGCCTCGACAACGCCCGGATTCTGGGACTATCTTCCGCCCCATGAGTGAACATCACCACCACCACGATCACGACCATTCCGAGCTGTCCGAGACCGAGCTGCGGGTGCGTGCACTCGAGACGATCTTGACGGAAAAAGGCTATGTCGAGCCGGCTGCGCTCGATGCCATCATCCAGGCCTATGAGACCAAGATCGGCCCGCACAATGGCGCGCGCGTCGTCGCCAAGGCCTGGACCGATCCGGCCTTCAGGAAGGCGCTGCTGGAGGACGGCTCGAAGGCGATCGGCACGCTGGGGCACGTCAGCCGCGTCGGGGATCATCTCGTCGTGGTCGAGAACACAGCTGAGCGCCACAACATGGTCGTGTGCACGCTGTGCTCCTGCTACCCCTGGGAAATGCTGGGGCTGCCGCCGGTCTGGTACAAGGCAGCGCCCTACCGCTCCCGCGCGGTGAAGGATCCGCGCGGGGTGCTCGCCGATTTCGACGTCAGCCTGCCGAAGGACATGGAAATCCGGGTGTGGGACTCGACCGCCGAGACGCGTTTTCTGGTGCTGCCGATGCGTCCAGAAGGCACGGAAGGCTGGAGCGAGGAGCAGCTCGCCGAGCTCGTCACACGCGATTCCATGATCGGCACCGGCTTCCCGAAAACGCCGGGAGCGCCGTCATGAACGGCGTGCACGACATGGGCGGCATGGACGGGTTCGGCAGGGTCGAGCCCGAGCCGAACGAGCCGGTGTTTCACGAGGAGTGGGAGTCCCGTGTGCTGGCCATGGTGCGCGCGATGGGCGCGGCCGGCGCCTTCAACATCGACACCTCGCGCTTCTATCGCGAGATGATCCCGCCGCACGTGTATCTGTCGAGCTCCTACTACAAGAAATGGTTTCTCGGGCTCGAGGCGATGCTGATCGAGAAAGGCTACCTCACGCGCGAGGAGGTCGCCGCCGGCCATGCGATGCAGCCTGCAAAGGCGCTCAAGAATGGCAAGCTGAAGCGCGACGATGTCGAGCGCACCATGGTGCGCGGCAAGTTCGCCCGCCCTGCTCCGGCCCCGGCAAAATTCAACATCGGCGACCGTGTGCGTGCGAAGAACATTCATCCGACGACGCACACAAGACTGCCGCGCTATGTGCGCGGCCACGTCGGCATCGTCGCACTGAACCATGGCTGCCACGTGTTTCCGGATTCCGCGGCGATGGAGCTCGGCGAAAATCCGCAATGGCTCTACACCGTCGTGTTCGAGGGTCGCGATCTCTGGGGCGCGGATGGCGATCCGACCCTGAAAGTGTCGATCGACGCGTTCGAGCCGTATCTGGACCCGGCGTGATGAGTGGTGACGCTGCTGCCGCCGCGGCGGCGGCTATCCCAAGCATTCCGCGCGATGACGACGGCCCGGTGTTCCGTGCGCCGTGGGAAGCGCATGCCTTCGCGATGGCCCTGAGCCTGCACGACCGCGGCGTGTTCACCTGGCCGGAATGGGCGGCCGCCTTGGCCTCCGAGATCAAGCGCGCGCAGGCGGCCGGCGATCCCGATACGGGCGAGACCTACTATTTGCACTGGCTCGCCACGTTGGAGGGCCTCGTCGCGCGCAAAGGCGTCGCGTCCGTGGAAACCTTGCATCGCTACCGCAACGCCTGGGACCACGCGGCGGATCGCACGCCGCACGGCAAGCCGATCGAGCTTAAGCCGGAGGATTTTCGCTAGCTGTCGCCACGTCCGTCGTTGCGAAGCAAGGTGATGCTTTGCAGTTCACTCTCGTGTCCCGGACAAGCTGCAACGCGCAAGCGTTGCGGCGCAGAGCCGGGACCCAGACGGCGACACGATACGCTATGGAAGCATGGGCCCCGGCTCTGCAGCGCACCGCTGAAGGAGCGCTGCGCTGCGTCCGGGGCACGAGAGGAGTACGGCGAGGCCTTACCGCCCCGCCACAAACTCCCGCCACCCCTTCGCCCGCAGGCTGCACGCCGGGCACTCGCCGCACCCATAACCCCAATCATGCTGCGCGCCGCGTTCGCCGAGATAGCAGGTGTGCGATTGCTCGCGGATGAGATCGACCAGCCCCTCGCCTCCGAGGTCATGCGCGAGCTGCCAGGTCGTGGCCTTGTCGATCCACATCAAGGGCGTGTGCAATTCGAACTTCCGGGCCATGCCGAGCGAGAGCGCGGCCTGCATGGCGCGGATGGTGTCGTCGCGGCAATCGGGATAACCGGAATAGTCGGTCTCGCACATGCCGCCGACGATGTGGCTGATGCCACGCCGGTAGGCCAGCGCCGCCGCAAAGGTCAGGAACACCAGGTTGCGGCCGGGCACGAATGTATTGGGCAGGCCGTCGGCGCCCATCGCGATCGCGACGTCGCGCGTCAGCGCGGTCTCGGACACGTCGGCCAGCGTCGGGATCGAGAGCGTATGGCTCTCGCCGAGCTTTGCGGTCCAGTCCGTGCGCAGGCCCTTGATGCCCTCGAACAGCCGGTCGCGGCAGGCAAGCTCGATGGCGTGGCGCTGGCCGTACTCGAACCCCAGCGTCTCCACCCGCGCGAAGCGGCTCAGCGCCCAGGCGAGGCAGGTGGTGGAATCCTGGCCGCCGGAGAACAGCACCAGCGCGGTTTCTGATGAAAATGCGTCACTCATGGCCCGCGCTTTAGCATTGCGGGACGAGCGCGCCAATCGGTGGAAATCGGCTTGTTCCGTCGCGCCCGGCTGGGAACGGCGGCCTGCATTTGGCATAAGGTTTTGGACCCAGGAGACTGCCCCGCAATGACCCCTTCCCGCGACATTTCCCGCCTGATCGAGATCATGGCGGCGCTGCGCACGCCGGTGACCGGCTGCCCCTGGGACCTCGAGCAGGATTTCGCGACCATCGCGCCCTACACGATCGAGGAAGCCTATGAGGTGGTCGAGGCCATCAGCCGCGGCGATCTCGACGATCTGCGCGAAGAGCTCGGCGATCTCCTGCTCCAGGTCGTGTTCCACGCCCAGATGGCGTCCGAGCAGAACGCCTTCGCATTCGGCGACGTGGTCGAGGCCATCACGCGAAAAATGATCCGGCGCCATCCCCATGTCTTCGTCGACAAGGACGGCAATCTCGCCTCCTCCCACGTCAAGGAAGTCTGGGACCGCATCAAGGCGGAGGAAAAAGCCGAGCGTGCCGCGCGCCGGCCGCCGGAGGCAACGCCGGCGCACAAATCGCTGCTCTCAGGCGTCAAGGCCGGCCAGCCCGCGCTGACCCGCGCCATGGAGCTGCAGCGCAAGGCCTCCACCGTCGGCTTCGACTGGAACGACCCGCGCGCGGTGCTGCAAAAAATCCGCGAGGAAGCCGACGAGATCGAGGCCGCGCTCGACCGCAACGACAAGCAGGAGATTGCGGAAGAGACCGGCGACCTGATGTTCGCCCTCGTCAACCTCGCCCGCCATGTCGACGCCGATCCGGAGGCCGCACTGCGTGCGACGAATGCAAAGTTCGAGCGGCGCTTTGCCTATATCGAGCGTGCGCTGGAGGCGCAGGGCCGCACGCTCGAACAGGCGTCGCTGGCGGAGATGGATGCGTTGTGGAACGCGGCGAAGACGGCGACCTGAAACGAGGGCACGCAGTGGACATCAGGCAGGACAACCCGAAGGCGCCGCATGTCGCCGACTTGTTGGCACATCACCTCGAAGAGCTCCGCAGCGTCATGGGCGAGCACGCGCAGGCATTGGACGCGAGCGGTCTTTCGGCTCCGACCGTAACGTTCTGGACCGCCTGGCAGGGCAACGTGCTGGCTGGCTTCGGGGCCCTGAAGCAACTGGATGAGACGCATGGCGAGGTGAAGTCGATGCGCGCCGCGCCCACCGCGCGGCGGTCTGGGGTCGGGCGAACCATTCTGCACCACATCATTGCCGAAGGCCGCAAGCGCGGATATTCGCGTCTCAGCCTGGAGACCGGCACGGCGCCGCTGCACGTGCCGGCCGTCGCGCTCTACCGCAGCGCCGGCTTCGTATCCTGTGAGCCGTTTGCCGACTATCAGGCAAGCCCGCACAACCAGTTCATGAGCCTCGACCTGTCGAGGTGATTTTCGACGTGCGCCTCCACCGTCGTCCTGGCGAAAGCCAGGACCCATTACCCCACAAGGGAATTTGGCGAAGGCTCGAAGTTGAATATTCGTCGGTACGGAGACCGCCTGCCTCGATAGGTCACGCGGTATGGGTCCTGGCTTTCGCCAGGACGACTACGGGGCTGACAGATGCGGCACCGCGTCGAACCTCGACACCACGATATCCCGCTTGGTCTCGTCCACCCGCACCGTCATATCAAAACGGCCGTCATGCAGCTCCTTGGCCAGCACCTCGGAATTGCGGTGCAGCCAGCTGATGCCGGCGCCGTCTGCGGCGTCGATGGAGAGGTCGAGCGTGGTGCGTTTTGCGGCGAGGCGTTCCTCGATCGCGGCGAGCAGCGCGTCGACCCCCTCGCCTGATACGGCCGAGACCAGCATGGCCGGATGATCCTCCGGTCTGCGCGCCGCGATGTTCAGAAGCTCTTCGCGCTGCTCGGAATCGTAGCGGTCGATCTTGTTCCAGACCTCGATGATGCGGCCGGAATCATCAGGATTGATGCCGAGCTGGCGCAGCACGGCGTCGACGTCGCTCTGCTGCGCCTCGGCATCCTCGTGCGAGATATCGCGCACATGCAGGATGACGTCGGCCTCCAGCACCTCCTCCAGCGTGGCGCGGAAGGCGGCGACGAGCTGTGTCGGCAGGTTGGAGATGAAGCCGACCGTGTCCGACAGCATCGCCTTGCCGCCGTGCGGCAGGTTGAGGGCGCGCAAGGTCGGATCGAGTGTCGCAAAAAGCATGTCCGCCGCTTGCACGTCGGCGCGCGTCAGGCGGTTGAACAGCGTCGACTTGCCGGCATTGGTGTAGCCGACCAGCGCGACGACGCGATACGGCACGCGCTGGCGGCCGGCGCGATGCAGGCGCCGGGTTGCCTGCACCTTCTTCAGCTCGCTCTCGAGCTTGGAGATGCGCTCCTGGATCAGGCGGCGGTCGGCCTCGATCTGCGTCTCGCCGGGGCCGCCCATGAATCCGAAGCCGCCGCGCTGGCGCTCCAGATGGGTCCACGAACGCACGAGGCGCGAGCGCTGATAGTTGAGATGCGCAAGCTCGACCTGGAGCGAGCCTTCCTTGGTCTTGGCGCGACGGCCGAAGATTTCCAGGATGAGCCCGGTGCGATCGAGCACCTTGGCATGCAATTCCTTCTCGAGGTTGCGCTGCTGGATCGGCGCCAGCGCGCAATCCATCACCACGAGCTCGACGTCGAGGCTCTTGGCCAGTGCGGCGATCTCCTCGACCTTGCCCTTGCCGATATAGGTGGCGGGGCGGATCTGGCTGATCGGCGCGATGATCGCATCGGCAATGACGAGGTCGATCGCGCGCGCGAGGCCGGCGGCTTCGTCGAGCCGGGCCTCGGCGTCGCGCACGACATGACTCTCCGATTGCGCGTCAGCATTGCCCGCGCGCGCGCGCAAGTAGGGGCCGATGACAAGCACCCGCCCCGTCTGCTTAGCCCCTGCCGGCCGCGAACGGTCGGCATCCCCGTCGAAATTCCGGGGTTCCAATCAGAGCACTCTCAAGCCGGCTGATCCTCGCCGCCTTCGAACAACTGGATCGGTGCGCCCGGCATGATGGTCGAGATCGCATGCTTGTAGACAAGCTGCGAATGACCGTCGCGCCGAAGCAGCAAACAGAAATTGTCGAACCAGGTCACGATGCCCTGGAGCTTCACTCCATTGACCAGAAAGATCGTCAGTGGCGTCTTGGTTTTGCGAACGTGATTGAGGAAGGTGTCCTGTAGGTTTTGTGCGCGGTCTGCCGCCATTGTTTTTTTCTCGCTTTGAGTTTCTTTTTATTGCGCCGGTCGCGGCCCTCTTTGTGAAATTCGGGGCCTCTCCCGGTTGCCGTTCCTCATGAGATCCCCCTCGGAAGGAACAGCTGCGCAATTAGAGGACACGCGGGCTTATTAGGCAAGCCGCTTGACGCGGCAGCAGGTGCCGTATTGCCCCGAAAAACTACGGAAATCGATGATTTTCCTCGCCTAACCCTAGGGTTTGCCTGCAACGCGCGGCGCTGAAGCCACGTGCCGACGAAATCGGAACGTGGGCTCCAGATTCATGTTTCGACGCGCGCATTCTGTATGCGGGCCGGTATCCAACTTCGCTCGAACGCTCTAGCCGACACCAAGCGCCTTCAGCTTCCGATGTAGTGCCGAACGTTCCATGCCAACGAACTCGGCTGTACGAGAAATATTTCCTGAAAAACGGCTGATCTGTGCAATCAAATAGTCGCGCTCGAACACTTCGCGCGCTTCGCGCAGCGGCAGGCCCATGATGTGCTCGCCATTGTTGCTGGTCGGCATCGCCGGCACCATGGAGCCGACGTCCTGCGGCAGCATGTCGGCGGTGATGATCACCTCCGGTCCGCCCGCGGCCAGAATCATGACCCTCTCAACGTTGTTGCGGAGCTGGCGCACGTTGCCCGGCCAGACGTGCGATTGCAGCACCGCCATCGCATCCTGCCCGATCTGCCGCTTGGGCAGGCCGCTGCCGGCCGAAATCTGCTCCATGAAGTAGTCGATCAGTTCCGGAATGTCCTCGCGCCGCTCGGAGAGCGCAGGCACGCGGATCGGCACCACCGAGAGCCGATGATAGAGGTCCTCGCGGAAATGGCCCGCCGCGATCTCCTCTTCGAGATTGCGCGCGGTCGAGGAGATGATGCGCACGTCGACCTGCACCTTGGCGGTGCCACTGACGCGTTGGAACGACTGCTCGACCAGCACGCGCAGGATCTTGTTCTGGGTCTCGCGGGGCATGTCCGCGATCTCGTCGATGAACAGCGTGCCGCCATGGGCTTCCTCGAGCGCGCCGGGCTTGCGCGGCTGCTCGCCATTGGACTGCTCGACGCCGAACAGCTCGTGCTCCATCCGCTCCGGCGTGATCGCCGCGGCGTTGATGACGACGAAGGGACCGTCGGCGCGGCCCGAGGCCGTGTGCAGCGTGCGCGCGGTCAGCTCCTTGCCGGCGCCGGCGGGGCCGACGATCAGGATGCGGCTGTTGGCCTTGGCCGCACGCTCGATGGTCTGGCGCAGCTGGTTCATGCTGGGCGAGCGCCCGACGAGCTGGCTGGCGCTCGGCGCCAGCTGCTTCAGCTCCTTGACCTCGCGCTTGAGCCGCGAGTTCTCCAGTGCGCGGTTGGCGACCAGGATCAGCCGGTCGGCCTTGAACGGCTTCTCGATGAAGTCGTAGGCGCCGCGCTTGATCGCGGCCACCGCGGTCTCGATGTTGCCGTGGCCGGAGATCATCACGACCGGCAGATCGGCGTTGTCCTTCTTGACCTGCTCCAGCAGCTGCAAGCCGTCGAGCTTGGAGCCCTGCAGCCAGATGTCGAGGAACACCAAATGCGGCCTGCGGTTGGCGATCTCGGCAAGCGCCGTATCGCTGTCGCGTGCGGTCCGGGTCACGAACCCCTCGTCTTCGAGAATGCCCGCAACGAGATCCCGAATATCGGCCTCATCATCGACAATCAGAATTTCACTAGCCATGGGTCGCGCCTGTCTTGTCAGCTGCCTGTTGAGGCTTCGATTTTCGGTGAATCATTGGTCTTTTCTTCCGGCTCTTTGGTTCCGGCAGCCGGCTCTTTTGTTTCCGGATCCTTGGCGATTTCAGTGACCGTTTCGCTGACGGCCGGCGTCTGCTCGGCCGTCTCGGCCTTCGCGGGTTGACCGCTGATCGCGAAGCGCATTCGCATCCAGGCGCCGCGCTGGCCTTCACGGAAATCGGAGGCGTCCTTCAGCTCGATGCGGCCGCCATGGTCTTCCAGCACGCGCCCGACGATCGCAAGTCCCAGGCCGGTGCCCTTGGCCCGCGTCGTGACGTAAGGCTCCAGCAGCCGCGAGCGCGCGACCTTGGGCAGGCCGATGCCGTTGTCGATGACGTCGATCAGCACGTCCTCGCCCTGGCGCGACACCACGACGTCGATACGGCCCTTGCCAAGGCCTTCCGGCGGGACCTGCTCGATCGCCTCGGTAGCGTTCTTGACGATGTTGGTGACCGCCTGCGAGATCAGCCGCCGGTCGAACTGGGCGCGGAGCGGATCCTGCTTGAACTCGGCCTCGATATCGATCTCGGGATGGGCGACCTTCATCAGGAACACGGCCTGCCGCACGGTGTCGGCGACGTCCTCGCCTTCCATCACGGGCTTGGGCATCCGCGCGAAGCGCGAGAACTCGTCGACCATGCGCCTGATATCGTCGACCTGACGTACGATGGTGTCGGTGCACTGGTCGAAGATCTGCTTGTCCTTGGCCTCGGTGATGTCCTTGCCGAACTTGCGGCGGATGCGCTCGGCCGAGAGCTGGATCGGCGTCAGCGGATTCTTGATCTCGTGGGCGATGCGGCGGGCGACGTCGCCCCAGGCCGAGGTGCGCTGCGCCGAGACCAGCTCGGTGATGTCGTCGAGCGTGATGATGTAGCTGTCGTGCGGCTGGTTCTTCTCGGCGCTGACGCGGACCGAGAGGTTACGCTCCTGTCCGTCGCGGGTGATCGTGATCTGGCCCTGCACCAGGCGCTGGCTCCCCTCCCGCGCCGTCTTCATCATGTCGTCGAGCTCGGGCAGCACGTCGGAGAGCGGATGGCCCAGCGTCTCCGCTTCGGAGTGTCCGATCAGCTTCTCGGCAGAGCGATTGAGGATGCCCACGCTGCCCGACGTATCGACGCCGATGATGCCGGCGCTCGCGGACGACAGCACCGCCTCGATGAAGCGGCGGCGGCTGTCGATGAGGTCGCTCGCGTTGACGAGCTCGTCGCGCTGGCTGCGCAATTCCTGCGTCATCTTGTTGAAGGTCTCGCCCAGCTGCGCGAGGTCGCCTTCCGACTGGTACACCGGCACTTTCACATGGAGGTCGCCGGTCGAGACCGTGTGTGCCGCATTCATCAGCCGCCGGATCGGCGAGACCAGCGAGTTGGCGAAGTTCAGGCCGATCAGCACCGAGGCCATCAGGATGGTCAGCGCGATCACCGCGAACATCAGCGCAAAGGCGACCTGGATGCCGAGCCGGCGCGACTCGATCTGGGCATATTCGGCGACGCTCACCTCGGTCTGCTTGAGCTGGTTGACGACATTGGGATCGAGCGGCCGCGCGACGTAAAGGAAGGTGTCGTTGAAGGCGCGCAAACGGATCACCGCAGCCACGAAGCTCGCATCGGGAAGGACCGCGATCTCCGGCTCGGACTCGTTGACGTTGCTGAGGAAGTCCGGCGCGGGCGGCGAATAGGCCAGCCGCATGCCGGTGTCGGCGGACTCCAGGATGTTGGTGTTCTTGTCGATGATCATCGCGCCCGGCAGATTGCGGGAGCCGGCGCTCGACGTCAGCAATTCGCGGAACGAGCGGCGATCCTGGTCGTAGAGCGGCCGGGCATGCGCGATGTCGTTGGCCATGCCGAGAATGTCGCCGCGGATCAGCTGCGCATGGTCCTGCATATAGGCCCGCGCGATCGTCAGCGAATTCTGGATCACCTCCTTGGTCGGCCCCGAGAACAGCCGGTCGAGGCCGCGCTCGATGGTGACGTTGGCGACGACGGCGACCAGCACCGCCGGCAGCACCGCCACGATCGAGAACAGGCTGACGATCTGGACATGGAGACGCGCCGCCGCCCGTCCCCGCCGACGGGCCAGGATCAGCTGCCAGAGCTCGCGGATGATGATCCCGACCAGGAGCAGGATCGTCGCCGCATTGATCAGATAGAACGAACGGACGACCGTCGGCGTCGGCTCGATCTGGCTGAGGCCGGTCAGGACCAGGAAGGTCAGGAGCGCCGACAGCAGTGCCAGCGCCACGGCAAAGGGCGCCAGCCAGCGCCGCACCGACCAGCGCCGGGGCTCTTCCGCTGGGGCCGTGTCAAAGGATGCGGCCGAGGTATCTGCGCTGGTCATTCCGACAATGGTGCTGAAAACGGGGTCCGCGGCGGGCGGATACTGATGTATTCGTACCACATTGTTGCCGAATTGCGACAATTCCGCGGCGCCTGTCCCGCGGCGGACCGGCGCATCCACAGGGCATGCGGGGCCAGCGGGAACGGATTCCCGCTTTCCGGTTTGCCCCGACATGGACCGCTTCTTTCTCGCGATCATGGTTTCGGCTGTGCTGCTGCTGATCGTGGCCTCTGACCTCTTGGTCAATGGCCCGGGCATGCAAGCGCCGGCGGACGTCGCCATGCTGCCGGCAACAGGTCGCCTGGTCAGATAGGTACGACGCCGCGCCCGATCGCCTCATGACGAATTTGAAGGGTCCGGCGGAACATTTCGATGCGATTCGGACTTCTGCTCACCGCGCCAGCCACAACGGCCAGCGCGATCCGGACAGGCTCAGCTCCGCTGTGGTAGGGGGAGCTGAGCCACCGTTCGACCAGGAAGATCAGCCCCCGCTCCGATAGACCTGGATATCGAGATCCCGGATCTTCTTCCGCAGCGTGTTGCGGTTGAGGCCGAGCAGGTCGGCAGCGCGGATCTGGTTGCCGCGGGTGGCGGCAAGCGCGGCCGTGAGCAGCGGAACCTCGATCTCCTTGAGGATGCGGTGATAGAGGCCGGGCGGCGGCATGCCGTTTGGAAAGCCCTGGAAGTGCGAGGACAGATACGCCTCCACCGCGCCGCCGAGATTGTCGACGCCCTGCTGGACCGCTGCACCCGGGCTGACCGTGGGTGGCGCCAGCTCGCCGTCGATGACGGAGCCGGTGATCACGTCCTGCGGATAGAGCGCGGCGAGGCGACGGGCGAGATTCTCGAGCTCGCGCACGTTGCCCGGCCAGCGGTGCTGCTTCATCCGCTCCAGCGCCAGCGTGTCGAGCTTCTTCGGCGGCAGGCCGTCCTTCTCGGCGAGCGCGAAGAAGTGCCGCACCAGATCGGGCAGATCCTCGATGCGCTCGCGCAAGGGCGGCAGCCGCAGCGGCACGACGTTGAGGCGGAAGAACAAATCTTCGCGGAACAGCCCCTGCTGGATCAGGACGCGCAGATCCTTGTTGGAGGCCGCGACGATGCGCACGTCGGTCTTGATCGGCGTGCGGCCGCCGACGGTGGTGTATTCGCCCTGCTGCAGCACGCGCAGCAGACGGGTCTGCGCCTCCATCGGCATGTCGCCGATTTCGTCGAGGAACAGCGTGCCGCCCTCGGCCTGCTCGAACCGGCCCGAGGCGCGGGTGTTGGCGCCGGTGAAGGCGCCGCGCTCATGGCCGAACAGTTCGGACTCGATCAGGTCGCGCGGGATCGCCGCCATGTTGACGGCGACGAACGGGCCGTTGCGGCGCTTGCCGTAATCGTGCAGCGCGCGCGCCACCAGCTCCTTGCCGGTGCCGGACTCGCCCGTGATCATCACGGTAAGGTCGGTCTGCATCAGCCGCGCCAGCACGCGGTAGATTTCCTGCATCGCCGGCGAGCGGCCGACCAGCGGGATCGCCTCCATCTCGGCGTCGTCGTCCGGCGTCGAGACCCGCTCCTTGGGCTCGGCCAGCGCGCGGCCGACGATGGCGATCAGCTCCTTCAGGTCGAAGGGCTTTGGCAGATATTCGTACGCCCCCCGCTCGGAGGCGCGGATCGCCGTCATGAAGGTGTTCTGCGCGCTCATGACGATGACGGGCAGATTCGGCCGCATCTTCTTGATCCGCGGCAGCAGGTCGAAGGCGTTTTCGTCCGGCATCACCACATCGGTGATGACGAGATCGCCCTCCCCCTGGCTGACCCAGCGCCACAGCGTTGCGGCATTGCCGGTGAGCCTGACCTCGTAGCCGGCCCGGGATAGTGCCTGATTGAGAACTGTGCGGATGGCGGTGTCGTCATCAGCAACGAGAATGCTACCTGCGGGCATCGTTAATCCTCATTTTGCCCCCTGTGACGCAGACGACGACTTCCCGGCAGAGCCGTCGCGACTGCTTTGATCGGCATGTTTGACCGATGTGGAATACATCGGCATCAGCACGCGGAAGGTGGTCTTGCGCGGCTGAGACTCGCATTCGATGATGCCCCCGTGATCGCCGACGATCTTTGCGACCAGCGCAAGGCCGAGACCCGAGCCGGTCTGCTTGGTGGTCACGAAGGGATCGAACAGGTTGGGCAGAAGATCGTCCGGCACGCCTGGTCCATTGTCTCTCACGCAGAACTCAAGCGGCAGGGATACCCGGGATTTTTGACCGGGGACTGACAGGCGCACGCCGGGGCGGAATGCGGTGGTGAGCTGGATCTCGGCGTCGGGAACGTCGATCAGCGCTTCGGCGGCGTTCTTCACGAGGTTGAGGAACACCTGGATCAGCTGATCCTGGTTCGCCAGCACCGGCGGCAGCGAGGGATCGTAGTCCTCGATGAAGCGGATGTTGCGGGCAAAGCCCGATTGCGCCAGCCGCTTCACGTGATCGAGCACCGAATGGATGTTGACGGGGCCGCGCACCACGGGGCGCTCGTCGCCGAACACCTCCATGCGGTCGACCAGCGTCACGATGCGGTCGGCCTCGTCGCAGATCAGCCGCGTCAGCATGCGGTCCTCGGAGGAGGCCTGCTGTTCCAGCAGCTGCGCCGCGCCGCGGATGCCCGAGAGCGGATTCTTGATTTCATGCGCGAGCATGGCTGCTAGCGCTATCACCGAGCGCGCAGCGCTGCGGTGGGTGAGCTGGCGATCCATCTTGTCGGCGATGGAGCGCTCCTGGAGCATCACCACGATGTGGCCAGGCCGCTCCGTGAGCGGGGCCACATGCAGGTCGACCTGACGGTCGCCGCCCATGCGCGGCGTGCCGAGATCGACCTTGTATTCATTGACCGGCGAGTTCGACGAGCGCACCTGGTCGATCAGCGCCAGCAACGGACTGCCGAACGGCACCAGCTCCTTCAGCGACTGCCGCTTCAGGAACTGCGTCGAGATATCGAAGAAGGCTTCGGTCGCGATATTGGCGGCGACGATCTTGCCGTCCGGCCCGATCATGAGCACGGGATTGGGAAGCGCATCCAGGATCGCGTCGCTGTCGGACGGAACCGGCCGACGATGTTCAGCGGCTGAGCTCATGCAGCAGCGCTCCATGCGAAGTCGTCGAAGGCATCTTGCAGTGACTGGTGGACGCGGCCCGGATCTTCCGAGGTGAGGATGGTCTGGCGCCAGGATTTCAGCTTCTCGACCGGCGCGCCGCTCGCCTCGGCGGCGACGTCGAGCGCCCAGCCGAGATGCTTGCGGGCGTGCTTGAGGCCGACGCGCAGGCCGTAGAGCGCACAGACGCCCTCATAGAGCGTGCGGACGTATTGGAGTTGCGTCTCGAGCGACGGCGTGGCTTCAGCGGCCCCGCCCTTGAGGCGACGGCCGATCTCGCCAGGCAGCCAGGGCTGGCCGTTCGCGCCGCGGCCGATCATCACGGCATCGGCGCCGGAGGCCTCCAGCGCCGCAAGCGCCTTCTCGTAAGAGGTGATGTCGCCATTGACGACGAGCGGAAGGGAGATGGCTTCCCGCACAGCGCGGATCGCGTCCCAATCGGCCTCGCCCTTATAGAACTGGCAGCGCGTGCGGCCATGCACGGTGACGAGCTGGATGCCGGCCGCTTCCGCGCGCCGCGCCAGCTCCGGCGCGTTGCGGGTGCGGTCGTCCCAGCCGAGCCGCATCTTCAGTGTCACCGGTACCTTCACGGCCGCGATCGTCGCATCGATCAGGCTGACGGCGTGGTCGAGGTCGCGCATCAGGGCCGAGCCCGACTGGCCGCCAGTGACGTGACGGGCCGGGCAGCCCATGTTGATGTCGATGATATCGGCGCCTTCGGCTTCCGCGATCCGGGCGCCTTCCGCCATCCAGTGCGACTCGCAGCCGGCGAGCTGGACCACATGCGGGCCGACCCCGGTGGCTTCGCAGCGCAACCGGGACATCCGATGGCCGTTGGCGAGCTCGTCGCTGGCAGTCATTTCGGAGACGACCAGACCGGCGCCAAGCTCGGCGGCGAGCCGGCGGACGGGCGAGTCAGTCACTCCCGACATTGGCGCCAGGAAGACCGGGGTGGCGACATCAATATCGCCTATTTTCAACGGCTTAGTGCCTGATACTGCCGAGCCGGTCACAGGGGTCTCGTTGACTAGGCAGGGCCTCATCGCGCCTGCCATGATCTATCTTGCGCACAATTCTTGTGCAGTCAAGCGTCATGCCTACAGTTTAGACAGTTCTGCAAATTTTTCAAGTGCAGTGCAGCAAAATGCTGTTTCCCACAATCCGGGGAAACCCCCTTTTTTTGCGGGCCTGCCGTGCTAGAGGCATGCGGCAATCACCCCACTCCCCTGCTCTTCATCACCAATGAGTATTTGAGTCCTATGGCGAAATCACAGCGCACCGCAGTCGTTCTGGTCGCAGCCGGCCGCGGCCTGCGCGCCGGTGCCGGTGGTCCCAAGCAATATCGCGAGATCGGCGGTGTGCCCGTGATCTACCGCGCCATGGAAGCTTTCAGCCGCCATCCCGATGTCTTCGCGGTGCAGCCCGTGGTGAACCCCGACGACAGCGCCATGTTCACGGCCGCGGTCGCAGGGCTCACGCACGAGCCGCCGACCAATGGCGGCGCCACGCGCCAGGCCTCCGTGCTCGCCGGTCTCGAAGCGCTGGCGAGGCTCAAGCCCGATATCGTGCTGATCCACGACGCCGCCCGACCCTTCGTCTCGGAAGGATTGATCTCGCGCGCGATCGAGGCGGCGAGCCGCACCGGCGCGGCGATCCCCGCCATTCCCGTCACCGACACCATCAAGCTCACCGGCGCGAGCGGCCATGTCGAGGACACGCCGGACCGCGCGCGCTTGCGAATCGCGCAGACGCCGCAATCCTTTCGTTTCGACGTCATCCTCGAGGCGCATCGTCGCGCGGCGAAGGACGGACGCAGCGATTTCACCGACGATGCCGCGATTGCCGAATGGGCGGGATTGACGGTTGCAACCTTTGAAGGCGATGTTGCCAATATGAAACTCACCACTCCCGAGGACTTCGTGCGCGAGGAAGCGCGTCTGGCGGCCCAGCTCGGCGACATCAGGACCGGCACCGGCTACGACGTGCACGCCTTCGGCGAAGGCGATCACCTCATGCTCTGCGGCGTGCGCGTGCCGCACACCAAAGGTTTTCTCGCCCATTCCGACGGCGATGTCGGCCTGCATGCGCTGGTCGATGCCATCCTCGGCGCGCTCGCCGACGGCGACATCGGCTCGCACTTCCCGCCGAGCGACGCCAAGTGGAAGGGCGCCTCCTCCGACCAGTTCCTGAAATATGCCATCGAGCGCGTGACGCAGCGCGGCGGCCGCGTCGCCAATCTCGAGGTGACGATGATCTGCGAACGGCCGAAGATTGGCCCCTTGCGCGACACCATGCGCGCGCGCATCGCCGAGATCTCCGGCGTCGACATCTCGCGCGTCGCGGTGAAGGCGACCACCAGCGAGCGGCTCGGCTTCACCGGCCGCGAGGAAGGCATCGCGGCCACCGCGAGCGCCACCATCCGCCTTCCCTGGAGCGTGTAAGGTCATGGGCGGCAGCGACGCACGCGCCCTCTCCCGCTCGCTGCTCGATCTGTGCCGGATGCGCAAGCTGACGATCGCAACGGCGGAGTCCTGCACCGGCGGCCTCGTCGCCGGCGCGCTGACCGACATTCCCGGCTCCTCGGACGTCATCGATCGCGGCTTCGTCACCTATTCCAACGACGCCAAGCGCGCGATGCTGGGGGTCGAAGCCGGCACGCTCGCGAATTTCGGCGCGGTCAGCAAGGAGACCGCGACCGCGATGGCGGTCGGCGCGCTGGAGCGTGCCGGCGTCGACCTCGCGGTCGCCATCACCGGCATCGCCGGCCCCGGCGGCGCCACCCCGGGCAAGCCGGTCGGCCTCGTCCATTTCGCCGCCGCCGCGCGCGACGGCCGTATCATCCATCGCGAGCACCGCTTCGGCGCGATCGGCCGCACCGCCGTGCGTCAGCGCTCCGTCGTCGAGGCGCTGCGCATGCTGATGGACCTCGCCCGCGGCCCGCAGGTCGCGGCCAAGCCGCAACGCACAGCCGCAAGCCGCCTGCGTCCCCGTGTGACCCGCTCGCCGCGCCGGCATGCGGCAAAGCGCCGGCCGCCGCGCTCGCCAAGGGGATGAGGCCGCGTAGCCCGTAGCCCCGCAGCCCGGATGGAGCGCAGCGCAATCCGGGCTACGAGTCTGCGTACGCCGCAAGGTCTCACGCCGCCGCCAGCAGCGCGCTCGCATGATCGAGCACGCATTGCTTGACCGCGTCGGCTTCCGACGGCTTCGCCTTTGCGCTGACGGTCAATTCCAGAATGGGCGATGCCGGATTGGCGACATCGACGACCTTGGAGATGCGGACGGCAGGCTCGGCGTGATCGTCGATGCGGGAATCGTTGCGCAGCTCCTTCAAGATCTGGTCGGCCAGCGCGTTGGCCGATCCGGCCCTGACCGGAAACGTCACCTTCACCTCGCCCGTGCCGGGATAGGCGCTGTGATTGATGATCGCCGCGCCCCACACCTGTCCGTTCGGAAGCAGGATCTGCGTGTTGTCGGGGGCGACCAGCTCGGTCATGAACAGCGACAGCGACCGCACCTTCCCGGCCTTGCCGGCAACCTCGACGTCATCGCCGATGTGGAAGGGCCGGAACAACAGCAGCATCACGCCGGCGGCGAGATTGGAGAGCGTGCCTTGAAGAGCAAGGCCGATGGCGAGGGATGTCGCGCCCAGCACGGCGACGAGGCTTGCGGTCTGGATGCCGAACAGCTGAAGCACGGCGATGCCGACCACCGCCAGCACGCCATAGCGCGCGAGGCTGCCGACGAACAAGGTCACGAGCGGATCGACGCGGTGCGTGACACTGAGCACGCGCGTTGCGAAGCGCTGCATGGCGCCGGACAGATACCACCCGATCGCAAGGAGCAGGATCGCGTAGATCGCATTCAGCCCATACAGGACGAGCGACGCTTTCAGCGTGTCGAAATTGATGATCATGGCGGCTCCAACCGGGACAATCGGTTGAGAACGCGCCGTCGCGGAAAATGATCCCATCGCCGGCTTGCCAATCGTCAAGCACCCGTCGCCGGACCGCATGGGTGAAAGCAACGTGAACGCCGTGGATCGGCCGGCCGGAATCCCGCGTTCACCGCGGGCCCTGATATGGCGTCGTTCGCTCGACCCGATGAATGACGGGGAGTTTTTGCTCGATCGCCTTCGCGAGCACCGTCCCCGTGGTCCGTCCGAGCTCTTTCGCGATCGTCGTAATCGGCTTGGTGCCTGCGAGCATCCTGAGCCGGTTGAGGTCGTCCTCGCTCCACGATTGCTTCCAACGCGCCATGTATCCAGGTCCCGCTAAACAAGCCCCGCGCCCGACTCGGATTTTAGTTGAACATCCCATGAAATACAGCCTTTGCAGGTGTCCGCTCGCGGCAAGGGGTGTTCCGTCATCCCACAGCGTTTTGGCACAAACTGCACTGGTCACGTTCGATCGTGCCGAGTTTGAATTATCGATTGTGCGCCGGGCTTGTGGACGTCCTGCCCATCCCTACAAGCCCTTGTGCTGCCGGTCGGGCAAAACACCCAGCCGGCGGTCAATTGCCGCGCGCGAAAACACTCACCTTTACCGAACCTTTACCGAAATTCTGTTTTGGCGTATTCGCGCATCACCTCATCCCGGCCAAAGGGGCGTATCGCGATCATCACGACACGCGGGACGAGCGGCGGTGGACGCAGGCAGCACCGGCGCGACGGGCATCGCAGGGCGGGAAACCGTGAGCGAGGGCCTTCGCGCACACGACCGGTGTGATCTGCGTACGGCAAAACCGTGTCGTCCCGGCGTCCGGGGTCTGTGCGCCAAGTCTTGTGGTTGCCCCAGGTCTTATGGTTGCGCCAAGTCTTGTGGTGATGTGTGTTGCCCGACCGGGCACGCATGTCAGTCATCCGCAAGGCGACGGGGGCAATAGTGCATCGCGCCCCGGGAGAGCTCGGCATAAGCCGTCAAACCATCGCGCAGGGAAAGGCCGGGTGTTGGGCTTCAGCTGTATGCCGCTGTGCAGCTTCTTTCAGCGCAACCTTCGCACAGTGGGCCGTGGGTGCCAGACGGCACCCGGCCTTCCCTGCGCCCTCTGACATCGGAGGGGCGACACGACGAAGCAAAGCTCGGACAGAAACTGTCGCGAGAGCGCAGTGTTATGTCTGCTTTTCAAAAGGCGCGCAGAACTGGTCGAAATCGATCATAATTTGTCGCGCAACAGCGCGACTAAACGTCATCGGTCTTCTCCGAACTTGCGTACGAAAATATTGGCGCAATAATGCGGCTCTACGTTGTGGCCAGGAATCAACCGGGCTCAGTCTCTGGAGGCCGACGGCGTGTTCGCTCGTGCTACCGCTCTGGCCATTGCCACCTTGACCACCATTGGCGGTGCGGCCGCGCAGACGGCCAACCAGCCGCCGGATACGATGGCGGCGCGGGTCGAGGCGTGCACGCCCTGCCACGGCAACAAGGGCGAAGGCACCAGCGACGTCTATTTCCCGCGCCTCGCCGGCAAGCCCGCCGGCTATCTCTACAACCAGCTCCTCGCCTTCCGCAGCGGCCGGCGCAAATATCCGCCGATGAACTATCTGCTGGAATTCCTGCCCGATCCGTATCTGGAAGCGATGGCGGAGTATTTTGCCGGCGAGCATCCGCCGCTGCCGCAGCCGGCGCCGAGCGAGGTCAGCAAGGAGGTGCTGGCGCAGGGTGAGTTGCTCGCCACCAGCGGCGATGCGGGACGAAACATTCCGGCCTGCGTGAGCTGCCACGGCCCGGGACTGGCAGGCATGCAGCCCGGCATCCCCGGCCTGCTTGGCCTGCGCGCCAACTACATCAGCGCCCAGCTCGGCGCCTGGCGCTACGGCACCCGCACGGCGAAATCGCCCGACTGCATGCAGCTCGTCGCCGGCCATTTGACCGAGGCCGACGTCACCGCAGTCGCGGCCTGGCTCGCGACGCGGCCGGCGCCCGCCAATCCGGCCCCCGTGCCGAAAGGCAGCTACGCGCTGCCGTTCGGCTGCGGCAGCCAGCCCAACTGACGAGGCGGATGATGGGCTCGAAACTGTCGATCACGCTGTTGTCGATCAAGCTCCTGGCTCTCGCCGCGTTCACCACGGCTGCGCAGGCGCAGGACAAGACTCAGGACAGGAGCAGCGACATCATCGCGCGCGGCGAATATCTCGCCCGCGCCGGCGATTGCACCGCCTGCCACACCGCGCCGGAAGGCCGCCTGTTCGCCGGCGGCCGCGCCATGCCGACCCCGTTCGGCACGCTCTACACCTCCAACATCACGCCGGATTCCGAGACGGGCATCGGCAAGTGGAGCGCCGACGATTTCTACAAAACCATGCATAGCGGCCGCTTTCCGGATGGCGGGCTGATCTATCCGGCGATGCCGTTTGCATCCTACACAAAGGTCACGCGCGCCGACAGCGATGCGATCTTCGCGTATTTGCGCTCGATCGCGCCGGTGAACCAGAAGAACAAGCCGCATGACTTGCGCTTCCCCTACGACAACCGCCAGCTCATCCTCGGCTGGCGCACGCTGTTCTTCAGCGAGGGCGAGTTCAAGCCTGATCCGAAGAAATCGGCGGAATGGAATCGCGGCGCCTATCTGGTCGAGGGCCTCGGCCATTGCGGCATGTGCCATTCGCCGATCAACGCGCTCGGCGGCACCTCGCAATCGGACGCCTTCAAGGGCGGACTGATCCCGATGCAGAATTGGTACGCGCCCTCGCTGACGTCCAATCGCGAGGCCGGGCTCGGCGACTGGAGCATCAAGGACATCACCGATCTGCTCCAGACCGGCGTCTCGGCGCGGGGCGTGGTCTACGGCCCGATGGCGGAGGTCGTGCACAACAGCCTGCAATATCTCAACGACGAAGACACCCGCGCGATGGCGGTGTACCTCAAGAGCATCGCGGAGCCCTCGCCTCCGCCGGCCGCGAGCTCGGCGCTGCCGACCACCGAGAGCAGCCTGCTGATCAGCCTCGGCAAGACCGTCTACGACAAGAACTGTGCGAGCTGTCATGGCGCGCAGGGCGAAGGCAAGCCGCCGCATTGGCCCCCGCTCGCCAACAACCAGTCGATCGAGATGCAATCGGCGGTCAACCCGATCCGCATGGTGCTCAACGGCGGCTATCCGCCCGGCACCAAGGGCAACCCGATGCCCTACGGAATGCCGCCCTTCGCAGGCCTCCTCTCCGACAACGAGGTCGCCGCCGTCGTCTCCTATATCCGCACCGCCTGGGGCAATCGCGGCACGCCGGTCTCGGCGCGCGAAGCCAACGAGCTGCGCTCCGCACCGCTGAACTGAGAGGCGCCAGAGATTCGTCATGCTCAACTCCGACCCGCCGACCAGCCCAGCCGCCGCCGACCAGGCCGTCGAGGACGTCGTTGCGCAAGGGCCCTCCGGCGCGATCGTGCTCGCCGGCATCGCCACGGCCTGCGTGATCGCGATGTGGCTTGCTTTCTACCTGTTCGTCTTCCTGCCGCGCGGACCGCTGCAATGAGCGCCGAGGACACCCATGGAAGCGCCGAGGTCGCGGCCCGCGTCGAACGGCGCTGGGCCACCGTCGCCGTGATCATCATCGTGATGATGGCGCTGCTGGCGGCATTCGCCGGCATCCATCGCGCGACCATGCCGCAGCCCCGCGTCGAGATCACCGATCCGTCCCGGATCCATCTGTCCGGCGAATTCGTCGAAAGCAATCTCGGCAGCGTGCTGGAGACGAGCGGCAACGTGACGGTGCGCGCGATCGGCCAGCAATATTCCTTCACGCCGGCCTGCATCGTGGTGCCCGTGGACACGCCGATCACGCTGCGTGCCACCAGCGCCGACGTCGTGCACGGCATCCTGATCCAGGGCACCAACGTCAACACCATGCTGGTGCCGGGCTACGTCTCCGAGCAGCTGATGCGCTTTACCAGGACTGGCGATTATCTGATGCCCTGCCAGGAGTTTTGCTCCTTCGGCCACGAGGGCATGTGGGGCAAGGTCAAGGTGATCGGCAAGGCCGAATTCGCCGATCGTGCGAAGGGTGGCGGGAGGCTGAGCTGTGTTGGTCAATAGGAAGCTCATCCTCGCCCATTTCTGGCTCGCTTTTGCGGTGTTCGGCATCGCGCTGACGCTCGGCGCCTGGCAGATGTTTATCCGCAGCCCGATCGGCAGCTGGCTGTCCAACCCCGAGCTCTACTACCGCTCGCTGACCGCGCACGGCACGGTGATGGGCTACGTCTTCCCGACGCTGGTGGCGATGGGCTTTGGCTACGCCATCAGCGAGTCTGCGCTGGAGCAGCGCCTGGTCGGCGTGCGCTGGGCCTGGACCGGGTTCTGGCTGATCGTCATCGGCAGCGTCATGGCGGTGATCCCGATCGCGCTGGGCCGCGCCTCCGTGCTCTACACCTTCTATCCGCCGCTGATCGGCAATGTCTTCTACTATCTCGGCGTCGTGCTGGTCGTGGTCGGCTCATGGATCTGGGTCGCGCTGATGTCGATCAATCTGCGCGTCTGGCGCAAGGCCCATCCCGGCGCGCCGGTGCCGCTCGCCATGTTCGCCAACGTCGCCGGCTCATATCTGTGGGCCTGGACCGCGGTCGGCGCCGCGCTCGAGCTGCTGCTCCAGATTATTCCGGTGGCGGCGGGGCTGAAGAACACCATCGATGCCGGTCTTGCCCGAGTCTTCTTCTCCTGGACGCTGCACGCTATCGTCTATTTCTGGCTGATGCCGACCTACATCGCCTATTACGCCATCGTGCCGCGCGCGATCGGCGGCCGCATTTATTCCGACAGCATGGCGCGGATTTCCTTCATCCTGTTCCTGGTCGTGGCGATGCCGATCGGCATGCACCACACCTTTGCCGACCCGCAGGTCGGCGCCGGCTTCAAGTTCATCCACTCGGCCTTCACGGCGCTGGTCGCGCTGCCGACGCTGCTGACCGTGTTCACGATCTGCGCCTCGGTCGAGATCGCGGCACGCCTGCGCGGCGGCCGCGGCATGTTCGGCTGGCTCAGGGCCCTGCCCTGGGACAATCCGATGATGCTGGCGCTGGCCTTCTCCTTCGTCATGCTCGGCTTCGGCGGCGCCGGCGGCCTCATCAACATGAGCTATCAGCTCGATGCCTCGATCCACAACACGCAGTGGATCACCGGCCATTTCCACCTGATCTTCGGCGGCGCCATCGTGATCATGTATTTTGCGATCGCCTACGATCTCTGGCCGCATCTGACCGGGCGTGAGCTGATCGACATCCGCCTGATCCGCACCCAGCTCTGGCTGTGGTTCATCGGCATGATCGTGACGACCTTCCCATGGCACTGGGTCGGCATCCTGGGCATGCCGCGCCGCATGGCTTATTTCGACTTCGGCGATCCCGCCATTGCGCCGCAGGCGCTCTCGGTCACCTTCTCGGCCATCGGCGGCTTCATCCTGCTCGCGTCGGGCATCATGTTCATCGTCATCCTGGCCCGCGGCATGCGTGCACCGCAGGTCGAGGCCGGCCCCTACCGTTTTGCGCTGGCCGTGCATCAACCGGCGACCGTGCCGGTCGCGCTCAACACGCACGCGCTGTGGGTGGCGCTGATGATCGGCCTCACGCTCACCAATTACGGCTACCCGATCCTGACGCTGGCGCTGACCGAGGGCACGTCAGTTCCGGCCGTCTATGTGGGAGCGCAGTGATGAGCACGCGCGACCTGTTCACCTTCCGTAACAGGTATTTCAAGTTTGGCGTCGGCATTACCGCCGCGATCTTCATCGTGACGGCGATTGCCGGCTTCATCGTGCTGCCCTTCGCGCAGCCCTGGGTCCAGTTCGCCAACGTCTGGGACGCGATCTGCAGCGCCGCCGGCGTGCCACAGCGTGCGGCGAGCATCGCGGTACCCGAACAGGCAAAACGCCTGTCGGAGGTCGTGCTGACCTCGCACACGCTGTCGCGTCCGAGCCAGGAGGCGATCGGCCGCGGCGCCACGCTGGCGCAGCGCTGCGCGATCTGCCACGGCCCGACCGGCATCAGCCGCGCGGACTCGCCCAACCTCGCCGGCCAGTATGCGGCCGTGATCTACAAGGAGCTGCACGATTTCCGTTCCGGCGCGCGCACCAATGCCGTGATGTCGCCGTTCGCCGTCAATTTGACGGACCAGGAAATTGCCGATCTCTCGAACTACTATGCCTATCTGCCGCGGCTGCCGGCCTATCACCCGACGCCGCAGCTGCCGAAACCCAACATCGTCATCTACGGCGCGCCGATCCGCGGCATAGCGCCCTGCGGCGCCTGCCATGGCAGTCTGGACAACAAGACCGGCAGCCCCTGGCTCGAAGGCCAGTCCGAGGCCTACATGAAAGCGCAGCTGCAGGCCTTCGCGGCCGGCGAGCGCCGCAACGACATCAGCCAGCAGATGCGCAACATCGCGCGCGCGATGACGCCGCAGGAGATCGAGCAGGCCGCGGCGTATTACGCCTCGCAGCCGCCGGATGTGGTGAAGGCGGTGGATTGATTGCCACCGTCATTGCGAGCGAAGCGAAGCAATCCAGAATCTTTCCACGGAGGGAGTCTGGATTGCTTCGTCGCAAGAGCTCCTCGCAATGACGATGGAGAGAGTGCGCCCTACGTCGACGCCAGCTTCGGCCGGCCGTAGATCGCGTCCGCCCGCTTCTCAAACGCGGCGGAGAATCGCGCGAAGGCGGCGTCGAACATCGAGCCCATCAGCATCGCCAGCATGCGGCTCTTGAATTCGTAGGCGAGGAAGAAACCGACGTCGCAGACGCCCTCACCTTTGGGCTCGAACGTCCAACGGTTTTCCAGATTGCTGAACGGACCTTGCAGATATTCAACCAGGATTTTCAGATTGGCGCGGTCGAGCGTCACACGGCTGGCGAAGGATTCCTTGACCAGCTTGAACGACACCGTCATGTCCGCGATCAGCACCTCGGTGCCGTCGGGCTTCGCCATGCGCTGGCGGACCTTCAGCGCGCTGCACAGCGGCACGAATTCCGGGTAGCGCTCGACATCGGCGACCAGATCAAACATCTCGGACGCGCTGTGGTTGACGCGGTGCTTGCTCGAAACTCGATGCATGATACGTCAGCGGGCGTGAGCTGCCCGCGCAGCCTTCAGTCTCGCGAAATCCTCGCCGGCATGATGCGACGAGCGGGTGAGCGGGCTTGCCGACACCATCAAGAAGCCCTTGGTGTAGGCGACCTTTTCGTAGGACGAAAACTCGTCCGGCGGCACGTAGCGCATCACGGCGTGGTGCTTGCGGGTCGGCTGGAGATACTGCCCGATGGTCAGGAAGTCGACGTCGGCGGAGCGCAGATCGTCCATCACCTGCTGCACCTCGTGGCGCTCCTCGCCGAGGCCGACCATGATGCCGGACTTGGTGAAGATGGTGGGATCGAGCTCCTTGACCCGCTGCAGCAGCCGGATCGAGTGGAAATAGCGTGCGCCCGGCCGCACCGTGAGATAGCGCGACGGCACCGTTTCGAGATTGTGGTTGAACACGTCGGGCTTGGCCGCAGCGACGACCTCCAGCGCCCCCTCCTTGCGAAGGAAGTCGGGCGTCAGGATCTCGATCGTGGTCGAGGGGCACGCGGCCCGGATCGCACGAATGGTCTGGGCGAAGTGCTCGGCGCCGCCATCGGCAAGATCGTCGCGGTCGACCGAGGTGATGACCACGTGGGCCAGCCCCAGCTTGGCGGTCGCTTCGGCCACATTCTGCGGCTCGGCGGCATCCAGCGCATTCGGCAGGCCTGTCTTGACGTTGCAGAAGGCGCAGGCGCGGGTGCAGGTGTCACCCATGATCATGAAGGTCGCGTGCTTCTTGTCCCAGCACTCGCCGATATTCGGGCAACCCGCCTCCTCGCACACAGTATGCAAGCCGTTGGCGCGCACGATGTTGCGGGTGTCGGCATAACCGCGGGTATTGGGCGCGCGCACGCGGATCCAGTCCGGCTTCGGCGGCGAAGCGGAATCGGGACGGTTCACCTTTTCAGGGTGACGTGGGCGCAGCGGGTTCGTGATGGTATCGACAATAACGACCATGGGGTGTCCGGTCTGTTCAGGTCCTACCTAGTCGGTCTGGCCACGCATCGCAACCCGGCTCGCACCGCTTCAGGGAACATGGCAGATATGGGCAATATCCTGCTCTGTTCTCAGGCGATTCTCACCTCGAATGGCTCCAATCTCGAACACCCCACCACCGCGGCTCGGCAGGCTCCTGAAGCGCGCCTTTTTCGCGCGCAGCGTCCACGAGGTCGCGCCCGACCTGATCGGCGCGACGATGCTGGTCGACGGCGTCGGAGGGGTCGTCGTTGAGGTCGAGGCCTATCATCATACCGAGCCGGCGGCGCACTCCTATAACGGTCCGACGCCGCGGAACCAGATCATGTTCGGCCCGCCCGGCTTTGCCTATGTCTACCGCTCCTACGGCATCCACTGGTGCGTGAATTTCGTCTGCGAGGAGGAAGGCTCGGCCAGCGCGGTGCTGATCCGCGCGCTGGAGCCGACGCACGGCATCGCCGCGATGCGCCGGCGCAGACATCTCCAGGATGTGCATGCGCTTTGCTCGGGACCGGGCAAGCTGACGGAGGCGCTCGGCATCACCATTGCGCACAACACCCTGCCGCTGGACCGCCCGCCGATCGCGCTGCATGCGCGGACGAAGGATGTCGAGGTCGCGGCCGGCATCCGGATCGGTATCACCAAGGCGGCCGAGCTGCCCTGGCGCTATGGCGTCAGGGGCTCGAAGTTTTTGAGCAAGCCGTTTCCGAAGTAGGTCTAGGAGGCCTGCTTCAGCCGCTCCAACGCCTCGAGCAGCTTGGCCTTGCGGGCCAGCGCGGCCTCGCGCTTCTCACGCTCCTCCTCGACGACCTCCTCGGCCGCATGGGCGACGAACTTCTCGTTCGCGAGCTTCGACTCGGCGCGCTTGATGTCGGCGTCGGCCTTGCCGACCTCCTTGTCGAGGCGCGTGCGCTCGGCGGCGACGTCGACGACACCCTTGATCGGCAGCGCGGCGACCTCGCCGCGCACGAGCAGCTGAACCGCGCCGTCAGGCGCGCGGTCGGCGAAGGAGATGTCCGACAACCTTGCCATGCGCTTGATGACGTCGGTCCAGCGCGGGGCGCGCTCCTTCGTCTCGACCGAGGCGCCCGCGAGCACCAGCGCCGTCAGCGTTGCCGGCGGGATGTTCATCTCGGCGCGAACCGAACGGATCTGCGTCACGAGATCAATCACCCAGCCGATCTCGGCCTCGGCCTTGGGATCGGTGAAGTCGGCATGGTCGAAGATCGGCAGCACCCAGGCCGGCGAGACCAGCGCATCGGTCGTCCCCGTGGTTGCCGCGAGCACCGCAAGCTGCTCCGGCGTCGGCCCGGCCGGCTTCAGCGGCCATGGCGCCAGGGCGAGCAGCCCGTCGCGCTTGGCCGTCACTTCCCACAGCTCTTCGGTGATGAAGGGCATGAAGGGGTGCAGCAGCTTCAGGATCTCGTCACGCGCCCAGGCGACCATGGCGCGGGTCTCGGCCCGCAGCGGGCCATCTGCGCCGAGGAGCGCAGGCTTTGCGAGTTCCACGTACCAGTCGCAATAGATATTCAGGACGAACCGATACATCGCACTTGCAGCTTCGTTGAAGCTGTGCCCTTCGAGCGCCTCGGTCACCTCGCGAGTGGCTTCCGCTGCCTTGTGTGCGATCCAGCGATTCAGCGGCTCCTTGGCCTTCGCCGGCTCGAAGCCTTCCGGCACGACGCACTCGTTCATCTCGGCGAAGCGGCACGAATTCCAGAGCTTGGTCGCGAAATTGCGGTTGACCTCGACCAGCTGCGACGAAAGCTTGATGTCGTGCGTGTGGGCCGCCTCGCGTGCCAACGCAAAGCGGAGAGCATCCGCGCCGTACTCGTCGATCAGGTTGAGCGGATCGATGACGTTGCCTTTCGACTTCGACATCTTGGCACCCTTCTCGTCGCGGACGAGTCGGTGGATGTAGACCGTCGAGAACGGCGCCTCCTTCATGAAGTGAAGGCCCATCATCATCATACGGGCGACCCAGAAGAAGATGATGTCCCAGCCCGTGACCAGCACATTGGTCGGATAGTAGCGCTGCACCTCGGGTGCGTCTTCCGGCCAGCCGAGCGTCGAGAACGGCCACAGCGCCGAGGAGAACCAGGTGTCGAGCACGTCCTCGTCACGCGTGATGAAGCCTTCGCGCTTATTGCGGTCGAGCGCCATCTCGCGGCCCTGCTCGACCGTGATGACCTCCTGCTCGACGTAATAGCCGAGCGCGTGGCTGACGGCCTCCTCCTCGGTCTCGGCGACGAACACCTTGCCGTCCGGCCCATACCACGCCGGGATCTGATGGCCCCACCAGAGCTGACGCGAGATGCACCAGGGCTGGATGTTCTCCATCCATTCGAAATAGGTCTTTTCCCAGTTCTTCGGCACGAACGACGTTTCGCCCGAACGCACCGCGGCGATCGCAGGCTTCGCCAGCGTCTTCGCGTCGACGTACCATTGGTCGGTCAGATAGGGCTCGATCACGCTGTTCGAGCGGTCGCCATGCGGCACCATGTGGGTGTGCGGCTCGATCCGCTCGACGAAGCCGAACGATTCCAGCCGCTCGACGATGCGCTTGCGCGCAGCGAAGCGGTCGACCTTGTGAAACTCTTCGGCGAATTGCGCGGCGCCTTCGGGCAGATTGCGCAGATAATCCTCGTTGTCGACGAGGTCGAGGCAACCTTCCTTGTCGAGCACGTTGATCCGGGCCAGGCCATGGCGATTGCCGACCTCGAAGTCGTTGAAGTCGTGCGCTGGCGTCACCTTGACCGCACCTGAGCCCTTCTCCGGATCGGAATACTCGTCGGCGACGATTTTGATCTTGCGGCCGACCAGCGGCAGGATGACGTTCTTGCCGACCAGCTTCTGATAGCGCTCGTCCTCGGGATGCACGGCAACGCCGGTATCGCCGAGCATGGTCTCGGGACGCGTGGTGGCGACGACGATGAAGGTCGAGGTATCCTCGGGGTTGAACGTCTTGCCCTCGATCGGATAGCGCAGATACCAGAGGTGCCCCTTGACCTCGGTCTGCTGCACTTCGAGATCGGAGATCGCGGTCAAGAGCTTGGTGTCCCAGTTCACCAGCCGCTTGTCCTTGTAGATCAGGCCGTCACGGTGCAGCTCGACGAACACCTTGATGACGGCCTTCGACAGGCCCTCGTCCATGGTGAAGCGCTCGCGCGACCAGTCGCAGGATGCGCCGAGCCGCTTGAGCTGATTGATGATGGTGTCGCCGCTCTCGGCTTTCCACTGCCAGACCCGCTCCAGAAACTTCTCGCGGCCCATCTCGCGGCGGCCGGGCTGCTGGCGCTCCATCAGCTGCCGCTCGACCACCATCTGGGTGGCGATGCCGGCATGGTCGGTGCCTGGCTGCCACAACACGTCGCGGCCGCGCATCCGCTCGAAGCGGCACAGGATGTCCTGCAGCGTGTTGTTGAGGGCGTGGCCCATGTGGAGCGAGCCCGTCACGTTCGGCGGCGGGATCACGATGGTGAACGGCACGGCGTCGCGGCGGTCGGGACGGCCGGCCTTGAACGCAAGGCTGTCCTCCCACACGACGGACATGCGGGCTTCGATATCGGCGGGCTGGTAATTTTTCTCGATCATGGGGCTGTTAGAAAGCCGCGCGCGGGGGCCAAGTCAACGGAAACGTCAACGGAAAGCCTGGCGGCAACGGGGCTTCCCGGCCCGGCCAGCAGGCCGAACATGACGCACAAGCAGGGCTTTATGAGGGCTATGGGCCGGTCTTACCGGCCGCCGCGCGAGACCCGCTCGATTTCGGCCTTCACGATGCGTTCAACGAGGCCCGGCAAATTGTCGTCGAGCCAGGATTTCAGCATCGGACGCAGCATCTCCTTGACCAGATCCTCCAGCGTCCGGGCATTGCTGCTCAGCACCGTATGGGCCAGGGAATTGAAGGCGGATTCGACCGCGGAGACCGTCGATTGCGCCAGGATCGGCTGCTGCGGCGGCAGCGGCGGGGCATCGAAGTCCACGGGCGCGAAGGACGGTGGCGGGGTCGGGCGCGGCGGCGGCGATTCGGCGAATTCGAGATCGTCGCGCGGCTCGACCTTGCGGAAGCTCGGCGGCGGCGGAGGCGGTGTCGGATCCATCGCCATCTCGTCGGTCAATTCGAGCACGTCGGGCTCAGGCTCTGGCTCTGGCTCCGGCGCGCGGACCTCGGGCGCAGGCGTGGCCGCGTCGAGCCCCGCCAGCAGCGCGTCGATATCGTCCTGGCTGTTCGGTTCCGCCGCAGCTGCGGGTGGCGGCGGTGCCGGAGCGGGCTTTGCAGCCGGGGGTGGTGCGGGCTTCTCGGCGGCCGGTTTGGCCGGTGCGACCTTGGATGGCGGAATGTCGTTTATCGCCTGCGGCTTCGGCGGCGCGGCGGGCGCTGCGGCCTTCTCGGGCTTGGCGGCTTCAGCCGGCGGTGGCTTGGCCTCATCGTCGGCAATGATGCGCCGGATCGAGGCCAGAATCTCCTCCATCGAGGGTTCTGTGACCTTTGCAGGCTGCGTCATCTCCGACTCCACATCATCAACGCCCTCGCATGCGTTGTTTTACACCAAGCACGGCAGGATTGGCCGGTTCCGCAACGAGCCCCCCGACATTTTCGCCGCGGCAGCCCGACTTGTCCCCAGATCACGGCTCAACGTGCGGCGGCGCGCCCCTGCCCTCGGCACTCAACCTTTACGCAAACGACATCGAATGCGGAGCGAATCGACCCGCATCTTCTTGGCAAGGCTATGTCAGGGATTTTGATGATTGCAAGCAAAGCACCGGTCGGCCGCGGCTGTTCGCGAGGCCGACCGGATGACTACGGGAATCAGCGCCCGTCAGGCGTACGCACGCCGCCCCAGCTGTCGCGGACCTGATGGTAGTGAACGCTGGCATCGTAGACCGTGGTCGCAAGACCGAGCACCTGGGGCGACAGACGGCCGACGGCGGAGAGGACGTTATAGGACGCCACCACGCGGTCGTGCTGCGCGGTCACCAGCGCGACGCGCGCGTTGACCAGCGCCTGCTGCGCATTGAGCACGTCGAGCGTGGTGCGCTGACCGGCCTTGGCTTCCTCGCGCACACCGTTGAGTGCGATCTCGGACGCGGTGACCTGCGCCTGCGCGGACTGCACCTGCGCCTTGCCGGCCTGCAGCGTACCCCAGAACTGCACGACGTTCGCGCGGGTCTGGTCACGCGTCGTTTCGAGGTTGAGACGCTGCTGCGCCAGGTTTTCCTTGGACTGGCGGATCAGCGAATATTCTGCTCCACCCTGATAAATCGGCACCGAGACCTGCGCGATCGCGGATGCGTTGAACGAGCGCAACTGAATCAAGGACTGCTCGTTGGACTGCGTGGCCGATGCCTGGACCGTAACCGTCGGCAGCAACGCACCTTCGGCGACTTTGACCTGCAAGAAATTGACGTCGATGCCATACATTGCGGCCGTGACGTTGGGATGCTCGATCAGGCCGAGCTCGACGGCCGAAGCGAGCGTTGACGGCAGGAAGCGGTCGACCGGCGAGCCCGGTGCGAGGTTCGTCGGCTCGTTGCCGATGATGCGGCGGAAGTTCGCCCGCGTCGTGGTGAGGTTCGCTTCCGCGGTGAGCGCCTGCGTCTTGCCGGCCGCCAGTTGCGCTTCCGATTGCGCAACGTCGGTGCGCGTCACTTCGCCGACGTTGAAGCGATCACGGGTCTGCTTCAGCGTCTGCTCGAGCACGCGCACGTTGCTGCGCTGGACTTCCAGCGTGGCGGAATCGCGCAGATAATCCATGTAGGTCGTGGCGGCCTGTAGCAACAGGCTTTGATCGAGGCTGCGCAGCGCTTCGCGCGCACCGGACACCTGACTCTCCGCCGCCCGCGTTCGGTTGGCAGTCTGGTTGCCATTGTAGAGCGTCTGCGTGGCGGTAACTCCGGCGCTGCGAGGCAACACGGATCCGTGGATTGAGTTACTCCCCACGCCGCTCTGCAAATCCGTATATTGATAGCCACCGCTGGCCGTCAGCGAGACCTTGGGCCGATAGCCGGACAAAGCCTGCGGCACGTTTTCGTCGGTGGAGCGCACCTGGGCGCGCTGTGCGTTGAGCTGCGGATTGTTCTGATAGGCGCGCACCAAGGCGGCATCGATCGTGTCCGCCAAGGCAGGCGTCGGCCCGACGAGCGCCAGCAGCAGGACCGAAACCGCTGCTCCGGTGAAGAGCTTCACCCCATGCATCCCAAAATTTCCGTTCATTCTAACGCCCGGCTCGTGCCCGCGAGCTGGGTTATCGTCTACCGAGTGGAGTCGTTGCCCCGCCGCAACATAGGACGCGGATTGGCGCGACGGAACTACCTCAAGGTCGTTCCCGGTCGAAACTCTTCACGTGCAGCATCCCGGCCACACTTCTGATTCGGAACGGGATTTTGTAGGGCTTTGGACGTCAGAAGACGAAGGCGGCGGCCCGTTCCAGCCCGGGAAGGACCGGAGCTGCGGCATCGAACAGCGCCCGGTGGCCGAATTCGCCGTGGGTACGGGTCACGATCATGGCCCGCGGCGGCCGCGATTCGGCGGAGACCCCCACCAGACGCCCGCCCTCCTTCAGCTGCCCGAGCAGCGCTTCGGGGGTCACCTCGGCCGCGCCGTTGAGGATGATCACGTCATAGGGAGCGGCAGACGGGTCGCCCTCGGTGCAGGAAGCGGCCTTGCAGGCGACATTGGTGAGCCCGAGGCCTACCAAGGTATCCCTGGCCTTCCCGGCCAGGGCCGAATCGCATTCCGTCGCAGTTACATGGCGCGCGAGCTTCGCAGCCAGCGCGGCGAGGTATCCCGTGGCGCAGCCCACAACCAGCACGTTGTCACCTTCGCCGATCTCGGCCGCCTGGAGCAGCTTGCCGGTCAGCTGCGGCTTGATCAGGAAACGCTTGTCGGCGCCCTCGCTTACGTCGAGATCGAGGTCGAGATAAGCCAATGCCTGCCTGGCCGCCGGCACGAACGCCTCGCGGGGAACCGTGAGCATGGCGTCGAGAATGCGGCGATCAGTGACGTCATTGGTGCGCACCTGGCCATCGACCATTTTGAGGCGCGCGGTCGAGAAACCGGACATTTGCGGACCCTGAAATGCGGACGATGCCGCTGGGAGGAATTGGCGGCATCTTTGGAACATGCCCGGCCAAAACGCAACATGACCGTTGGCCTCCACCGGCCGACGCTTGCGCACTCACCGCACCAGGGAGCGATACGGACTATTCGATCGTCACCGCGAGGCGTCCGATCAGGGCAGCGACTTCGTCCAGCCGTGCCGAATCGGGCGTCTCGACCGCGCGCGCAAGGCAGGCGATGCACTCATCGTCGCTCAGCTCGGGGACGTCGGCCGGCAGAATCGAGGGGGCCAGTTGGGCACGGTCGATCTGGATGTCGGGCATGGGAATCAGCTCCGTAAGGGTCCGGCCCCGTGAAGCTCGATTTCAATTAAGTCGATTTGGTGCTGCCCCGACGGTCACGATGGCGCCGCCGCACACATTTGTTTGAACGCGATTCTGCGTGGACCGATCAGGCGCCGCCTCGAAACGACTCAAGCGACATCGCACGCCACATCAATGTGCGTCTGCATATTATTGAATTTACAGCGGAATTTGGCTCCCCGGGCTGGATCAACTTTTGTTGCAGCGGACTCTCTAATTATAGAGATGGGAAGAGCTGGCCAGTTTGCTTACCCCCAAAAGGGACCAATCCCGATGTCAGTTGGTTCTGACCCGGAGCTATGGAGACGTTGCGAATGCCCTTCGCAGGAGACGAGCCATCAGGTCCTTCGCGTCTTGCTCGCCCGTTGCGGGAGACGGCTTCTTGAATTTCCGCCGCGCGTGTCGCGCCCAGCTCGCTGTCTGCTTCAACTGCTTGACGTCTTCACGTGGTGCCCAAGCCAGAGCGAGGAAGCGCGCCTCGCCACCGGACCTGTCCATGAGGGACTCAAGCGCCTTGTAGATGTCGAACCAGAAGGTCGGCGGGTGGGGATTATCAGGCGCAGACACCCGGCCGAAGTAGATCAAGGCGTCTTCCAGGTAATCGTCAGTGTCAGCGATCGCGGCCCAGTTCTGAACCTCGCTTGGTTCTGGAGGGGGTGGAGGTGCGGGTTTGCCGTCCGGTCCTGTGATCCGAACTGCTGCCCCGTGCACTCGGGATCGACCGTCTATTCTGCCCTCAAGAAAGACCGTTCGATGCAGTTTGCCATCAGCCGCAAATTCGACCACATCCCCCAATTGAATCGGCCGACTCCGCCTCATGACGAACATGGCGGCGTTTAGCCGATCAATGTGAGCAACGGCTCGGCTCCGTACTTCGTCCGCTTCGGCAAGACCATCGAAGGAACTCGATCGCAAGATAGTGTCGCCGCCGCGCACCTCGATCCATGGATCGTAGGGCAGCTTTAACTCGTCGCACCAGTCCTGCAAATCGAACTCGTGCCCCCGAAGCGACGCTCCCCATTGTCTCGACATCCCTGCCTGCCTCTCCCCAAATGATCGCGGGTTTATTACATATCATCTGCGAAAAGCACGCTACCAGCACTCCAAGCTGCTCCTACTTTGTTATCCCTCTGCACCAGCGACGATTCTAGTCTCTTAAGAAGGTGGCTATAACCGAGTGTTCTGCACACCCACGACCCGCAGTAGTTCGGCGCCGTTCCGACATACCCGGAATCGATAATTTGACTCCGCGCAGTCGAGGCCATTCTTGGCCGGGATGCCCCGCCCTGCCCGCCGCCATACGCCTACCCATGCTGATGGTCGCTCGATCAAGATCACCTTCGGCGAGATGCGGGAGATGGGCGTCCGGGGCGTCCTGGTCTATTGCTGCTGCGGTCACCACGCCGCCGTGAGCGCCGACCGCTGGCCCGATGACCTGCGGCTGTCAGACGCGAGCCTCGCTTCACCTGCACCGTCTGCGGCGGACGGGATGCTGACGTCAGACCCGGTTTCGAGTGGAACAAGCCTGTCACCTCCGCGATGGGTTACCGATGAGGCTCGCCGACCTTGCGAAAGAGCCGGTGAGTTTCTGAGGCACATCGGGGTGATCGTCGGGGCAGCGAAAGCCGCTTAACCCTCCACATTGGTTATCCTGAAAAATAGCGCAGACGCCTGATCTCGCGCGACAGTTGCGTTTGGATATGTTGCCTTTGGGGGGAAAGAAATGCGTTGGCTGGCAATTGTCGTGCTCTGTGTGTCACTGGGTGGATGTTACGCAACAGGAGCAGATGTTCGCGCCAAGCTGGGGCAAGATTACGTCGGGAAAAATGTTGATGCTCTTGTCGTTAAGTGGGGGCCGCCCGCGGGCACCTTCAAGATGAACAGCGGCGAAACCGCTTATAGCTGGCAACTGGGAGTTCATTTTCCGTCTCTCGTGATAGCCAATCGAGCGCATCGGGAAGTTCGCGGGGGTACGCTTGCAAGGTCAACGTCGTTGCATCGCCGAGCGGAACGATCAAAAGTCTCGATACTGAAGACAAAGACAGCAGCCTATATTACGGGCCCATTCCCACTGGTGTCCAGCTTGGCAGCGTTTGCGCAGAGCAGCTTGGAATGAAGCAGTAGAGGATGGCGCTTCTGCCGTCCTAAGCGATGACAGGCTGATGATCGCTGCTATGCGTCGAACAACGCGGCTCATTCTCATTGCTCTATCTGCGCTCGTCACGCCGGCCGCTGGCGCAATCGCCCCTATGACCGACTCCATGCACGTGGGCCGCACCTCAGGGGACCTGGATCAATGGCAGAGGATCGATTTCCGCTCTTCGCACCTCCTCCGGCGAAAGGCGGCGCAAGTCAAAGTGGCCATCCGAACGAGGGGCCCGAGCATGCAGGGCCTCATCCGGATTCCCGGCGCACCAGCATCCAACTTCGACACCGGCATCGGCTTGACCGTCGTTGACCTAATCAATGTTGGCAACGATAGCAGCGGCTATGCCGATATTGTTGCGCTGGAAATACTGTTCACCCAGACGATGCCGGGACAATTCTACGAGGTATTCGCCATCGATGACGGCGACCAAGCCAGATAGATTTGCTAGAGTGCCACGCCTGCGGATGATCCGCCGATGGCTAACTCGCTCGTCCTACGCAAGGGAACGAATCTAGAGAATCGCGGCCTCGCGCTACGCGCGGCGCAATACGTTCGAATGTCGACCGAGCTGCAACGCTATTCGATTCAGAACCAGGCCGCCGTCATCGCCGCCTACGCGCGGGACAAGGGCTCACGATCGTTCGCACTTATAGGGACGAGGGTCGCAGGGGACTTAGGATCAAGGGCCGAGCGGGTCTGATCGAGCTGATCGATGACATCGAGTCGGGGCGCGCCGACTTCGACCACGTGCTCGTCTATGACGTAAGCCGGTGGGGTCGCTTTCAGGATGTCGACGAAAGTGCGCATTACGAATTTGTCTGCAAGCAGAACGGGGTTCGGGTCGCCTATTGCGCCGAGCAATTCGACAACGACGGCGGCCTTCTGTCTTGCATCATCAAGAACATCAAGCGCGTGATGGCGGCCGAGTACAGCCGGGAGCTTTCGGTCAAGGTCCATGCTGGCTTGTGCAGGTTGGCAAGCCTCGGCTATCGCGCTGGCGCTCCGATCACCTACGGCCTTCGCAGGGAGCTGGTTGACGAACATCATCAGCCCAAGGGGCGGCTCGCCAAGGGAGAATACAAATCCCTCAAATCAGACCGTGTTCTTGTGCAGGCGGGGTCCGACGAGGAAACCAGAATCGTCCGCTGGATATTCCATCAGTTCGTTGAAGAGCGGAAGTCGGACGCCGCTATTGCGCGCGCGCTGAACGAGGCAGAGGTCGGCAACCATCACCGGCGCCCTTGGACCTATCTGATGGTCCATAACATTCTGAAGAACGAGAACTACATCGGGAAGGTCGTCTACAATCGTACGTCGAAGCAGCTCGGTCAGAAGCTGAAGCCCAACCCTCCCGACCAGTGGGTTCGCAGCAATGCGGCCATCAAACCAATCGTTGATGAAGAACTCTTTGCGGGCGCCCAGGATATTATGGCGGACCGTTACATCGTGATCTCGGAGGACGAGATGCTGAAACGGCTGCGAGCGACTCTCGCGCGCAAGGGACGCCTGACCACCCGCATCATCAACACGACGCCAGGACTTCCCTGTTCCGATTCATACGTCGATCACTTCGGCTCCCTGCGCAAGGCGTATTCTTTGATTGGCTATACAGCGTCACGCGATTGCGACTGGTTCGATTGCCGCGATAACAGCTCTTCGATCCTCGCAGAGCATAGAAAGCAGATCGTGGAGGCACTGCGCAGCCAGAGTGGCCTTACAGTTGTCGCAAATGAAGTCGGCGCAACGGTAAACGAGGAGCGGCATGTATCGTTCTTGACCGCCCGACGTGCGGTGAACATCGATCCAAAGTGCGTTCCATTTTGGCGGGCCTACACGTATCGAATACCTTCTGGATTGCTGGCAGTGGCTCGACTGAACTGCGAGAACCGAGCCATTCAGGACTACGTCTTGATTCCTTATTCACGAGGACGCGCCACCTACCTAAGACTCTCTGATCTCGCTCTTCCTCGCTTGCACGCAACTCGCGTTGAGACCTCTGCGGAACTAGTTTGCGAAATCAAAAGAAGGGTGGCGTCCAACCGCGGCGAGCCAGCCAAGCCAGCGCGGCGGATGAAGCGAGCGAAAACAGGCCACCCCAAAACCAGGAACGCCCGCGAGCCGCGCTAATCGAGCGCAGGTACAGGAACGCCCCCAGCAGTGTTCCGTAGTTCCTTTGGAAGTCCCCGTTCAGCTTCGCGATTTTGGCGAGTTCAGGCGAGCTTTCGACCTGATCAGACATAAGCTGGTTCCCTTTGAGTTGGACCAGCGCCCTATGAACCACTGTTTTGCCCGACGGAGCAAGCGGAAAATTCGGTATACCGGAAGTCACTATGTTTGGTCCGCGATGTTGGCTCTACATGCTGTGATTGTGGATTGTCGGCATCTCGTCGCCGACGCTAGTTTACACTGCGATGTTGAGCATAGTGCTATAAGAGGGTGTGACATCAGGAGGGGTACAGGTGTACGGACCAAGCGGCCGGCCGGAGTTCTCGAAATTGGCCGATTTGGGCGATTGGGCATGGGCACGATTGATAAATCCCGTGCTTCTCACGACCTTGGGGAAGCCATTCTTGCCCCGATGGCAGCGGGCCATCCGGCATCCACCGAGGCCGACCTGAAGTAGATCAGGGAAGGATGAGAAGCGTGGCTCTGCAGCACGGGGTCTCATCGCAAGGAAGCAAGCTTTTAGAAGCGTGGTCCGCCGGTATGGAAGGCTACGGCGGCGCCCTCCCCGACAATCGGCCAATGCGTCATTGGGAGACTAGTCTGGCTGGAGGTCGAGCCGCCAGTCGCAAGACGCTAGCGTCCCGCTCGGCGCGTCCGTCACCCCAAGGACAAGCCGCTCTGGAAGCTTCGCTGAAACGCTGATCGTGCCGCACCCGGCGCTACGCGCCGCCCCACGTGAACGTCAGCAGGCCGGCAGGAAATCAAATAAAATAGGCGTCCCGAGCTAGCACCGGATTCTTGTACTGCTCGCGTGGGGGGACAATGACCGGGTCGAGATCGCGCTTGAGCCCGGCCAGCTAAACATTCCATATCGCTCTTCTTGCATCTACGTCACCTTCGGACGTACCGCGCCAATTGTTTCATCAGGCTAATTGATCGATGCTGGTATCCGGCAGTCGCGACAGCAGTTTCCGAAACTTCCGCAGCATACAGCTTGCGGTAGATCTCAAATATCTCGATTGGATCAGTTACGTGATGACCATCAGGGGTCGATTCTCCGTAACTTGCCCAGTTTATATTGCGCGGCCTATGTCCCGGAATGAACTCCGGAATGCGATAATGCATACTCAGAGATGCATCTTGCTCAAGCCTGAATGAGCCCGAACTAAGATTGCTCGCAGGCTCCATAACATCATGGATGAAGTCCAAACGCACCGACTTCTCGTCACGGAGATACTTGCGGGGTACTCGCAATACTGCCTCGGTTGCTCCAGCAACGAGCTCTGCGTAGGCTCTCGCCTCGCCCCCGGTATAGGCAATCAGCGTCGGTCGTTGCATCTTTCGAAGCGAAGCGTGAGGATCCTCGATCTCGCATTCGATAGTAATGGTGTCGGAATAGTCATCTCTGGCAGCGTTGAGGAGCCTCTCGATTTCGACCAACATTCCTTCAGGGTCGACACGACCCATCGCAGGCCGTCCGCGCGCTTTCGCAGCAACCACCAGCTTCTTTGCTTTGGTAATTGCGCGTTGCCAGCCTCTCGTCTGCTCAGAAAAATCCGAAAAAACGTTCAATTGCTCGGTAACGGGATAAATGACGACCGGGGAAAGGTTGAGACCAATGTCGTGTTCGATCGCAAACCCGACGTTGTCGGCAAGCTCTGCCATGTTCGACTTGCAGACAATCATTCCCACCGAATAGATTCGCGTGGGCGCGTCATAACCGTCGAGCAGACGCTTGAAATTGCTCCAAACTCTTTCAAATTTCGCACCGGCCCGAATTTGCTCGTAGGTCGCGGCATTGAAGCTGTCGATGGAAACAGACGCATTTATGCGGGGAAATTTCGCGAGCTTCTGGGCCTCCTCCGCCGTGATCATGGTGCCGTTCGAGGTGAATCCAAAAGTCAGATTGGGATTGTCCGCAGTGTCGAAACCGTCGATAAAGGAACGGAACTTCTTGATGAGATAGGGTTCTCCGCCGTGCCAGATGAACTGCGTCAGATGCGGGACCTTGGCCAAAACGGAAGGAACCGTCTCAGGTCGGTGTTGCACTTTCGTAACGCGAACCACGTTCTGACTGCAGCCGGGACAATCGATATTGCAATCGGCCGTGGAGATCAGGGAAATCATGCTCGGTTCGGCGAGAATTTCAGCCTTGCCAGCTTCATATTCGCTGTGGGCTCTCTTCAGATTTCGCCCCGACGCCGAGTCTGCTACAAGTCCACCGAGCGCAACCCGCGCTTGATCGTGAACCAGCTCATAACGCCGCCCGGACGCGATGGGATCAGCGTTGTCGGAGGACGAGAAATAGAGCCAGCCCTTCCAGACCGAATATCGGCCCCGGCCGACCTTGCGGATATCCTCATGCAGCGCGTTCGAGCCAGTTAGCGCTTCGCCGTCCTCGAGAAGCTTTACCGCGCCAGGGGCGCCGTTGATTGCCTTGAGAAAGGAATCCGGAATCCGGGCGAGATAGCAAAAGCCGGATTCGTGAGCGTACTCTACGGGCCAGCTGAAACCTGGAAATGTCCCGGTCGATCGATAGGCGAGACAGTTGCCGCACGGATGCCCCTCGAGCTGCCCCGAGGCGACCTTCTCTCGCAACTCGGTGTAGGCTTGGCCACGCCAGATCTCATCCAGTGAGTTGGCGTTGGTGTTCCCAAGAGGCTTGCCGAAATTCCCGTAACCGGACCAATAGCAGCACGGCACGACCTCACCAGTGAGATCGATGATCATTTGTTGCCACGGATAAGCGCAGCGTGTCATCAAAGTCGTTCCGTCATGATTGAGGAGCTTGGATAGGCCCTGAGGCGAGCCCCTCCCCCATGTCTAATTCCGCTTTAGCCCGCTTCCGCGACCACCCCGGGTGAACGCAACCGCTATAGTAAACAGCTACAACTTGCAATGCAATCAAGCGCCGGGCGCCTTATAGAGGGCCAAGGTTTCCTCGACCATTCGCTCGAGGCCGAAATGCGCTTTGACGAAGTTCGGGCCGACAGCCGCGGCCTGGTCGCGCGAGATGACGCCGGCCAGCACGCTCACCACCGCCTCGGTCAGAGCCCCGGCGAGCCCGCCTTTCCCAGCCCTGTCCTCCCGTACGAGGAGACCCATCTGCCCGTCGATCATCGCTTCGGGGATACCACCTGCATCGGTCGCAACGATCGGCACGCCGATGCCGCCCGCCTCGAGCACGACATTCGGAGTTCCCTCAAGTGAGGAGGTCATTAGCAGGACGTCGAGCCCCGCGATCGCGACTCGCGCCTCATTCGTATTTCCCGGCATCAGGAGGCGGTCCCCGATTCCGGCGCGCGCGGCGGCTTTCAGAATTTGTCGACGCATAGTGCCGTCTCCAAAAATCACGAATCGCGAGTTGGGCATTCGCCGGTGTACGCTGACTGCTACCTCGAGCCAGAGCAGAGGTCGCTTCTCCGCCTGAAGGCGGAACATTCCTCCGACGAGGAACTCGCCAGGAAGCAACCCGAGCTTTCGCCGGAACGCTCCGATCTCCTCGTCCGATGGAACGGCGAAGGCTTCAGTGGAGATTCCATTCCGTACGACGCGGATTGTGTCATCCCGGAGGTCTAGCCACTCTGCGTAGCTGCGGGCCCCCGCCCCGCTGTTGTTTGCAAGCGTCACGGATCGGTTCCCTGCAAGACTGCGATAGGCAGCCCTCATGTACGGGCGGCCGTGACTGAAATGCTCCGGATGAAGATTCCGGCCGCTAACGATAATCCGCGGTGTGCCGACGGCGAGTGCAGCAAACGCGGCGCCAATGCCCGGCGCATCCTGGAATCCATGCACGACGGCCGGGCGAGCGAGATGCAGCTCAGCGGCAAGCCGAATGATGTCGCTGCTGACGTCGGATGGCGCCCAGCTCAGGCTTTCCCGAAACGCATCGAAGCCGCTGCTTCCGCTCGTCTCGATCAGGTAGCGCGCAGCATTCCCCAGGGGCATTGCATTTCGAACCGCCAGATTGTCCAGGCCGGCCACTTCATCGAGAAAGAACAGCAAGTCGGGCCGCTCTTCACTTCGCAGCGTCAGGAGCAATACCCTGCGGTTCCGGGCGGCGAGTTCTCGCACGAGGTTGACGATCTGGCGCTCCGCACCACCCGCCAACAGGGATTCACCGACGATGGCGATCGGAAACCGCGTCGCAGCGTTGCCGTGCATGTGCGACGGTGCCAAAAGAGGATCCGGCAGCGCAACCGGGGCATCCGACATGCGCGCTTCGATGCGGCGGACCAGCCAACGACCTGCATGTCCGGCGACGTGGTGCAATCGTGTAGGCAACAACCGCCGAATATGCGGTCGAACGAACTGCAAATGGCCAGCTAACTGCCTGACACGCAACCGAGCCTCCCGGGCCGCTGAACGGCACAGTCCTATCTCAACGCATCCATGCGGTACAGGCGTCCGAGCCGAAATGGAGCTTCCGGAGCTGCCCCATCCGCCGCCTCCGGTCAGGCCATAAACGAATCGGGGGCCGCCTGCTGGATCGCCAAAAGCTTCAACTTTATGACCATTTGGCCACGCCAGCGGGAACGGTCTTGCTTGAACTGGATGGTCAAGCGATATATCGGCTGTCGAGAGCGGGGCCGTTCCTATTCACCCATGGATTGCACGGCAACCTCCCACTTTTGCGGGGTTACAAGACAATGACGGACAGGGCTTCATGATTGCGGCGCGCATCTTCAGTCCCATCGGGACGGTCCTCGCGCTGCGCGATGGCTTATTGGCCATTCGCCGCAATGGAGGACTTGTCCTCCACATGACCATTCGCGAGCTGCATGACCGATATGCCGGACAGATGCTCGGAATTGCCTGGACCGTCGGCACGCCGTTGCTGGCCATGGCAACCTACGTCTTTGCCTTCACTTTCATCTTCCAGCAAAGGCTGGGCGTGGATGATTCGGGCAGCGGCTATACCGCTTACGTGCTCGCAGGCCTCGTGCCTTGGCTGGCCATGACTGACGTCCTCTCCCGCGCTCCGGGCGCCGTATCGGCGAATGCGAGCCTCGTGAAGCAGATCGTGTTTCCCTCGGAGGTGCTTCCGCTGCGGGTGGCACTCGCAAGTATCCCCCAGCTCCTGGTCGGCCTGGCGGTCGTCCTCGTGATCTCCGCAATTGCGGGGCGACTGCCCCCCCATGCCGTCGTTTTGCTTCCTGCCGCTCTCGTGATCTACGTGCTCACAATGGCCGGCCTCGCCTATGTATTTGCGGCAATCGGAGTGTTCGTCAAGGACGTCCGCGAAATCGTGACGTTCGCGATTTCGATCGGACTGTTTCTCCATCCCGTTCTCTATTCGCCGGCTTCGACGCCAAGATGGCTCCTGCCGATCTTCTATGTCAGTCCGGCGAGCCATCTCGTCTGGTGCTTTCGAGACGTATTGATCGAGGATCGCGTCATGCATCCTTGGTCATGGCTTGTCGCCAGCGTCTTTGCGATCCTCGTATTTGCAACCGGTTGGCGCTTCTTCCGCATGCTTCAGCCCAGCTTCGGAAATGCGCTCTGACCATGGACAAAGCCGCGATCACGCCCACCGCCGCCATTCGTGTTTCGGGTCTAGGCAAGACTTACCGTGTTTGGCGTCGTCCGTCGGACATGCTGCTGGAGGCGCTGGCTTTCAGGCGCCGTCACACGGAATTCCAGGCTCTCCGCGATATTTCTTTCGAACTTCCGCCAGGCTCAGTGACCGGCATCATGGGCCGCAATGGCGCCGGCAAGAGCACGCTGCTGCGCATCGTGGCTGGCACGCTCGATGCCACGGCGGGGACCGTGGACGTAAGGGGACGAATTGCAGCCATTCTCGAACTCGGGACCGGCTTTTCACCGGAATACACCGCAAGGGAGAACATCTACCTGGGTGGAATGTGCCTCGGTCTGAAGCACCGCGATATCGAAAAGCGGTTCGATGAAATCGTGGCCTTCGCGGAAGTCGGCGATTTCATAGATCAGCCGTTTCGGACGTTCTCCAGCGGAATGCAGGCGCGTCTCACTTTCGCCGTGGCGACCTGCGTCGATCCGAGCATTCTTATCATCGATGAGGCACTCGCCGTCGGCGACGCGCGCTTTCAGGTCAAATCATTCGATCGCGTGCGCGAATTCAAGCGTCGCGGCAAGGCGATCCTGCTGGTCAGCCATGACACAAACCAGATCGCCTCGATCTGCGACAGGGCCATTCTGCTCGACAAGGGGCGTATTGTCGCCGACGGCCCACCGCAGAAAGTGTGCAATATCTACCACGAGATGCTGTTTGCTCCCAAGCAAGCGGTCCCACCGCCTGACGGTTCCATGCCATCGATTGATGAGCACCGCGAATACGAGGGACCAAAAACTGCAAATGATGACGTGCGTGCGTCCCCTCGCTCAACTGCGGAAACGGCGGAATCGGCCGGGACTGTCGCTATCGAAGCTGGATCCGAAAGTTCGTACGCAACGCCGGCGGATGTGGTTGCGCCACTGCTCGATGGGCCTCGTCTCGCTGAACACCGCTATGGCGACCACGCGGCAGAGATCGATGCCATTGCGATCACGGATCAAAATGGGCAGCCCGTCAATCGGCTACAAAGCCTCGGTATTTACCACCTCGTCTGTTGGATAAAGGCGAACGTTGATGTTGGACCACTCGTGTTCGGATGGCTTGTCCGCGACAAGCGCGGTCTGGACCTATTTGGTTGGGACATGCAGACCGGCAGGCACGAGCCAACTTCTCCCATGCGGGCGGGTGAAACGCTTAGGATCGTCGTTAGCTTTCAAGCCAATCTTGGAGCCGGTAGTTTTTTTGTCACCGCTGCACTGGCGGGCGTCGATAAGCACAAGCACGATGTACGATTTGAGGCACTCGAGATGTTGATTGAAGGGGCTCCCGAGATCTATGAGACCTCTATCATCAACCTCGCGCCGAGGCTGATCGAAGCATCTCCTCAGTCCCAACTCGTTCGTTGATCCTAAATAGATCGCGCGATCGGATTTTGCGTGGCGGATCGGATGGGAATGACATCTTACCGGAGAGGTCACTAACGATGCCACCGCCCAAGAGAGCAATGGTCCGGGACAGCCGATCTTCCACAATAGTGGCCGCCCGCGCGCTTCTCAGTTGACGTCTATTTGGGCGACTTTGATGCTTTGCACCACGGTGGTCTCCAAGCTGTGCGGATCGGTGCAAAGTCCCTGCGCAAGTATGATGTACGATCGAATCTTGTCCAATTTCACCTGAGAAAATGGGCCATAAGCAAACGGATTGGAGAAGACGTGGTGCGGGTAGAAATATATGCCATCGGCGGCGCGCTGCAACTGCTCCGCGCGTCGTTCCGCGTGGGTGTTACGAATGAACTCGGTCAATTTGGGATGAATTAATTTTCCAGGCGCCAGTTGTGGAGTCCCCTGCACTTGGCAATCGAACACTGCTCGCATCACATCCCAGTCTTTGGTCGTCCCCCAAGTGCCCGTGGGATAGAGCTGACTCTGTGTTTCTGGACCCCAGTTAAGGATCGATACAAAGGCGAAGCTATGAGCGCGGAAATACGCCGCCGGGACCGGAATGCGCGCACCATGCTCATCGACGGCGACGACTTCGATACGATTCAGAGCAGGCGTGTCGTACCAGCCCAGCTCTATGATGCCAAAGAAGTATGGCGACAGGGCGGTAAGCGCGCACGCAAGCAAGCGCATGCGCCGGTCAACATGTTCCGTACGTCCTGCCCAAGCCACGATAATTGCGACGTTCAGCAACATCCATTTCCAGAAGAATATTCCAGAAAACACAAACACGCCAAGATGCCAGACGTCGAATATCATCGTGAGCGGCACGATCACCGCCGGGATCAGTGGCGCTGCCAGTGCGGCCAGTTGCGTGGTGAGCGTCAACACATTCACAGGAATGTTTAGCGTTTCCCAAACTGCAAGCGCGTTGGGGGATAGATGGAGCGGTGCTGTGCCGAGAGCGGTGGCATTCGAGGCCAGGAAGTAGGTCTGATTTCCGCTCACCCAGGAGAATGGCCCCCCGTCGAGCAGAATTTTCGCCATCGCCGAATGGAAATAATTTCCCATGTGTGCAGCAATGTACAACATCAATAGCCCGGTGCACGCGACGCCCAATGAATCATCAACATCTGCCTCGGCGAGGCGCGCAGATTGTGGCCAGCCGCACTTCGGTACTGCAATACGCAACATCCAATCGAGCCCTCGAAATACCAGCGCTGCCGCGGCGAGGCAGGTTATGAAAAAGATTGTACTTTCTGCAATTGGCGTCCAGTCCACGTCAACGTTGGGAGTAATCAGCGAATGCCTGCGCACATAGTGTTGCATCCAGACGTAAGCGCAGGTCGGCACTGCGGCGAGGCCGGGCCAGCGAAACACGATCCAACTCCAAAGAGCGGCGAATATGACGCTCAGGCCCCACGCTACGAAGGGCGATCCTATCTGTGCTACGCCAGCGCGCCTCAGCACCCCAGACGCCACTATCACAAAACCCAACGCGAACATCGCGGCCAGCATTGACATTGCGATGCGGAGCCGTTTCGGCGCGCCATGCCCGATAAGCGAAGCACTGGCCGCAAGGGCGATCACCAACCCCCATCGTGCCCAGCTTGGGCCTTCCTCACTCTCATGAAGCAGGTAGAAATAGGGTTTTAGACACAGGATGAGGATGACGAGGCACGCGAATATCGACATCGACAATGAGCGCAAACCAGTAAGCACGCGCAATCGGTCCAACAAACCGGTCCCTGGTAGTGCGAGAACAAGAAGGACGAGCGTCGTCAGAAAGTTGCCGATCAACAGCCCGACAGGTATTGGGATTGGCCGCTGGAGCACATAGGAGCGTCCGTTCGTGCGCGGATCGGTTCCATCGGATGCGCTGAACCACAGCCCACCGCGCCAATACGCCCAGGTCCCACGCCCCTGCGTGCGAACGGCGTCGATAATGTCGGTCCGCGGCTTGAGCAAAGCACCGTTTTCGCGGAGCCGATAGCCCGATCGCCACAGCTGATTTTCATCGCCAGCATCAATCGCGGAGAAATAAGCGATGCCATCGGGCTCCGCATGAATCTGGTCTATACGGATTTGGTTCCACAATATCGGTGCGACAGCAAACATATGCAGCAGAGCCGCTAATAAAACCAGAGCACTCAGGACGGCCACCACCACCCAGCGCAAGTGCAGCCGGCGGCCGTCCTTAGCACTCACGCATTCGCCCACGCTGTGACCATCGCGGGCGCTCCCCCCAAAAAGCCTGTTCATCTGTCGACTATGACCAAGCCTTGGCCAGTTGAAAGGTGAATGATCGTCTCACGCTTGCTTTTAAAGAACTCGTCCATAGCCCTGCGAGCTCCCGGGCAGCTCGCAAAACCGTAGTCATCACAGAGAACGATGCCACCTGGGAGCATTCGTTCATAGAAAAAGGCGAGGCTCTCGCGCGTCGGGTGGAAGAGATCGACGTCGATGTGAACGAAGGCAAACTGGTCCGCAGCGACGTCGACGAACCGCTCGGGTATCCAGCCGCGATGCATGACGACGCTATCCGACCACTCGGCTAGGTTTGCACAAACCTCTTCAAGGCTTGAGGCCATGGCGCCGGCCCGCCAGTAAGAGCCATCAATCAGGGACGGGGCGGACAGCCCAGCGAAGGAGTCAAAGAGGTGCAGCTTGAGATGCGGCGCTCCATGCAAGCGGAGCGCCTTTGCGATCAGATATGCTGTCGCGCCCCGATAGACACCGCATTCGGCAAACGCGCCTTCGAGCGATACGGCATGTCGCGCAAGCTGTGCCACGGTCCATCGCCGGTCATAGGCGCGATAGTTTCCTTCGCCAAACCTTTCATAGATGGCGGCGAATTCCTGATCCTCAAAATACGTGCGGCCGAACTCGCTGAGTTTCGTGTTGGGCACCAGTAGATTGAACAGCCGCTCCGCCATTTCGAAACGTTGATAGTCGGTCTGGAGCGACGAAACCGCGTTGGAGGCCGCGCGCAACATGCGGGCTGCACCTTCGCCTTCGGACTCGACCAGGAGTTCGTAGCGACGGCCGTTTTCGCTTGCCGAAGTGCCGTCTGACGATGAGAGATACAGCTGACGCCCCCAATGCGAAAAGCGTCCCCCACCGAGCGCCTCGATCTCGTAATGCAGGGCATGCGCCGGTCCGAGTTCCAGGCCATCCTCGAACAGCCTGGCGGTCGACACGTTCGGCGTCATGACGCTATCGCCCGCCGGAACGTCGTCAGGCAATTCCACAACCTGCCTGAATCCCACGGTGCGTTGAGGCGATGGAAGTCGCAAGATGCGCGCGCGGCTGGTCATGCGATCGATCGAACCTCTGTCGGGGGCGCGTTAAAGCGACGCAATCTCAATTCAGCGCAAGGCATGCCGCGGTCGCCTGCGCGCCGTCCATCCACCGGCGCTTCCAGGCCTGGAACATGAGCACGCACCAAAGACGGTATTGCCAATTGATCTGCCCGGACAAATGCTGCTCCCAGGTTTCGCGGATAGGAACAGGATTCAAGATGCCATCGACTTCCATTCTCTTCGGATCGAGCAGATCCTCCGCCCATTCCCGCAACGGTCCCCGCAGCCATTGGTCGATCGGCATCATAAAGCCGGTCTTAGGCCGGTCCATGAGGTTTCTCGGAACACGATCGTAGAGCACCTGGCGCAATAGCCATTTCGCCTCGCCGCCTCGCACCAGCATATGCTCTGGCAAACCCAGCGTGAACTCGACGACTCTCTGATCGAGGAGCGGCACACGGGCTTCGAGGGCAACAGCCATGCTGGCCCGATCTACCTTCACGAGAATGTCGTCGGGCAGATAAGTCAGCGTATCGAGCATCTGGAAACGCCGTATCGGCTTAGGAAGATCGTCGCGGAGAGCGCCGAGCCAGATCGGATCGTCCTTGTGCAGTACGTCTCGCACAATATCCCCTGGATCCGACCACTGTCCGACGATCCCCTGGAAGATGCGCTCCTCTGCACCTCGCGCCAGAAGGTCTGCCAACCTCTGGGCTCTGCCGGCAAGCGGTGATTGTCCATATCGCTTCGGTATGAGCGGTTCAAGAACCCGCCAAGCGGCGTTCGGCATGTTCCGCAACGCGGCTATCGCTGCGGGCCGCAACGCGTGCGGGACCACGTTGGTCGCGCCGAGGACTTCGTTCGCGATCCGATAACGCGTGTATCCGGCCAGCAGCTCGTCGCCACCGTCTCCGGAAAGAGCGACGGTTACATGGCGCCGCGTCAGCTTGCACAAGAGGTACGTCGGCACTTGCGACGCGTCCCCGAAGGGTTCGTCATAATAGTCCGGAATGAGCGGAATAGTCTCCAGAGCGTCGGATGGCGACACGATCAGCTGGTGATGATCCGTTCCCAGATGACGCGCGATGGCTGCGGCGTGCCGTGATTCATCGTATTCGGCCTCCTGGAATCCGATCGAAAAGGTCTTTACGGGCTTGCTCGACGCCTTCTGCATCGAGGCAACGATGGTGGAGCTGTCAATGCCGCCCGACAAGAAGGCGCCGAGTGGAACGTCCGACACCATACGCCTGGCGACCGCTTCGTCGATCAACTCCTGAAGCCTGGTCTTGGCCTCTTGATCCCCGAGCGACGCCGGGGCGCGCTGCGCTGCAGCGGCCAGCTCGCGGATGTTCCAATAGAGGCTTCTGTCCGCAATTCGACCGTCGACAATGTCGACGCGCTCGGCCGGCCTCAGACACTCGACACCTGAATAGATCGAGCGTGGGGCAGGCACGTAGCCGAAGCGCATGAACCCCGCAAGGCTGGTCCGATCGACTTCGGGTGACCAGCCGGGCAATGCGAAGAACGATTTCGGTTGCGAACCAAAAAACAAGGCGCCGTTCGATCGTCCAAAGTAGAGCGGCTTCTTGCCCATGCGGTCACGAATCAACGTGAGGCGCCGCCGCACACGGTCATAATAGGCGATGGCAAACATGCCGTTCAGCCTAGGCAGCGTGGCTTCGATCCCCCATGCCTCGAACGCCTCCAGCATGACTTCCGTATCCGAGTGTCCGCGGAAGCGATGTCCTTTCGCTTCCATTTCCCTGGCAATCTCGGCTGCGTTGTAAATCTCGCCGTTATACGCAATGACGGAGCGGCCCGAACTCGAGACCATAGGTTGATGCCCGGCCTCGCTCAGATCGATGATCGCGAGCCGCCGGAAGGAGAGAACGAGACCTGCGTCAGGCTCGTCGAGCACGCCCCAATCATCCGGCCCGCGATGTTCTATCGCTAGTCCCATGGCGCGAGCGATGCGCTTGCGCTCGTCCGGCGCAAAGCGACGATCCAGATCGATAAAGCCTGCTAGTCCACACACGTCTGCGCTCTCTGCCGTTGTCGCCAGGGCACGGCTGTGCCTCCGGAATGGTTCGAAAACTTGCCGATCTAGTTCCCCGTTCCGGCTAGCGCCTCGGCGACGCGCGTTTCCCGGCTCCTGATCTCGAAAAGATGGCATGCGCTGCCGAGCACGCGTGAAAGCCTTTCACGGCGCTCCAGTGTCCAGCGCGTGTTGAACGTCATGTTGCCAGTATAGAACAGTCCCATAGGCTCATCCCTGACGATCTCAAACCCGTTGGCGTAGAAATTCCGGCGCCACCAGCTCGGATGGAATATCCAAGTCTCGGAGATGATGTTGCCACGTTCTCCGTGCCGGCGCTGGCCGAAGGGAGCAGCAAGATGCCGGCCAGCCGGGTACCACGCGCCCGCTAGGCGTTTGATTTCCGAGAGAGAGAGAGGCCAGCGCGGCTTGAGTTGATCGCCGATGGTGCCAGCGTACTGGACCGCCGTCGGGAACGCGGAGAGCGTGGTCCAGAACCGCCAGGCATGCGTAGGTAGAACGTGCAGGGCATATCCGCTCGGCTTGAGGACGCGCTTGATTTCACTGTGCATCTGCACGAGATCAGGCACATGTTCGAGCACGTTGGATGAAAACACGACATCGAAGCTCGCGTCCGGGAATGGAATGTGCCTGCCGTCGAAATCGACGATCGGAAACATCCGATCTTGAACGTAGTTCGAGCTCGGAATCTCGATGGCCTCGACCTGAAACCCGCGACGCCTGAGCTCCACTGCCTGCTGCCCGGTGCCGGCTCCGACTTCAAGAACTCGAGCGCCAGCCGGCCGCAGATGCCTGCTGATCTTCTCGATCTCGGCGGACCGGAGAACGTTAAGGTGATCGACTGAGAACATGATTGTCGTGATCCAAACTAGCTCTTGTTGACATTATAAAGGTCGAGCGTTTCAATAAGCATTCGCTCGACTCCGAACCGCTCGAGGACAAATCGCGGCCCAGTGTCGCGGACCCGACAGCGCCAGGCCCGGTCCGTCAGCGCCCGCATCGCTTTCGCCGCGAGATCATCAGGGCCGTCGGAACTTGCCACGAAGCCAGTGACCCCTTCGTCAATCGTCTCGCGCGTGCCTCCTGCATCGGCAGCGACCACTGGCACGCCGACAAGGCTGGCTTCAAGCACTACGTTCGGCGTGCCCTCGAACTCGGAGGTCAGCAGGAACAGGTCCATAACCGCAAGCCCGAGCGCTGCATTCGCGACGGTGCCGGGCATGTACAATCTGTCGGCGAAGCCGTTCTCTTGTGCATAAGCGAAGACTTCGCTCTTCATGGGACCAGTGCCGAACACCACAAATTGGCAATCCGGCCGCTGGACGGCGATACGCCCCGCCGTCTCGATCCATAGAAGAGGCCTCTTCTCGGGATAGAAGCGAAAAATCGATCCGATGACCGGGCGCCCCTCCGCCAAGCCGATGTTCGACTTGAACTCGCGCACGGCTTCCTCCGGCGGTAAACTTATCTCCGCCGCGTCAATGCCGTTCCGAATGATCCGGTATCGATCAACCGGGAGGCCGAGCCATTGGGCATAGTCGCGAGCGCCCGCCTCGCTGTTGTTGAGCATGACGATGTCAGGACACCGGGCAAGCTCCCGGTAGCCATCCGCCATGTATGGACGATGGTAGGCAAAGCGCTTCGCCGCCATATTGCGACTCGACACGATGATTCGGGGCACGCCAACCATGCGAGCCGCGAATCCCGCGGAAATCGAAAGCGCATCCTGCCATACGTGCACAACCGATGGCTTGAGCTGCGCAAAGTCACCAGCGAACATGAGGATCTCGTCCTGCACGTCGACGGGAAGCCATGCGGTCGCTTCTCGGATCCGGCGCTCAAGCCCGGAGCACATCCGCGCCAGATGGTCACGCGACCGCTTCAGGTCGATGACATTCCGAATCTCGCCTCGGAAATCGGCAAGTGTTGACTTGTAGAAATCATAGTCGGAGCTGTAACCAAGGCGTACGCACAGCAAATGGGGCGCATGGCCGTGCCGCCCGGCCAGACCGCGCAGCGTATTGACGACCTGTCGTTCGACGCCGCCCCATGCAAGCGCATTGTTGCAGAGAACGATCGGACCGTCTTTGAACGTCGATTGAAGAAATGCCGGCTGAAAGTCCGATAGTGGGCCATGCCGGCTTTCGAACGATCGTTTGTCGCGGCGCGCAAGAGCGCTCTCCATCGCCAGAGCGTGCTTCGACAGGCGAACTTTGATCGAGCGAGGCAAGACGGTCCGCGCCCTCGGCAGGACAGCACTCGCAGTCGAATAAACTACCGTCCGGGCAAGGCGTCCTAACCTAGATCCTTTCAAGGGAAGCACAGCTATCACGACATAGCGTCGGCCATTGTGGCGCGGGTCCTGGCCATCCGAGCTCGAGAACAGCAGATCGCGGGCCCAATGCGAGAAACGGCCTTCACCCAGCGTGGCGATCTCATCGTGCAAGGCGTGAGCGGGACCAAGCGGTACGCCGTCTTCGAACAGCTCCAGCGCCGAGCGC
>NZ_JAVAYM010000090.1:0-541 GCF_054185205.1 Bradyrhizobium sp. 14AA | reverse complement strand
CTTAGGGGAATATCGCGCTTGGCAAAATGCTGAAAATGATTTTGCTATGAATGCACGGCCTAAACTCACAAATTGGTTGAAACAGTCAGTTAATGAAAAAATGCCAATGAGTGAAACTCTAAAAGAGCTTGAACGAATTGTTAAGTAAAGTTAATCGACTTATAAGAAGAACAGCGCAGAGCCTGGCTGCATGTGAAGCATCATTACAAAAGTTAAATGCAGAAAAAGAAAAGTTAGCCGAAAAGGAACGCCTGTATGATATGCAACTTAAAAACCTGCAGTCACTGTTAGATATGAAAGAGTTACTCGGCGAAGTTGTATTTCGCCAGGATATATTTTACTCGTTACGTAAAGTTGCAGTCATTCAGCAGCAGATCGCTGAGATAAATCTTGAAAAGCAAAAAATAGCAGAGCGGAGAAAAATACTTAACAAGGAAATAGTTCAACAGCAAGCACAAAGAAAACACTGGTGGCTAAAAGGAGAAAAATACGAACGACTAAAAACGCGCATCAAAAAACAACTTTTAGATCAGATGCTTTA
>NZ_JAVAYM010000089.1:0-545 GCF_054185205.1 Bradyrhizobium sp. 14AA | reverse complement strand
TTCTCCTTCAGAAGCTTGACCGAGCCGATCGACTCCAGCGAAGCGTCGAATCGAATTCCTTCATCGACGATGTGCTCTCCCCCTTCGATCTTGAGCGGAACGATCTCGCTCTTGAAGGCTCCGGATTTCGTTGCCTCCGCCGCGCGCCGGTGGCTTTCGAGCGCGAACCGGTCCAAGGTCAGCCGATCAAACCCGTATTTCCTTGCGATCATCTCGGCTCCCTCGAACTGGCTGAAGGATTCCACGCCGAACCGCTTCTGGATGCGGTCGCTGATTGGGCCGGCTCCAATGCCTTCCTTCTGGTGCAACGAAATGTTCGAGAACATCGGAACGCGAGTCATGCTTTCCGCGCCGGCGGCTATCACTACATCCTGAGTGCCCGACATCACCGCTTGCGCAGCGAACTGCACCGCCTGCTGCGAGCTGCCGCATTGCCGATCGATCGTCACGGCCGGAACGGATTCCGGGAGCTTGGAGGCAAGCACCGCATTCCGCCCGAAGGCGAACGCCTGCTCGCCGGCCTGTGTCACGCAACCCAGGATCAC